>DASTWI010000010.1:0-162434 GCA_035776635.1 Sphingomonas sp. | reverse complement strand
CTATCGCGTTCTCGCGCGCAAATACCGGCCGCAGACCTTCCGTGAACTGATCGGCCAGGACGCGATGGTGCAGACGCTGGGCAACGCGATCGAGCGCGGCCGGCTGGCGCACGCTTTCCTTCTGACCGGCGTCCGCGGCGTCGGCAAGACCTCGACCGCGCGCCTCATCGCCAAGGCGCTCAACTGCATCGGCCCTGATGGGAACGGCGGCCCCACGATCAAGCCATGCGGAGAGTGCGAGCCGTGCCGCGCGATCGCCGAGGGCCGCCATATCGACGTGATCGAGATGGACGCCGCGAGCCATACCGGCGTCGACGATGTGCGCGAGATCATCGACGCCTCGCGCTACGCCGCGGTTTCGGCGCGCTACAAAATCTATATCATCGACGAAGTCCACATGCTGTCTAAGAACGCTTTCAATGCGTTATTGAAGACTCTCGAGGAACCGCCTGAACATGTGAAGTTCCTGTTCGCCACCACCGAGGTCAACAAGGTGCCGGTGACGGTGCTGTCGCGCTGCCAGCGGTTCGACCTGAGGCGGATCCCGTCGGACAAGCTCGGCGCGCATTTCGCCGCGGTGGCTGAGGCCGAAGGCGTCGAGGCCGAGCCCGAGGCGCTGGCGCTGATCGCGCGCGCGGCGGAAGGGTCGGCGCGCGACGGGCTGTCGATCCTCGACCAGGCGATCGCGCACGCCGGGCTGGAGGGCGGCGGGGTCAGGGCCGATGCCGTGCGCGAGATGCTGGGCCTGTCCGATCGCGGGGCGATCCGCGAGCTGATGGGGCTGCTGCTCGAGGCCGACGCCAGGGGCGCGCTGGCGGCGCTGCGGCGGCAATATGATTACGGGGTCGATCCGCAGAGCGTGCTGCGCGCGTTGCTCGAAACGGTCCACGGGGTGACGTTGGTCAAGCTCGGCACGCCGGCCGATCCCGCGCAACCGGCCGAGGAACGCGCGGCCTATGAGGGCTGGGCGGCGAAGCTGTCGTTCCAGGCGCTGCATCGGCTGTGGCAGCTGCTGCTCAAGGGGCATGACGAGGTGGCGCGCGCCGCGCTGCCGATCGAGGCGGGCGAGATGGCGTTGCTGCGCGTGATCCATGCCGCGTCGCTGCCCGATCCGGGCGAGCTCGCGCGGCAGATCGCCAGCGGGCAGGGGCCGGCGGCGCCGTCGTCCGCTGCGCCGGCGCCTCCGCCCGCCCCCGCTGCCGCGCCGACGGCGGCGTTGCCCGAGAGTCTGGAGGCGATCATGGCGCTGCTCGCTGACAATCGCGAGCT
The DNA here is from genome assembly GCA_035776635.1 of Sphingomonas sp. Taxonomy (GTDB): domain Bacteria; phylum Pseudomonadota; class Alphaproteobacteria; order Sphingomonadales; family Sphingomonadaceae; genus Sphingomonas. Next base: position 161,165 of record DASTWI010000010.1, on the reverse strand, counting down.
GGGGCTGGCCGAAAAACTGCGCATGTCGGCGCGCGTCGTGCGCTGCGGTCCGCAGGAGCTGGTGCTGAGCTCGTCGAAGCCGCTGCCCGCCGACATGGTGCCCGATCTCGCCGATGCGCTGCGGCGGATCACCGACAAGCCGTGGCGCGTTACGGTCGAGGACGCGCCCGGCGCGCCGACCCCGCGCGAAGCCGAGCAGCAGCGCGAGGAGGCCGCCAGGCAGGCGATCCTCGCAACCCCGATCGTCAAGGCCTCGTTCGAAGCGTTTCCCGACGCCGAGCTCGAGGGCTGGGACAGCGACAAACGGAGCACAGCATGAACAATATCGAAGACATCATGGCGATGGCGCAGAACGTCCAGGCCGAGCTCGCCAAGGCGCAGGAAGGGCTCGACAAGATCGAGGTCGAAGGCGTCGCCGGCGGCGGGCTGGTCAAGGTCCGCGCTTCGGCCAAGGGGCGGATCGCGGGCGTTGAGATCGACGATTCGCTGCTCCAGCCGTCCGAAAAGCACATGCTGGAGGACCTGATCGCCGCCGCCTTGAACGACGCACGGACCAAGGCCGATGCCGCGTCGAGCGCCGAAATGGCGAAATTTTCCAGCGGTTTGCCGCTGCCGCCGGGCTTCAAACTGCCGTTCTGACTCGTTGCGCGGCGGGAACAAGCGCTCCGGCGCTTCGTTCTTGCCGCTCCACGAGTGTCAGGAGGGACACATGGTTGACGAAGAACGCGTGGTCCGCACGTCGGCGGACGATCGCCCGACCGACACCCGCACCACGGTGGTCGAACGCCGCGGCGGCGGTGGCGGCGCGGTGCTGATCGGGATCGCGATCCTGATCCTGGTGATCATCGGCGCCTTCTATTTCTACAACAAGAGCCAAAACGAGAACGTCAAGACCGACGCGATCACCTCGGCGGCGCAAAGCGTCGGCGACAGTGCGCAAAAGGTCGGCGATGCCGCCCAGAAGGCGGGAGACAGCGTTTCGAACCAGTGAGGCCGGCGTTCGGCCGAGGCAGGGCGGATCCCGTCGAATAGTTGCGAAAGGCAGCGGATCGCGACGGTCTTGATCTCTGCCCGGCGCGAACGGTGCGGTGATCCGTTCGCAATCGGCATCGGGAGCCGGCTCCCCCTCGCGGTCGTCCGGCTTGCCGGGCGGCCGCGATCGTCTATTGCTGTCGGCTTATGCTCTATCTGGCGTTGAAAGCGGCGATCTCGGGCGTGCTTGTCGCGATCGCTTCGACCCTGGCGAAACGGTATCCGGGGTTCGGCGCGCTGATCGCTTCGCTGCCGCTGGTGTCGGTGCTCGGCATGATCTGGCTGTGGCATGACAAGCCGGACGCCGGAAATATGGCGGCCCATGCCGGCGCGACGTTCTGGTACGTGCTGCCGTCGCTGCCGATGTTTCTCCTCATCCCGGCGCTGCTCAGGCATGGCGTAGGCTTCTGGGCCGCGCTCGCAGCCGGGTGTGTGCTGACGATCGTGCTCTATGCGGCGATGACGTGGATCGGCCCGCGCTTCGGCCTCCAGCTGTAGGGTCGAAGGCGGCGGCGCTCGCGAAAGAACGGGTCAGCGCAGGCAGGCCGCGAGACCATCGTTCCTGACGACGCCGGCGCGCCGCGCGATCGCGTTGCCGTAGCGGCGGGTGAAGCCGTGCGGGTCGTTGACCAGCCGCTTCTTGGGGAGCGGCAGGATCGCAGCGATCCGCGCTGCCTCGGTCGGCGTCAGGTGCGCGGCGTCGTGGCCGAAATAGCGCATTGCGCCGGCGTTGACGCCATAGGTGCCGATGCCGGTCTCGGCGACGTTGAGATAGACTTCCATGATCCGCTTCTTGCCCCAGATCCCCTCGATCAGCACGGTGAACCACGCCTCGAACGCCTTGCGGACATAGCCGCCGCCCTGGATCAGGAAGGCGTTCTTCGCGGTCTGCTGGCTGATCGTCGAGCCGCCGCGGATGCGGCCGCCGCGCTCGTTGTGCGCCGCGGCCTTGGCGATCGCGGTGAAATCGAAGCCGTGGTGCGAGCAGAAGCGCGCGTCTTCCCCCGCGATTGCGGCGCGGGCCATGTCGGGGTCGATCTTCGACAGCGGCATCCAGTCCTTGTGAATGCCGCGCCCGTCGAGCGCATTGCCGAGCATCGTGAACGTCACCGGCGGCGGCACGAAGCGGTAGAGCGCGACCCAGGCGACCGAGACGATGACGAACCAGACGATGATCTTGAGGATGAGACGGAGGAGGTGGGTCAAACGCCAGCGGCTGCGGGCGCGAGGGCGGCGGGCGGTCGTCATGGACGCGGTTCAATCATATTCCGCGTACCGGCGCCATATTGGTCGTTCGCTATGGAAGCGGGATCTTTCGCGCAAAAACGCACGACAGACCCTCACCCTTCCGGCGCTTCGCGCCTCCCTCCCTCTCCCGCATGCGGGAGAGGGAAGGGGCCCGCTCGGCGCAGCCGAGTGGGAAGGGTGAGGGTCTGTCCGTTGGTGTAGCGGTTACGCCGCTGCCAGCAGCCGCTTCTCGCCCGCCAGCCGCATCATCGCCTTTTGCAGCTTCTCGAACGCGCGGACCTCGATCTGGCGGACGCGCTCGCGGCTGACGCCGTAGACCTGCGAGAGTTCCTCGAGCGTCTTGGGGTCGTCGGTCAGGCGGCGCTCGGTCAGGATGTGGCGCTCGCGGTCGTTGAGGCTGTCCATCGCCGAGACGAGCAGGTCGTGGCGGACGTCGGCCTCCTGTGCGTCGGCGACGCGTTCGTCCTGCAGCGGCTCTTCATCGGCGAGCCAGTCCTGCCACTGGCTCTCGCCGTCCTCGCGCATCGGCACGTTGAGCGAGGTATCGCCGCCCATCGCCATGCGGCGGTTCATGCTGACCACCTCGTCCTCGGTGACGCCGAGATCGGTGGCGATCTTGGCGACGTCCTCGGGCTTGAGGTCGCCGTCCTCGAACGCATCGAGCTTCGCCTTCATCCGGCGCAGGTTGAAGAACAGCTTCTTCTGCGCCGCGGTGGTGCCCATCTTCACGAGCGACCAGCTGCGCAGGATGAATTCCTGGATCGAGGCCCGGATCCACCACATCGCATAGGTCGCGAGGCGGAAGCCGCGGTCGGGCTCGAACTTCTTCACGCCCTGCATCAGGCCGATATTGCCCTCGCTGATCAGCTCGGACACGGGCAGGCCGTAGCCGCGATAGCCCATCGCGATCTTGGCGACGAGGCGGAGGTGGGAGGTGACGAGCTGGGCCGCCGCCTCGGTATCGCCATGCTCCTGGAAGCGCTTGGCGAGCATATATTCCTGCTCGGGCGCGAGGATCGGGAATTTCTTGATCTCGGCGAGATAGCGGTTGAGGCTCGCCTCGCCGCCGAGCGCGGGGATCGTCGCGGGGACGTTGCTGCCGCTGGCCATGATCGTTTCTCCCTAAAACCGGCCGGAAATGTTCTCACATCCGGCGTCAAATCTATACGGTAAGTGACGTGAACAGTTCCTGCATGTCTGCAGGCAATTCGCTATCGAAGGACAAAGCGTTGCTTTTGACCGGGTGAATGAACCCGAGATGCGCGGCGTGCAAGGCCTGGCGCCTGAAACGCAGCGTTTCCAGGATCGGCCGATGCGCCGCCCTGGTCCGGCCGTAAACGGGGTCGCCCAGCAAAGGGTTCCCGATCGAGGCCATATGGACGCGGACCTGGTGCGTGCGGCCGGTTTCGAGCCGGCACTCGACCAGCGCCGCCTCCCTGAGCGGCTGGAGCGTGCGGTAGTGCGTCACCGCGCGCTTGCCCGAGGCGACGACCGCCACCTTCTTGCGGTTGGCGGGCGAGCGCGCGAGCGGGGCGTCGATGCTGCCCGCCGGCGGATTGGGCCGGCCGGCGACGATCGCCTTGTAGCGGCGGTCGATCGAATGGGCGGCGAACTGCTTCGCCAGCCCCTCGTGCGCGCGGTCGGTCTTGGCGGCGACCATCAGGCCCGAGGTGTCCTTGTCGATGCGGTGGACGATCCCCGGCCGCGCGACCCCGCCGATGCCCGACAGCCGCCCAGCGCAATGGTGGAGCAGGGCGTTGACCAAGGTGCCGTCGGGATTGCCGGCGGCGGGGTGGACGACCAGCCCCGCGGGCTTGTCGAGCACGATCAGATGCTCGTCCTCGAACACGATCTCGAGCGCGATGTCCTGCGGCACGTTGTGCGCCGGGGCGGGGGCGGGGACCGCGACGGTGAACGCCTGGCCGCCGATCGCCTTCCTTGCCGGATCGCGCGCCGCAGCGCCGCTCTCGTCCGTTACCTTGCCCGAGGCGATCAGCGCCTTGAGCCGCTCGCGCGAGAGGGTCGGCACCGCGTCGGCGAGCGCGCGGTCGAGCCGCCAGCCGTGGGCCGTCTCGGCGATCCTTGCGTCGATGATGGAATCCCCCCGGACCATGCCGTAGGAACATGGGAATGACGATCGGAATTTCAAGTGCTGCGCTGCAACAGATCCGGGCGGAGGCGGCTGCGACGGAGTGGGAAATCTGCGGCTTGCTGTTCGGCGCGGCCGACCAGATCGAGGAGGCGTGCGCGTGCGCCAATGTCGCGGCCGATCCGGCGTCGCGGTTCGAGATCGATCCCGTCGCGCTGCTTGCGGCCCATCGGGCGATGCGAGCGGGCGGGCCGCAGCTCGTCGGCTGTTATCATTCGCATCCTGGCGGCAGCGCCAGGCCGTCGCCGCGCGATGCCGCAGCGGCGGCGCCCGACGGAATGATCTGGCTGATCGCGGCGGGCGGCGACGTCACCGCCTGGCGCGCGGTCGAGGCAGGGCCGGTCGCCGGCCGTTTCGCACCGATCGCGCTCGACGTCATGCCGCCGGGTTGCGTCGGCGCCGCCGTTTCGCCAGAACGGAGCCATATCGAGACGCTCGGGAAAGGAGCAGCATGACGGTCAGCTCGGTCGAATTCGCCAGCCTGTTGTGCTCGCGCCTGTGCCATGACCTGCTGAGCCCGGTCGGCGCGCTCAACAACGGGCTCGAGCTGCTCGCCGACGAGCACGATCCGGAGATGCGCGCGCGGTGCATCGAGCTGCTCGGCGAAAGCGCGCGGGCGTCGGCCAACAAATTGAAGTTCTTCCGCCTCGCGTTCGGCGCGGCGGGCGGGTTCGGCGAGACGGTCGACACGCGCGAGGCGCGCACCGCCATCGAGGGGCTGTTCGCCGACACCAAGCGGCTCCAGCTCGGCTGGCTGGTCGAGCAGCCGGTGCTGCCCAAGACGGCCATCAAGGTGATGCTCAATCTCGCGCTGATCGCGGGCGACGCGCTGGTGCGCGGCGGGCGGCTCGATATCGGCGGCGAGACGCATGACGACGGCACGGTCGAGATCGTGGTGCGCGGGGCGGGGCCGCGAATCGTGCTCGACGCCGAACTGCGGACCGCGCTGACCGGCGGGATCGCCGGCGGGGAACTCACCCCGCGCGCGGCGGCGGCGCATCTCGTCCATGCGCTGGCGAGCGAGAACGGCGGGCTGGTGCAGGTCTCCGAGCCCGATGCCGAGGTGCTGCTGTTCGGCGCGGCGCTGCGCGCCCAGCCGGCGTCAGTCGTAAGCGAGGCGGAATAGCCGCCAGACGAGCCACAAGGCGGCGATCCACAGCAGCGCGACGAGGCCGAGGCCGAGCCAGCTGACCGGCCGGCGCGACGCTTGCTCGGCGGCGAGGCGGTGCTCGGCCATGTGCTCGGGCGTCACCAGCCGCTCGAACAGCCAGAGCCCCGCGGGGATCAGGATCGCGTCGTCGACAAGGCCCAGGACCGGGATGAAATCGGGAACGAGGTCGATCGGCGACAGCGCATAGGCGGCGATCACCAGCCCGATCGCCCGCGCGCTCCACGGCGTGCGCGGATCGCGCACCGCGAGCCAGACGGCATGTGCCTCGACGCGGAGACGGTGGGCGAGGGAAGGGCCTGCCATGCGTGCGGAATCGCGTGGGACGCCGATCGGGTCAAGCGCCGCCTGTGATGGTGGGAGCGATCGTTACCCCTGCGCCAACGCGGCGGCGGCGCCGAGCAGTTCGAGGTCGTTGCGGTTGACCACCGCGATCGGCACCTCGGCGAGCTGGCGCGCGAAGGCGTCCTTGGCCGTCATCCGCTGCCTGAGAGTCGGCGCCGCGAGCTTGTGGTGCAGCGCCCGGGCGATCGACCCGGACAGGAACACGCCGTCCCACGCGCCGAATGCGAGCACGATATCGCCGATCATCGCGCCGAGCGCGCCGATGAAGGTGGCGAGCGCGGCGGCGGCGTGCGGATCGCGCGCGGCGTCGCGTGTGATGACCTCGGGCTCGGGCGCGGGGCCACCCGACAGCGCCTCGTAAATCGCGATCAGGCCGGGAGCGCTGAGCAGCGCTTCATTGCTCATCACGCCCCCGCGGCGGGCGAGGTGCCGGGCGACCTTTGCTTCCTCTTCGGTCGTGACGGCAAAGGTCATGTGCCCGCCCTCGCTCTGCACCGGCGCGAGCCGGTCGCCGCATGTGACCAGCCCGGCGACGCCGAGCCCGGTGCCGGGTCCGATCACCACGAAATTGCCGCCGGGACGCACCGGCCGGGGGCGCGGTCCGGGCAGCGGCAGCAGCGCGCTGTCGGAAAGCTGGGTGAGCGCGAGCGCGTTGGCGGCGCATTCGTTGATCGCGCTGGGCCGCGCACGCAGCACCGCCTCGACCCCGGACAGCGAGATGTACCAGCGGCTGCCGGTCATGTTGATGATATCGCCCCGCACCGCGCCGGCAATCGCCAGCGTGCTCGGCAACGCGCGGTTCTCGAGCCCCACCTGGCGGAGATAGGCCGTCAGCGCCGAGGTGAAGGTCGCATGATCGGCGGTGTGGAAGGTGTGAATGTCGCGCGGCGCCAGCCCCTGCTTGCCGCCGCTCAGTCCGAACCGCACCGAAACGCGGCCGACATCGGCCACGAGCCCCACATCCTCCGCCATTTCTGGCTCCCCCTGCCGTCGCCCGTCTCGATCGCAGGCGTCGGCGGGAGCGATAACAGAGAGTCAAGGCGACGCCAAACGCAATTTGCGGTGCGTGTAGCGCCGGGCAATTGTTATTCTGTTACGTATCACTCGTCCCGAGCGCGACCGAATAGCTGTGGCGCTGCTGGGTCGCTACTCGGGACGGGCGGCGGAGGTGGGTTACAGCACCTCGAACAGGCCCGCTGCGCCTTGGCCGCCGCCGATGCACATCGTGACGACGACGTATCTGGCGCCGCGGCGCTTGCCTTCGATGAGGGCGTGACCGGTCATGCGTGCGCCCGACATGCCGTAGGGATGGCCGATCGAAATCGCGCCGCCGTTGACGTTGAGCAGATCGTTGGGAATGCCGAGCTTGTCGCGGCAGTAGATCACCTGGACCGCGAACGCCTCGTTCAATTCCCACAGGCCGATGTCGTCCATCTTCAGGCCGAAGCGGTCGAGCAGCTTGGGAATTGCAAAGACCGGGCCGATGCCCATTTCGTCGGGCTTCGTTCCGGCGACCGCCATGCCGACATAGCGGCCGAGCGGCTGCAGCCCGCGTTTTTCGGCGACCTTCTCCTCCATCAGCACGCTCGCGGCCGAGCCGTCGGAGAGCTGACTGGCGTTGCCGGCGGTAACCGTCTTGTCGGGGCCGAGCACGGGGGGCAGCGCGGCGAGACCCTCGGCCGAGGTGTCGGGGCGGTTGCCTTCGTCCTTGGCGAGCGTGACCTCCTTCTGGGTGACCTCCTTGGTCTCCTTGTTGGTCACGTTCATCGTCGCGGTGACGGGGACGATCTCGTCATCGAACTTGCCCGCGGCCTGCGCGGCGGCGGTGCGCTGTTGCGACTGGAGAGCGTATTCGTCCTGTCGCTCGCGGCTGATGCCATAGCGTGCGGCGACGACCTCGGCGGTCTGCAGCATCGGCATGTAGATGTCGTCATGCATCCGGATCAGTTCAGGATCGGGCGCGACGCGCATTTGCGGCGTCTGGACCAGGCTGATCGATTCGACTCCGCCGCCGATCGTGATGTCCATGCGATCGTCGATGATCTCCTTGGCGGCGGTAGCGATCGCCATCAGGCCCGAGGCGCACTGGCGATCGACCGACATGCCCGCCACCGACACAGGAAGGCCCGCGCGCAACAGCGCCTGACGCGCGATGTTGGTTGATTGATGGCCCTGCTGGAGCGCGGCGCCGAACACGACGTCGTCGACCTCGGCGCCGTCGATCCTCGCGCGGCCGACCGCAGCCTCGATCGACCTGGCGGCGAGCGTCTGCGACGGCAGCGCGTTGAACGCGCCGCGATAGGCGCGGCCGATCGGGGTGCGGGCGGTGGAGACGATGACGGCGGAACGCATTGGCGGGTCCTTTCCTGTTAAAGCCCCTCCCCTTAAGGGGAGGGGTTTGGGGTGGGGCATGTTGCAACCCGCGTGGGCTAAACTCCCCCACCCCAACCCCTCCCCTGAAGGGGAGGGGCTAATGGGTTCAAACAAATACCTGGCTGATCCATTCGGCGATCATTGCGGGCTTTTCGGTGCCCTCGATCTCGACGGTGAATTCGACAGTCTGCTGCCATTGGCCGGGTCGTTTCTCCTCGAACGAGAGGAGCTTGAAGCGGCCGCGGACGCGCTTGCCGGAGCGGACGGGGGTGAGGAAGCGGACTTTGTTGCCACCGTAGTTGACGCCCATCCTGACGCCCGCGATCTGCGGCGCGTCGGGGACCTTCGAGGCGAGCAGCGGCATCAGCGACAGCGTCAGGAAACCGTGAGCGATCGTGCCGCCGAACGGGGTGAGCTTCGCGCGCTCCGGATCGACATGGATGAATTGATGATCGCCGGTCGCGTCGGCGAAGGTGTCGATCATCGTCTGCGTCACCTCGACCCAGTCCGACACCGTCTCGGTGCCGATGCGCCGGGCCATCTCCTCAACGGTGATCGTCGACACGGCTTTCCTTTCAGTCTCACGTCGTCGTTGCGCGAGGCATCACATAGGCGGGAGCAACCCCGGTGGGCAAGCCTCACCCGACCGAAACCTTGAAAATGACCGTCGACGCAGCGCTCGCTCCCCGGGAAAGCATGGCGAGGCCGCACCGTGTTCCGGACCCGAACTTCTAAAACCGCCGTGCGAACATGCGCGGGGGTGCGGCAATTCGAGGGTGTGCGGCCGTGACGAGGGCGGGATTCGGCGGCCCTGGACTTGCGCTTCGTCGGCGGAGTTGCGAGCGGTTTGCATGGTGGAACAATGAACGTTGGAGCGGCTGATGACGATGACGCGAGGCGCGGGCCGGGGCTGGCCGGGAGATGCCGGATGACCGACCTTTTCGCGCAATACGGGCCCGGCGATGTGCGCGACCTCATCACCGAATTCCCGTTGGCGTGGCTTTGTGCGGCGGACGGGCGGGCGGACCTCGCGACGCAGCTCCCGCTGCTCGGCGAATATGGCGACGATGGCGTCCTGACTCATCTCCTCGGCCATATTCCGCGCCGACATCCGCTGGTCTCGGCGTGGCAAGCCGACGCCCGGGTCCTGGTGCTGTTCACCGGACCGCAGGCCTATATCTCGCCCGAGCAGGCCGGGGTGTCGAACTGGGCCCCGACCTGGAATTTCGCCCAGCTCAGCATCGCGGGGGACCTGACGCTGCTTCCGGAAGCGACCGGGGCGGCATTGGTCGCGCTTGTCGATGCGATGGAAGCCGGGCGGGATCAGCCCTGGAGCATCTCGGCGCTCGGCGAGCGGTACGAGGGGATGGAGAAGCGCGTCATCGGCTTCCGAGTCCGGGTCACCGGGCTGGTCGGCAGGTTCAAGCTCGGCCAGGACGAGCGGCCCGAAGTGCTCGCGTCGATCATCCGTTCGCTCGGCGCGACACCGCTTGCGCGTTGGATGCAGCGCTTTCAGGAGCGAAGGGTGGGGTGATCGTGACCGGGTCGGCGGCCCGGCAGCGGCTTGATCCGCGGCTCAGAAGGCAATCTCGACATAGAGCGCAGCCTCGGTTTGCGGGCGGCGGTCGTCCCTGCGCAGCGAACGGCCGAGGCGCCCCTGCAACTCGACCGACCGGGCGAATTCCCATTTGAAGCCGATGTCGGCGGCGGCTTCGTAGCTGCGGAACGCCAGCGACGGGGTACTGCCAGTCACCTCGGCGCCGATCGAGAAGGAGTCGGAGAGGTCGTATTCGGTCACGACACCGAAGCTGACCTCGTCCTCGTGGGACTTGAGGCCGCGCTCATAGCCTGCTTCGCCGCGGACTTCGACCCGGCCGCTCGCCCAGCCGATCACCAACGGCGCCTCGAAGCGCCACTCGTCATCGCCGAGGCCATGGGTGCCGGTAGGCGCGATCACCGCCGGTTCGGTGGTGAGGCCGATGCCGCCATCGTCGGGCATCGAGACGATTTCCCATTTCATCGCGAATTCGGAGTCGATCATCCCCCAGCGGGTTCGCCCGCCGGTTTCGTGAAGCCGTCCCGGCCCGAAGGTGGCGGAAGCTTCGAGGCCGCCGGCGACGGGTATCGTCAGATCGAAGCCGGGCCCTTCCAACTCGCTTCCCCAGTGGTTCGACTTGAGCTTGGTGAACAGCTTCAGCTCCAGACTGGTGGCGGCATCGAGGCCGGTGATCTTGTATGGCGATGCGTTCGCCGCGCCTGGCAAGGCGACCAGTGCCGCCGTTGCAAGCGCCGTCCCGAAACGAGCGATCATCGGCTTCTCCCCCTGATTGGCGCCGATGGGAAGTCGTTTCCTTCAGGCGCATCCGTCGGGAGCCGGCCCTAGAGCGCGGATGCTGACGCCTGAGTCACGGTCGCCGTCAGCGCCGTATCAGCCAGCGGAGGAGGTCGCGTTTGTGAGACATTTGCGGCGTCGGTTCGACCGGCCATGTCAGGCGGGCGGCCAGACCTCCCAATGCGGCCCGGCCGAGCGTGATCGTGCCGCCGGTCGCGCGCATCAGATCGCCGACGATCGCCAGCCCGAGGCCGTGACCGGGCCCGGCTTCGTCGAGCCGGTTGCCCCGCGCCATCACCGCTTCGGACGCTTCACGGCCGAGGCCTGGGCCGTCGTCCTCGACGGTCAGCGCGCACAGGCCGTCCTCCATCGCGCCCAGCACCCGCACATGATGCCGGGCATGGCGCGTCGCATTCTCGATCAGCGCACCCAGCAGCTCGGTCAAATCTTCCGCCGCCACGGGGACGTGAAGATCCTCGGGGACATGCACCTCGAAGACGATCTGCTCCCCCGGCTCCGTGCGCTCGATCACGGCGATGATATTCTCGACCAGCGTCTCGACGTCGGCAGCGAGACTCCGCCCGGCTTCGCGGACTGCCGCCGCGCGAGTCCGGGCCAGCTCGGTCTCGAGGGTCGCCCGTATTGCCGCCAGTGCCCGGTCGAATCCGTCCGCCGCCTCGGTCGCGCCGGCGCTCCGCGCGCGCCGGCTTTGTGCGGCGAGTGCGGCAAGCGGGGTCTTCAGGCTGTGGGCGAGATCGCCCGCTCGTTTCCGGGCGCGGTTGAGATCGGCCTCGCGCGATTCGGCGAGGGCGTTGATCGCTTCCGTCAGCGGTGCGATTTCGCGCGGATGAACCGCAGGAAGACGCGCGGCGGGATTGCCTTGCAGCAACGCGATCTGCCGGCGGACGGTTGCCAACGGGCGCAGCCCCAGCGTGACCTGCACATAGGCGGCGATCACCAGGAACAGCCAGAGCAGCGCGAGCGACAACGCGGTTTCGTGATCGAATTCGCGGCGGGCGGCATGGAGCGGCGCATCGTCGGTCGCGACCTGCACCAGGACGGGCTCGGACGCACCGACCGGCAGGATGCGCCGTTCGACGATCAGCAGGGATCTTCCGAACGGGCCGGGCGCGTGGCGGGTGCGCCAGCCCCCGCGGCCGACGCCGGCGGCGATCGGCAGGCTCTGGTCCCAAAGCGACTCCGAATGCGCGCTGCCCCGGCTCGTCGTGAGCTGCCAGTAAAGACCGCTGCCGGCTTGGCCGAAACGATCGTCGCCGGGCTCCATGTCGGTGACCGGCTTGCCGGCGGGATCGACTCGAAGGCCGCCGACGATCAGAGTGCCGTCGCGGATCAACGCACCGGCCTCGCGTTGTTCGATATGGCGCTGGAACACCCAGCTCATGCCAGCCCCGGCCAATGCCAGCGCGACCAGGATCGCCACCGCCCCCGCCGCGAGCAGCCGGAGCCGGAGCGAATCGCGGATCATGATCCGGCGAGCATGTAGCCGAAGCCGCGCCGGCTCTCGATCGCATCGGCCCCGACCTTGCGACGCAGGCGCAGAACCAGTGCCTCGATGGCGTTGGCCTCTGCGGCGTCGGCCGTTCCATGCAACTGCTCGGCGATGTCCATCGTCGAGAGGAAGCGGCCGGGCCGATGGACGAGCAGATCGAGCAGGCGGTATTCGAGCGGAGACAGGCGCAGTGTGCGGCCGTCCGCGGTCACGCTCATTCTCGCCGTGTCGAGAGTGAGGCGGCCGATCGAGAGAAGTGGCGAGCTGTGGCCGGCCGCACGGCGAACGAGGCTGCGGGCGCGCGCGACCACTTCTCCCACCGCGAACGGCTTGCCGACATAATCGTCGGCGCCCGCCTCGATGCCTTCGACCTTCTCGGTCCAGTCGCTGCGGGCGCTGAGGATCAGGACCGGAAAGGCTCGCCCGCTCGCCCGCCACCGCTTGAGCACGCTGAGGCCGTCGAGGCGGGGCAGGCCGAGATCGAGCACGACACATGCGTAATCCTCGACGTCGCCGCGGAACCAGGCGTCGGCGCCGTCGATGGAGAGATCGACGACGAAGTCCGCGTCGGACAAGGCCCGGGCGAGGTCCAGCCCGACGACGGGATCGTCTTCGACCACCAGCACCCGCATCAATCGTCCTCTATCTCCAGGATCGTTCCCTTGCGTGCGTCGAGCTTCACCTCGCGGACGATGCCCGTTCGAGTGAGAATCTTGACTTCATAGGTCAGCCGCCCGTGTTCCGCCTCGAGCTCGGTCTTGACGACATCGCCGGGCACGCGCGCCAGCGCCAGCGTCATGATGCGCGGCAGCGGCAGCAGCTCGCCGCGCTGAACGGCGGCGCGGATCGCGGCGAGCTCGCGGGCCTTTTCGCGATGGTCGTCGGCGTGCGCGCCGGTCGCCATGCCGGCGGCGGCGAGGGTGCCGAGGAGGGGGAGGGCCCAGCCGGTGCGACGGGCGAGGCGGATTGGGGTGGATCGGTTCCGTTTCATGACCGGCCTGATACGTGCGGGTCGCTGACGCGGCGCTGATGAGGGCACGCGCGCCGCTTGAGGCGGGAAGGCCGGCGCCATCACTCGGCCGATCCGGCAGCGTCGAGCGCGGCGGCGAGATGGCGCGAGCCGATCAGGAAGGCGATCGCCGACAGCGCCGAACCGATCATCGACGCGAGCATCGCGACGCCGAGCGCGTTCGCACCCAGCGCGGGCGTCAGCCAGTCGCTGACCAGCCCGACGAATTGCGGGCCCAGCCCGAGCCCGACGAGACTATCGACGAGGATCAGCACCGCGATCGCCGTCGCGCGCATCCTGAGCGGCACGAGGCGCTGGATGATCGCCACGACCGGCCCGATGAAGGCGGCAGTCAGCGACAGGATCGGCACCGATGCGGCGAGGGCGACCGCGGCATTGTCCGAAAGGAAGCACAGCGGTGCGAGCGGCAGCGGCAGCAGTGCGGCGATCGCCGGGACGCGGAAATACCAGCGGACGTCGCGGCGGGCGAGCCGATCCGCGGCATGGCCGGCGGCATAAGTGGCTAGCCCGCCGCCGACCCCCGCGATCAGCGCGATCGCCAACCCGATCTCGCCGAGGCGCATGTGATGCGTGCGGACGAGCAGCGTCGGGAAGAAGCCGCCGACCGCATAGCCGGTGAAGCAGGTGGTGCAGCCGCCGATCACCGCCAGCCGGAAGGCCTTGTCTGCCCACAACGTCTTCAGCACCGTTGTCAGCGGCGGCGCCGGCGGGGTCGGTGTCGCCGGCGCGGGATCGGCGCGGCCGCGCTCTGGCTCTTCCAGAGTCAGTAGCAGGAGGATGGCGAGAAGCAGGCCGGGAATGCCGGCGACGACGAACGCAGCGCGCCAGCCGAACCGTTCGGCGACCACCCCGCCCATCGCAAAGGCGATGAGGACGCCGGCGTTGACCCCGGCGGCATAGATCGCCTGGGCGCGGGCGCGCTCTGCCGGCGGATAGAGATCGGCAATGATCGTCTGGCTGGCCGGCCCCGTTCCCGCTTCGCCGATGCCGGTGCCGATCCGCGCCAGCACCAAGTGCCAGAACTGCGCCGCCACCCCGCACAGCAAGGTGACGATCGAGAACAGGAACAGTGAAATCCCGATCAGCCGGCGGCGGCTGACCCGGTCCGCCAGCATCGCCAGCGGCACCCCGAGGATCGCGTAGAAAAAGGCGAAGGTGGGGCCGACCAGCAGCCCGAGCGCGGTGTCGGAGACGTGGAACTCCGCCTTGATCGCGGGGAGCAGGATCGGCAGGACCTGACGATCGACGAAATTGACCGTATAGACCAGCGTCAGCAGCGCGAGGATATAGCCGCGCGATTGCGGCCGCCCGATGGCGATCGCGCTCGCGCGCGCCGGCGGCTCGCTCAGCGAACGACTGACGGCCATCGGTCGCGCCAGTCGGCGGCGGCCTCGAGCGATCGGCCGAGGTCGAGCAGCAGGTCGTCGGCGCCGTGGGGTCCCCAGAACATCGCGCCGATCGGCAGCCCCGTTTCCGATTGGCCGAGCGGCAGCGATAGCGCCGGGAAGCCGCCCATGTTCTGTAAATGGGTGAAGTTGACATGCCCGAAATGATCGTTTGCCAGCGCGGAGAAGTCGCGGGTCGGATCGAGCAAGCCGATCGGCGGCGCGGCGCTGTCGGCGACCGGCGACAGCACGAAATCGAACCGCTGCCAGTGCGGCGCCATTTGCCGATGCAGCCGATCGAAGTGCGTCAGGGTGTCGGCCAGTTCCTCGGGCGACACATGCTCGCGCATCGCCGCAAGGCCGAGCGTCCAGGGCTCGAGCAGCGTGTCGAGGGGCGTATCCGGATATCGGGCGCGCACCACGTCCACCGCCTCGCCCGCGCCGTAAACCCAGATGACCTCGAAGGCGCGGCGCATCGCCGGATGATCGATCGGCAGCGGGCATTCCTCGACCGCATGGCCGAGCGACTCGCACAATGCGCCCGCCGCGCGCGTCGCCGCCACCATCTCGGATGTCGCCGCGCGACCGTCGAGGCCGATCAGGTTGACGCCGATGCGGAGCGGCTTGCGGTCGCTTTTGCGCACCGGCTGCGTACGCAGGCGCTGCGCCGCCCAGATCGTGTCGCGCATGGTGCGCGCCATCAGCGCATCGCAGGCGAACAGATCATCGACCACGTTCGAGGCGCGTGCGCGCAGGTTCCAGCCGCGGCTCGGCTTGAAACCGACGATTCCGCAATGCGAGGCCGGAATGCGGATCGATCCGCCGCCGTCGCTGCCGGTGGCGAAGGGGACCAGACCCGCCGCCACCACCGCGCCCGAACCGCTGCTCGACCCGCCGGGGCTCCGGTCGGGCGCCCACGGGTTGCGCGTCCGCCCGTAGATCACCGCTTCGCCGCTGCCCATCAGCCCGAATTCGGGCATCGTCGTCATGCCGCAGGCGATGAGGCCCGCGTCCTCCAGCGCGCGGGCGAAGGGATAGATCGCCGTCGCCACGTCCGACCGGCGCGAGCGCGAGCCGCAGACGTGCGGGAACCCCGGATAGCTGGTCGATGCCTTTAGCAGCAGCGGCACGCCCGCCATCGGCAGCGAACGATCGACCTGCTCCGCCATGCGCAGCGCGTGGTCGAACGCGCGATAGGACACGGCGCCGAGCTTGGGGTCGAGCTCTTCGATGCGACCGAATGCGGCACGGACCAACTCGGCCGGGGAAACCTCGCCCTTGTGGACCAGCGCCGCCTGGGCGTGCGCGTCGAGCCGGCCCAGTTGCCAATGCGGCCGATTGGGGTCGATCTTCGCTGCCTCGGTTGCGATGGCCCCGCCTCCCGCCGACGATTTGAGCTGCTCGTGCGTAGCTCGCCGAGCGCCGGCCGCACAACGGCGCGGGCCCAGGCGACGAATGAACTTGCCCGAACGCGACAGCGCGGCACCCGAACACGGCGGCGCAGCGCTCCAATTGCGATAGTGTACGTCATCGGTAGGGCCGCCGATCGCGCGTATGGAGCGGAGCAGCGGGCATGAAGCGAGTCATTACGGCGACGATCCGCGGCGGCGATGCGGGCGCTGCACATCCGTTTCTGCGGCGCAAGTCGCTCGCCACGGTCAGGCGCGACGCCGAGACGACCGGAATGCACCGCTCGCTCGGCCCGGTGCAGCTCGTGCTGATCGGCATCGGCTGCATCGTCGGTGCGGGCGTCTATGTCATGACGGGCACGGCCGCCGCTCACTATGCCGGGCCAGCGGTAATCCTGTCGTTCCTGATCGCGGCGATCGCCTGCGGCTTCATTTGCCTGTGCTATGCCGAGCTCGCCTCGGTGCTGCCGGTCTCGGGGGCGTCTTACGCTTATGCCTACACGGTGCTGGGCGAGGTGTTCGCCTGGGGCCTTGGCTGGATGGTGATGTTCGAGTTCGGGCTGGCCGGCGCGGCACTGGCGGTGGGCTTTTCCGGGTATTTCGCCAGCCTGCTCGGCGATTTCGGCGTCCACCTTCCCGCGGCGATATCGTCGTCATGGATCACGGCGGAGACGGGTGCCGGCGGCATCCGCTTCGTGACCGGCGGCGGGATCAATCTCGTGGCGGTCGCCGCGCTGGTCGCGGTGACGCTGGTGCTGATCCGCGGTGTCGCCCATTCTGCCGCGGTCAATACGCTGCTGGTCATCATCAAGGTCGGCGTGCTCGTCGGATTCGTGACAGTCGGGATCGGCCGGGTCGACAGCGCGAACTGGATGCCCTTCATTCCGCCGAACGAAGGCGGCTTCGCATTCGGCGTGCCCGGCATCTTGCGCGGCGCATCGATCCTGTTCTTTGCCTATCTGGGGTTCGAGGCGGTGGCGACGGCGGCGGCGGAAACCCGGCGGCCGCAGCGCGACGTGCCGCTCGGCATCCTCGGCGCGCTGGCGGCGAGCACCGTGCTTTATGCGGCGGTAGCGCTGGTGATGACCGGGCTGGTCTCCTACCGGGAACTGGGCGTGCCCGATCCGGTCGCGGTGGCGATCGGCGCGGTCGGTATGCCGGTGCTGGCGATCGTCATCAAGGCCGGCGCGCTGACCGGTCTCGCCTCGGTTCTGCTGGTCAACACCTATGCCCAGTCGCGCATCTGCCATGCGATGTCGAGCGATGGCCTGCTGCCCGCGCCATTTGCCCGGCTGCACAGGCGATTCCGCACGCCGGCCGTGGCAACGATCACCGTCGCCGCGACGTCGGCAGTCGCGGCGGCGCTGCTGCCGATCAGCCTGCTCGGCGATCTGGTCAGCCTCGGCACGATCTCGGTCTTCACCGTGGTGGCGATCGCGGTGATGTGGCTGCGGACCACGCATCCCGAACTCGAGCGTCCGTTCAAGGTGCCGCTGGGCGGCGTCCGGATCGGCGGCATATGGATCGGCGTCGTGCCGGTGCTGGCGCTGGCGTCGTGCGTGCTGATGGCGGCGCCGGTGCTGATCGACGTGATTCTGAAGGCCGCCAACGGCCAATGGATTCCCGCCGCGATCCTGCTCGTCTATTTCGCGGTCGGTGCGGCGATCTACCTGCTCTACGGCGTTCACAACGCGCGCATTCGCGCAGAGGACTGACTGGGGGCGTCGGACCTTCGGTCAGCAGCGACAATAGGTGCTGGGCGTGGCGCCGAAGGTGCGATGGAACATCGCGGTGAACGCGCTCGGACTGTCATAGCCGACGTCGTAGGCGACGCTGGTGATCGGCTCGCCGGCGGCGATCCGCGACGCCGCCTCCATCACCCGCACCTGGCGGCGCCAGGTCGCGAGCCCCATGCCGGTCTGCTCGCGAAAGCAGCGGGTAAAGGTGCGCCGCGCCATGCCGGCCTGCTTGGCCCAATAATCGATGTCGTGGGTGTCGGCGGGATCGGCGAGGATCGCTTCGCACACTCGGCGCAGGCGACGGTCGTCGGGCAGCTCCGCCCGGAGCGGGACCACCGGCATCCGCTCGATTTCGTCGAGCAGCAACTGGACGATCGCCGCTTCACGGCCTTCCATCGCGTACCGGTAATCGAAGGTGGTGATCTCGTTGGCCAGCGAGCGGACCAGCGGCGACGCTTCGAATACCCGGCAGCGCCTCGGCTGGCGGACGAAACGCGGATCGATGTAGAGCGCCTGGAACACCACGTCGCTGCGGCAGATCGTCTGATGAGTGGTATGCGCCGGAATCCAGATCGCCCGATTGGGCGGCAGGGCGAAGCTCGCGTCTACGGTGTTGACCGTCAGCACGCCCGACAGCGCGAACGACAACTGCGCGCGATCGTGCGAATGCGGCGGATCGACGAAGCCGGCCCGATAGCGATCCTCGAACGCGACGACCGCCGCCATGTCGGGTGGAAGATCGGCGCTGCGTATCATCATCGAAGCTCTCTCGGCCCGCGTCCTGCCTGGCACGATCGAGACTATCCCGCGCTCCGTTGTCGTCAACGGGCCAGGGCCCGCTTTACCCGTCGTGCCCGCGACAACACCCGTTTCCAGCGTTGCACGGCATCGGCCGCCGCTTAGCCTCGCCTTCGAGTATCTCCCTAAGATCGACCTGCAGAAAGGCGCGGCACCATGATCAATCGATCCTTCACGCTCGGCATTCTGGCGGCGCTCGGTTCGCTGACTGCCTTGCTGCCTGCACAGGCGCAGAACCGGACGCCGCCGGACTCGCAGCTGGCCGGAACGCCCGATACCGTGTTGCTCGCCAGGATCGACGGCAAGCGGATCGTGCTCGATGGGCATGAGCTGGACCTGAGGATCCAGTATATGCTTCAGGAAGACCGCGCGGAGGAGGCGCGGCGCGCAGCAACGCAGCACGCAAAGGCGCCATCGGACCCGTTCGCCACGCCGGCCGGCAGCGCAGCGATCCGCCAGAGCGCTAACCAGCGCTGGATCGAACGCTCCGAACCTGCGCCGCGCATGGCATGGGTGAGAAATCTCTCGGCGCCCGGGCGCGGCGGCAAGATCGCGGTGCGGGTGTACCATCCCAAGGCGAAGGGCAAGCTGCCGATCCTGGTCTATTACCACGGCGGCGGCTGGCTGTTCGGCAATCTCGACGCTTCCGACAGTTCGAACCGGATGATCGCCGACGAGGCGCGGGTGATCGTCGTTTCGGTCGATTATCGGCTGGCGCCCGAATGGCCCTATCCGGCGGCCTGGAACGATGCCGAGGATTCCTACGACTGGGTAGCGCGCAACGCCGCCGCGCTGGGCGGCGACGCCTCCAGAATCTGCATCGGCGGCGACAGCGCCGGCGGCAACATGGCGATCGCGGTGACGCGCCGCAGGCTTGCCGCGGGCAAGGCGCCGCCGGCGTGCCAGCTGCTCTATTATGCGGCGGTCGATAACCGCTCGGTCGCGGATATGAGGCACGATTATGCGTCGGCGCGGCTGTTCGGCAAGGGTTTCAACCTCGACAGCGAATTCACCACCTATGTCCTGGCCAAGGTGTTTCCCGGCCGCGACCTCAGCGCGCCCGAGATATCGCCGCTGTTCGCTCCCGAGGTGCGGAGGATGCCGCCGACGTTGCTCGCGGCGTCGGGCTTCGATCCGCTGCGCGATTCGGACCGGGCCTATGCCGCGCGTCTCGATCAGGCCGGGGTTCCCGTGACCTATTGCGAGTTCCCGACGCTGATCCACGGCTTCCTCCAGCACACCGCGGTGACCCATGCCGCCGATCGCGCAGTGCGCGAAACCGCGGGACTTTTCGGGAAGCTGGCGCGCGGTGCCAGGCTGGATGCGAAAGGGGCGCCCGATTGCGGCGGCGCGCCCTGAACCTATGAGGTGCGGTCTGCCGCGCCGTCGTGGACGCGGTGGGAGGCGAGGACGAAGCGCGGCTCGGCGTTGCCGGCGCCGGATACGAGATCAGCGACATAGCGTCCGACCATCGGCCCCTGCTTGAAGCCATGCCCGCTGCCGCCGCCGGCGATCCAGGTGTTGGCCCAGGCCGGATGGCGGTCGATCAGCAGGTCGCCATTGTCGCTGTTCTCATATTGGCAGACCCTCGATTCGGCGAGCGGCCGATCGGCGAGCGCCGGAAAGCGCCGCGCGATATAGGCGCGGACCTCGGCCAGCGCCTGATCGCTGATCCGGCGATCGGTGGTGTCGGGATCGATCCGCGGCCCGTGCGCGTCGAGCGCGATCTTGAAGCCGCGCGCCTCGATATCGGGAAAGCCGTAGTGCAGCTTCGGGCTACTGACATCGACCCAGGCCGGGAAATGCGCGCCCTCGAAGCGGCTGTCGCCACCATCGGGGGCGAAGAAGAACACGTCCTGCCGGGTCGGCACGATTCGCCCGCCGATCACCTCGGGGAACAGCTTGGGCAGCCAGGGGCCGCAGGCGAAGACGAAGCGGCCGGCGCGCAGCGTCTCACCGCCGCCGATGGTGATCGCCTCGAGCGATCCGCTCGCCGAGCGCGGCGGCGCGACTGCCGCCTGACGAAAAGTGCCGCCCGCCTCGACGAACTCATCGACCAGCGCCTGCACGCTGCGCCGCGCCATCAGCGCACCCATCGTCGGCTGCCACACGCCGACCGCGATGCCGTCGAAGTTGATCTGCGGCCAGCGCTTGGCCATGTCGGCGGCGGCGAGCTTGTCGATCGGAATGCCGAGATCGCGCTGCAACGTGACGCTGCGATCGATCAGCGCGCTGTTCTCCGGGTAGATGTAGAGCGCGCCGACATCGTGGAAGATCGGGCTCTCATGCCGTCGCGACAACGCCTGCCACTCGGCGAGCGATTGCCACGCCCAGCGCGTGTAGAGCGGATCGGCGGCATATTCGGTGCGGATCAGCCGCGTCTCGCCGCCCGACGAGGCACGCGAATGCGCCGCCCCCCAGGCGTCGAGCAGCAGCACGGTGTTCCCCCGGCGTTGCAGGTTCCATGCGGTCCACGCGCCGAACACGCCCGCACCGACCACGATAACGTCCCATCGGCCGGTGGTCTCGGCGATTGCCGGTGCCGAGGAAACGCTCGCGAACGCCCCGCCGACCGCGATTCCGGCGAGCAGATGCCGCCGCGAAACCGTCGCCGGATTGGCATTCGCTTCGGACATTCTTGGCGTGCCTTCGCTAAAATGGCCCGTACGGAGCGCTGGAAATCATGGCTTTCCGGCGTACGGCGCCCTGTTGACGTAGGTGAGAAACACCCGCAGCGTGTCGGTCCCGGTATTTTCGATGCCGTGACGGACCCCCATCGGGGTGTGGACGTGATCGCCGGGTGAGACGGCGACAATCGTGTCGCCGATCGGCATTACGCCGGTTCCTGCGATGATATAATAATATTCATCGAACGCGCCCAGCGTCGGATCGATGGCGTTGTGCAGATGCACGCCCTCGCTGCAGCCGGGAGGGATGTCGTAGATCAGGAAATTGGCGGGCGCGGGCGCGCCGCCGAAACCGAACAGACGGACGCCGATCGATCCCAGTCCCTGATGGATATGGTCGAAATCGTGGATGTCCGTGCGATCGGATTCGACGCTGAATGGGGCGCCGCTTTTCAGCAAGGCTCGGGCGCCGCCGCCGGGCGAGGCGATCGCGGGGGCCGCCAGTCCGGCCATTCCCACCATCGTTCGCCGCGTTATTGCACCCACCGTCCTTCTCCCGCCTATTCGTCTTTCGCCGCGTCGGGATGCGCCGCGCGCCAGGCGTCGAGCTTCGCTAGCCATTGAGCGGCGGTGACTGGCCCGATCGCTCTCGTCTCGGTGTGCGTTGCCACATTCTCGCGCATCTCGAGGAAGAAGGCGGGACCGGTCTTGAGGTGGAGTTCGTCGGCCTTGGCGTCCATCGCCGCTTGCTGGGCCGGAGTGATCGGCGTCTTCGGGAAGGGCTTGAACAGCAGCACGTCCCAGTCCTCGCCGTCTTCATGGACGAACATCTGCGTCGCCGGCTGGCCGCCCGCCGCCGAGACCTCGTCCCATTGCGCGAGCTTGCGGATGAACGCCTCCTGCCGGCCCGGCGCCATCCGGAAGACTTCGAATTGCGCCTCGGGCCATGCCTCCGATGCCGCGGGCGGGGTCGGGGCGGCAGGCGGCGCCAGCATCAGGGCGAGCGGCGCGCCGAGCAGAAGCAAAGCCTTCATTCGATCCTCCCGGTCAAAAGCGTATTCTTCGCCGCGGGATTGAAGCGCTTCGGCGATGTCTGCGCCACGCGGGCAATGGGTAACGAGGGTGATGTTTCGGGTAAGCGCTGGGGCAGGACGAGATTGCCTGGGCGGAAAATGAGGCGGCCGCGCTATGGCTCCCGATGGTCGCGGGCGATGATCGTGCCGGCCTCGATCAGCGCGTCGATCGCATCGTCGTCATAGCCGCAATCGCGTAGCAGCGCCCGGCTGTCCGCGCCGAGCGGCGCGGGCGGGCTGTCCGCCTCCTCGCCGACGCCTGCGAAGCGGACCGGCTGCGGGATGCTCCGCGCGATGCCTTCGGGATAATGCTCCGGCACGTCGAAGAAGCCGATGTCGAGCAGGTGCGGATCGTTGAGCAGGTCCTCGGGCGTCGCGATGCGCGAGCAGGGGATGTCGCGGGCGGTCAGCGCCTCGATCCATGCCGAGGTGGTGCGTTGGGACAGGCTGTCGGCGAGGAGCGCGTAGAGCGCTTCGATCCGCGCCTGCCGTGCGCGCGGATCGCGGAACCAGGGTTGCTCGGCGATGTCGGCGCGGCCGATTTCGATGAGGAAGCGGCGCCATTGCTCGGCGGTGTAGGGCATCACCGCGACCCAGCCGTCGGCGGTGCGATAGGGGCGGCGGTTGGCCGACAATACGCGCGGGTAGCCGGGCTTGCCGTCGCTGGCGAAGGTCGCGGCCGACAGATGCTCGTTCATGAGGAAGGCGACCATCGCCTCGAACATCGGCGCCTCGACCTCGATCGCGCCCTCGTGCCCGCGCTCGCGGGCGACCAAAGCGGTGAGGACGCCATAGACAGCGTGCAGCGCGGCGACCTTGTCGGCGATGATCGTCGGCATGAAGCGCGGGGCGCCGCCGTGGTGCATTGCGAGGCCGGCGACGCCGCTCGCTGCCTGGATGATGTCGTCGAAGGCGGGGCGGTCGCGATAGGGGCCGCGCTGGCCGAAGCCGATCGCGGCGCAGTGGATGATCCGCGGGTTGATCGCCGAGACTGCCGCGAAGCCGATGCCGAGCCGTTCGGCGGCATCGGCGCGCATGTTGTGGAGCAGTACGTCGGCGGTGGCGATCAGCCGGGCGAGCGCGGCGTGGCCCTTGGGCTGCTTGAGATCGATCGCCAGCATCCGTTTGTTGCGGTTGTTGTTGACGAACAGCGCGCCGCCGCCGGTCCCTTGCGGGTGCGCGGCGCGGGCGATGTCGCCTTCGGGCGGCTCGACCTTGATCACCTCGGCGCCGAGATCGGCGAGGATCTGCCCCGCATAGGGGCCGAGCACCACCGCGCCGACTTCGATGACCCGGATGCCCTTCAACAAAGGAAGCACGCGCCTTCTCCTTTCCGCCCTTGACTTTCATTTCCATATGGAGACAAAAAAGTCCACACACAGAAATATGAGAGGCATCGCCATGACGTCCGCGTTTCGCTTCGATCGCTTGTTCATCGGTGGCGAGTGGGTCGATCCGATCGATGGCGGGGTGCGCGGCAGCGTGGATCCGGCGACGGGGGAAAGCTGGGGCGATGTCGCTTATGGCGGGGCGAAGGACATCGACCGCGCGGTCGCGGCGGCGCGCGCGGCGTTCGAGGGTCCGTGGCGCAGGTTGCCGGGCTGGCAGCGCGCGGCGCTGATCCGCAAGTTCGCCGATCTCTACGCGACCCGGATCGAGGAGCTGGCGCAGGCTGAATCGCGCGACAACGGCCGCGCCATCCGCGAATCGCGCGGCGACATCGGGCTGCACGCGCAATATTATCACTGGTTCGCCTCGCTCGCCGACAAGCTTGATGGGCGCAACATTGCGATCGACGACAGCGTTCACGCCTTCACGACACGGCTGCCGGTCGGCGTCGTCGGCACGATCACGCCGTGGAACGTGCCGCTGATGGCGGCGGCGTGGAAGCTCGGGCCGGCGCTGGCGGCGGGCTGCACCGTCGTGCTGAAGCCCGCCGAGCAGACGCCCGCCTCGTCCTTGGCGCTGGCGCACCTGTTCGAGGAAGCGGGGTTCCCGTCCGGCGTCGTCAACGTCGTGCCGGGCGACGGGCCGGTCGCGGGCGCGCATCTTGTGTCGCACCCGGAAGTGAACAAGATCGCCTTCACCGGCGAGGGCGCCACCGCAAAGACCATCCTGAAGACCGGCGCCGACACGCTCAAGCGTTTCGGCTTCGAGCTCGGCGGCAAGGCGCCGCACATCATCTTCGCCGACGCCGATATCGAGCAGGCATTGAACGCCGCGACCGGATCGGCCTGGGCCTTGTGCGGGCAGAGCTGCGCGCTTGGGTCGCGCGTGCTGGTCGAACGTTCGGTCTACGATCGCGTCGTCGAGGAATTCCGGGCGCGCGCCGGGCGGGTGCGGGTCGGGATGCCGCTCGATCCCGCGACGCACATGGGGCCGCAGGCGCACCGCGAGCAGCTCGACAAGACGTTGGCCTATATCGGCATCGGCCGCGACGAAGGCGCCGAACTGGTGGCGGGCGGCACACGGATAGACCGCGACGGGCTCGCCAACGGTTATTTCGTCGAGCCGACCGTGTTCGCCGGCGTCAGGTCCGACATGCGCATCGCGCAGGAGGAGATTTTCGGCCCTGTCGCCGCAATCATCCCGTTCGACGGCGAGGACGAGGCGGTGGCGATCGCCAACGGCACGCCCTACGGCCTCGCCGCCGGGCTGTGGAGCCGCGACAGCGGCCGCGCGCTGCGCGTCGCCAACCGGATCGAGGCCGGCATGGTGTGGGTCAACACCTATCGCTACATCCGCTGGTCGACCCCCTATGGCGGCGTCAAGCAGAGCGGCTGGGGCCGCGAGAACGGCGTCGAGGCGCTCGATCCGTATCTCGAGACGCGCACCACGATCATCTCCACCACCGGCGCCTTCGCCGATCCGTTCGCGAACTGAGGAGACACGAGCCATGCGCCTCGACAACAAGCTGGCGATCGTCACCGCCGCCGCCTCCGGCATGGGCCGCGCGGGCGTCGAGCGTTTCGTGCGCGAAGGCGCGCGCGTCGCCGCGATCGACATCAACCCCGACGCGCTCGATGCGCTTGCGGCCGAGTTCGGGCGCGAGCGGGTGATCCCGATCACCGCCGACCTCGCCACCGCTGGCGGCGCGCTCGACAGCATCGACCAGGCGGCCGAGGCGCTGGACGGGGTCGATATCCTGTGGGCGCATGCCGGGATGCCGGGGCCTGCGTCGGTCGAGAATCTCGACCTTGCCGCCTATGACAAGACGATCGCGCTCAACGTCACCTCGGCGGCATTGGGCGCGGGACGGGCGGCGCCCCACATGCGCAAGCGCGGCGGCGGGGCGATCGTGTTCACCGCCTCGATCTCGGGGCTGGTCGGATCGATGATGAGCCCGATCTATTCGGCGGCAAAATGGGGCGTGGTCGGACTCGGCAAGTCGCTGGCGCTGGCGCTGGCGCCCGACACTATCCGCGTCAACGTGGTCTGCCCCGGCCTTGCCGACACGCCGATGAAGATCGGCTTCACCGGCCGCAGCGGCGATCCGGCGGAAGCGGCGGCCAACGAGGCGAAGGTGGTCGGCGCGGTGCCGATGGGCCGGCTGGTCAAGGCCGGCGAGGTCGCCGACGCGGTGCTGTGGCTGGTCTCCGACGAAGCGAGCTTCGTTACCGGCGTCGCGTTGCCGGTCGACGGCGGCTTCACCGCGCGCTGAGCCGTGCGCGGGCGCCCTCCGGATCGAGATACTTTCCCGGCCGATGTGTTTCGGCCATACGGGCGCGCGAAGGAGGCTGGCGAGTGCGATGATTGTCCGTCAGGCGGCGAACGCCTTGCAGATTCTGGAATATTTCGCACGGCGGCTGCGCCCGGCGACCGCGGCCGAGGTCGCCGAGGATCTCGGCTGGCCGCGGTCGAGCACGTTCAAGCTGCTCGGCACGCTGGCGACGATGGGCTATCTCTACGAGCCGCGCTCGCGGGGCGGCTATTATCCCAGTCCTCGCTGGCTGGAGCTGGCCGAGAAGGTGGCCCGCGCCGATCCGCTGCCGACGGCGTTCGAGCGCCTGGCGCGCGACGTGATGGCCGAGACCGGCGAGACGACCGCGATCTCCGCGCCCGCGGGGACCGACGCGACCTTCGTGGATGTGGTCGAGTCCCGCCATCCGGTGCGCTATTTCGCCAAGGTGGGCGATCGCGTGCCGATCCATGCCAGCTCCGCCGGGCGCGCGCTGCTTGCGCAGATGTCGCCCGAGGAGCGGCAGGGGATTTACCGCAAGATCGATTTCTTCCGCTATTCGCCGACCACGCCGATGTCGGTCGAGCGGGTCGAAGCCGACCTCGCGGAGGCGGCGGCGCGCGGCTATCACCAGAGCGACGCCGAATATACGCCCGATCTCGCCGGGGTGGCGATGCCGCTGCCCTTCGCGGGACGGCGGCTGTCGATCGTCGTCGTCGGCCCGACCTCGCGCTGCCTCGAGCGGCGTCCCGAAACGGCGAAGCGGCTTGCCGCGCACATCGCCAGACTATCCGCGCTGGAGGGCTGAGCGCAGCGCCTCCCGCGCGCGGCACGGCAGCGGGAGGATGCACATGAACAATGATCCGATGGCGCGGCTCGCCGCCGCGCCGATGCACTGGCGGCAGGTGGCGGTCGTCGCTTTGTGCGTCGCGCTCAACGCGCTCGACGGCTTCGACGTGCTGGCGATCAGCTTCGCCTCGCCGGGCATCGCCGCCGAATGGGGGATCGACCGCGCGGCGCTGGGCGTCGTGCTGTCGATGGAATTGTTCGGCATGGCGGCAGGGTCGGTGCTGATCGGCAACGTCGCCGATCGGCTCGGCCGGCGGCCGGTGATCCTCGGCTGCCTCCTGGTGATGATGGCGGGGATGTTCGCCGCGGCGATGGCGGACAGCCTGACGATGTTGTCGGTGGCGCGGCTGGGCACCGGGCTCGGCATCGGTGGGATGCTGTCCTCGACCAGCGCGATGGTGGCGGAGTTCTCCAACGCCCGGCGCGAGGGAATGGCGGTGTCGTTCAACATCGCCGGCTATTCGACCGGCGCGATCCTCGGCGGGCTGGTGGCCTCGGCGCTGCTGGCGGGGAGCGGCCAGTGGCGATCGGTGTTCGTGGTCGGCGGGATCATGACCGCGATCATGGTGCCGTTCGCCGTCCTGTTGTTGCCCGAATCGATCGAGTTCCTGATCGCGCGGCGTTCCGCGAATGCGGTCGGACGGATCAACGCCACGCTCGCGAAGCTGGGCCACGAGCCGATCGAGGCGCTGCCCGCGCCTTCACCGCGTGCGGCGCGCCCGTCGATCGCCGCGCTGTTCGCCGGCGATTACGCGGGCACGACCGTGCTGCTGACGGTCGCCTATTTCACGCAGATCATGCTATTCTATTATTTGCTGAAATGGATTCCCAAGATCGTCGTCGATATGGGATTCACTGCCGCGCAAGGGGGCGAGGTGCTGGTCGCCGCCAATGTCGGCAATCTCGCGGGCGCGGTGCTGCTCGGGCTCGCTGTGCAGCGCTGGTCCGCACGACCGCTGGTGATCGGCGCAATGCTGATCGGGGTCGCGGCGATCGCGGTGTTCGGCCTGGGGTTCCGCGATCTCGTCCAGCTGTCGATCGTCGCGGCCGCTGCGGCGTTCTTCATCAACGCCGGCGTGGTCGGGCTCTACCCGATCATGGCGCGCGCCTTCCCGGCGAGCCTGCGCGCCACCGGCACCGGCTTCGTGATCGGCATCGGCCGCGGCGGATCGGCGCTGGGGCCGATCGTTGTGGGGGCGCTGTTCGTCCGCGGCTTCGGCCTGATGTCGGTGTCCATCGCGATGGGGGCGGGCGGACTCGTCGCCGCGGCGATGCTGATATTGCTGCCGCTCGCCAAAGGCCGGGGCGCGGCCCCGGCGGTCGGTCAGGCGAGCTGACGGCTGACGAAGGCCGCGCCGTCGGCGATCGCCTCGCGCGCGAGGGCCGATACCGACATCGCCTCCAGAAAGCTGTGCATCGCGCCGGGATAGAGTTTGGCTTCGGTCGGCACCCGGAAGGCGCGCAGGCGCTCCGCCATCGCCACGCTCTGTTCGGCGACGATGTCCTGTTCGGGGATGACTAGGAACACCGGCGGAAAGCCGCTCAAATCGGCGTTGAGCGGGCAGGCGTAGGGATTGTGCGCGTCGTCGGGCGAGCGGAGGTAATTGGCGTAATATTGCAGCGCTTCGGCGCGATCCATGATCGAGCCGGGGCCGCCGAAGCGGGCTTCCGCCTCGTCGGAGATCGAGGCGATGAAGCCGCCGTAATTGGACAGGATCGCACGGACCAGTGACTGCGAGCCGAGGTCGCGCAGGCGCAGGCAGGTCGCGAACGACAGGTTGCCGCCCGCCGAATCGCCGCCCATCGCGAGGCGCGCGGGGTCGATCCCCCAGGCCGCCGCATTGTCCTTCAGCCACAGGATGAACTCGACGATCAGGTTAAGCGCTACGGGGAACCGCGCCTCGGGCGCGAGCGGGTAATCGAGCCCGATGACGACGAAGCGGCCCGCTTCGGCATATTCGCGCATCAGCCGGTCGTGCGTGTCGATGCTGAACAAGGTGAAGCCGCCGCCGTGCAGATAGACCAGGGCGGGTGCAGGCTCCGTGACGCCGTGGGGGACATGCACGCGCACGCGCAGCTCGCCGCGCCGCGACCGGAAGCGATCCTCGATCGTCCGCGCCATGATGGGGCCGCCCTCGGTCCAGCGGGCGCGCACCTGTTCTGCCACCGCGCGCTGCTCGGGGAAAGGCAGGCTCGTCAGCGGCGGGTGCTTCGCCCAGTCCCGGCGCATGGCGTCGAGAAAGCCGCGCAATTCCGGGTCGATTTGGTCGATGCCGCTCATCGTGCCGCCTTCATTCCGCAAGGCTGTCGAGGGAGCCGTAGACGGGCTTTCCCTCGAAGATCGTGGTGAGCACCTTCGCGGTGTGGATGTCGTCTGGCGACAACTGGAAGATGTCCTTGTCGAGCACGATCAGGTCGGCGCTCTTACCCGCTTCGATCGAGCCGGTCTCGTGCTCCATATGGTTCACCCAGGCGACTTCGAGCGTATAGGCCTTGATCGCTTCGGCCAGCGTCACGCCCTGTTCGGGCAAGAGCGCCCTGGCGCCGGGGACGCCGGGCGCGGTGCGGGTCAGCGCGACCTCGATGCCCTGCAACGGGTCGGCGGTCGCCACCGGCCAGTCCGATCCGTAGGCGATCCGGCCGCCGCCCTTCAGCACGCCCTGCTCGGGATAGATATACTGGCTGCGCTGCGGCCCGATCTTCTCTATCGTCAGGCGCATATAGGGTTCGTCGCACGCCCAGAGCGGTTGGAAGATCGCGGTCACGCCGAGCGGGCCGAAGCGTGGCTGGTCGGCCGGCTCGATCACGTTCATGTGGCTGATCATGTCGCGGCTGTCGCGGTTGCCCGCGCGCCGCGAGGCCTCGAAGGCGTCGAGCGCGACGTGCACCGCGCGGTCGCCGATCGCGTGGATGTGCGCCTGCAGGCCGTTGGCGTCGATCTGCTTCACCGCTTCCTCGAACACCGGCTCAGCGATCTGGAGGTCGCCGCGTTCGGGCGAATCCGCATAGGGCGCCAGCATCGCCGCGGTATGCTGGACGATGACGCCATCGAGGAAGAACTTGACCGCGTTGACGCGCACACCCTCGGCGTCCGCCCGCGCGGCGGTGCGCAGCAGCACCGGCAGTTGCTCCAGCCCGCGATCGTTCGCCCAGACCAGGTCGACTGTCGTATGCGCGGTGAGTGCGCCGCTTGCCTCGACCGTGCGATAGGTGTCGAGCACCGGGCTCGACCCGTCGGCCGCGACATCGACCAGCGCATCCTGCCAATTGGTGATGCCCCAGGCGTTGAGCGTGTGGAGCGTGTAGAGCAGCGCGTCCTCGCGCTCCTTCGGGGTCGGGTCGGGGATTTGCGGCTGGACAAGGTCGCGCGCGGCTTCCTCAAGGCCGCCGAGCGCCTCGCCGGTGGCGGGATCGCGGTCGATCTTGCCGTTGGCGGGATCGGGTGTCGCCTTCGTGATCCCGGCGTTGGCGAGCGCCTTCGAATTGACCCAATAGGTGTGCCCGCCGGTCGATTGGAAGATCAGCGCGCGGTCGCTGGAGATCGCGTCGAGGATCGCCTTGCTCGGCACGCCGTCGGGCGGGAAGAAGGCGTCGCGCCAACCCACGCCGAACACCGTCCCCTTGCCCGGCGTCTTCGCCACGCAACCGGCGATGATCCTTTTGTAATCCTCGACGCTGTTGCCGGCGTGGAGCGAGCAGCGCGAATAGCTGAGGCCGCCGAACATCGGATGGACGTGCGCGTCGCCGAACGCCGGCAGCAGCAAGCGGCCGTGGAGATCGACGACACGGGTATGCGCGTCCTTGAGCGGAGCCAGGTCGGCGGTCGAGCCGACCGCCTCGATCCGGCCGCCGCGGATCGCCACGGCCTGCGCCCAAGGCTGCGCCGGATCGACCGTATAAATCTTCGCGTTGACCAGCAGCAGGTCCGCCGCGGGACGCGCGGGCGTCGCGGCGGCAGGTGTTGCGGCCGCAAGCCAGGCAAGCGCGATCAGTCCGGGGGCGCGGCTTTGAAGCGTATTCGTCGGCATTGACATCCCCCTTTGTCGGATCGGTTTCAGGCCTCTGCGCTCGAGGTCTCCGGCGTCAGGCCGCGCGGATGGAGACGCAGGACGATGGCGTAGCCGGCCGCGGCGACGATGGTGGCGTCGAACATCGGCACGCCGGTCATGCTGACGCCCAGCCTGGAGGTGATCAGGACGAGCGCGACCGAGCCGATCCACGTGCCGACCGCCGGCCAGCGCATCGCCGGCAGGCCGCGGATCGAGGCGGCGGCGTCGGCGCCGCGGAACAGGAAAAAGCTGTCGATCACGTAGATCGCGGCGATCGGCGGGATGATGATGCCGAGGAACAGCAGGAAGGGGATGAACTGGTCGATGATTCCTGCCAGCGCGAAGCCGGTGCCGATCACGCCGCCCAGCAGGACGAACATCCACGACCGCATCGCGGGGAAGGTCGCCGACAGCGACAGGCCCGCCGAATAGAGGTTGGAGGCGTTGATCACCCAGGTCGAGAGCACCAGTGCCGCCAGCGCCGGGATGCCGAAACCCAGCCCGACGATCAGCACCATGATGTCGGTCTGGTTGGTGGCAAGGCCGGGGAGGGCGGAGGCGATCATCATCACCGGGGTCGCCAGCGGGAACGACAACGCCATGCTGGCGAACGCGCCGCGCGTCGTGCTGGTGTAGCGCGACAGGTCGGGCATGGTGGCGACCGTCGCCATGTTGCCGCCGACCAGCGCCGACAGCGCGATGCCGAAGCTCATCGGCACAGGCGGGTTCGGGCTGGCGGTCAGTACGAAGCCGTGCCGGCGCACCGCCATGACGCACACCGCTAGCAGCACGATGCCGAGCAGCGGCACCGTTACCGCGGCGAGCTTGTCGAGCGTCCTGAATCCGAACACGGTCGAGGCAGTCATCAGGATGCTGCCGCCGATCACATAAGCGGCGAAATGCCCGTCGATGCCGTAGCGCTGCTTTGCCGCCGCGACCATCGCGCTGCCGAAGAATGAGACGTTGACGCCGAACCAGCCGAACAGCACCAGCGCGATGACGATGTTGACCAGCGCCGCGCCGAACCGCCCGAACGAGCGCTGGACCAGCAGATAGGTGGTCAGCCGCGTGCGCACGCTGATCAGCGAGGTCAGATAGCCGCCCACCGCGAGGATCAGCCCGGCAGCGATGCTGGCCAGCACCGCGTTCCAGAAGCCGAGCGCGAGGCCGGTGTCCGCGCCGTTGAGGAAGGCAGGAAGCGCGACCGCGAAGCTGGAGACGATCACTGCGACGCGCCATCCCGGCACCGTCAGATGCTCGGGGAGCGGCCGGTCGGCATATTGCGCGGTCGCCGAATCGCTCATTTTCCATCCCCCCATCCGTTCAGCGTCTCGATCGGACGATAGGGCTCGTCGATACCGAACGCTTTCGGCCCGACGAAGTCGAGCGCGCGGTTTTCGCGGAGCAGCGCCGGGGCGGCGGCGCCGATCACCTTGACGCGCTGCCCATATTTCAGCCGCTCGGTGGTGATCGTGTCGGCGGTTTCGCGATCCATGACCGTGATGATGTCGGGCACCATCGCACAGACTGTCCCCGAGCGTCGCGCGACGAGATTTTCGTTCTGGAAAAGAACCTCCATCCCACCCCCGCCGTGCAGCCCTTCGAGCGTGAGCCGGCCGACCGAGAAGCCGGCCCGCGTCTCGCGTTCCAGATCGACGATCTTCCCATCGAAAAGCTCGCCAGCGAAACGATAAATGCCTGTCGCGCGGAGCGCGGCGTAGAGAGCTTCGAAGGGATCTTCGCCCGCCTTGCGCGCTTGGCGGACGGCGGCGCCGATCGCGATCGCGGTCGAGATGCTGCCGCCGATCGCGTGCGCGCGCGCCTCGGCGCCGCTCAGCGGATATTCGGTCATATGCGCGATGCCGCCCATCGCCACCGACACCGCGCGCGCAATCCGTTCGTGCGCCAGATTGTCGCTGTTCTCGATCACCAGCGTCCGGCCGAAGGAATCGGTCATCACCGAAGGGCAGGCCGAGACACCGTGGATGTTGAGGATCGTCATCTGGCTTTCGGGAAAGGCGCGGCCCATGCCATCGGCATCGACGATCGGAATGCCGAGCCGCGCCGCCGCCGCCAGCGGCGCGAGGCCGTTGCCGCCGCCGATCTCGATCGGCAGCAAGGCGTCGATCGGACGCCCCAATATCTCCTCGAGCTTGCGCAGACCGGCGAGCGTCTCGCGTCCGCTCGGCAGCTTCTCGACCGAAACGGTCGGCGCTCCGATCCAGCCGCACGGCGCGACCAGCGCATCGTCGGGCAGCCGGTCGGGGGCGATCAGCTCGACCGGCCCGTTCCGCGCCAGCTCCGCCTCGCAGAGCAGTCGGCCGTAATAGGGATCGCCGCCGCCGCCCGAGCCGAGGAAAGCGGCGCCGTAAGCGAGGTCGGGCAGGACCGCGCGATCAATGCGCATGGGCGAGGTCCGTCGTGTTGGCGGGCCGGTGATCGGCCCCCTGTGCGAGATCGCCCACCGCCTTGATGCGCACCTGCGCGGCGCGGCCCGGAAGATAGCTCAGGAAGACCTCCTCGATATCGACGATCTCGACCGATGCGGGATCGCCGCCGCCGGCGACGACGCGCGCGCACACCTCGGCACGCATGGCGTCGAGTGCGTCGGCGCGGGGCGTCGCCTCGTAATCGACGATCCGCTCGACCTGCCCCCCGACCTGCGCGATCGCCGCACCCACGGCGTTGGCGACCGCCGCATGGGGCGGGCGGACGATCGCCGCGGCGCCCTTCAGCCGGTCGGGCACCAGGAACGCGCCGCCGCCGACCGCGAGGATCGTCGTATCCTGGCGCGACGTCTTCATGCGATCGACACCATCGTCGAGCATCGCCCGGATCCGCGCCGAAATCGCCGCAAGCACGGTCTCGCTGAGCGCCGGCAGGCGGTCCGGCGCGCCGAAGTGGGCGAGCCCCGCGGCGACGCCGACATCGCTCGCCGTGAGCGCCTCTCCGCCGAACAGGAAGGCGTCTTCGAGGATGCGGTAGCCGACCGAATCCGGGCCGATGCGCAGCGCCTTCGGGTCGAGCCGATCCGCCCCGTAGAGCATCGGATCGAGGTGAATCCGCGTTCCGCCGCCGAGGCCGATCGCGAGAATGTCGGGCATACGGAAATTGGTGCGGACGCCGCCGATATCGACCGCGATCGAGGATTCGCGGGGGAAGCCGTTGACGAGCACGCCGATGTCGGTGGTGGTGCCGCCGACATCCATGACGATCGCGTCGCTGACCCCGGTGAGGAAGGCGGCGCCGCGCATGCTGTTGGTCGGCCCTGAGCCGATCGTCGTCACCGGATAGGCCGCCGCTTGCGCGGCCGAAACGAGCGTGCCGTCGTTCTGGCTGATGTAGAGCGGCGCGTCGATGCCGAGCGTATGCAGCGCCGCGCCGAACGAGGCCATGATCCGCGCCGCCAGCGCCGCCAGCGCGGCGTTGAGGATCGCGGCGTTCTCGCGCTCGATCAGCCCGATCCGCCCGATCGCACTTGACAGCGTCAGCGCCGCTTCGGGGAATTCCTCCTTGACGATCGCGGCGGCCTGCACTTCCATGACGGCATTGACGGGAGCAAAGGCGCTGATGATCGCGACCGACGAAACGGCCTTGCGTCTCAGGGTTCGGGCGGCCTCGCGCACGCCGGCCTCGTCGAGCGGCGCGATCTCGCGGCCGTCCACCTCATATCCGCCGCCGAGCAGGAAGACATGATCGCCGATGCCGGCCGCGAGTTCGGCAGGCCAGCCGGTCTTCGGCGGCAGGCCTTCGCCGGACGGGCTGGCGAGACGCAGGATGCCGACCGGCGAGAGATGCCGGCGCTCGACCAGCGCGTTGGTGAAATGCGTGGTGCCGATCATCACCGAGGCGATCGCCGCCGCCGGCACGGCCGCGTCGTCGAGCACGGCCTTGATCGCCGCCGACACGCCGCCGCTCACGTCGACGGTCGTCGGCGCCTTGGTCCAGGCGACCACCTCCCGGCCATCCATCAGGACTGCATCGGTGTTGGTTCCACCGACGTCTACCCCCACTCGCACCGGGCACGCTCCAGCATTCTTGAAAACCAAGCCGAATTTCGGAGCGCGATGAAACGGAAGCAACGCTCAAAACGGGGGACGGGCGGCCCGTTGCGGGTAAGGCCGCGGTCCGTGGCGGGTAATCGGCGCGTTTGCGGTTGGCTTTGCAGAAGGCGTCGGTTCTGATGAGCGGATCATGGGATGCCACGACTCGCACAACAGGAGCTCGATCGAACCCGTTCGCGGCGGCCGACGCACTGGCGATGCATGAGCTGATCCAGACCAAGACGGCGCCGCCTTCTTGGATGGGCGACAAGATCCGCCGCAGCGCGCTGCTCGACCGGCTCGACGGCGCGCTCGGCAAGCGGCTGACCGTCATTCAGGCGCCCGCCGGCTACGGCAAGACGAGCTTGCTCCTGCAATGGCGCCACCTCCACGAGAACGATGCGCTCGTGATCGCCTGGCTGACGCTCGAAAAGGACGATGCCGACCCGAAGCGGCTGACTCAATATGTCTCGCTCGCGTTGGGAGCGCCGGACATCGGAAGCGGAGCGGCGGTCGCAGCGGACCTGCCGCCGCGCGCGGCGCTTTCGGCGATCATCAACCGGCTGGTTCGCGAGCCGCGCCCGGTCGTCATGATCTTCGACGATTTTCATCGCGCCGAAAGCCCGGCCGTCGTCGACCTGCTGAAGGCGCTGATCCGCCTTGCGCCCGAGAATTGCCATTTTATCGTCGCCTCGCGCGACCACCCGCGGCTCGATCAAGCGGTGCTCGCGGCCGAGGACCAGCTTCTGGAATTGCGCAGCGAGGATTTGCGCTTTTCAGGTCCCGAAGCCGAGGCGCTGCTGCTCAGCGATCAGGGCGTCGAGCTCGGCGCCGACGACATCCGGCGCATCGTCGAGCGGACCGAGGGCTGGCCGATCGCGCTGCAACTCATGCTGCTCTCGCTCAGGCAAGGGGCGGATTATCAGCAGTTCGTGGAGCGGCTCGGGGGATCGAGCCTCGAGCTTGCCGGCTACCTTTCCGAGCAGGTGTTCGCGGCGCTGCCGGACGAGGTGCGGGAAATGGTCATCCGCACGACGCTGGTCGATACGCTGACCGGCGACCTGGTCAATGCGCTGTGCGAGCGGCAGGACGGCTGGCTGATCCTCGAGCAGCTCGAGCAGCAGGGGGTGTTCCTGACGCCGCTGTCGGACGAGCGCCGCGCTTTTCGCTACCATCAGCTCTTTGCCGAGCACATGCGGCGGCTGCTGGCCCGCGACGACATTGCCAAATTTCAGGCGCTGCAGGGGGTCGCGGCGCGCTGGTTCGCTGCGCACGACAATGTCGGCCAGGCGGTCGATCACGCGATCCTGGCGCAGAATCCCGAGCTGCTGCTGGAGATCGTCGACGAAGCGGGGGCGTGGCGGCTGATCCCCAACGGACTTCAGGATGTCGCCGCGCGCGCTCTCGACGCCTTGCCTGAGGAAAGGGTGCGCGCCGCGCCCCGGCTGATGCTGATGCGCATCTACCTGGCGATCAAGCAAGGGGAGATGGGCGAAGCCCGCGCCGATTACGACTGGCTGGTGGAGAGCGCCGACCAAGGCAATTACTCGGCCGATTTGTGGACCGAAATTCACGTCGTCGGGGACATCCTGCTCGAATATGAGAATGTGCCCGTTACCCTTGGGGATCTCCTCGCGCGCGAAGCCTTGCTCAGGACGATGCCGGCCAACGATCATCTGATGCTCGGCAACGCGTGCGAATCGCTCGGCGCGAAATATTACGAGGCCGGCCGGCTTGAACGCGCCATCGAGCCGACGTTGGCCGCGCGCGAGCATTATCAGGCGCGCGGATCGCTCTACAGCGGGATCTTCACTCGCTTCCTGGAAGCGCGCATTCGGCACGACCAAGCGCGAATGAAGGACGCGACGTCGATCCTCGTCACGGCGCGAGCCGAGATCGAGAACCGGTTCGGCGCGGATTCCGACCTGTCGGCCAATTGCTCGGCGTTCGAGGCGGCTTTGCTCTACGAGCAGGACCGGTTGTCCGACGCCTTGGCGCTGCTCGATTGGGCGCTGCCGCACATGGAACAGTCGGACGGCTGGGTCGATGTCTATGCCGCGGCCTATCTTACCGCCGCGCGGGCGGCGAGCGCGGACGGCGGGGCGGACGAGGCGCGTGCGCTGCTCGCGCGCGCGCGACGGTTGGCACAGCGCCGGCGTCTCCGCCAACTGGAGCTTCTCGCCGATCTTTGCGAGCTCGAACTGCTGCTTCAACGCTTTCAGGCCGACGATGCCGCGGATCGGCTGGCCGAGGCGATCGGCCTCGATGCACTGGCCGACGAAATGGCGCTCGAATCCCCTGTGTTCCGCAAGGTCGCGATCGCGGCCTCGCTTTGTCGCGTAAAGCTGCGGCTGGTCAGAAACGAGACGGCGCTGGCGCTTGCCGAGCTCGGCCAACTACGGCGATGGGGCGTTGAGCACGGGTCGGGCCGGCTGCTGATCGATGTCGATCTGCTCACCGCCTGCGGCCTCCACCGATCCGGTGAAGCCGCCGGCGCGCAATCGCATTTCGACGAGGCGGTCGGCGTCGCCATGTTCCAGGAAATCAAGCGGCCGTTCCTCGATGCGCGCCGATTCTCCGAACCGCTCGTCAAGGCGACCCTGCAAGGCGCGCAGCGGGTCGATCGGTTCCGCGACCAATTCCTCAAGGAATTGTGCCGCTCGTTCGGGCCTCCGCAGGCGGTGCCGGGCATCCAGGGTGGTTTCACTCCGCCCGAAATCGCGGTGCTGACCTATCTCAGCAATGGTTACGCCAACAAGGAAATCGCCCGTCTGATCGACATGTCTCCCGATACCGTCAAATACCGGTTGAAGTCGCTTTTCCGGAAGCTCGGCGTGAACAAGCGGCGGGATGCGGTGGCAGTGGCGAGGGAGCGCAACCTGATCGCCGACGCCGCGCGGCGGGACGTGATGTCCAGCTGACTTTCTCGGTTCCGCGGTGGCACGCGGGTAACGGCTTTCCCGCCGCCGGAACTTACCCGAAACGTCTCTCCATTACCCTTCAAAGGCGTGGCGGCGTCAATCGCAAAGCGTTTTGATGTCTTCCCAACGCACCGCAGGAAGATCCCGTCGAACAGGGGCGAGGCGGCGAAGCTGACGATTGGCGGGATGGCCGCCGGTTTTCGCGATTGGGGAGGGCAAGATGAAGGCGCAGTCGGTATTCACACGTAAGGTTCGTCAAATTGGCCTGGGCTGTTCGATCCTCGCCTTCGCCGCCGCCTGTTCGCCTGCCTGGGCGCAGGACGCATCGGCCGGCGACGCGAGCAGCACCGACCAGGACATCATCGTCAAGGCCAGCCGCGCCGTCACCGCGACCAAGACCGACACGCCACTGAGCCAGATTCCGCAATCGATCAACGTCATTACGTCGCAGCAAATCAGCGATCAGGGGGCGCTGACCTTGCTGGCGGCGACCGATTACAGCGCCGGTGTAACCAGCGCCGGCGACGATCCGCGCGGCGATTTCGTGAACATCCGCGGGTTCTGGGCCGTGAATTATCTCGACGGTCTGAAGCGCGAGAACGGCTTCGTCTATCTGCCGCGCAGCGAGCTCTACACGCTCGACCGGATCGACGTGCTGCTCGGCCCGTCGGCGGTGCTCTATGGCGCGGGCAGCGCCGGCGGCATCGTCAACATGGAAACCAAGCGGCCGGAATTCCAGTTCGGTGGCGAGGTGTCGGCGAGCTATGGCACCTTCGACCGCAAGCAGGTCCAGTTCGACGTCACCGGCCCGATCAGCGACACCGTCGCGGTGCGGCTGGTCGGCCTGTACCGAGACTCGAATTCGCTGGTCCGTTACATGCCGGACAACCGGAAGGTCATCCAGCCGTCGATCACCTGGAAGCCGGACGACAGCACAAGCGTCTCGCTGCTCGGCCTGTGGCAGCACGATTACACCGGCACCGGCGCCTATATGCCGCTGGTCGCCACGCTCTATGCCTCGAAGGCCGAGCGGATGGACCGCCGCACCCTGCTCGGTGAGCCGAGCGTCAACAAAGGGCCGAAGGACGACAAATGGCTGACGCTGGTGGCCGATCACCAGTTCACCAAGGCGCTCAAGTTCCACAGCGCCACGCGTATCGAGGGCGATCATTCGAGCTACGGGGAAATCTACGGCATTTATGGCGATCCCTATGTCTATGGCACGACGGTGCTCGATCCGTTCGTTCCACCGGCGGACGCGCCCGATGGCGGCACTACGTCGGTGCCGCGGTCGATCTTCGCGATCAAGGCGCGCTATCGCACCTTCGAGACGGACAACAACCTGCAATGGGACGTCACGACTGGGCCGGTGCAGCACCGGCTCCTGGTCGGCGTGGATTATTCGAACTTCCGCCAGCTCGCCCGGCAGGCCTATTCCTATGTCGGCGCGACCCCGATCGACATCTATAATCCCGTTTATGGCCTGCCAGGCAACGAACCGGTCTATGGCGCGCAGAGCCGGCAGGTCATCCAGCAGCTCGGCATCTATGCGCAGGACCAGATGCGTATCCTCGACACCGCGTCGCTGGTGCTCGGCGTGCGGCATGACCACCTCAAGAGCGAGAACTCGGACGTCGTGCCGCCGACCGAGATCGACAACGCCACGACCTATCGGGCCGGTCTGACGGTCGACGTCACCAAAGGTGTGACGCCCTATGTCAGCTATTCGGAATCGTTCCAGCCGGTCGCCGGGCTCAATCAGTTCAACCAGTCGTACAAGCCGCTCTATGGCAAGTCCTATGAAGGCGGCGTCAAGCTCGAGCCGGTTCGCGGCGCGATGATCCGGCTGACCTATTACGACATCGTCGAGCGCAACGTTCTGGTCCCCGATCCCGCCAATCCGCTCAATTCGATTCAGGCGGGCAAGATCAAGTCGAAGGGTTTCGAGGTTGAGGGCAATTACGCCGTCGCCCGCGATCTGTCGCTGACCGTCGCCTACGCCCACAACAAGACACGCCTGCCCGGCCAGCATCAGCAACAGGAAGGCTTCCCGGCGGACACCGCGTCGATCTACGCCACCAAGACCTTCTGGATGAACCAGGATACTTCGCTGCGCCTCGGCGGCGGCGTGCGCTATGTCGGCCGCCAGCTTTCGGGCGATCCCTCGGTGTTCCAGGTCATCACGCCGCATTCCACGCTGGTCGATGCCGTCGCGGCGATCGATCACAAGAACTGGACGCTGCAGCTGAACGTTATCAACCTGCTCGGCAAATATTATTACGCGCAATGCCTGCAATACGGCAGCTGCACCAACGGCGACCCTCGCACGGTCAATGCGGCGATCACCTATCACTTCTGAAAATGAGGCCGGGCGGCATCGCGACGCTCGGCCATTTCCCTGGGGGACGTGCGGCCAATGCGACGTTTGACTTTCCTTGCGGCCTGTTTCGCCGCCTTCGCCAGCTTTCCTGCCCAGGCCGCCGAGACGGCGGCGCCCGGCTATCATATCGTCGATCGCATCCCGATGACCGACGGCTGGTGGGATTACGCCAGCTTCGACCCGGCCCACCGCCGCCTGTTCGTGTCGCGCGGAAACGGCATCTTCAAATACGATGTCGATAGCGGCCTGATGGACCAGCGGTTCATCCCCGGCTCCGAAGGACGCGCGGTCATCCCGCTTCCCGGCGGCGATCGGGCGCTGACGACGATGGCGGGATACAGCGCGGCAATCCTGTTCGACACCGACGACGCCGGCAAGGTCGTCAAGATGTTCAGCCTCAGGCAGGCCGCAGACGCCGCGGTCTGGGAGCCGGTCGGCAAGCAGGTGTGGGTGATGGGCGGCCACGGCGAGATCGCGCTGCTCGATCCCGCCAAACTCGAACAGACCGGCACGATCGACGTCGGCGAGCCGCTCGAATTCTCCGTCACCGATGGCCGCGGCCGGGTATTCGTCAACGCGCCCGAGTCAGCGTCGGTGGTGGCGATCGATGCGGTCGCGCACAAGATCGTCGGGCGCTGGAAGATGAAGGGGTGTGAGGATCCCTCGGGCATGGCCTATGCCGATGCGGCGGACGTCGTCCTGTCCGTTTGCGCCAACAAGATGCTCAAGGTGCTCGACGCGCGCACCGGCGCGGAGCTGGGGACCGTGCCGGTCGGCGCCGGAGCCGATGCGGTGATCTACGACAAGACGACCAGGCGTGCGTTCGTGCCGTCGGCGATCGACGGGCTGCTGACAGTGGTGGCCATCGATGGTCCGCACGACGTGCATATGCTCGAGCAAGTGCCAACGCAGATCGGCACGCGCACCGGCGCGATCGACCCGAAGACCGGCACGCTCTACCTCCCGACCGCGCGGTTCGG
The DNA here is from genome assembly GCA_035776635.1 of Sphingomonas sp. GTDB lineage: Bacteria > Pseudomonadota > Alphaproteobacteria > Sphingomonadales > Sphingomonadaceae > Sphingomonas. Next base: position 120,046 of record DASTWI010000010.1, on the reverse strand, counting down.
CCCGCTCAACAAGCTGGGCTGGCCCGAAGCGCTGCCGGGGACGGTGCAGTTGCTGGTGATGCGGCCGCGTGACGTAGAATGATATCTATCGGCTGAGCCGAGGGGAGGACGGATCATGGCGCTCTTGATGATGGCCGCCTTGCTGGCGACGACGCAATCGCCGCTTCCCCAGCCCGATGGCCGCTATGCGGTCGGGGTGCGGCGCTTCGAGCTGGTCGATACCAGCCGCAAGGGCGTGGCCGACGACGAGCCCGACCAGCCCCGTGCGCTGCCGGCGATCGTCTGGTATCCCGCCCAGCAATCGGACGCCCCGCCGGCGCCCTATTTCACCAAAGCCGAGGCTTCGGTGGAAGTGCCGGCGCTGGCGCGCAACTTCCTGTTCGAGCCCGCCGAGGTTGCCGGCTTCTACACAGCTCGGACTCACGCCGTCGCCGATGCGCCGCCGGCGAACGGCCATGCCGGCTTTCCGGTCGTCGTGTTCAGCCACGGCTACTGGCTCTACCCCAACCAGAATGACGGGCTGTTCGAGCAGCTCGCCAGCCACGGCTATGTCGTCGTGTCGATCGACCATCCGCGCGATTCGGTTGACGTGAAGCTTGCCGACGGCCGCGTCGTCACCACCAATCCGAGGAGCGACACCAACAAGGTGCTGTTCGCGCTGGTGCATACGCTGTTCACCGCCCCGACCGACGACGAGCGCGTGGCGGTGCTTGGCCGTTATGCCGAGCTGTTTCCGGCTTCGCGCATGGGGGTCAGCCTGTTCGCGTGGCGCGACGACACGCTGTTCGCCGTGCAGGCGCTGCGCAGCGGCGCCGTGCCCGCGCCGGTCCGCGCGATCATGGCGACCGCCAACATGAACAACCTCGCCTTGTCCGGCATGTCCTACGGCGGCACGACCGCGGCGACTACCTGTCGGCTGATCGTGCAGTGCCGGGCGGTGCTCAACCTCGACGGCGACAATTGGGAGCCGGCGCTGTTCAACGCCGATGCCGAACGGCCGATGCTGCTGATCCAGAGCGACTGGACGACGTCGCCGATCGTGAACGGCCAGCCCGCCGATCCCGGCTTTTCGGCGTTCGATTACGGCTTCGAGCCCTGGGCGCAGGCCGGCAGGACGGGGCATGTGCAGCGCGTCCGGATCGCCGACGTGTCGCATATGGGCCTGACCGACCTCGGCCTGTTCATGCCGGGTCCCAAGGCTGCCGAACGCTTCGGCAAGGCCGATCCGGCGCGGGTCGAGCGGATCGTCAATGCGCTGTCGCTGGCGTTCCTCGACGTGCATCTGAAGCACGGCGATGAGGCGGCGCTCGACCGGGTGATCGAGCACACTCCCGGCGTGTTCGCGCACGACCCCGAACACGTCCGTCGCTGGGCCGCATCGCGCTCCCGGCGGTAGATCGACCGCCTTCCCGTTCGTGCTGAGCGAAGTCGAAGCACTTGGGGAAACGCCCTTCGACTTCGCTCAGGGCAAACGGAAGGGGGGCGGAACTCCGGACCGTTCGTGCTGAGCGAAGTCGAAGCACAAATTGGCGGAGCCACCTTTTTCGATAGGCCCGGGCCGAACGGAAACGCTACCGGCGCACCCGGCGGCGCAGCCACCATAAGCGCGCGCCGAGCACGATCATGCCCGACAGCCAGATGCCGACCGTGAGCACCAGCAGCCGCAGCGGCCAGCGCCGGCTTGGCCGGTGTGGATGGGGAACAGCATGTCCATCGCCTTGCGCGCCGGTGGCGCGTCGCCGGCAAGATCGATGCCGCGAATGCGGCCGCTGGCGGCATCGACGAACACGACGCTGCCGCCGTAGGCGCGCTGCCAGTCTCCCGGCGCGCGGAGGCGGACCTGATAAGTGGCGTCCTCCGCGCCGGGCATTGTGACGGCGGTCAGGCGGCTGCCCGGCACCGCGCTTTCAGCCGCTTCCACCGCTTGCGCGAAGCCGATCGCCGACGGGCCGGGGCTTGCCGGCACGGTGACGGGAACCGCGTTCAGCAGCGGGCGGAGTTCGGCATCGAACGCGAGCAGCGCGCCTGGGGTGATCAGCAGCAGCGCGGCGGCGGCACCGGTCAGCCCCAGCGCGCGGTGCCAGCTGTACGTGCCCGCGATCGGCTGCCCCCGGCGCGCGGGCGTCAAACTTTTCCGCCACGTCCCTCGCCGCGGCCAGGCGACGACGAGGCCCATCGTGAGATTGGAGACGAGCAGCAAGCCGCTGGCACCGATGATCCATCGTCCGCGATCGCCGCCGAGCAGCGTCTGGTGGAGCAGCACGATCGTGTCGATCAGCGATACAGCGCCGGGGCGGCTGACATGAATCGGCGTGCCGTCGCCGCTCACGCGGACGACGGTGTCGCCCCCGGTGCGCGCGTCGATGACGTGGATGTCGTAGCGGTCGTGAAAGCCGGCCGACGTCCATAGCGCGGCGACGTGCCGGCCCGATCCGGGCGGGGCGAGCCGCTCGATCCGCCGGCCCAGCGCGGCGAGGTCGGTCGCGGCATGGGGAGCGGAAACGGCCGCATCGGCGATTTCCCAATGGAAGACGATCAGCGCCCCGGTGACGGCCTGGAACAGCCACAGCGCGGCCATACCGAGGCTCAGCCAGCGATGCACCGAAACCAGGCGCTGCCGGAACCGGCGCGGGCGGCGCGCGGGTGCCGGACGCGGCGCGGCGCTGGCCGGGGTGGGCTCGGCTTCCCGGTCGTCCACAGCGATTAGGTCGCCGGTGTTCATGCTTTACTCCTCACTCGCCGCCGGGCGCCGGTAGCCAGCGCGCGTCGGCTTGCCGGCCGGCGAACCAGGCGGCGGGGAGCGGCTTGCGGACCGGCCATAGCGTATCGAGCGTCGCCGCGTCGTAGAGCGTGCCGCCGCGCATCACCTCGGCGATCGCGCGCGCATTGCGGATATCGGTCAGCGGATCGCGAGTCAGCACCACGAGGTCGGCGAGCTTGCCGCGCTCGATGCTGCCGAGATCCGATTTCCGGCCGATCGTCTTGGCCGAGCCGATCGTGGCTGCGTGGAGGATCGCCATCGGCGTCATGCCGCCCGCGGCGTGAAGCTCCATCTCGTAATGGAAGCCGATCCCCGGCGTCTCGCCATGGCTGCCGATCCCAACGAGGCCGCCTTCGGCCTGCACCTTCGCCGCGTCCGCCGCGATCGAGGGGAAGCGATATTCGGTCAGCGTCCGCCACGGCCGGCGCAGCATCGTCTGGTCGATGAATACGCGCGGCCACCAATGCGCGATCTTCGGATCGGCGCGCGGATCGTCATGGTCGATCGCCCAATCCTCGCCGGGCGGGCCGCCATTGGTGATGTTGAGTGTCGTGGTGTAGCTGGTGTGCGTGAACTTGAGCAGCTTGAGCACGTCTTCCTGCAGCGGCGAGGCGACCAGTGCGTGCTCGTTGCCGGCATAGCCGTCGATGATCTGGGTGAGGTCGAGCTTCATGGAGAGCGCGCCCTCAGTGGTCGGGTTCATGCCGAGGATGCGGCACGCCTCGACCACCCATTCGCGCACGCGCCGGCTGCCGGTGCGGTATTCCTTGATGTTGCGCAGGCGGTAATCGTCGCGATAGCGGCGCATCACCGCCAGCACGTCGTCGAGCGAGGAGAAGCGCTGCATCGAAAACAGCGCCACCCCCGTCTGGCGCAGCCGCGGCCCCGTCATCAGTCCGGCGTCGAGCAGGTCCTGATAGGCGAGCATGTCGATCGTCAGCGTCGAGGGGTCGAAGCTGGTGGTGACGCCATAGGCGAGCCGCGCGCGCAGCCCCCAATCCTCCAGCCCCAGCACGTCGCGGCGCACCGTGGCGATATGGTCGTGCGTGTCGATGAAGCCGGGCACGATCGTCTTGCCGGTCTCGTCGCGGATCGGGGTGCCGGGCGGGACGGCGAAGCTGCCTTGCGGGCCGACACGCGCGAAGCGGCCGTTCTCGATCAGGATATCGGCCTGCGGAATGACCGGGCCGCCGGGCGCCATCGTCAGCACGCGCGCGCCGCGCAGCAGCAGCCGGCCGGTGGGCATGGCGCGCGGCACCTCCACCTCGGCATGATAGTCGCGCTCGCCGCTTGAGGAGGGGGCGGCGGTCCAGTTGGGACGATCGGCGGGATTGAGCGCGACGTCGGCAAGTGGGCGGGTGTGGAAGGTCGAACCGGTCGACCAGTCGATGCTGCGGCCGTCGGCTGACCATTCGAAATAATCGGCGCCGGCCGCCGAGACGCGGCGGTGGGGCAGGTGCGGGTCCAACAGGTCGATCGTACCGCGCGCCGGCGGCATGGCGACGACGTGAAGTTGCTGCGAGACCTGGGCGAGCAGCCACTTGCCGTCGGGGCTGATCCGCACGTCATCGACCGGCACTGCGCCGTTCTGGAAATACCAGCCGGGACCCTTGACCAGCACCGCCGCCTTGCGCGCACCGGTGTCGAGATCGACCGTGTCGAGGCCGTCGTCGGCGAGGATGTAGGTTGTGCCCGCAGCGAATTGCGGACGGCTGCCGATCATGCCGCGGGTGACGACGCGCGCGCGACCGCCCGAGGCGGGCAGCTCGACCAGCTCGGCCTGCCGCAGCTTGCCATATTCCATGTAGGTGTCGAGCCGCGCCTGCTGGCCCGATCGCACCGCGAGGACGTGCCGCCCGTCGGGGGTGAACACCGGATAGGTGTAGAAAGCGGGAAGATGGGACAGCCTGACCGGCGGCGTCGAGCCATCGACCGGCGCCGACCATATCGCGCCCGCGCCGCGTTCGCTCCAGCTGGTCCAGACGAGGCGCTTGCCGTCGGGGCTCCAGCTCGGCTGATAGGCGGGATCGCCGCCGGGCGCGAACGGGACGGGCTGCGAATGGCCGTCGAGCGGCATCAGGTAGAGCCGGCCGAGCGCCGAGAAAGCGAGCGTGCGCCCGTCAGGCGACGCGATCGGCGCCATGATGAGCCGCGCGCGCACCGGGCCGGTTTCGGGCTCGCGGATGTCCTGCCTTGTCGAGGGACCGATCGGCAGGTCAACATGTGCGGTGAACGGGATCGGGGTGACGGTGCCGTCGGCGATTGCGATCCGCTCGATCGCGCCGCGTACGCTGATGAGGATGGCCTTGCCGTCGCGAGTGAAGGTGTAGCGCGGCTCGATGTCCTGCCACATCGATGCCTGCAACTGGTCGTGCTCGATTGGGCCGGCGAGGCGGCGGTCCTCGCCGGTGAAGAGATCGCGCACGCGAAGCTCGGTCTCACCCTCGGTCCGCGCCGCATAAGCGAGCAACCGCCCGTCGGGCGACACCGCCGGACGGAAGAACGCGCCGGGATTGAGCGCGGTGCGCGGCGCGTCGGGCAGCGTGACAATCGTTTCGTCCTTCCCGGTCGCAAGCGTGCGGCGAACGATCGTCCAGTGATCGACATCTTCAAAGGAGAGGCCGCCGATCCGCTGCGCGAAATAGAGGAAGCGCCCGTCGGGCGAGGGTGCTGCGCCGAGCGTGCTGCGCCAGGCGTCGCTCGACTGGTCGCTCGTGTCGCGGATCGGGATCAGCAGCGTTCCTGCGCCGGTGAGATCGTAGCGCCACAGCTCGTAATTGTTGAGATCGGGGCGGTAGCGGCTGACGTAGATCGCCTTGCCGTCCGCCGCCCAGGCCGGCGAGGTGAGCACGGTGTCGTCGTCGCCGAACGTCACTTGCCGCGCTGCCGAGCCGTCGGGATGCGCGATCCACAGATTGTCGGCCCCGGAGCGATCGCTGACATAGGCGATCCAGCGGCCGTCGGGCGAATAAGTCGGCGCGACGTCGAACGGCAGCCCGCCGCTGATCCGTGTTGCCGCGCCGCCGGTGGCGGGAATCGAATAGAGCTCGCCGAGCAGATCGAACACGATACGCCGGCCGTCGGGCGACAGATCGAGCGACATCCAGGTGCCGTGGCTGACGTCGGCAACGAAGCGGCGCGTCGGCTTGAGCGGCAGCGTCTGTCCCGGCGGCTGCTGGGGCCGGGCGGCGTCGCGGATCGCGCTGCTCGGCGCGGCGGGCGGCTCGCCCGCTTCCTGCGCATGGGCGGCAGGCGCGGCGAGCAACAAGGCGAGGACGAGAAGCCGCATCTTCCTACCGATAGCCCGCCGGCAGCGGATCGCTGGCGTGAACGGGCGAATAGCGGTTGCGCAACTGCGTCTGGCGGGTGATGAGCGACGCTTGCCTGCCCCCGACGAACACCGCGATCGGCGCGCTCGGGGGTTCGAGCGGATCGCCGTCCCAGATCACCAGATCGGCGTCGGCGCCGGGTGCGAGCGTACCGGCATTCTCGCCAAGCCCCCAGATGCGCGCTACGCCGGCGGTGATCGCCCGCAGCCCTTCGGCATAGGGCAGCCCGTTCGCCACTGCGAGCCCGGCGCCTTCGCGCAGGTCGATGCCGGCGCCATAGCTCAGATAGATGCCGTTGCCGGATACGAAGAACCCGATCGCGACGCCCGCCTTGGCGAGGAGCGCGGCATTGTCGAGCCGCGCGCCGAGTGCGTCGAATGTCTGCGGCATGTCGGCCTCGGGATCGAGCACGACCGGGATGTGGGCCGACGCCAATGCGTCCGCCGCGCGCCATGCCTCGGCGCCGCCGACGATCACCACGCGGACATGCTCGTCGGCAGCGAGGCGGATCGCGGCGCGGATGTCCGACTCGCGGTCGGCCTCGATCGCCAGCGGCATGGCGCCCGCGATCACCGGCTGGAGCGCGACAATGTCGGGCCGGTTGAGCAGCTGGTCGCGCGGGCCGCCCTGACTGGCGAGCGCGGCGAAGCGGCGCGCTTCGGCGAGCGCGTTGCGCAGCAGCACCCATTGCGCGGCGCGCGAGCCGCCGGCCCTGGCCAAAGTCGGCTCGCCGACCGCGGCGAACATCGCGGCGTGGGGGCGTTCGAGAATATCGGCGCCGGGCCGCAACCGGATAAGCGCGCCCTGACCTGAGAAAGGGACTGTCGCCGCGCCGCCGGGGAAGACCATCGCTCGCGTCAAGCCGTCGGCGCGCGCCACCGGGATCAGCGTCGAATTGGCATTGAGCGCGTCCTCGATATCGAACGCGGGACCGAGTGGGCCGGATGCGGTCGTCTGGTCGTCGGTGTCGCTCGCCTCGAGCACCTCCGTCAGCCCCAATTGGGTCGCGCCGTTGATGAGGCCCGGCGTGACGACATGCCCAGCGGCATCGATTACTTGCGCCCCCACCGGCGGCGCGCCGTGCGGCATCACCGAGCGGATATGGCCGGCGGCGATGACGATCGTGGCGTCGTCGATCGGCGCGGGGGCGGTTACGGTATAGGCTTTGGCGTGGACGATCGCGATCGTCGGCGGGGCGGGGGGCGCGAGTAGCGCAAGCAAGGCGGCCGCGGCGATCATCGCTCGCCCTCCGGCATCCGCCCCAGTTCGAAATCGGATCGCGGCTGGCGGGCCGGATCGGCGCGCTCATAGGCGACGGCGCCGTCGATGAAGACCATATCGGTATGGGTGAAGACGCTGAACGGATCGCCCGACCAGATCACGACATCGGCGTCCTTGCCCGGCTCGAGCGTGCCGATGCGATTCTCCAGCCCCAGCGCCTTCGCTGGATTGGCGGTGAGCCAGGTGATGACGTGCTCGGGCGGCAGCTTCAGCCCGGCGCGCCTTCCCGCGGCGGCGGCCTTGCCCGCCTCGATGTTGAGCCACTGGCCGAGGAACGGCGAATCCGAATGCATCATGACGCACCCGCCCGCCGCGTCGATAAAGGCGGCATTCTCGCGAATGCCGTCGAGCGCCTCCATCTTGAAACCCCACCAGTCGGACCAGACCGCGGCGCAGATATGGTTGGCCGCGAGCAGTGGGGCGATCTTGTAGCCTTCGACAGCGTGATGGAAGGCGGCGATACGGAAGCCGATCGCGTGACTGAGGTCGATCATCACCGCCATCTCGTCGGCGCGATAGCAATGGATGTGGACGGCGATGTCGCCGTTCAGCACCGCGGCGAGCGTATCGAGTTTGGGATCGTCTTCCGGGCGATCGTCGTCGTCGCCCGAAAGATATTCGTCCCATTCGTGCATATAATGCCGCGCGGCGGCGAAGGCGGCGCGGATATAGGCGATCTCCCCCTGCCGGCTGGTCGGGCCGCGCTTCAGCTCGACATCGGTGGTCTTGGGGTTTTCGCCGCACGCCATCTTCAGGCCCTGCGGCGCGCCGGGCATCGCCATCCCCTGCGCGGTGGTGGCAGGGATCGGATGGACGATCATCGATCGCCCGCCGAACACCGGATCGGAGCCGGGCAGGATCTGCATCGTCGTCACGCCGCCGGCCAGCGCCCGCGCGAACGCCGGATCCTGCGGGTTGACCGCGGTTTCGATCCAGGTGCCTGCCGCATTGGGATCGGAAAGCTCGCTGACGTCGGACGCTTCGGCATCGAGCGCGGTCTGCGGCACGACATAGGTGCCGTCATGGCTGTGCGGATCGATGATGCCGGGCGTCACCCAGCGGCCCCTGGCGTCGATCACGCGCGCACCGTCCGCAGTCAGGCCATGGCCCACCGCGACGATGCGACCGTCGCGCATCAGCACGTCGCCGTCGTCGATGCGGCGCCCGGCGCCGTCGAGCACGATCGCGTGGGTGATCAGCGTATCGGCGCGCGGCAGCGGCCGGTAGGTGCTGGGGAAGAGATCGCGGAGATAGGGCGCGGTCACACCGGCCGGCGGGGCGTACCCTCGGTGGCCACCGCGCGGCCCGTCGGCCAGCGCGGGCTGGATCGTCAGCGCCGCGGCGGCCAGCGCCGCGATTAGCCCGCGGAGCGGCTCTGCTTTTCTTCCCCCGACATTCAAGACAGCCGATCCTTTGCGGTGCTTGCCTTATCTGCTGCGGGGCAAGGTAAGCCCAAAGCGCGCGGCGGCTCATGCGCGAACGGGTCGCTTTTCGTTGCAGCCGGGCCGATAGGGCGGTGGTGGGCCGGCGCTGGTTCTGGCCCGTTCGAGACGATGATCGACCTATTGGGCCAGACATGGCGGGCAAGATGACGTTAGCTTGCCGAGACGACCGTTCGATTCGGGCGAAGGGAGCTTGATGAGCAAGGCACGCACCCGGCAATTCTGGACCAAGATCCACCGCTATCTCGGGCTGGCCACGCTGTTGTTCCTGTTCCTTGCCGCAGTCACGGGCTGTTTCCTGTGCTTCGACAAGGCGATCGATGCGGCAATCAATCCGGACCTGTTCCGTGCGAGCGCGACCGGCCCGGTGATCAGCCCGACGGCGGCGGCGACCAGGCTGGAAGCCGAGCGGCCGGCGCTCGCCGTGCTGTCGGTCCCGCTCAACGTGCCGCCCGGCCGCACGATCGAGGCGGCGGTCGCGCCGCGCGATCCGGCGGCGCCGCTCGGATATGACCAGGTGTTCCTCGATCCGCACGACGGCCATGTCGTCGGCACCCGTCAATCGGGCCCGGGATGGGATCGCCGTCACATCGTCGAGGGGATTTTCGAGTTCCATTACACGCTGCTCGCCGGCACCTGGGGCCGCTGGCTGATGGGCATTGCCGCGCTCGGCTGGCTGATCGGCAACGGCGTCGGCTTCTATCTGACGCTGCCGGTCGCCGGGCCGTTCTGGCGGCGATGGAAGCCGATGTGGACGATCGACTGGTCGGCACGCTTGCGCCGGTTGATGCTGGACCTTCATCGCGCGAGCGGCCTGTGGCTGCTGCTCGGTGCGATGGTGCTGGCCTATACCTCGGCGTCGATGAACTTCTTCGACGAGGCGTTCACCCCGACGGTGCAGGCGCTCTCGCCGGCGCGGCCGTCGCCGTTCGACCAGCCCGCGCCGGAACCCACCAGGACGCCGCCGATCGGCTTCGCCGCGGCGCTCGACCACGCCGTCGATCATGCGCGCGCGACGCATCTCGACTGGCGGCCGGCCAAGGTGAGCCATCTGCCCGATCGCAACCTGTACGGCGTGATGTTCACCCGGTCGGGCGCCGAATATTACAGCGGGCTAGGCCCCGTGACCTATTATATCGACGGCTCCAGCGGCCGCTTCGTCTATGCCGACGATCCGTATCACGACAGCGCCGGCCGCAAGTTCAGCCGCGCGCTCTATCCGCTGCACAGCGGCGAGGTGATCGGGCCGATCGGCGTCGCGATCATCTTCCTGCTCGGCCTTTCGACCGCGGAAATGTGCGTCACCGGCCTCTATACCTGGTGGAAGAAACGGCAGTCACGACGGGCGAGCGAGCGCGCCAAGCGGCTGGCCAAGGCGGCGGCGTGAACCGGCGGCGCTTCCTGGCCGGTGCTGCGCTGGCTGCGCTGGCGACCGGCGCGCGCGGCTGGGTGGGGCGGGCGGCCGCGCGGCCGGTGCCGCCGAAGACGCCGCGCCATCCGCTGCGGATCGAGCAGCTCGGCCGCGTGCGGATCGACGATTACGCCTGGCTCAAGCCCGCCAACTGGAAGGAGGTATGGCGCGATCCCTCGACGCTCAGCCCGACGATCCGCGCCTATCTGACCGAGGAAAATCGCTACAGCCAAGCCGTCCTCGCGCCGACCGAGCCGCTCCAGGCGAAAATGGTCGCCGAGATGAAGGCGCGCACTGCGCCGAGCCCTGCGCCGCCCGCCGAAGTTGACGGGCCGTGGGCGTATCTCACGCGCTATGCGCCGGGCGCGCAGCATCCGCGCTACCTGCGGCGGCCGCGCGACGGCGGCGCGGAAACGCTGCTGCTCGATGCCGAGGCGCGGGCCGCCGGCCGTGCCTATTTCGCGGTCAGGAATTCGACGCACAGCCCCGATCAGGCGCTGTTCGCCTGGGCCGAGGACACCAGCGGGTCGGAAAAGTTCACGATCCGGGTGAAGGACATCGCCACCGGCGAGATCCTGCCCGGCGGACCGGAAAGCGCGTTCGGCGATTTCGCCTTCTCGCCCGATTCCGAGTGGCTGTTCTGGACCTGGCGCGATGCCGCCAGCCGCCCGGCGCGAATCTATCGCCGTCCGGCGCGCGGCGGCCCCGACACGCTGGTCTACGAGGAGAGCGACCCCGCGTTTCTGATCGAGGTGCGGCCCAGCGCCTCGCGCCGCTATCTGTTCATCCGCAGCTGGAACGACGTCACCGGCGAGGTGCGCGTGGTCGCCGGAACCGCGCCGACTGCGCCGCCGCGGCTGATGGCGCCGCGCCGCGCCGGCACGATGTACGATGTCGAGCATTGGCAGGGCGATTTCGTCATCCGCACCAACATCGACGGCGCGGAGGATTTCAAGCTGATGCGCGCGCCGGTTTTCGCGCCGCACATGGCGAGCTGGCGGCCGTGGATCGCCCATCGGCCGGGCCGCTTCATTACCGAGATGCACCCGTTCGCGCGGCGCTTCACCTGGATCGAGCGGATCGAGGGCAATCCGCACGTCATGGCCGCCGGTGACGACGGCGTGCCCTATGAACCGGTAAAGTTCGACGAGGCGGCCTATCTGCTCAAGGTGCAGCCGTCGGACTATGCCGGCGACGCGCTGGTGCTGACCTATCAGTCGCCGCGCACGCCCGAGCGATGGCTCGCCTGCGATCTCGCCACCGGCCGGCGCCGCGTCCTGGCCGCGCAGCAGATCCCGTCGGGGTTCAATCCCGATGATTACGTCGTCAAGCGGCTGCACGCGACCGCCGCCGACGGCGCGCACGTGCCGATCACTGTTCTGCACGCCCGCACGACCCCGCTGGACGGATCGGCGCCGTTGCTGCTGACCGGCTATGGCGCCTATGGCTACAGCTTCGAGACGGGCTTTTCGGTGCCGCTGCTGTCGCTGATCGACCGCGGATGGGTGTGGGCGGTGGCGCACGTCCGCGGCGGGTCCGAAAAGGGCTGGCGATGGTTCGAGCAAGCGCGGCGGCTGTCGAAGAAGACCAGCTTCACCGACTTCATTTCCTGCGCCGAAGAGCTGATCGCTTCCCGCCACACCGCGGCCAAACGGATTGTGCTGCACGGCTATTCGGCGGGCGGGCTGCTGGTCGGCGCGGCGGAGAACATGCGGCCCGACCTATGGGGCGGCGTGATCGGACAGGCGCCGTTCGTCGATATGCTCAACACGATGAGCGACGCGACGCATCCGCTGGTGCCGCTGACGCGGCCCGTCTGGGGCGATCCGCTGCACGATCCCAAGGCCTATGATTACATCGCGAGCTATTCGCCCTACGACAATGTCCGCGCCCAGCCCTATCCGCCGACGCTGGCGACCACCGCGATCAGCGACGACCGGGTCGGCTTCTGGGAGCCGGCCAAGTGGATCGCCAAGCTGCGCGCCTGTTCCACCAGCGGTCAGCCGATGCTGCTGCATACCGAAATGGCTGGCGGCCACCAGGGCGCGGCCGGCCGCTATGACGAGCTGGCGCAGGCGGCGCGGATGTACGCCTTCGCCGTCTTTGCCTTGGGGCTGCGGTTCGAATAGAGGGGGCCGGCGCCGCATCCGGCGTGGCCCACCCGCAATGAAAATCGATCCGATCCCGAACGAGCGTTGCGCGGTCATCGAGTAAAGTGGCCGGTGAGTAAAAAGGGCGCGGATCGCGACGAATCGGCGAACAGGGGGATGTCATGGGAAATTCCAGGATCGGCACGTTGAGCGGCACCGTTCGCGCGGCCTTGCTTGCGGGCTCCATGCTCGCCGTTGCGAGCGGTGCATGGGGGCAGACCGCCCCGGCGGCCGCGGCGCAGGACGATACGACGCAGAGCCAGGGGAGCGGCGTCCAGACGACCCGCAACGAACAGGGCGACATCATCGTCCGCGCGGCCCGCTACGTTCCCGAAGGCGCGGAGACCGCGAACAAGACCAACATCCCGCTGATCGAGACGCCGCAATCGGTCTCGGTCGTCACGCGCGACCAGATCGACCTCTTGAGCTTCGTCGATACCCAGCAGGCGGTGCGCTACACCGCCGGTGCGTTCGGCGAAAACTACGGTCCCGATCCGCGCTACGACTTCGTCACCGTGCGGGGCTTCACGCCGCGCCAGTATATCGACGGGCTCGCCGTGCCGGCGACGACGACGATCTCCTCGACCGGCGTCGATCTCTACGCCTTCCAGTCGCTCGATATCCTCAAGGGGCCGTCGTCGGCGCTCTATGGGCTTGCGCCCCCGGGCGGCATCCTCAACGAGACGAGCCGTCGGCCTTCCAGCACCTTCGGCGGTGAGATCGAGGCCAAATACGGCACGCACAATTTCGCCGAGATCGCCGGCACGATGACCGGTCCGGTGACGCCGTGGCTCGATGCGCGCTTCACCACGCTCTATCGCGATGCCGACGGCGAGGTCGATCACACCAACACCAAGCGCTTGCTCGCGGCGCCCAGCGCGACGCTCAAGCTGGGCAGCAGCACCAAGCTGACCGGCCTTCTCTACTACCAATATGACGAGGTGAACGGTGGTGCGGGCGGCTTCCTGCCGATCTGGGGAACGCTGCTTCCCAACCCCAACGGCAAGATCAAGCGCTCGACCAATCTCGACGATCCGGCCGATGTGTTCCGGCGCCACCAATATGGCGTCGGCTATGATTTCGAGCACCGCTTTTCGGACACGGTGACGTTTCACTCCAACACCAAGTGGAGCGACTATCACGAGGCGACGCCGATCGGCATCTACAGCGGCGGCGGCTTCGTTAACACGACCGATCCGACGCTGCCGAGCTATTACCGCGACCTCCAGCAGTATAATTTCAGTTACAAGGAACGGGTGCGCAGCTTTGCCACCGACAACCGGCTCGACGCCACAGTTCATACCGGAGCGCTGCGCCACAAGCTGCTGCTCGGCGTCGATTATCGCAACGTGACCAATCTTGCCGCGTTCAACTTCGTGTTCGCCGGCATCATCGACGCCTTCGATCCGGTCTATGATCCGACGTTCGAGAAGGACGTCGGCTATCCCACGCCCTACAACAACCAGACGATCAAGCAGACCGGCATCTACGGGCAGGATCAGGTCAAGCTCGGACAGCTGTTCGTTACCCTGGGCGGGCGCTACGACTGGGTGGACGAGCACATCCCGGCCTCAAACCTCAGGCAGAAGCAGCACAAGTTCACCTATCGCATCGGCGCAAACTATGTGACCGCGTCGGGCCTTGCGCCCTATGTCAGCTACGCGACCTCGTTCGAGCCGGTGATCGGCACCGATTCAGTGACGCATCAGCCGTTCAAGCCGAGCTCGGTGCGGCAGTGGGAAGGCGGCCTGAAGTACGACGCGCGCGCCTTGCCGTCGGACGTCAAGCTGTTCGCCACGCTCGCCGCGTTCGACATCAAGGAGACCAATTTCGTCTCGCCGCAGATCGGCATCACGCCGGTGTTCGTCACGCAGGGCGGCGCTGTCGAGGTCTATGGCGCGGAGGCCGAGCTGGTCGCGCGCATCCACGACCAGCTCGCGATCAACGCCTCGTACAGCTATAATCACAGCGAGGTAAAATCGGCGCCCAGCGAGCCGCTCGACGTCGGCTACCCGCTGCCGACGACGCCCAAGCACAAGCTGTCGCTGTTCGTCGATTACACGCTCCAGAAGGGCCCGCTCGGCGGTTTCGGAGCCGGGGTCGGGATGCGCTACAACAGCAAGAGCAGCGGCGCCTTGCCCGGCCAGTTCGCCACCCCGGTGATCTACACCGGCGAGGCGACGCTGTTCGACGCGATCATCCACTATGACGTGCCCGGCTGGCGCTTCGCGGTGAACGGCTCGAATATCTTCGACAAGGCCTATGTCGCCCGCTGCGCGAGCAATTACGGATGCGTGTACGGCGCGGGACGGCAGGTGCTGGCGACGGTGACGAAGCGGTTCTGATCGGGGAGGGGGCGGGCCCGCCGTTCGGGGCCCGCTCAGTCGCCGATCGCGAAGCGGAAGCGGGAGCCGATTACCAGCGCGTCGCGCACTGCCGGGTTCCAGCCGGGATCGATGACATATTGGATGTCGGGCTGGATCGTCACGCCCTTCGCGATCCGCCGGGCCCAGGTGAGCTCGATCGCGGTCTCCGCGCGGCGGGCGCGAACGCCGTCGAGCAGGCTGCGCCGTGCCGGCCCTCGGAGCATCGCGCGCGCGATAGCGATGCCGAGCTGCGATCGATCGTCGCCGTGCGTCAGCCCGCCGCCGACATAAGCCGCGATCGGGTTGGCGCGCGCGTCGGCCAGTCCGATCCGAAGCCAGCCGGACAGCCGGCCGCTGAGCGGCCCTTCGACCAGCGCATAGGCGCCCTGGCTGGCGACGCGCCGGTCGACGGAAGCCTGGGCCGGGAAGCGATCGGTGTAGCGCCATGCCCCGAGCTGGACCTCGGCGCTGCCGAACAGGCGCTCCACCTCACCGACGATCAGCGCTCCCTTGGCGCCCGGTAGTCGAAACACCGTCCGCCGCGGGTCGGGCAGGCTGCCGGCGACCGCGTCGAACAGGCCGATCCGCGCCCGCCACGCGCCGCCGTCGTAGCGCCCGATCACGGCGGTGGCCGACGCCGGGAAGATCGACGGGCCGTTGACGCCGCTCTGCGAAAAATCGGGGCCGATGCCGTGCGCGCTGTTGAGGAACAACGCGCCGATCCGCTGCACGTCGAATTCAGTGTTGAGATCGACAAGGCCTGCCTTGACGCTCAATCGGTGCGTCACCGGCGCCTCGACGTAAAGCTCGAACGGACGCAGCGCGCTGTCGGCCTGGACATTGCTGACCGTCTGGAAGTCGCCCACCTTGTTTCCCGAAAAGTCGCCGGGCTGCGTCGCCAGCACGTCCGCGAAGAAGCGGACGCCACCGAGCCCGATCGCGCTGCCGTCCGCGGCCAGCGTCACGTCGGCGCGCCCCAGCCAGCCGGCGCCGCGCGCACGGCCGCCATCGACCACGGCGAGCACGTCGGTCACATAACTGCCGCCGAGCCTGACCGCCGGTTCGTCCGCGGCTGCCGGCGCCGCGACGAGCGACAGCCCCAGCGCGAACGACCAGCGCGCGCGATCAGCCATCCGGCTGCATGCTCGGGTAGCGATGGTCGGTTGGGGGCGTGAAGCTCTCCTTGATCGTACGCGGAGATACCCAGCGGGCGAGGTTCCACATCGATCCCGCCTTATCGTTGGTGCCCGATGCGCGTGCGCCGCCGAACGGCTGTTGCCCCACGACCGCGCCGGTCGATTTGTCGTTGATATAGATGTTCCCCGCCGCATAGCGCAGCCGATCCAGGGAGTGTTCGACCACGCGCGCGTCGCGTGCGAAAATCGCGCCGGTCAGGCCATAGGCGCTGTCGCGATCGAGGTGATCGAGGATCGCGTCATAGCGGTCGTCGTCGAATACGAAGGCGGTGACGAGCGGGCCGAAGAACTCGGTCTTGAGGAACGCCGACTTGAGATCGGTGGTCTCGATCAGCTGCGGCGGCACGAAATAGCCGTCCGTCATGTCCGGCCCGGCGCCGGCCAGGATTGTTTCGGTCGGTGACTGGCTCGCGGCGCTACGGGCGGCGTCGAGCCGCCGCCACGCCCGCTCGTCGATTACCGCTCCCATGAAGCGCGAGAAATCGGCCACGTCGCCGGGCTCGATCGTCGCGATCGTCGCGATCAGCGCGTCGCGCAGTTCGGGCCAGAGCGAGCTCGGCACATAGAGACGCGATGTCGCCGAACATTTCTGTCCCTGATATTCGTAGCCGCCGCGGATGACCGCGGTTGCCAGCGCAGCGGGATCGGCCGAGGGATGCGCGAGCGTGAAATTCTTGCCGCCGGTCTCGCCGACGATGCGGGGATAGTTGCGATAGCGGCGCTTCGCCGTCTCGCGAAGGATTGTGTCGAACACCGCCGTCGAGCCGGTGAAATGCACCCCGGCCAGCCCATTGTCGGCGAGCACCGTGCCGGTGATCTCGACCGGATCGCCGTAGATCAGGTTGATCACGCCGTCGGGAATCCCGGCTTCGCGGAACATCGCCATCACGTAATGCGCCGAAAGCTTTGCGGTCGCCGATGGCTTCCAGACGACGGTATTGCCCATCAGCGCCGGCGCGGCGGGCAGGTTGCCGGCAATCGCGGTGAAGTTGAACGGCGTCACCGCATAGACGAAGCCCTCCAGCGGGCGATAATCGACGCGGTTCCAGGCATCCGACGGCGAATACGGCTGCTCGGCATAGAGCCGAGTCATGAAACGGGTGTTGAACCGCAGGAAATCGGCCAACTCGGCCGCCGAATCAATCTCGGCCTGATGCACCGTCTTCGACTGGCCGAGCATGGTTGCGGCGTTGAGCCGGTCGCGCCAAGGGCCCGAGACGAGATCGGCCGCCTTGAGGAAGATGCGCGCCCGCGCTTCCCATGGCGTGCGCGACCAGTCGTGCCACGCGGCCTTGGCGGCGGCAATTGCGGCGGCGGTTTCCGCAGCGCCGGCGAGATGCGCCTCGGCCAGCACATGCGCATGGTCGTGCGGCGCTATCGCCGTCTCCAACTTGCCCGTACGCACCTCACGCCCGCCGATCACCAGCGGCAGTTCGGTTTGCGCACCCGCCATCGCGCCGAGCGCGGCGCGCAGGCTGGCGCGCTCGGCCGAGCCTGGCGCATAAGTCCGCACGGGTTCGTTCTGCACCTCGATCGAAGCCAGGCCGAATGCGGCGTTCATGCGATCCTCCCATCGTGCTCGTATGCAGTGAATAATCGCGGATGCGGCGACCGGCTGTTGTGGGCGGATCGAACGCTTCGGAGATCGGGCCGCGGCCCGGGCGACTGGCCCATTCGAGACAGGATTGGGTCCGCGGCTGTCGTGCCTTCGCAGCAATGGTTGATAAGCTGTGCGTGAGGTCGAGGGCTGGGGAGTGCGCGGATGGCGTCGGGACCACACGGACTTTTCGCACGCAAATCGCTCGAGGCAGTCAGGGAAGAGGCGGTCGCGACAGGCATGAAGCGCTCGCTGGGGCCGATCCAGCTGGTGCTGATCGGGATCGGCTGCATCATCGGGGCCGGGGTCTATGTCATGACCGGCACCGCGGCGGCCAACTATGCCGGACCGGCGGTGGTGGTGTCGTTCGGGTTGGCCGGGCTCGCCTGCGCGTTCACCGGATTATGCTACGCCGAGCTTTCCTCGGTGCTGCCGGTATCGGGCGCGTCCTATACCTATGCCTATGCCGCGCTGGGGGAGGTCGTCGCCTGGGGGCTGGGCTGGATGCTGATGCTCGAGTTCGGGCTGGCCGGCTCGGCGCTCGCGGTCGGGTTCGCCGGCTATCTCGGCAGCCTGTTTGGCGATTTCGGCATTCACCTGCCGGCGGCGATCAGCTCCTCGCTGGTGCGCGGCGAGATCACGCCCGCGGGGCTGCATTTCAGCTTTGCGCCTTCGATCAATCTCGTCGCCCCTGCCGCGCTCGCGCTGGCGACCGCGGTGCTGATCCGCGGCGTGTCGCATTCGGCGGCCGTCAATACCTTCCTGGTGATCGTCAAGATCGGCGTCTTGCTGGGATTCGTGGCGGTGGGGTCGCACCATGTCGATGCCGCCAACTGGACGCCGTTCATGCCGGCCAACGAGGGCGGCTTCCGTTATGGCGTGCCCGGCGTGCTGCGCGCCGCATCGATCCTGTTCTTCGCCTATCTGGGTTTCGAAGCGGTCGCCACCGCGGCCTCCGAAGCGCGCAAGCCGCAGCGCGATATTCCGATCGGCATATTGGGGTCGCTGCTCGTCAGCACGATCGTCTATGCCGTGGTGGCGCTGATCCTGACCGGGCTGGTGCCGTTCCGCGCGCTCAACGTGCCCGATCCAATCGCCGTCGCGGTCAGCGCGATCGGGCTGCCGGTCGTGGCGGTGGTGATCAAGGTCGGCGCGCTGACCGGCCTCGGCTCGGTGCTGCTGGTCAACACCTACGGTCAGTCGCGCATCCTCTACAGTATCGCGGCGGACGGATTGCTGCCGCGCGCCTTCGCGCGAATCCATCCGCGATTCAGCACGCCGGCCAACGGCACGATCCTGGTCGCTGCGATCTCCGCAATCGCCGCGGCTTTGCTGCCGATCTCGCTGCTTGCCGATCTGGTCAGCCTCGGCACTGCAGCGGTGTTCACCACGGTTGCTATTTGCGTCATGTGGCTGCGCTCGGCCCGGCCCGACCTGCCGCGCCCGTTCAGCGTGCCGCTCGGCGGCGTTTGGGTCGGCAGGATGTGGATCGGCGTCGTGCCGGTGCTGGCGATCCTGTTCTGCCTGACGATGATGGGGCCGGTGCTGACCGACATCGTCGGCAAGGCGATCCACGGCGAGTGGATCCCGGCGACGATCCTGTTTTCCTATATCGCGATCGGCGGGCTGATCTATTGGCGATACGGCCGCCGCCACTCACGGCTGCGCTTCGCCATGGCCTGACGCGCCGCACGCGTCCGGCAGATCTCAGGGCGCCAGATGGCCGCGCAGCCAGCGCGCCCCATCGCCGAGCGCGCGATCGGCCAGCGCGGAGATTTCGACCGCCTCCAGGAAACTGTGTGTCGCGCCCGGATAGACCGTTGCCGTCACGTTCACGCCGGCATCGCGTAACCGATCGGCCATGATGAGGTTCTCGTCCGCCAGAATGTCGCATTCGGCAATGCACAGGAATGCAGGCGGCAGGCCGCGCAGATCGGCAAGCATCGGACGGGCGTGGGGGTGCTCCCGTGCCGCGCCGTCCGGGCCCAGGTAATTCTCCCAGAAACCGGCCATCTCGACGCTGGTCAGCATGAACCTGTCGCCATCGAACCGGGCGTGCGATTCGCGCGCCACCGTGTCGAATGCACCATAATTGAGCAGCAACGCGGTCGCGTCCTTTCCGGCATCGCGCAACCGCAGCGCCGTCGACAGCGCCATGTTCGCTCCCGCCGAATCCCCCGCCAAGGCCAAGCGGCCAGCGTCAAGCCCGTAGTCCGCTCCATGCTCGTGCAGCCACATGCATACGGATTGGATTTCGTCGAGCGCGATCGGAAAGCGGACCTCGGGCGACAGGCTGTAATCGACCCCGACCACTGCGCAGCCGCTGCGTGCGGCATATTCGCGCATCAGCCGGTCATGCGTGTCGATGCTGAAGAGGGTCCATCCGCCGCCGTGGAGATACACCAGCACCGGCAACGGCCCGCTATCAGTCGGGCGATGAATGCGGATGCGCGTATCGAACCGACCGACCGCCAACGTGTCGATCACCGCCATTTTCGGGCCGCCGCTTGCCCAGGGTTCGCGCACCCGCTCGGCGACGGCACGGCGGCGCGCAAGATCGAGGTCGTCGCCGTGCGACAGCTGCGCGTAATCCGCCGAAGTGCGCGCCAGGAAGACCCGGATATCGGGATCGACTTCGCGGGTCATTGGGCGCCAACCGATTCGACGGTCAGCACCGCCGCGAGCCAGCGTGCGGCATCGTCGATCGCCTGGCGGGCGAGCGCCGACACCGACATCGCCTCGATGAACCCATGGACCGCGCCGGGATAAAGCTTCAGCTCGACGATTCCGCCGGCCGCGGCGATGCGTTCGGCCATGATTGCGCTCTGTTCTGCCAGCAGGTCGTTTTCGGCGACCACGAACAAGGCGGGCGGCAAGCCGGCGGGGTCGGCGGCGAGTATATTGGCCAACGGATTGATGCGGTCTTCCGCGTCGGACAGGTAATTGTTCCAGAAGAAGTCGGCTTCCTTCGCGCTCAGGATTGCACCGTCACCGCCGAAACGCGCGATGGCATTGGCCGATTTTTCCGGAGACAGTCCCGGAAAATTGAGCAACAACGCCTTGACGAAGTCGGGCCGGCCGCGCTCGCGCAGCAGCAACGCGGTCGCGATCGCCAGGTTGCCGCCGGCCGAATCTCCGCCGATCGCGACGCGGCTGGGGTCGATGCCCAGTTCGCAAGCCTCCTTCGCCAGCCATTCGACGAACGCGACGATCTGATGCAGCGCCACCGGGAATTTCGCTTCAGGCGCCAACGGATAATCGAGGCCGAGCACGACGACGCCGGCGCTCGCGGCATATTCGCGCATCAGCCGGTCATGGGTGTCGATGCTGAAGAAGGTGAATCCGCCGCCGTGCAGGTAGATCAGCGCCGGGCCATCGCGCCTGCTGTGGGGGCGATAGACGCGGACGCGCATGACACCGCCTGGCAAGGCGACTTCGCGCTCCTCGATCGACAGTATTTGCGGCCCGCCCTGGCGCCAGGGCCGCCGCACGTCTTCGACGATTTGCCGCGCTTGGGGCAGCGGCGCCGTCATGACGTCCGGATAGCTCGCGTAGCCGGCGGCAATACCGTCGACGAAGAGCTGAATTTCGGGATCAATCGCGGCGAGGGTCATCGGTATTTCCGAAAATTGGCAACCATATGCTCGCCATAGAGCAATTGCCGCGGAAGCATTGTCGCTATCGGATTGAAGGCTGGCGCGATCAGGCCGCTATGCTATTCGGTATGGGCCTGCGCTGCCGCCCAAGGCCGATGATGCGCCTTCGCGAGATACGCGCTCGGAGGCGCACCGAAGGCGCGGTGGAACATCGCGGTAAACGCGCTGGCGCTTTCATAGCCGACGTCGAACGCCACCGTCGTGATCGGTTGGCCGAGCGCGAGCCGCTGCAGCGCGGCCATCAACCGGACCTGCTGCCGCCATACGGCAAAGCCGGCGCCGGTCTGGTCCTTGAACAGCCGGGTAAAGGTGCGACGCCCCATGCCGGCGACGCTGGCCCAATCGTCGATATCGCGCTGATCTGCCGGATCGTTGATCAATGCGTGACAGACGCGCAAAAGTCGCCTGTCGCGCGGCATGACGATCTCACTCGGTGTGCTCGGCATACGCTCGATCTCGTCGAGCAGCAGCCGGGCGATGCGTCCTTCGCGGCCATCCAGATCGTAACCGACGGGAAATCCGCCGACTTCGAAGATCAGCGCCTTTACCAGTTCGGAAACCTCGAACACGCGACAATGCTGCGGTTGCCGGTCGAGCGCCGGATCGATGTAGAGCGTGTAGGTCGCAACGGCAGCACGACAATGCACCTCGTGCATCTTGCCGGCCGGAATCCAGATCGCGCGATGCGGCGGCAGCATGAAGCTCGATGTTTCGGTGATGACCGAAATCGTCCCGAACGCCGAATAGGAAAGCTGCGACCGCTGATGACTATGGAGCGGATCGACGAATCCCGCCGGATACTCATCGGCAAAACCGATGATGGGCCGTGAACGCAAGGGATAGTCGATCGAGTGCTTTACCATCGGGCGCCTGCCGACCTGTCGATCGCCCAGAGTATCGAGACTGCTTCTGATTTTGCAACCGTCATGCGTAGCGCTTAGCACGGCCATCGCCGATGCGCCGCCATATGCATGCAAATGATGCTGTCGGCATCGTTCACTTCGACGAGGACACGGGAACGCAAAGGGCGAAGCACCTGCACGACGTCCGCGGCACGTTCGCACCAAGCTGATGACTGAAACTGACCTCACCGACCAGCAGATCGCAGACATCATGGGCTGGGCACTCGCCAAGGTGGCCCGCATTCGGCGAGTATACGTTGACCAAAGCAGCATCATTGTGGCAATCGGCGAGCGCATCAAGCGATCCAGTGTAAACCGTGCTGTAAACCGCTGACGTGCCAGAGGGAGAAAACCCCGGTTTTTCTGCGCCTCACGCGGGTGTAGCTCAATGGTAGAGCAGAAGCTTCCCAAGCTTACGACGAGGGTTCGATTCCCTTCACCCGCTCCATATTTAGCGGAAATTGAGGTCCGCTGATCGCATCTCCATAATCATCACCTGACAAGCACGCATAGATGCTGATCATATAGGCCGAATCAATAGTTCGTGGCCTCAAATCCGTAGCCTTGGCGCGCCACTTTGCAGTGCCGGCATTTCGCTTATGGGCGGGTGACGAATACGGCCCGATCGTGAACGCGCACTCTAGGTGACCTCACATGTGCCAACCGGCTCCTTTCCAGCTTGGTAGCAACGCCGGCCGTCATCTGGATTGGAACGCTGACACCAGACGCGAGCGAATGACGCGCGCGCTCGGCGACCAGATAGGCATGGCCGCGCGCAAGACGAAGAAGCCGATCGAGCGCGTGCCATTTCGGTGACATTATTCGGGCGCTCTGATGACGCCTGCAAATACATTCATCATGACGATAGTGAACATCCTTGACGGGCTGCTGTGACAAGGCCAAGATGGCTGCATAACGATAAATTCTTGGGTGAGGATGAGCGATGGGCAGTGATCCCTTGACGGCGCCGTGGCCGCGTCGCGCATGACGGCCGCCCGGCTCGCCGCGGCCGATAGCCCCGCGCCATCGAACGCTGCACCCGCCATCTCGACGCGAGGCTGGGTTGTCCTCCTCACCTTGTGCGGCGTTTATGTTCTCAATTTCCTCGATCGCTCGCTGCTCGGCATCCTCGCCAAGCCGATCCAGGATTCACTCCACATCAGCGACGGGCAGCTCGGGCTGATCGGCGGGCTGTATTTCGCGCTGTTCTATTGCTTCATCGCGATTCCGGTCGCCTGGGTCGCCGACCGCACCAATCGGGTCAACGTGCTCACCGCCGCCTGCGCGATCTGGAGCCTGGCGACTGCGGCGTGCGGCCTCGCCGCCAATTACGGTCAGCTCGTCGCGGCGCGGATGACGGTCGGGTTCGGCGAGGCGGGGGGCGTGCCGCCATCCTATGCGATCATCACCGACAGTTTTCCGCCGGGGCGGCGCGGCTTCGCGCTCGGCATCTACAACCTCGGCCCGCCGATCGGCGCGGCTTTGGGCATCGCGTTCGGCGCAGCGATCGCTGCCGCGTTCGACTGGCGCGCGGCGTTCCTGGCGATCGGAGTGGCCGGGCTGATCGCGGCGGTCGTGTTGCGTATCGTGGTGCGCGAGCCGAAGCGCGGCGCGTTCGACGATGCGGCCGCGCAAGCCACCAAATCGGGATTCTGGGAAACCGTCGCGATGTTCTTCTCGCGCCCCACTCTGGTGCTGGCGGCGCTGGGTAGCGGGGCGACGCAGTTCATCACCTATGGGCTCGGCAATTTCACGGCGCTGTTCCTGATGCGCGAGAAGGGCATGACGCTCGACGGGATCGCGATCTGGTACGCGCTGGTCGTGGCGATCGCGATGAGCGCGAGCATGCTCGTCTCGGGCCGGCTGATCGACCGCTTCACCCGCGTGGCCAAGGCCGCTTATGCGACGATTCCGGCGGCGTCGCTGGTGCTGGCGATCCCCTTCTATCTCGGCTTCGTCTGGGCCCCCGACTGGCGCATCGCCTTGCCGCTGCTGCTGGCGCCGTCGTTCCTCAATTTCTTCTATCTCTCCTCGGTGGTGGCGCTGGTGCAGGAGGAAGTGCGCCCCGACCAACGGGTGATGGCGGGCGCGCTGCTGCTGCTGGTGATGAATTTCATCGGGCTGGGGCTGGGGCCGACCTATGTCGGCGCGGCGAGCGACTATTTCCACGCCGCGCACCCCGAGAATTCGCTGCAGATCGCACTCTACACGTTGACGCCGTTCTACGTCGTCGCGATCGTCCTTTTCCTGTGGCTCGCCCGCATCCTGCGCCGTGAGCAGAACGCCGGAGGCTCCGCATGATTCGTCATATCGCTGCGCTTGCCGCCCTGTCGCTCGCGGTTCCTGCCGTCGCCCAAACCGTCGATGCGCCAGCCGGCAAACTCAGCGGAACGACGCAAGGCGATCTCGAGGTGTTCAAGGGCGTTCCCTACGCCGTCCCGCCCGTTGGGAAGCGGCGCTGGACCGCGCCCGAACCGCTGCCGCGCTGGCAGGGCGTTCGCCAAGCGACCCAATTCGGCCCCGGCTGCATCGTGCCGACCCCGGGCCCGGTGAAGGGCGCTTATTCGGGCGATCCGCTGCCGACCAGCGAAGACTGCCTGACGCTCAACATCTGGGCGCCCAAGCACGCGAAGAACGCGCCGGTGTTCTTCTGGATTTACGGCGGCGCGCTGTGGAACGGCAACAGCGCCGATCCGATCTACGACGGCGCCAAGCTCGCCGAACAGGGCGTGGTCGTCGTCTCGATCAACTATCGGCTCGGCGTGCTCGGCTGGCTGGCCCATCCCGCGCTGAGCGCGGAATCGTCCGAGGGGGTTTCGGGCAATTACGGGCTGCTCGACCAGATTCAGGCGCTCAAATGGGTCAAACGCAATATTGCCGCGTTCGGCGGCGATCCTGCGAACGTGACCATCGCCGGCGAATCTGCGGGCGGCCTGAGCGTGATGTACCTGATGATCTCGCCGCCGGCGCGCGGGTTATTCTCCAAGGCGATCGCCGAGAGCGCCTATATGCTGTCGATGCCGTCGCTGAAGGAGGACAAGCATGGCATGCCCTCAGGCGAAGGCGCGGGCGTGGCACTGGCGAAGGCGGTTCATGCGCCCGACCTCGCCGCGCTCCGCGCCATGGACCCGCAGAAGCTGACCGATGCGGCGGCGCTCGCCAAGTTCGGCCCGTGGGGCGTGGTCGACGGAAAGGTGCTGCCCGAGCAGATGGTCACCGCGTTCGACAAAGGCGATCAGGCGCATGTGCCGATCCTCGCCGGGTTCAACCAGGGCGAGATCCGCTCACTGATGATGCTCGCGCCGCCGGTGCCGGCGAGCGCAGCCGAGTACGAGAAGACGATTCGCGCCAATTATGGCGACCTCGCCGACGAATTCCTCAAGCTCTATCCCGCGGGCGACATGAAGGAGAGCATTATCGAGACGACGCGCGACGGCCTCTATGCCTGGACCGCCGAGCGGCTTGTCACGAAGCAGACCGCGCTCGGCCTGCCGTCCTATCTCTATGAATTCGATCACGGCTACCCGGCCGAGGATCAGGCGGGGTTACACGCCTTCCACGGGAGCGAATTGCCCTATGTGTTCGGCACGATGGACGCCACGCCGCCGCTTTGGCCCAAGATTCCTGACGAGCCCCGCGAGCAGGCGCTGTCCGACGCGATGATCGGCTATTGGACCAGCTTCGCCAAATCTGGCGTACCGGTCGCGCCGGACGCGCCGAACTGGCTGGCGTTCGACGACACCCAGAGCTACATGCACTTCGCCGACACGCCGCAACCCGCGACCGACCCGCTGCCGGGCATGTATGAACTCAACGAAGCCGTCGTGTGCCGCCGGATCAAGTCCGGCGATCAGGCGTGGGGCTGGAACGTCGGCCTGATCGCGCCGAAGCTGCCGGCGAAGACGGCGGGGTGCGGCTAACCAAAGTGCTCCTGCGAAAGCAGGAGCCCGAGAATATCGAAAGCGATTGCTTGTGCCTCTGGGCTCCTGCTTCCGCAGGAGCACAGCCTTAGTCCTTCAACGCGTGGAAGCCCGCGGCCATGAATCTGGCCATACGCTCCTTCACCGCGAGGAAGTCATCCGAATGGCAGATGCCGCCCGACAAGCGGTCGATCCGCCCGGTGTGCGCCAGCGTGTTCATCAGCGCGCCGGTGACGAAATGATAGCCCCAGAAAATGTCTTCTTCGCTGTAATCGGGAAGCGCGCGCTTGAGGATGCCGACCAGCTTCAAGACGACCGGATCGAAATATTCGTCCATCAGCTCGGCCCCCTCGGGAGTGTTGCTGATCCGCGCGCCGAACGCGGCATAGTTCATCCAGCCCTCGCCGCCCTCGCGATAGAGGTCGAGATCGGTGTCGAGGAATGCGTGGAGCGCGCCTTCGACGGTGGGATGATCGCCGGCCTCTGCCTCGTAAGCGTCGAGCGCGGCGATGCGCAGGCTGCTGGTGACACCCGCGCGGCGCTCGAACACCGTTCGAAACAACGCCGCCTTGTCCTTGAAATAATAATGGAGCAGCGTCGTGTGGATGCCGACGCGGTGCGCGACGTCGCGCAAGGTGACGCCGTCGAAACCCTTCTTCGAAAACAGATATTCCGCCGCGTCGAGAATCTGCTCGAGGCTCTCGGCGCGCTGCTCCGCCTTGGTGCGGCGTTTCTTCGTCGGCGTTGCTGCCACGCGCCAATCCCCTGTTGCGGCGAGATCGGCCTTTGCCACAATCCCTTGCGAGACGCCTTCAGCGACCGACCGGTTCGCCCTCGATCTTTCCGTCCGCGTAATCGGCACGGAGCCGATTCTTGTCAATCTTGCCCGATGCGGCGAGCGGCATCGTCGCCACGACCACCTCGCCGGGCAGCCACCAATCGGCAATTTTGCCTTTGAGGCCCGTAATCAGCGCCTGGGGATCGATCACCTCGCCGCGGCGCGGCTCGACCACCAGCACCGGCCGCTCGCCCCATTTGGGATCGCTGCGCCCGATCACCGCGACCAGCCCGACCGACGGGTGCCGCCCGACGATGTCCTCGATCTCGGCCGGGTTGATCCACTCGCCGCCCGACTTGATCAGATCCTTCGAGCGGCCCGAAATGGTGAGGTTGCCCGCGTCATCGATGATGGCGAGGTCGCCGGTGTCGAAATAGCCCTCGGCGTCGAGCGCGTCGGCGTCGGCGCCGTAATAGCGATCGACGACGCTCGGGCCCTTGACGCGGAGATGCCCGACCATGCCGCGCTGCTCGGCCAGCGTCGCGCCTTCGGCATCAACCAGCTTGAGGTCGAGCCCCATCGGCGGCCGGCCTGAAGCGCGCGTCGACTCCGCCGGCGCATCGGGAAGCGCGATCGTGCCGAGCGGGGACAGCTCGGTCATCCCCCAGCTGGTCTGGACGCGCGCGCCAAGCCGGTCCTCGAGCCGACGGATCAAGGCTTCGGGGCAGTTCGATCCGCCGATCAGCACGCGCTTGAGGTCGGGCAACCTGCCGCCGGTCTTGTCGAGATGATCGACCACGCCGAGCCACACCGTCTGCACGCCGACCGCGAAGGTGACGCCTTCGTCGCGCATCAGCCGGGTCAGGCTCTCCCCGTCGGTATGCCGCCCGGGCAGCACCACGCGCGCGCCGACCGCGGGCGCCGCGAACGGCATCCCCCAGCCATTGGCGTGGAACATCGGCACCGCGAGCAGCACGGTGTCCTCGCGAGTGAGCGCCGTCGCGTCGGCCTGGAGCGCACGCAGCGTGTGGAGATAGTTCGAACGGTGCGTGTAGAGCACGCCTTTGGGCGCGCCGGTGGTGCCCGAGGTGTAGCACAGCCCCGCGTGCGCCTGTTCATCGAATCCGCCCCACGGCGTCGGCGCACCGTGCGCTGCCAGGAACGCTTCATAGGCATGGACCGGCACGTCGAACGCCGTATCGCCGCGTTCGCCATCCATCACCACGATATGCTCGATCACCGGGCAGCGCGCGACCACCCGGGCGGCCAGCGGCAGCAGGTCGGCCGAGACGGCGAGCACGCGATCCTCGGCCTCGGCGACGATCGCGGCGAGGTGCTCGGCGGTGAGCCGCGGGTTGAGCGTGTGGCAGACGAGGCCAGCGCCCATCGCGGCGTAATAGAGTTCGAAATGATGCGGCGTGTTCCACGCCAGCGTCGCAACCCGGTCGCCGGTCCCGAGCCCCAATGAGAGCAGCGCGCCGGACAGTCGATTGGCGCGCTCGCGCAGAGCGGCATAATCGAGCCGGCCGATTACAGTTCCGGCATCGGCGGCGACGAGCCCCCGCTCGGCGTGCCACTTGGCGGCGTGGTCGAGGAACTTGTCGACGGTCAGGGAATAGGCTTGCATCGCGCTTTCGTGACGAACGGGAACAAGAGCGGCCGGCCACGATCCGCGGACCGGCCGACAGGGATCAGAAGATCTTGAGCAGGCGGACGCCGTACTGGCGCGGCGGTCCGGCGAAATAGAGCCCGCTGTTTAGGGCGCCGGCATAGTGCTGGTTGGTGAGGTTGGTGGCGTAGCCCGTGATCGACAAGCTGCCGTGCGTCCAGGCGAGCTGCGCGTTGAGGACGTTGCGGTCCTCCAGCCGGTCGCCCAACGCAGGGTTTTCGAACAAAGTGGCCCATTGCCGGCCGACATGGCCGAAGTTGACGCGCGGCGTCAGCGTGTCCTTGTCGCCGAGCTTGAGATCGTATTGGGCGCCGATGTTGAACGTCACGTTGGGCGCATAGGTCTGCTCCTGCCCCTTCAGGCTGACGCAATGGGCACTCGCCGGGCCGGTGGCCGGATCGCACGGCAGGATCGGATCGCCCGGCAAGCCGGTCGGCGGCGTGCGCGAATCGACCGCGTAGAACTGGCCGAGCTCGCTGTGCAGGACGTTGACGCCGGCATTGAGCGACAAGGCGCCGAAATGCAGATTGGCCTCGGCCTCACCGCCGTAAATCCTGGTCGTGTTCGGCACGTTCAGCTCGAGCCCGAAGGTCGGGAAGTCCGGATAGCCGACGATGACCTGGAAATTCTTATAGTCATTGTAGAAGCCGTCGACCGACAGATTGAGGTGGCCATGGGCGAACTCGCCCTTCCACCCTGCTTCATACGATGTCACCCGCTCCGGCTTGAATGCGGCGGGATTGCCGAGGCCGACCGGCACGTTGAGTCCACCGGGACGGAAGCCGGTTGCGACAAACCCGTAGAGATATTGGCCGCGAGCCGCCTGCCAGCCGAGCGACACCTTGTACGAAAAGTTGTCCGACGTCACTCGCTGATCGTCGCGAATATAAGCGCCGTATTGCATCACATCGACATGGTTGGTCGACCGGCTGGCGGTGTAGCGGGCGCCCGCCTTGATCTTGAGGCTGGGCGTGATGTCGAAGCCGACCTGCCCGAAGGCGGCCAGCGACCGCTCCGGATTCTTGCCCTGCAGCGAATAGACATAGGCGGGAATACCGGGCGCCGCCGCTCCGGCGAGGTCGATGACGAACTGGTAGGGCTCGCGGAAGGTGTAGGTATTCCACAATCCGAACGCGCCGAGCAACCAGGTGAAACGCTGGTCATCCGGCGAGATCAGGTTGAATTCCTGGCTGAACTGGAACTCGTGGACCTTGTCGAAGAAGGTTTCGATCCCGGTCGCCGTGCCGTCCAGGTCGGCGGTGTAATTGGTGTCACCGCTGGCGACGCCGGTGACCGAGCGGAACTTGATGCCGTTGGCGAAGGTGTAGTCCGCCTTGAGCGAGGAGCGGATCAGCTTGTCGTGCGCGTCCTGCGGCGAATTCGCCGTGAGATGGAAGAGATCCTTCTGCGTGTAGGGTCCGGCGGGATAGCCGCCCAGGTCGAGATCGGCGGCGTCGGTTTTCCACAGGATCGAGAAATTGTCGCTCGGCTTCCAGAGCAGGCTGAAGCGCGCCGCCATCTCGCCAAGGTCGCCGTTGTGGCCGCGATATGGCGCGCCGCCTGGGCCGGTCATGTGATAGAAGCCGTCGCGCTTTTCGCTGAACACCGCGATGCGCGCCGCCAGCGTGCTGCTGATCGGCAGGTTGACCGCGCCCTGTAGCCCGACATCGTTGTAATTGCCGTACTGGCCCTGGATATAGCCGTGGACGCCGCCGTCGATGATCGGATCGTTGGTGTTGACGAACACCGCGCCGCCGGTCGCGTTCTGGCCGACAATCGTGCCCTGCGGCCCGCGCAGCACCTGGATGTTGGCGACGTCGTAATAGGGCTCTTCCTGGATATAGCCCGGAAAGGTCGGCACGCCGTCACGATAGGTGATCACGCCCGTCGTGGTCTGCGTGTTGTGCTCGGCCTTGCCGATGCCGCGGACGTTGAAGTCGTTGCCCTGGCCGAAATTGTTGACCACCACACTCGGCATCGCGAACTGCAACGCATCGACGTTGACGACGCCCTTGTTGGCGAGATCGCTGCCGCTGAGCACCGACGCGGAAATCGGCGTGGTCGCCAGGTTTTCTGAGCGGCGCTCGGCAGTGACGATGATGTCGCCCGGTTGGGTGATGCTGGTATCGTCGGCGGTCTGCGCCTGTTGGTCGACGGCGTCAGCGGTCTGCGCTGAAGCAAGACCGCACCACGAGAACGTCAGCATCGACGCGCTCAGCAAGAATGCACAAGCCTTCATGATCCCCTCCCCGGGCCTTGGGTCGTCCGCGCGCTCTTCGGCGCTCACCCGGCATTGCTGCCCCAAATCGGGTAGACTTTCAATACTAATTCTATCAAGAGTGAATAAATGATCGAGCGCACGGCGCGCCGAAAACACATGGAGGATTCACGCGTGATCGACCTGAAAGATCGTGTTGCCATCGTCACCGGCGCGGGCGGCGGACTGGGCCGCGCCCATGCGCTGGCGCTCGCCGAGCATGGAGCGAAGGTGATCGTCAACGATCTTGGCGACGGCGCCGATTTGGTCGCGCGCGAGATCGTCGACGCCGGCCGGGAGGCGCGCGCGATACGAGGGTCGGTGACCGACGAGCAGGCGGTTGCGGCGATGGTCGACGAGACGCTCGCAATCTGGGGCCGCATCGACATCCTGGTCAACAACGCCGGCATCCTGCGCGACAAGTCGTTCGCCAAGATGAGCCTCGATGATTTCCGACTCGTCGTCGACGTCCACCTGATGGGGTCGGTGATCTGTACCAAGGCGGTGTGGGACGTGATGCGCGAGCAGCATTATGGCCGTATCGTCATGACCACCTCGTCATCGGGGTTGTACGGTAATTTCGGCCAGGCCAATTACGGCGCTGCCAAGATGGCGCTGGTCGGGCTGATGCAAACGCTCAGCCTAGAGGGCGGCAAATACGGCATCCGCGTCAATTGCCTCGCGCCGACCGCAGCGACGCAGATGACCAAGGGCGTGCTGCCGGACGAGCAGCTCCAGTTGCTGGCGCCGCGTTTCGTCAGTCCCGGGGTCGTCGTGCTCGCCGCCGAGGATGCGCCGAGCCGCGCGATCCTGTGTGCCGGGGCCGGCGGCTTCGAACTCGCCAATGTGACCTTGACGCAGGGCATCCTTGTTGCGGGCGATCCGCCTTCGGCCGATGACCTGCGGCGGGATTGGCAGAAACTCGCTGACCGGAATGGCGAGGTGATTCCACTGCAAGGATGGGAACAAAGCAGGCTTGAATTGGCGAAAGCGGGTTTCGACCTGGCAGTCGCCTGATGTTCATTCCTGCATGTGCGCCTTCGTAGGTCCAATCCGGATTTGGGGCGAACTGGATCGCCCAACCCCGGTAGGCCTTCGTCAATTGCGACGGCCCCGCGCAGGAATGGAACGCCGACATTTGGCCGAAGCGATCGAGCGGGGTTTCCAGGTGTGGGCCACTATCGTGCGGGGCGAGGCTGGTCCGTAATCTCGGCCGATCTGTGGTGACGTTGATCCTGCGATGGCCTGGCTGATCTCGATGCCTTGTAGCGGGGGCCTCGCCCTGATTGGACGCGGCCCCAGGAATTTTGCCATTCGCGGCGGGCCTCAGATATGGCCGATTCTGGCCAATCTTGAACGAGCCAAGGTTGATGAATGTTGCGGCTAAGTTGGCGCGAATCGGCCTTTTCAAAAGTTGACATAAAAGCCTGGGGCCGACCGGTCGCCTTCCCGGCGTAGTGCTCCAAGATTACAAGCTCGCCCAAGTCGCGTGTTGACGTCGGGGCCGTGGGCGGTGCGTCAGGAGGCGCGGCGGATCGAGCGCGGCGCCGGTGCGCTCAGGCGCTCGAGGTTGAAATTGCGGGCGAACTCGATGCCCGCCTTGCCGTCCTTCGCCCAGCGTAGCTTGGCCGGGAACATCTCGTTGTCGATAAGTTCGATGAGGAGGTCGAGCCCGATCGCCTCGCCGTCGATTTCGATCCCGTCGATCATCGCGCCGGTCGAGGAGATGTTGCGGATGCGCACCTCGCCCCTCGAATCGCCGATCTCGATCCGCGCCTGCCTGAGGATCGTGGTGCGCGGGCTGCGGCTGACGCGATAGCCGGTGGCCGTCGCGTGGCCGCCCGCGGCCTCGAGCTGGCGGATCACTTCCTCCGAACGCGCGGGCTTGCCATAGACATAACCCTGGATGTGGCTGCAGCCCAATTCGCGGATCAGCGCGATTTCGTCCTGGACCTCGACGCCCTCGGCGGTGGTCTCCATGCCCAGCGTGTCGGCGAGCATGACGATCGCCTTGATGATCGCCGCGTTGCGGTTGCCGGTAACCGCCGCGCCGCGGACGAACGACTGGTCGATCTTGATCTTGTCGAACGGAGCTTTCTTCAGATAACCGAGCGACGAATAGCCGGTGCCGAAATCATCGAGCGCAAGGCGGATCCCAAGCTTCTTCAGCGTCTTGAACATCGCCTCGGTCGCGGCGCTGTCGTCGACGAACACGCTCTCGGTGATCTCCAGCTCCAGCCGGCCGGCTGCGATCCCCGATTTGGCGAGCGCGTTGGCGACCACCGCAGGCAGCGCTGGGTTGGCGAACTGAATCGGCGAGACGTTGACGCCGACGCGCACGCCTTCCGGCCAGCGCGCCGCCTCGGCGCACGCGGTGCGCAGCACCCATTCGCCGATCGCTTCGACCAGCCCGCAATCCTCGGCGACCGGGATGAACTCGGCGGGCGACACGCTGCCGCGGGTCGGATGGTCCCAGCGCAGCAGCGCTTCGTAGCCGACGATCCGCTCGCTGGCAGTCGACACGACCGGCTGATAGGCGACGTAGAATTGGTCGTTCTGCAAGGCGTAGCGCAGGTCGTCCTCGAGCTGCCGCCGCGTCTGCGCGCCTTTGAGCAGCTCGGCGCGGAAGAAGCGGTGGATGCCGCGCCCGTCGGCCTTGGCCGCGTACAGCGCGAGGTCGGCGTTGCGCACCAGCACCTCGGAGCTGCCGCCGTCGTCCGGCGCGACCGCGACACCGATCGAGCAGCCGATCGAGATCGACGCGCCGTCGATGAAATAGGGCTGCGACAGCGACGCAATAATCGTGCGGGCAAGCGCGTCGAGCTGATCGCGGTTCGACTGGTTGGGCAGCACCACCTGGAACTCGTCGCCGCCGAGCCGGCCGACCAGCCCCTTGTCCCCGACCGCGCGCTGCAGCCGCTTGCCGACCTGCTGCAACAGGAGGTCGCCGGTCTGGTGCCCCAAAGTGTCGTTGACCGCCTTGAACCGGTCAAGGTCGAGCAGGAACAGCGCGGTCGGGCTATAGCGGCTGGCGTTCTGCGCGAGCGTCTGGTCCAGCGCCTGCTTCATCCGTTGGCGATTGGCGAGACCGGTGAGGTCGTCGAACAGCGCAAGCCGCGTGATTTCGGCTTCCGAGCGGCGCTTTTCGGTGAGATCGCTGCCCGACCCGATAAAGCCGTGGAAGCTGCCGCGCTCATCGAATACCGGGCGGCCGGAAATCGACCACCAGCGGTCGGGCGCGGCGTTGGCGGCGGCCTGCACCGAATAGTCGGCGAACGCAGTGCGCGACGTGAGGTGGAACCGCAGCGTGCGTTCGCTGGCGGCGCCCGCATCGTCCATGCGGAACACTTGCGCGAGCGGTTGGCCGATCGGCATGGCGCCGTCGACGACCAGCTCGCGTGCGACCTTGTCGGACAGATAGGTGAGGCGGCCCTGGCGATCGGTCTGCCAGAACCAGCCCGAACCGTGTGCCTCGAACTCCTCGACGAGGCGCGCTGCAAGGCGGCCGTCGTTCTCGGCGATCGCGCGCGCACGCGCCGCGGCGTGGTCGAGCACCGCGAGGCGATAGGCAACTACCACCAGCGCCAGCATGAACAGGACGGCGATGCTGCTGGCGACGCCGAGTCCGGACAGGGCAACGGTCACCGCGACCATGCCGAGCGCGAAGGTCAGGATCGCCGCGCGCACCGCGTAAAGCGCGATCGCGGTCACCCCGATCGATCCGAACGCGGCAACGAAGCAGGCGAAGCGCCAGCGCTCGTCGGCGAGACCGCCGGCGAGGTGCGCGAGCCACAACAGGCTGACCACGAGCGTGGCGCTGCCCGCGGCAAGCAGCCGCGTCTGGACATGCGGCCGCCAATGCCGCGCGATGCCCAGCCGCAGCAGCACGAGGATCGCGACGCCGATCGTGGTCGACACCCCGGCATCGATCGCAACCGGCAACGCAAGCGGGGCGGGACCGGCGACCGCGGCGCCGCCGATCACCGCGATGAGTGCGATCAGCTGCGCAACCAGCGCCACCGACCAGCTCGCGGCGAGCTGACGCAACGGACCGCTATCGTCGGATGCGAACCCGCGGCTATCGCCTTCGACCAGCGCGAACAGCGTGAGCAGGGGCGGGGGCGACTCGCGGTGATCGGTGACGGTAACGGGCATGCCGCGGGGCTAGCAGACAAGTCCTTTCCAAACCCTTCGCGAAACGAGCGCTCCCGCTACGGGATTTGCGGGAATTCAGTCGCGTTCGGCGCGCGGCTGCAGCCAGCTGGCGATAAGCACCGGAAGCATCAACATCCACGCCTCGATCATCATCCCCAGCTGAATCCAGTCGCCGAGCCGGCGGGGCGTCCACCACCAGCCGAACTGCTGCCCGATGCCGATGGAAAAACAGCCTGAAATCGTCAGCACGGCGATCACGATCCCGCTGAGATGGCCAGCGCGAGCCCTGACCATCCGCTCGCGCTCGTCGAGCGGGTGCTGCGGATCGCCGACCAGACGCGGACCGAACATGCGCATGTAGACCGCGGCAGCAAACGGCACATAGAACAACAGCGCTCCCGCCAACGCACTGGGGAACGCGCCGCCATGTCCGTTCTCGGCTCGAACCAGCAGGGTATAGCCGATCGCCATTGCGGCGATGACGGCAAGCGGCGACCAGCGCAGATTGCGCGGCTCGGGCCGATCGATCAGCGTCAGCCGGTCGAGCCGCGTCCAGCGGGCAAACGCATCCGCGCGGCGGGCGATCGTGTTGTGCAAGGCCGACATGGTTACTCCGCGGCTTCCGTCCGGCGCAGCGCGACTGCAACCGACTCGAACGGGGTGAAGGAGAAGAGGTGCTCGATCGCGACGCCGAAGTGCCGCGCGATCTTCATCGCCAGCTCGAGGCTGGGACTATAGTCGCCGCGTTCGAGATAGCCGATCGTCTGATGGTTGACGCCGACCGCGGCGGCCAGGTCGCGACGAGACTCGCCGCGTTCGGCCCGGAACACTGCAATGCGATTGTGGATTACCAAGGCGATGCCTTACCAGTGCGAACCGTTGTGTATAAACAACAAAATGGCAGTTACGTCAACGCGGGTCGGCTGGCACTGTCCTATGTCCTCGCTTCCCAAAGTCGCGTAGAGGGCGGCGCAGGCGGGTTGCGGGAGGCGCGGCGGTGACGATCCTACGGTGGGCTCTGGCGGTGCTGCTGTTCGCGGTGGTGGCGCTGTGCCTGGCGATCACCATCGTGCCGCGGTTCCTCGACCGCGTTTATTACCGGGGCCCCATTACCGATCATTTCGACGGCGCTCGCTTCTTCAATCCCGACGGCGAGGATACGGCAGCACCGCCGAGCGGGCGGAGCCGCGGCGGATTCCTGTGGCGCTATCTCACCAATCGCGATGATCGGCCCGACTGGCCCGAGCAGGTTGCGGTGACGCCCTCGATTCCGCCGCCACGCGTCGCGGGATCGCGAATGCTGGTGACATGGATCGGCCATGCGAGCGTGCTGGTCCAGACCGAAGGCCTCAACATCCTGATCGATCCGGTGTGGAGCGAGCAGGCCGGACCGTTCGGACTGGGACCGAAGCGAGTGACCGCACCGGGCGTGCGCTTCGACGACTTGCCGAAGATCGACCTCGTGCTGGTCAGCCACAACCATTACGACCACATGGACCTGGCGACGCTGAAGCGCCTCTGGAACCGCGACCGGCCGCGGATCGTCACCAGCCTGGGCAACGACCGCGTGATCGGCGCGGCGGGCGTGCCGGCCGAGGCGCTCGACTGGGGCGGGCGGGTGAAGCTGAAGCCGGGGATCGACGTCGTCGTGACCCGCAGCCATCACTGGTCGAGCCGCTGGTTCACCGACCGCAACCGCGCCTTGTGGTCGGGCTTCGCCGTCATCTTGCCCGGCGGCAACCTCTTCTATTCGGGCGACACCGGCGCAGGCGATCTGAGCTGGGTCGATGAGGCGCGCGCGCTCGGGCCGATCCGGCTCGCGCTACTGCCGATCGGCGCGTTCCGCTTCGTGCCGGGGCAGATGGCGATCGGCAGCCATATCGGCCCGGTCGATGCGGTCGAGATTCTACAGCGGCTCGGCGCGGCGCGCGCGGTCCCGGTGCATTGGGGCACCTTCCGCTTGTCCTACGAGGCGTACGACACGCCGCCGAAGCTGCTCGACGCGGCGATGCGCTGCGCCGGGATCGATCCGGCGCGCTTCGCCCCGGTGGCGATCGGGGCGGAGGTCGACGTGCCGCCCTACCCGCCGCCGCCGAGCGCGCCCGCCGTCACGCGCAAGGCGCTGCTCGAATGCCTCGACACGCCGGCGGTGCGGGCGCTGCGATAGCTTCCCGACACCGTTCGCCCTGAGCGAAGTCGAAGGGCGAAAACTGATGAAAACAGTGCTCCTGCGAAAGCAGGAGCCCAGGGGTGCAAGCACTATCGCTCGTGACTTCGGCTCCTGCTTTCGCAGGAGCACGGGAAGTGCTCAAGTTCGACAGGACAAGGTCAATGCACCGTCGCGGCCTGATCCACCCCGGCCGCATGAATCCGTGCCCGCGCCGCGCCAAGCGCGAACAGGAACAGGATGGCGTAGCAGACCAGCGGCACCGCAAGAGCAGTGGCATAATCGCTCATATCCGCGACCTTGCCGACCAGCAGCGGCACCAGCGCCCCGCCGATGATCGCCATGCATAGGAAGCCCGAAGTCGCCTCGGTGCTCGCGGTCGAGCGCTCGAGCGTCAACGTGAAGATCACCGGGAACATGATCGAGTTGAACAACCCGATCGCGATTGCCGCCCAGCCTGCCGGCACGCCGCGGGTCAGCACGACGAACAGGCAGAGCAGCGCCGCGACCGCGGCGTTGATCGCCAGCAGGCGATAGGCGGGAAATCGCGTCAGGAGCGCCGAACCGACGAAGCGACCGATCATCGCGCCGCCCCAATAGAGGCTGACGTAGAACCCCGCCTGCTGCAGCGGGATATCCCAGATCGGGCGGCTGTTGAGGAACAGCGCCATCTGGCTGCCGATCGCCACTTCGGCGCCGACATAGACGAAGATTGCAAGTCCGCCGAGCAGCGCCCACGGCGAGGCGAACACCTGGCTCAGCGTCTCGCCGAAGCCGTGCGCCACGGCGAGCGGCGGCGCGGCCTCGTCGATGCGGCGGCGCGACCACCAGATGAAAGCGCCGAGAATCGCCAGCAGGATCGCGATGATCAGGAAGCTGGTATTGATCGAACCCAGTGCGGCGGTCCGCGCAGCCGGTGTCAGCGCCTCGCCGGGCTCGACGTCGAGACCGCGCAGCAACAGCCCGGCGCCGAGCAGCGGCCCCAGCACTGTGCCAAACGAGTTGAACGCCTGGCTGAAGGTCAGGCGGAAGTGGCTCCGCTCGGGCGCACCCAACGCCGCGGCGAGCGGATTCGCGGCGACCTGCAGGATGGTAATCCCGCTCGCCATCACGAACAGTCCGATCAGCACGCCGGCGTAGGCGGCGGCGTCGGCGCCGACGAGCATGATCAGGCACGCGACCACCATCATCGCGATGGCGAGGATGATCGACGGCACCGCGCGCAGCCGCGAGACGAGGATCGCCGCGGGGATCGAGACCACGCCATAGGCAATGAAGAAGGCGAAGGTGGAAACCTGTGCCTCGACGTTCGACAGGCTGAAGATGCTCTTCACGGCGGCGACCAGCGGGTCGACGATCGAGGTGATGAACCCCCAGGCGAAGAACAGGGTGGTGACCGACGCGAACGCGCCCGCCGCCGATTTGGGTCGATCCATCACTTCCTCTCCTGGCATATATCTCGTCTCGTCAGGCTGCCGGCTGGACCGCCGGGCCGGTGGCGTCGCCAGCGGCCGGCGCCTTCCACAGCGCGCCGGGCTTGGGCAACAGGAAATGGCTGAACGGCAGGATCGCCGCCCCGACCGCGGGGGCGTCGACCGACAGCGCCGCGCGCTTGACCGGCGCGATGATCGGCACGTTGGTCGCCTTGGCTTCCAGTGCAGTATGCGCGCGCTCGGCGAGCCGCTCGACGAGGTCGGCGGGCAACCGGCCGCCGAGCAGCACCACGCCGGGATTGATCAGGCAATTGACCGCCTCGAGCGGGACGACGAGCTGGTCGGCCGCGCGCTCGATCCACGCGCCCACGCACGCCGCGGCGGCAGGCGAGGGGGCGCCGGCGCCGATCGCGTCGGCGAGCGTGAGGTTCTGCTCGTGCAACAGGCTGGCGAGGCCCGACAGCGAGACGAGCTTCTGGATTTGCACCGCGTCGCCGTTGCTCGCCGGCGCGTGCATGAAGCCGAGCTCGCCCGAACGGCCGTCGGCGCCGCGGAAATAGGCGCCGTCGACGACCAGGCCGCCGCCGAGCCCCGACGAGATCAGCACGTAGAAGAAGCTGGCGAACTTCTGCCCGAGTCCCAATTGCATTTCGCCCATCGCCGCCGCCGCCGCGTCGTTCTCGACGAACACCGGCAGGCCGAACGGCTCGGCAAACAGTGACGCCATGTCGATCCCGTCCCATTCGGCATAGGCGGCGGGCCGGCCGGGCAGATCGACATGGCCGAGGTCGTCGGGCACCGCGACGCCCAGACCGACGAGGCTCGACCGCTTGACATCCGCTTCGGCCAGCATCGCCTCGATCGAGCGGCGGTAGAGCGAGCGGACCTGGTCGGGCAGCGCGAAATCGACCTCCTCGGACACGCGCGCGAGCGTCTCGCCGGCGAAATCGACGATCACCATGGTGATATGGTCGCGGTCGATATTGACGCCGATCGAATGGCAGGCGTCGGGCCGGATGCGCAGCTTGGTCGGCGGCTGGCCGCGCCCGCCGCGGCGCTGCCCCGCCTCCTCGATCAGGCCATCGGCGAGCAGCCGTTTGGTGATGTTGGCGATTGCCGGCGGGGTCAGCCCGGTGATTGCCGCGAGTTCGACGCGGGTCAGCGAGCCGTTGACGCGAATCGCGTGCAGCGTGACTCGCTGGTTATGGTCTGCGGCACGTTCGAGATTGGTTCCCGACAGGCGCAGCCGGGGGCGGGTAGGGGCGGTCATGCGCGGCGCTCCGGCGCCCGGCCCCGCTGTCGCGGCGGCATTCGTTCCTGCCAGATCATTGTGTCGATCCCCGCCCGCTCGTTCAGCATCGTCCCCGCCTCCTTGTGCCGCCCCTCCCCGGGTGGGCACGCTCGTCTCTCTGCGCCGTGATGCTGACGAAGCCAAGCCCGGCAGCATTAACATGGGGATTGATTTTCAATTTAATTTAAGAAAAGATCAATCCCGAAGCTGCGAAGGAGCGACGCCGGTGTGCCGCATAACGGGACGCTCCGGCAAGATGGTAGCGTTCCCAATTGCAAGGACAGGTATAAGAACAAGGGCTTCGCCGCGCAAATTCTTCCCTGTCGTCCCGCCAAGCCTTCCCAGGGACGACGACCACGCCGGCGCCATGTGCGCTGGTACTCGGGGCATGATCTCAGGATCATGCCCCTTCTTTTTTTTCGGCCGGAGGCTCGCGCGCGAGAATCGGTCGGCGTTTCGCGGGTAGCTGCGCGCGCTTCCGCGACCCGGATTATGCCGCTCACGTTTCGATTTGCACCTTGCTCCAATGATGCTATGCCCCTTGATGGGGAAGGAAAAATCGATGAGCGAAGGTGGGGGCGATTACCGCACGAGCGTCGATCGCGTGGGGCTCGCGCTGGCGTGCGGCGCGGCGCTGGCCGGGGCGACGGCGGCGCTGCTGGTCATTCTCGGTGGTGAGGGGTCGGCGCGCGCAGCGCTGCTGGCGCTGTTGATCGGGGCGATCTTCGCCGCGCTGGCGATCACCGCGATCGCCGGACCGATATGGCTTGTGCTGCACCTCGCCGGACAGCGCGGGCCGGCGGCGGCATCGGCATCGGGTGCGGTGATCGGATTCCTGCTGATGGTCGCCGCACAAGTGGGCGGCGCCACCGATCAGCCCTGGCCTCACGCGCTCGGCGGTGCGCTGCTCGCCGCGGCGCTCGCGGGCGGCATCGCGCTGGTCATGTGGCGAGTCGCCTATCGCCGGCGTGAGGGCTAGCCGCCGTTCACGGCGCTTGCGGCAAGGACAGCGTCCGCTCGATGCCGATCGCGTCGAGAAACCGCTGGTCGTGGCTGACGATCAGCAACGCCCCGTCGAACTCCCGTAATGCGCCTTCGAGCACGTCGATCGAGTCGAGGTCGAGGTGATTGGTCGGCTCGTCGAGCAGCAATAGCCACGGCGGTTGCTCGCCCGCCAGCGTGCAGGCGAGCCCGGCGCGCAGCGTCTCGCCGCCCGACAGGCTGCCGACCGGCTGCAATGCGTCGCGATTGCGGAACGCGAAGCGCGCGCAGGCGGCATGCGCGGCCTCGGCATCGAGCGAGGGATTGAGCCGGCGGAAGTTGGCGAGGATGCTGGCTTGCGGGTTGAGCAGCGCGACGTGCTGGTCGAGCATCGCGAGCTTGCCGTCGCGGCGCCGCGCCGACCCGCCATCCGGCGTCAGCGCGCCGATCGCGACGCGCAGCAGGCTGGTCTTGCCGGCGCCGTTGGGACCGACCAGCGCGACACGCTCGGGTCCGCGGATCGCGAGCGTCCACGGGCCGAGCACGCGCGCGCCCGCTGCGACGGTGACGCGGTCCAGCGCAAGCAATTCGGTATCGGCTGCCAAGCCGGTCGATGACAGCGCGATGGCGAGCGGCGTCAGCACCTCGACCTGGCCGCGCGCCGCCGCCAGCGCCGCCGCCGCCTCGCCGACCAGCCGCTCGCCAGTGCGGCGAAGCTGACCGCTGCTATTCTCGGCGCGTTCGGCCCGCGCGCCGAGCACGATCCTGGGCTCGGCCCCGCGTGCGGCGACCGCGCGGCCGGCCTTGTCGCGCCGGTCCTTGGCTTCGCGCCGCTGCTGCATCGCCCGCCGGGCGTCGCGCAGCCCCGCTTGCGAGCGCTCGAGCTCGTGCGCCGCCCGCGCGCGTTCGGCGTCGCGCGCCTCGGCATAGGCGGTCCATCCGCCGCCGACGATCCGGACCCCGACCGGGCTCAGTTCGACGATGCGGTCCATCGTCTCGAGCAGCGCGCGATCATGGCTGGCGACGAGCATGCCGCCGCGCCAGTCCCGCACCAGCGCGGCGATCGCGGCGCGCCCCGCGGCGTCGAGATTGTTGGTCGGCTCGTCGAGCAGCAGCAGGTCGGGCGCTTCGATCAGCAGCCGGGCGATGCCGACCCGCGTGCGCTCGCCGCCGCTGAGCGACCCGATCGCGCGGTCGAGCGCCAGGCCGGCGAGCCCGACCTCGGCCAGCGCCGCTTCGATCCGCGATTCGAGGCTCCAGTCGGCGCGCTCGAAATCCTCGGGCCGGCCGTCGCCCGCGACGATGCGCGAGACCGCCGTGATGGCATCGGCCACTCCGAGCGCCTCGGCGACGCTCAGGTCCTCGCGCCAGTCCTGCGCGAGCGTGCCGATCCGGCCATTGCGGACGATCGCCCCCGCCGCCGGCGCGATCGCGCCGGCGATCATCGCCAGCAGCGTCGATTTGCCCGCGCCGTTGCGGCCGACCAGCCCGACGCGCTCGGCGCCGATCGACAGCGTCAGGCCATCGAAGAGCCGATCGCCGTCAGGCGTCGCGGCGGAAATCGAATCGAGTGTGAGGAAGGACACGAGGCACCCATGAGGCCGGAGCGAACGAAAGGCTGGCGATGTTCGTCCGATTGCTCATGGTGAAAGTCCTTTGCGAGGGCGGCCAAGCTAGGCAGCCGCTCCGATCGAAGCAAGTGCAGGAGCACAATTCGCCCTAAGCCGCCTCGCTGAATTGCAGGCTGGCGAGCCGCGCGTAAAGCCCGTCGCGGCCGATCAGGTCGGCGTGGGTGCCGCTCTCGACGATGCGGCCCTCGTCCATCACGATGATCCGCCCCGCCGCGCGCACCGTCGCGAGGCGATGCGCGATGACCAGGGTCGTGCGCCCCTCCATCAGCCGCTCGAGCGCCTGCTGCACCAGCCGCTCGCTCTCGGCATCGAGCGCCGAGGTGGCCTCGTCGAGCAGCAGCACCGGCGCGTCGCGCAGCAGCGCACGGGCGATCGCCACCCGCTGCCGCTGCCCGCCCGACAGCCGCGCGCCGCCCTCGCCAAGAAAGGTGTCGAGCCCCTGCGGCAGCGCGCGCAGGAACTCCGCGGCATTGGCAGCTTCCGCCGCCGCCCACAGCTGCGCGTCCGACGCGTCCCAGCGGCCGTAGCGCAGATTGTCGCGCGCCGACGCGGCGAACATCACCGTCTCCTGCGGCACCATCGCGATCCGCCCGCGGATGTCGGCCGGATCCGCCTCGGGCAGCGCAACCCCGTCGAGCCGCACCGTCCCCGCCTGCGGGTCGTAGAAGCGCTCGACCAGCTGGAACAAGGTCGACTTGCCCGCCCCCGACGGCCCGACCACCGCGATCGTCTCGCCGGGCGCGACCGCCAGCGAAAAATCGTGCAGCGCCGCGGTCTCGGGCCGGGTCGGATAATGGAAGGTGACATGCTCGAAATCGATCGCCCCGCGCGCCGGCTCGGGCAACGCCACCGGGTTCGCCGGCGCCGCGATCTCGGGCTCGGCGGCGAGCAGCTCCGACAGCCGCCCGGCCGCGCCCGACGCGCGCAGCAAATCGCCATAGACGTCGGACAGCGACTGGAACGCCCCCGCGACGATTCCGCCGGTCATCACGAATGCGGCGAGTGCGCCGCCGGTCAGCCTGCCCGACGCGACGAGGTGGACGGCGTCGTACATGATGAGCGTGATCGCGCCGAACATCAGCCCGATGACCAGCGCGGTCAGCAGCGCGCGCACCCCGAACCGGCGCTTGGCCGCGGCGAACCCGGCGTTGACCGCGCCCTCGAAACGTTGTCCCTCGCGCTGTTCCTGCCCGAACGCCTGGACGATCTTCATCGCGCCCAGCGTCTCGGCTGCGACCGCGCCGATCTCGGCGATGCGGTCCTGGCTGGTCCGCGAATAGCTGCGCACGCGCCGCGCCAGCATGACGATCGGCATGATGACCAGCGGAATGCCGACGACCAGCCACAGCGCCAGCCGCGGCGCCAGCGCGAACAGATAGGCGATGCCCCCGACGCCGACGAGCAGGTTGCGGATCGCGACCGACAGCGTGGTGCCGACGACGATCTCGACCACCGCGGTATCGGCGGTCAGGCGCGAGGCGATCTCCGACGGCCGGTTCTCCTCGAACCAGCGCGGCGCGAGGCGCAGCAGGTTGCGCTGCACGGCGATCCGCACGTCGGCGACGGTGCGCTCGCCCAGCCACGACACGAAATAGAACCGCGCGGCGGACGCGATCGCCAGCACGACCACGACCAGCGCGAGCTCGCCGAAATACTGCCCGATATGCTCCTCGGCCGCGCGCGCGGCGAAACCGTGGTCGATCACTTGCTTGAACGTCCGCGGGATCCACAAGGTCGCGCCCGCCGCGACCAGCAGCGCGACCAGCGCCGCGGCGATATGCCCCGGATAGCGTATGGCGAAATGCCAGACCATGGCGAGGTTGCCGAGCCGGGGCTGCGGCCGCGGCGGCGCGGCGGGCGGAGTCTGTGCCATGGACGAACCGCCTAGCAGCGCAAAGCCCGCCCCTCAACGGCGAGGTGGCGGATGCCCTGTCGCAAAACGCGCCAAACACCCCGTGCTCTTGCGAAAGCAGGAGCACGACGGCTTGCGGAACATGTCGCGATGCGATCTGTTCATCGGCTATCCCCTGCCGCCACCCGCCCGAGAGGAGCCGATGCCCCGATCCGCCGCCCCGC
This sequence comes from Sphingomonas sp., assembly GCA_035776635.1. Classification (GTDB taxonomy): domain Bacteria; phylum Pseudomonadota; class Alphaproteobacteria; order Sphingomonadales; family Sphingomonadaceae; genus Sphingomonas. The sequence goes on along the minus strand of DASTWI010000010.1, from coordinate 75,597 downwards.
CCATCGTCGTCATCACCGGAGCCTCCGCCGGAGTCGGCCGCGCGGTGGTCCGCCAATTCGCGAAGGACAAGGCGAAGGTCGCGCTGATCGCCCGCGGCCTCGACGGGCTCAAGGCGGCCGCCGAGGAAGTGAAGGCGGCCGGCGGCGAGGCGATGATCCTGCCGCTCGACGTCTCCGACATGGCCGCGGTCGAGGACGCCGCCAGCAAGGTCGAGGACCGCTTCGGCCCGATCGACATCTGGATCAACGTCGCCTTCGCCGGCGTGCTGGCGCGCTTCGTCGACATGGCGATGGCCGATTACAAGCGCGTCACCGAAGTCACCTATCTCGGCCAGGTCCACGGCACCTATGCCGCGCTCAAGCGGATGTTGCCGCGCGACAAGGGATCGATCGTGCTGGTCGGCTCGGCGCTCGCCTATCGCGGCATTCCGCTGCAATCGGCCTATTGCGGCGCCAAGCACGCGATCCAGGGCTTCCACGATTCGCTCCGCAGCGAATTGCTCCACGCGAAGAGCAACGTCCACGTCGCGATGGTCCAGCTGCCCGGCGTCAACACCCCGCAATTCGACTGGATCAAGACCGACCTGCCGATGCAGCCCAAGCCAGCCAGCCCGCCCTACCAGCCGGAAATCGTCGCGCGCGCGATCCATTACGCCGCGCACCACCGCCGCAAGAGCATCGAGGTCGGCTGGCCGACGCTCGAGGCGATCTGGGGCGACAAGATCGCCTCGCCGCTGCTCGACCGCTATCTCGCGCGCACCGGCTTCAAGGGGCAGCAGGGCGACGAGCCGGTCTCGCCCGACCGTCAGAACAACCTGTGGCATCCCGTGCCGGGCGACCACGGCGCGCACGGCCGCTTCGACGCGATCGCGCGAACGCGAAGCCCGCAAACCTGGATGACGACGCACCGCGGCGCGACGGCGGCGATCGCGGCGGCGGGGTTGGCCGCCGCGGGAGCGCTGCTCGGCTGGCGAAGGGCGCGCGCATGAGCGGCGACGGGGGCAAGCGCATCGAGGATTATGCGCTGATCGGCGACGGCCAGACCGCCGCTCTGGTCCACAAGGGCGGCTCGATCGATTGGCTGTGCCTGCCGCGCTTCGATTCGGAGGCGTGCTTTGCTGCGCTGGTCGGCAGGGAGGACAACGGCTGCTGGCGCATTATGCCCGAAGGCGACGTCCACTCGACCAAGCGGCGCTACCAGGGCGACACCTTGGTGCTCGAGACCGAATTCGCCACCGCCGACGGCACCGTCGCGGTGATCGATTTCATGCCGATGCGCGGGCAGGCGCCCGACATCGTCCGTATCGTCGAGGGCCGCAAGGGCCGCGTCGCGATGACCTCGGAGCTCGCGATCCGTTTCGACTATGGCCGCATTCACCCGCTGATCCGCCAGTCGGACGACGGCTACGCCACCGCGGTCGCCGGGCCCAACGGCGTGCGGCTCGATTTCGACGTGCCGGTCGAGTTCGACGGCCGCTGGGGCCGCAGCTGCTTCACCGTCGCCGAGGGCGAGCGCGTCCGCTTCGTGCTGACCTGGTTCGAAGCATTCAAGGACATGCCCAAGCCGGTCGATGCCGAACAGGCGCTCGCCGACACCTGCAAATACTGGAACGATTGGGTCGGCAAGGCCTGCTACGAGGGCGGCTATCGCGACCTCGTGATCCGCTCGCTGATCACGCTCAAGGCGCTGATCCATTTGCCGACCGGCGGCATCGTCGCCGCGCCGACCTCGTCGCTGCCCGAGCGGATCGGCGGCGACCGCAACTGGGACTATCGCTATTGCTGGCTGCGCGATTCGACCTTCACGCTGCTCGCGATGGTCAAGGCGCAGTTGTTCGGGGAGGCGGGCGCCTGGGTCGCCTGGCTGCGCCGCGCGATCGCCGGCGAGCCGATCGACCTGCAACCATTCTATTCGGTGCTCGGCGACCGCCGGCTGATCGAATGGGACGCCGACTGGCTGGCCGGCTATTGCGGGTCGCAGCCGGTCCGCTTCGGCAACGCCGCCGCGGCGCAGCTCCAGCTCGACATCTACGGCGAAGTGCTCGACACATTGTTCATCGCCGCCAAGCACGACGAGGAACGCGACGCGGATACCGACGCGCTGTTCCGCCTGCTCGCCCGCGCGACCGAGAACCAGTGGCAGAACCCCGACGCCGGCATCTGGGAAAGCCGCGGCGCGCCGCGCCACCACGTCTATTCGAAGGCGATGTGCTGGGTCGCGTTCGACCGCGCCGCGCGCTGGTTCGAGCATTATGACGACCAGCTGTCGCACCATTATCGCGATCTCGCGAAACGCGTGAAGCAGGAAATCCTCGACAAGGGCTTCGACAGCCGCCGCAACAGCTTCACCCGCGCCTATGACGACCCCGCGCTCGACGCCGCGGTGCTGCGGCTGCCGCTGGTCGGCTTCCTCCCCGCCGACGACCCGCGGATGGTCGGCACCGTCGCCGCGGTCGAGCACGACCTGATGCAGGGCGGCTTCGTCGCGCGCTACCAGACCGACCGCACCGACGACGGCATCGGCGGCGGGGAGGGGGCGTTCCTCGCCGCGAGCTTCTGGCTCGCCGACGTCTATGCGCTGCAGGGCCGGACCGACGACGCGCGCGCGCTGTTCGAGCGGTTGTGCGGCCTCGCCAACGACGTCGGCCTGCTCGCGGAGGAATATGGCGACGATCGCCAGCTCGGCAATTTCCCGCAGGCGCTGTCGCACCTGTCGCTGGTCGTGACCGCCCTCAACCTCACCACCGACCGCGGCCCCGCCAAGGAACGCGAGGCGCGATAAGGCGCTTTCCTACAGGATAATGTTCTGCTAATGTTCCAGAGTTGCTCTTTGACATCGTGGGAAAAGAGAGGCGTTCGCGCGTAAAGGGGAATGACCTTTGTGACCTTTGACCGAGGGTGATCCGAGCCTTGGCTAAAACACCACCCCGATCAGCAGCACCGCGTTGAGCACGATCACCAGCGCCGCCACCGCCCAGGCCAGCACCTGCAGCCAGCGCGGCGTCGGCAGACCGTTCATCAGCTTGGCGTCGCCCGTGAACAGCACCAGCGGCACCACCGCGAAGGGCAGCTGCATACTCAGCACCACCTGGCTCAGCACCAGCAGGCTGGTCGCGCCGCGGTTCCCCATGATCGCCACGACGATCACCGCGGGCACGATCGCCAGCGCGCGCGTCGCCAGCCGCCGCAGCCACAGCGGCATCCTGAGGTCGAGGAACCCCTCGGCCACCACCTGCCCGGCGAGCGTTCCGGTAACGGTCGAATTCTGCCCCGACGCGAGCAGCGCGATCGCGAACACCAGGCTCGCCGCCCCGCTGCCCAGCATCGGCGTCAGCAGCCGATAGGCGTCGCCGATCTCGGCGATGTCGGTGCGCCCCGCCTCATGGAACGTGGCGGCGGCGAGCACCAGGATCGCGCCGTTGATGAACAAAGCGAGCGCCAGCGCGACGTTGCTGTCGATCGTCGCCATGCGGATCGCGGCGCGCTTGCCCGCCTCGTCCTCGGCGAAGCGCCGCGTCTGCACCACCGCCGAATGGAGGTAGAGGTTGTGCGGCATCACCGTCGCGCCGAGGATGCCAATCGCGAGGTACAGCATCGCCGGATCGGTGACGATGCGCGGGGAGGGGACCAGCCCGCCGGCGACCGCGGCGAGGCTGGGATGCGACACGATCAGCTCGAACAGGAAGCATCCGGCGATCAGCGCGAGCAAGGCGACGATCAGCGCCTCGAGCCGGCGAAAGCCGTATTGCTGCAGCAGCAGGATCAGGAACACGTCGAGCGCGGTCAGGCACACGCCGACGATCAGCGGCAGCCCGAACAGCAGCTGCAGCGCGATCGCGGTGCCGAGCACCTCGGCAAGGTCGCAGGCGATGATCGCCAGCTCGCACAGCACCCACAGCGCGAGATTGACCGCCGGCGGGCACTTGAGCCGGCACGCCTGGGCCAGGTCGAGCCCCGCCGCGATGCCGAGCCGCGCCGAGAGCGCCTGCAACACCATCGCCATCAGGCTGGCGGCGAGCACCACCGACAGCAGCGCATAGCCATAGGCCGAACCGCCGGCGAGGTCGGTCGCCCAATTGCCCGGATCCATATAGCCGACCGCGACCAGATACCCCGGCCCGGCAAAGGCGAGCAGCCGCCGCCACGGAGCCCCACGCGCTGGCACCGCGATCGTGCGATGCGCCTCCTCGAGCGACGGCCGGCGCGTCTCGGCAGGCGGAGCGGCGGCAGGCGGCGGGCTCATCGCGGAACCACCGCTCCGATCGGTGCAGGATGATGCGATGAAGCCAGAACCAGTCTCCGTTCGCCCTGAGCTTGTCGAAGCCTGTCCTGAGCGCCTGCCTTGGCAGGCAGTCGAAGGGGGCCGTTCTTCTCTTGCAGGAAAGGACGGTGCTTCGACAAGACACTCCTGACGAAGTCGACGGGCTCAGATCACTTCCATGTCCGCCTTGTAATGATGCCACGCCAGGATCGCCGCCGCGCCGCGGTGCGGCCGCCACGCCTCGGCAAGGTCGCGCACCGCCTTCTCCCGCGGCCGATCGGCATGGCCGAGGATGCGGCCGATCTCGATCTGCACGGCAAGGTCGCCCGCCGGCCAGATATCGCCGCGCCCCTCGGCGAACAGCAGGTAGATTTCGGCCGACCAGCGCCCGATGCCCTTGACGCGGACGAGCTGCGCGATCGCCTCTTCGTCGTCCTGAGGCAATCGATCGAGGTCGAGCCGCCCGCTCGCCACTTCGTCGGCCAGGCTGACGGCATAGCTCGCCTTCTGCCGCGACAGGCCCGCGGCGCGCAGCGTCTCGGCATCGGCACGCGCGATCGTCGCCGGATCGTCGAGATCGCCCAGCGCTGCCTCCAGCTTGTTCCAGATCGACTGCGCCGCCGCCACGCTGACCTGCTGGCCGACGATCGTGCGCAGCAACGTGCCGTATCCCCGCTCGCGAATCCGCGGCTCGGGATAGCCGACCCGCGTCAGCGCGGCGGCGATCGCCGGCTCGATTTGCGCGAGGGCATCGAGTGAGGTGCGCAGCTGCTCGGCGCTCAGGCCCATGCGATGATCCTTGATATGCCGCGCCCGAGACGGCATGGCGCCGCCATCCGGCCAGCAAGGGAGAATGTCATGCCGAAGGTTATCGTCACGACCCGCGAAGGGGAAGTCCGCGAGGTCGAGGGCGAGGTCGGCCTGTCGCTGATGGAGGTGATGCGGGACAACGGCATCGACGAGATCCTGGCGTTATGCGGCGGCTGCTGCAGCTGCGCCACCTGCCACGTCCATGTCGATCCGGAATTTGCGGCCAAACTCCCGCCGATGAGCGCGGACGAGGACGACCTGCTCGATTCGTCCTCGGATCGCGACGCGGATTCGCGCCTGTCGTGCCAGCTCCCGTTCAGCGAAACGCTCGACGGCATCCGCATCAGGATTGCTGCTGAAGATTGAGCGCTATGGTGTGCTCCTGCGAGAGCAGGAGCCCGGAGGCGTCAATGCCGGTGCTCGCGCCTCAGCATATAGCGGCCGTCGCGATAGTCGGTGAACAGGCCGGAAATCGCCGGGTGGTCGACCGGTTCCTCGCTGTCGTCGAGCACCAGGTTGCCTTGGCTGACATAGGCGACGTAGCTCGAATCCTGGTTTTCGGCGAGCAGGTGATAGAACGGCTGGTCCTTGCGCGGACGCAGGTCCTGCGGGATCGCCTCGTACCAGTCTTCGGTGTTGGCGAACACCGGATCGACGTCGAAGATCACGCCGCGGAAATCGAACAGGCGGTGCCGCACGACGTCGCCGATGGCGAAGCTGGCGTGCGCGACCGAGGGCAAGGGAACGCTGTCGTCGAGCGGCGGAACAGGGGCGCTGGAAGGGCTCATGGTTTCAATTTAGGGCCTGTTTTGCGCCGCACAAGCACGGACCTTGCGAGGTGCGTTCGATTGCGTTAGAGGCCGCCGCTCAATCCGGCCGGCGCGCCGCTCGAGCCCTTCGGGCCAGGCGCAAATGTCCTCGCGGAGAGGTGCCAGAGTGGTCGATTGGGACGGTCTCGAAAACCGTTGTGCCTTCACGGGTACCGTGGGTTCGAATCCCACCCTCTCCGCCACGGATGTCCGTCGGAAGCCGCGGGCCCTTGGGCGCCGTCATCAGGTTACGCCGCCGGTCGCCGTCCGGCACTGCGCTTCGCCTATTTTTCGTGCAGATAGATGCGGTGTGCATTCTTGTAGTAGATTTTGTCGATCACCGATCGCGGTAGCGCGAGGCCCTTCACATCGGCGTTGAGGTCGTCGACGTGCTGCACCAGCGGCGTGGCGAGATAGCGCCAGTCGGAGCGCCAGGCGTGGTCGACGTCGGCTTCGAAATTCCCGTTGCTGACCGGCGGATTTTCGGCCGGCGCGTTGGGATTGGGAGGATTGTCGGCGATGTCGGTCCCGTACATCAGCCGATCCTGATATTTGATGAAGAAGGTGCGGACCTTCTCATAATCGCGGTTTGACTGGTACTGGACCTGCGTCATCCTCGCGGCGAGATCGACGTTCGCGTTGGGAAACCGGTCGAGAAACACCGCGAGCCGGTCCACGCTCCACTCAAGGCTCGCCATGTGCGCGCCGACGAACGACAGCTTGGGATGGAAGGCGACGAAGCGGTCGCGCGCGGCCATCAGCATTTCGTAGCTCGGCTCTTCGGGGTGGAGGTACATGTAATATTCGGGATGGTCGCGGAAATAGCTGCGGTCGTTATCGGTCGTCATCTGATCGAGCGGCAGCCAGCAGTTGAGCGGCTCGCCTTGGTGCGCGATCAGCGGAATCCCGATCTTCTCGATATGCGCCATGACGCCGTCGAAGCGCGGATCGTCGATGAAGATGTGCTTGCCGTTCTTGTCCTTCACCACCATGCCGATGTTCTTCCACACCTTCACCGCGACGGCGCCCTTCGCGACGGCGGCATCGATCGTGGCGATCGCGCGCTCGGTCCAGCCGGGCTGGCCGAAGCCTTTCATCGAGAAAGTGGTGGCGAAGTGGAAATGCTTGGGATCGGCGGCCTCATGGCCTTCCGCCGCCTTGGCTTGAAGTGAGAGCGGCGGGAAGTCCGGATAGTCGACGTTGATCGACAGGAGTTCGAAGCCGTCCTTGCGGGCGACGTCGAGAAACGCGGTGCGAGCGACATTGTCGTGGACGTGTGCGTCGAATTTGGGAACCTGCGCGAAATCGGCCTCGCTGTAGGTCTCCTGCGCTCGAAGCGGTGATGTCGAAATCGCCATAGAGCCGATCGCCAACAGCGCCGCCACAGCCACATGCGCTCGCATAATCCCCTCCCATGTTGCAAAATGAAACGAAACGCACCTTATCTGGTGCGATTATCTTGCGTTATGGAACCCTTCGATGCAACGTGTTTCTGCCGGACGATACGGCCGATCAGTCGGCGACCGAAAGAAAACGCATGGAGCGGCTCACCATTTCCCGCTAGAAATCACTGCCATGGAGGAATGATGCGGGACACAAGTCGGCGACGCCAGGAAATCATCGAGATGCTCCAGGACCAGGGGAGCGTTCAGGTGCTCGCGCTTTCGAACCAGTTTCGGGTTTCGACCCAGACGATCCGGAAGGATCTCGCGTTTCTCGAAGAACGGGGCATTTCGGTCCGGTGCTATGGCGGCGCCGTATCGTCGGGAGTGATCGGCGTGGTCGACGAAGATCCCGTCGATGCCAAGCGCGCGCTGCACATGACCGAGAAGGAACGGATCGGCCGGCTTGCGGCGGCGATGGTCCAGCCGGGCGATGCAATCATCCTCGATTCGGGTACCACCACCGCACAGATCGCGCGTTTCCTGCCTGACAGTAGCGACATTACGGTCCTGACCAATGATGCCGGCGTCCTCAACCAGCTCACGCGCAAGGAAAAAATCGAGATCGTCCTGCTCGGTGGGCGATTGCGGCGCAAGAACATGGCGTTCTACGGCGGCCAGACCGAGGCCGCGCTCGACAGCCTGCAAGTGGACAGGCTGTTCCTCGGGGTCGACGGCATCGACCTGCAGCGCGGCATCACCACGCATTTCGAGGCGGAGGCGCAGCTCAATCGCAAGATGGCGCGCGTCGCGCGGGAGGTGATCGCGGTGACCGACAGCAGCAAGTTCGGCCGGACGTGCCTCCACCGCATCATGGGGATCGAGGAGGTCAACGTCCTCGTCACCGACGCCGGCGCGCCCGAAGACAGCCTCGATCAGGCGCGCAAGCTGGGATGCGAAATCCGCATCGCGTGAGGTTCGGGCGACGCCACTGGTTTTGTGAGCGAAGCGCCTACGTACACTGATCCGTTCGCCCTGAGCCGGTCGAAGGGCCGCTTCTTGCATTCGACGAGAACGGTGTTTCGACAAGCTCAACACTACGGGTGACGCGCGCTTCGGGCTCCCGCTTGAGCGGGAGCCCGTCCGCCGGGCGTTAGAAGCCGAAGCGGATCCCCGCAGTGAAGGTCCGGCCATAGGCGGTATAGCCGGCGCCGACGCTGCTGCTCGTGCCCACTGCGCCCGAGGCCCAGATGATGTTGGGATCGCCGTTCAAATAGGTCCGGACGATCGCGTTGGTGAGGTTCCGCCCCTCGACATAGACCTTGAGGCGCTTGGTGATGTCGTACGAGGCGGTCGCAGTCACCCAGTCATAGCCCTTGGCGATCGCCGGCACGCCGTCGATCTCCGTGAAATTCGCATAGGTGAACGAACTCGAATGATCCCATGATACGCTGAGCGAGATCGGACCTTTCTCGTAGAACGGATTGATCGAGAACGTGGTCGGGGAAATGCCGGCGATGCTGCCGACGTTCTGGCCCTCGATGGTCGATGCGCTCCAGGTGTGAGTGAACTGCGCGCGGATGCCAAAGCCGTTCTTCAGCATGTGCTGCCAGCCGACTTCGACGCCGTAGACGCGCGAATTGTCGCCGTTGATCGGCTCGACGACGCTGAACAGCAGCGGCACGCACGGCTTGCCGTTGAAGCACCCGACCGCGCCGATATCGACGTTATTGCGCTCGATCGTGGTGATGTCGCCGCGCAGCTTCTTTCCGAACACCGCGAGCGACAGCATGTCATTGGGGTGGTAATACCATTCGAGCGACGTATCGAACTGCCACGCCTTGATCGGTTTCAGCGAGGCGTTGCCGTCGTAATAGACGACGTAGTTCTGGTTGCTGGTGTCGTCGGTCTCGGTCGGCGCGAACTGGTTGAGGTTGGGCCGCGCGATCGTCTGCGCAGCCGCGACGCGCAGGTGCAGGGTGTTCGTCAGCGCGAAGTTGACGTTCGCCGACGGCAGCGGGATGGTGTAGCTGCCCTTGGCGTTGAGCGGTGAGGCCTCTGAATATTCGGTGACCGCGGACGCCGTCGGATTGGCGGTGTCGGCGACCGTTACCGAGATGATCTTGTTGATCGCGGTCGCGGCGTTGGTTTCGGTATGGACCAGCCGCACGCCGATATTGCCCGTCCAGGCGTAGCCGCTGAACGACGCTTCGATATAACCCGAGATGGTCTTTTCGCTGACGACATAGGAGTTGGTCGGGTTGAACACCGGCAGCGTGTCGGCAAAATTATAGACGCCCGCGCCCGACGTGTAATTGGGCGTGCCGTCGAGCGACTTGAGGCCCGCTAGCAGGTTCTGCGCGTTGATCAGCACCTGCGTTGTCGGGAAATGCCCGCCGGCGCCTGCGAAATAATTGGGGAAATTGAACGTCGAGATGACGTCCTGGCCCATCGTCGCAAAGGTGATCGGACCGGGCTGCCCCGGCATCGTATTATAGAGCGTGCTGTATTGGTTCGACCCGTTGGTCCAGTCGTTGGAGATGTCGCGGCGCGACTTCGAGCGCTTGAGGTAGGCGACGCCCGCGTCGATGTGCTTCAGCACGCTGCCGTCGACGCTGTAGGTCGCGTCGAGCTTGGCGCCGGTCACCGTATCCCTGATCGAATAGCCCGATAGCCCGTCGTAATGCGTGCTCCACAGGCTCTGGTCGTCGAGCGCGCCCGATGCGAGCGCCGAAGCGTAGTCGCTGCCGTCGGGCAACGTCACGCTGATGTTGGGCATCGCGTTCTTGTTGGCCGAGAAGGTCAGGATGTTCTGGTTGTACGGTGTCGGTGAGACCAGACCTGCGGTGAGGAAGGTGTCAGTGCCGCCCTCGGGCCGGTTCGCGCGTGAACGATAGACGTCGCCGCGTAGCGTGAAATGATCGGTCGGGTTCCACGCGACGTTGGCGCCGATAAGATAGGTGTTCACCACCCGGTGGATGGTCTGATTGACGATCTCCGGATCGAAGTTATTCGCGGTGAACGAGGTGATGAAGCCGTTCTTGACCGTCACGTTCGACCATTCGGGCAGGCCATTGGCGTCGTAGGTGAAGTCCGGATAATAGGATTGGTTGTAGGCGACCTGCGGGTCGTGCAGCCGCGTGTACATGCCGTCGATCGTTACGTGCAGCGTGTCGGTCGGCTTCCATTCCAGCGTGCCGGTGAGCGCGAGCCGCTTCTTGCGGTCCACCACCGAACCAAACTGGATACAGCATAGGCCGATCGCCGGCTGCGCGTCGGCGGGCGGGTCCGAATCGGCGGTCGGCGCCGGTGGCCAGACTCCGGGGCTGTAGGGATCCCAGGTCGAATAATTGAGCGCATCGGTGCGGAATTTGGTATCGGAATAGACCACGCCGAGCAGCAGGCCGAGCGTGCCCGAATGATTCGTGCCGCTGACAAAGCCGGAAAGCTTGTAGCCCTTGTATTCCGACATGTCGTTGTAATCGCCCTCGGCTCTCAGCGCCATATGCAGGCCGGGGCGGTCGAACGGGCGCGCCGAGCGCAGGTTGACCGTGCCGCCGATGCTGCCTTCGACCGCGGCGGCCTGGGGCGATTTGAGCACATCGGCGCCCGAGATCACGTCGGCGGGCAGGATGTCGAAGGCGAAATTGCGGCCGTCGTCGTCGGTGGCGAGGATACGGTCGTTGAGCGTGGTGATATTGTATTCGGATCCGAGCCCGCGCACGCTGACATACTGGCCTTCGCCGCCGGTCGTTCGGTTGATCGTGATACCGGTGATGTGCTGCAGCGAATCGGCGACGTCGCTATCGGGGAAACGGCCGAGCTCGGTGGCGTTGACGGAGTCGAGCACCACCGCGGACTCGCGCTTGATCTCGACCGATTTGTCGAGGCTTCCGCGAATGCCCGTGACGATGATGTCGTGACTGGCCTGGTTAGCGACTTCGGTATCGGATGTGCCTGCGGGTGCGGCGTTCGAGGACTGGCTCTGCGCCATCGCGGCGCTGGACGCCGAGGCGAGGGCCAATGCCATCAGGCGTGCTTGCATCCGGAACGTGCGTGAGGCCATGTCGTTCTCCCCTCCCTCAACCTGTCGTGAAATTTCACTATCTTTCATTCTGTAGCGCGTCTCGCAACAAAGCAACCCCTTTTTTGCCACAACCCTGCCTCTGGTCACAAAGGCGGCGAGTTTCTAAGGAAATGCAGCCCTTTCGCATCTGCCTCGGTCTGGCTTCCCTCGAAATGGTCGCCTGAATGAAAGAAAATGAAGTGTAGTCATTCGTTTTCGTTTGCTGTCGCGGCCGCGTTGTGCGAGCGTTGGACAGAACAGGCGATGTGGTGAGATCACGCCCATCGACGCAGCGGCGGGAGAGGAGAGCGATGCAGCGACAGGCAATCACGCGCAGGGACACGCTCACCACGCTGTTGTGCGGCACGGCGGCGGCGGCGGGTGGCACGCTGCTTCCGGCGCGGGCGTGGGGTGCGGCGGCTCCGGCGGCCAGCGTCTCGGACGGGGTGCTGACGATCGATTTCGATGGCGCCCTCCACTCGCGCGTGTCGCGGCGAGCGCAGGCGTTGACTGCGCTCGAGGGAGGCGAAGGGGTGCGGCTCGCGGACGGTGCCGTGCTCGATCGTTTCGTTATGCTGGACCAAGATGCGAAGCCGCTGACCGACGCCGAGGGCCCCGGCCGCCGGCACCTCCTGCGCGGCATTGCGGAGGGACGGCTGGAAAAGCGGCTCGAGCTGGTGCTGCGCGACCGCTATCCGGGCGCCGCGCTGATGCGTGTGACCTATCGCAATCTGGACAAGCAGCCGGTGGCGATCGCCGGATGGTGGTCGGCCGCGCATACGGTGCTTGCGCATCCCAAGGGGGCCTGGACCTTTGCCGGCGCCTCCTATCCAGACCGCCGCGACTGGGTGCAGCCGGTGCTGCCCGATTTCCAGCAGCGCAACTTCATGGGAATGAACGGCTCCGACTACGGCAGCGGTACGCCGGTTGCGGTGGTGTGGCGGCCCGACGCTGGCCTCGCGATCGGGCATGTCGAGACGGCCCCCAGGCTCATCGCGCTGCCGGTCGCCGCGCAGCCGGGCGGCACGCGCATCGCCATCGAGGGCGATCAACCGATCGTGCTCGCGCCCGGCGAGTCGGTGACGTTGCCCGAAACCTTCATCATGACGCATCAGGGCGATCATTTCGCCGCGCTCGACACCTATCGCCGGGTCATGGCCGAGCGCGGGCTCGCCGCGCCGGCGATTCCCGAGTCGAGCTATGACCCGATCTGGTGCGCCTGGGGCTATGAGCGCAACTTCACGCCCGCGCAGGTTTACGGCACGCTCGACAAGGCGAAGTCGGTCGGCTGCGACTGGGCGGTGCTCGACGACGGGTGGCAGAAAGCAGTCGGCGACTGGGTGGCCGACACCGGCAAATTCCCCGAAGGCAACGCCGGCCTGAAGGCGTTCGCGGACCGCATCAAGACCTACGGAATGCGACCCAAGCTGTGGATTTCGCCGCTTTCGGCTTCCCCGACCAGCGATTTGATGCGCGACCATCGCGACATGCTGCTGCTCGACGCGAGCGGCGCAGCGCAGAACGTGACATGGTGGGACAGCTATACGCTGTGTCCCGCTTATCAGCCGACGATCGATTACTTCAAAGCGGTCACGCGACGGATCATCGGCGATTGGGGTTGGGAAGGGTTGAAGATCGACGGGCAAGACCTGAACGGCGTCGCGCCCTGCTACAATCCCGCGCACAACCATGCGCGGCCCGAGGAATCCGTCGAGAAGCTGCAGGACTTCTGGAAGGCGATCTACGAGACGGCGATCGGCATCAACCCGAACGCGAATATCGAGATCTGCCCGTGCGGCGATTCGTTCGCCTTCTTCAACATCCCGGCGATGAACAACACGCCGGCATCCGATCCTGAATCGTCCTGGCAGGTCCGCCTCAAGGGCAAGACCTTCAAGGCGATGATGGGGCCGTCGGCGCCGTTTTCGGGCGATCATGTCGAGCTGAGCGACGGCGGCGACGACTTCGCCTCGACCTACGGCATCGGCGGCATCCCCTCGACGAAGTTCACCTGGCCCAAGGATACCGACCGGCCGACCGACAAATTGCCGCCGGGCGGCTTCGTGCTGACGCCCGAGAAGGAGCAGCTCTGGCGCAAGTGGATCGCGCTCTATCGCAAGAACATGCTGTCCAAGGGGCAGTATCGCGGCGAGCTCTATGATATCGGCTTCGACAAGCCCGAGGGGCACGTCGTCGCCGCCGACGGCACGCTGCACTATGCTTTCTACGCCAAGAGCTGGAAGGGGCCGATCGAGCTGCGCGGGCTCGGCAAGGGGCGCTATCGGCTGACCAACAGCTTCACCGGCGAACCGCTCGGCACCGCGAGCGCAGCCGACAATCGCATCGACGCCAGCTTCGATCGCTTTCTGGTCATCGAAGCGGCGCCAGCGGGAGCCGCCGTATGACCGCCGCGCCGAACGGCCGCGCCTGGCTGGTGAACGCGCTCATCACCGTGGTGCTGTGGGGGTTCTGGGGAGCCTTTTCGTACCTGTCGCCCGAGCGCGGCTTTCCCGAAACCTTGGTCTATTGCGTCTGGGCGCTGACGATGGTCCCGCCGGCGATCATTGCGCTGAGGCTCGGCGGCGGCGCGCTCGAGCGAAGCCCGCGCGCGATCGCCTACGGCATGGCGATCGGGCTGCTCGGCGCGGGCGGGCAAATGGTGCTGTTCTATGCCGTCACGCGCGGGCCGGCGTATCTGATCTTCCCGATCATCTCGCTGTCGCCGCTCGTCACGATCATGATGTCGTTCGCGCTGCTCGGCGAGCGGACCGGCAAGCTCGGCATTCTCGGCATCGTGCTGGCGCTGATCGCCTTGCCGATCTTCAACTACACGCCGGCGGACGGGGCGGCGGTGAGCGGATCGGGCTGGTTCGTCCTCGCGCTGATCGTCATGCTGTGCTGGGGCGTGCAGGCCTATTTCATGAAGTCGGCCAACAACCACATGTCGGCGGAAGGCATCTTCTTCTACATGATGGTCGCCGGGCTGCTGCTGATCCCCGTCGCCTGGGCGCTGACGGATTGGTCGAAGCCGGTCAACTGGGGCTGGGACGGCCCGGCGCTCGCCGCCGGGATCCAGGTGCTCAACGCGATCGGCGCGCTCACGCTGGTGTTCGCATTCCGCTATGGCAAGGCGATCATCGTCGCGCCGCTCTCCAATGCCGGCGCGCCGCTCGCCACCGCGGTGATCTCGCTGATCGCGCTCGGGGTCATGCCCGATGCGCTCAAACTGGTCGGGCTGGTGCTCGCGCTGATCGCGTCGGTGCTGCTGGCGATCGAGCCCGATGCTGCGGATGAGGGGGGTGAAATTTCAGCATCTTCGTCCACATCGGCAGTAGTGTTGTAAGTTTCATTATGTGTTCTCTGCTTGCGTTTCGTTGTTTTTCCCTCTAGTCCGGCCGCGAGTTCGAGGAGTAATCATGAAGGCAATTCGCGACCTTATCGCCCGGCACAAGGCGGGCGAGCGCGTCGGCATCACGTCGGTCTGCTCGGCGCATCCGCTGGTGATCGAGGCGACGCTGCGCCACGCGCTTGCGCACGACGTGCCGCTGGCGCTGATCGAGGCGACGTCGAACCAGGTGAACCAGGACGGCGGCTATACCGGCATGAAACCCGCCGATTACCGCGAGTTCGTGTGGGCGATCGCCGACCGCGTCGGCTTCCCGCGCACGCGGCTGGCGCTGGGCGGCGACCATCTGGGCCCCAATGCCTGGACCGGGCTGCCCGCCGAGGAAGCGATGGCCAAGGCCGAGGTGATGGTCGCCGATTACGTCGCCGCCGGGTTCGGCAAGATCCACCTCGATTGCTCGATGAGCTGCGCCGGCGATCCGGTGCCGCTTCCCGAGCGCACGATCGCCGAGCGCGCGGCGCGGCTGTGCCGGGCGGCCGAGGCGGCCTATGCCGGCGACCCCGCCGACGCGCCGAGCTACATCATCGGCACCGAAGTGCCCGTCCCCGGCGGCGCCGCCGAAGACCTCGACGAGCTTGCCCTCACCACTCCGCAAGCGGCGCTGGCGACGATCGCGATGCACCGCGACCTGTTCGCCGAACAGGGGCTGGCGAGCGCGTGGGACCGAGTGATCGCCACCGTCGTCCAGCCCGGCGTCGAGTTCGATCACGACAAGGTCGTCGACTACGCCCCCGAAAAGGCGACCGCGCTCAGCGCCGCGATCGAGCCGGTCGAGCATATCGTCTATGAGGCGCACTCGACCGATTACCAGACGCCCGCCGCGCTCGCTGCGCTGGTCCGCGACGATTTCGCGATCCTGAAGGTCGGGCCCGGCGTCACCTTCGCGCTGCGCGAGGCGTTATGGGCGCTCGACGCGATCGAGCGCGAGACCGTCGCGGCGGACCGGCGCGCCAATTTGCGCGCGGTGACGCTCGAGCGGATGCGCGCCGAGCCGGCCAATTGGGCGAAATATTATCATGGGCGAGGCGCGAGCCTCGATTTCCAGCTGCAATACAGTTTCAGCGACCGCATCCGTTATTACTGGCCCGACGCGCAGATCGCCGCCGCGCAAGACAGGCTGTTCGCCAATTTGCGCGAAGCCGTGCCGCCGCTGCCGCTGGTCAGCCAGTATCTGCCCATCGCCTTCGCCGCGCATCGCGCGGGCCGGGCGAGCCTCGACCCGGTTGACCTTGTGATCGCCCATATCGGGGCGACACTCGATGCCTATCACGGAGCCTGCCACCCCAATGTCTGACCTTCTTTCCGTCGCGACCGCGGCGGCCGGCGGCGCCGAGCCCTGGACTCGCCGCGAAATTTTCCAGCAGCCCGAGACGCTGCGCGCCACTTGCGCGCTGCTCGCCGCCGAGCGCGAGGCGATCCAAGGATTCCTCGCGCCGCTGCTCGCCAGGCCCGATCTCAGGATCGTGCTCGCGGGAGCCGGCACATCGGCGTTCATCGGCGAGTGCCTGGCGGCGTGGCTGGCGCGCAGCACCGGCCGCTGCGTCGAGGCGATCGCCACCACCGACATCGTCGGCGCGCCCGACCTCTATCTCCGGGCGGAGACGCCGACGCTGCTGGTGTCGTTCGGCCGTTCGGGGAACAGCCCGGAAAGCCTCGCCGCGATCGAGCTCGTGGATACGCGCGTGGCCGAGGCGCACCACCTGATCATCACATGCAATGCCGACGGGGCACTGGCGCAGCGACGCGGCGGCGACGCCCATGTCGTCGTGCTGCCCGAGGCGACGCACGACCGGGGCTTCGCGATGACCTCGAGCTTTTCGGCGATGATGTTCGCGGCGCTGGCGGTCTTCTCCGGACTCGATGCATTCGGCGGCCGGATCGAGCCGATCGCCCGTGCGGTCGGCGAGGTGCTCGCCGCGGCCGAGCCGCGCATGGCGGCGCTCGCGGCGCGGCGGTTCGAGCGAGTCGTCTATCTCGGCAGCGGGCCGTTCAAGGGGCTGGCGCGCGAGGCGGCGCTCAAGCTGCTCGAACTGACCGACGGCGCGCTGGTGACGGCGTTCGATTCGACGCTGGGTTTCCGGCACGGCCCCAAGACGATCGTCAATCGCGAGACGCTGGTGGTGGTGTTCGTCTCGAACGATCCGCTGACGCGGGCCTACGACCGCGATATGATCGAGGAACTGCGTGCCGACGATGTCGCCGGCGCGGTGCTGACCGTCTCGGCGCGATCCGAGACCGGCGAGACGATCGCGGTGCGCGGCCTTGAGCAGGCGGACGATTGCGACCTGCTGTTCCCCTATATCGTGCCGGCGCAGCTGTTCGCGCTCCATGCCTCGCTGGAGCGCGGACTGACGCCCGATACGCCGAACACGGCCGGGACGGTGAACCGCGTCGTCCAGGGCGTCCGCATCCACACCGCCGCATGAACGAGCCGCGCATCTTCCTGGGCGTCGACGGCGGCGGCACCAAGACCGAGTTCGTCTGCATCGACGCCACGGGCGCGGTGATCGCACGGCAGATCGAGGGCACGACCTATCACCTCCAGGTCGGCCTCGACGGCGCGGTGCGCGCGCTGGAGGCGGGGATCGCCGGCGTCTGCGCCCAGATCGGCATCGCGCCCGACGCGATCGCTTATGCCTTCTTCGGCCTGCCCGCGTTCGGCGAGGACAGTGCGATCGATCCCCAGCTCGACCGGCAGTGCGCGCGCCTGCTCGGCCATGACCGCTACCGTTGCGGCAACGACATGATCTGCGGCTGGGCCGGCTCGCTGGCGTGCGCCGACGGGATCAACCTCGTCGCCGGCACCGGATCGATCGGCTATGGCGAGCGGCAGGGCCGCGCCGCGCGCGCCGGGGGCTGGGGCGAGGTGTTCAGCGACGAGGGCTCCGCCTATTGGATCGCGATCCAGGGCCTCAACGCCTTCACCCGGATGAGCGACGGCCGCTTGGCCAAGGGGCCGCTCCACGAGGCGTTCCGGCGCCGGCTTGGCCTCGAGGCTGATCTCGACATTTGCGCAGCGGTGATGGGCGAACATGGGCTTGTCCGCGACGAGATCGCGGGGCTTGCGCCGGTCGTCGCCGAAGCAGTCGCGGCGGACGACCCGGCGGCGATCGCGATCCATGATCGCGCCGCCGACGAACTCGCCGCGATCGCCGAGGCATTGCGCGCCGAGCTCCGCTTCGAGCCGGACGAGGACGTGCCGCTGTCCTGGTCGGGCGGCGTGCTGGCCAACGACGCGTCGATCCGCGCGCGGCTCGAGGCGCGGCTGCGGGAGAAGGGGCCCTACCGGCCGGTCGCGCCGCGCCATTCGCCCGCTTACGGCGCGGCGCTCTACGCGGCGCATCAGCTTGGCGAAGCGCCGTTCGCGCAGGAGTGATCGAAGGAGAGGGGCGATGACGGTGAAGCAGGCGGGTCTGGGGCTGGCGGCGATTGCCTTGTCCTCGTTCGCGGTCCTCCTGAACGCCGCGCCGCCAGCTGCCGATGGGCTGCGCGTCGATATCGTCAGCCCGGCCGATCGCAGCCGCCTCGCCTGGAACGGGCAGGGGAGCTACGCCGTCACCGTCTCCTACGACGGCAAGTCGAGCCGATATGGCGAGATCCCGTCGAACGCCGTGCTGCTGCGCACGACCTATGCCGCCGACGCCGATGCGCCTGCCGCCCGCCGCGCCGAGCCCCTTCCGCCGGCGCTGGTCGCAATCGGGCGGTCGAATTGCATGGGCTGCCACGACTTCACCGCCAGCTCGGCCGGGCCGTCGTTCGCCGCGATCGGCAAGCGCTATGCGGGAAATGCCGCGGCGATCGCGCAGCTCGCCGATCACATCAGGAACGGCTCGAACGGGGCGTGGGGCGGGGGCAGTATGCCGCCGCATCCCGACCTCAGCCCGGCGCAGGCGACCGCGATCGCCCAATGGATCGTCGCGCACGGCAACGATCCCGGCGTGCGATATTCCATCGGCAAGGCCGGCAGCTTCCGCATGACGGCGCCCGGCGCGCCGGGGCCCCGCGCCGGGCTTGTCCTGTCGGCCTTCTATACCGGTCCGCTCAAGCCCGGAGACGATCGCAACAGCGCTGCCGGGCGAACCGTGGTCGTCGTATACGGATCGGGATCGTGACGGTGGAGCGCCGCACCTTCCTGAAGGGTGTCGCGGCGGGCATCGGCGTGTCGATGGTCGGCGCTGCGGCCGAAGCGCGGACGCAGGGCCCGCCGAGCGCGGCGTCGGGCAAGACGGTGATCGTCGCAGGCGCGGGGATCACCGGCCTTGCCTGCGCCTACGAGCTGATGCAGCGCGGGATCGACGTCACCGTGCTCGAGGCGTCGGGGCGCTATGGCGGCCACGTCTTCACCGGCCGCGATGGCCTCTCCGACGGGCTGTGGGCCGATTACGGCGCCGATCACCTCACCAAGCCCGGCTACGAGCAGTTCTTCCGCTATGTCGAGGCGTTCGGGCTGGAGGCGGTGCCCTATCCCAATGCCGAAGGCTCGCCGCTCCCCGCCGACAACGGCCAGCTCAAGATGATCGGCGGGAAATTCTACACCGAAGCGATGCTCGCCGACCCGGCGGTGCTGAAGGCGCTCGGCTTCAACCAGCGCGAAGTCGCCTTCCTTGGCCGGCATCCCTGGTACGAGCTGCCGGCGCTCTATCTCGCGGACACGATCGCCAAGTTCCACGATCCGAGCCAGCCGTTCGGCAACGGTTGCGACGATCTCGACGCGATCGACCTCGACACGCTCTATGCCCGGCAAGGCGCGTCGCAGCGGGCGCGCGACGCGCTCGGCGGGCAGCATGTCAACGCGCTCTACGGCGTGTGGCGTTTCGCGGTGATGAAGGACCGCGGCATTCCATTGTCGGAGGGCGAGACCTTTCACCTCAAGGGCGGCAACGAGGAAATGCCCAAGGCGTTCGCGGCCCGGCTGGGCGCGCGGGTCAAGCTCAACCATCCGATCACCGCGATCCAGCGCGATGCCGACGGCGTGACGGTGACCTACACCGCTTACGGCTATGACGCGCCGCAGACGATGCGCGCCGACTACCTCGTCAACTGCATCTCGCTGCCGGTGTTCCGCCGCATCACCGTCACGCCCGCGCTGTCGCCCGCGAAGCAATATGTCGTCGATAACCTGACCTACAGCTCGCACCCGTTCTTCGTCTTCGAGGCGGAGACCAGATTCTGGCTCGACGACGGCTTCAAAACGCTCGCGATGGAGTTCGAGCATCCGGACATCGCGTCGATCTGGGCGGTCCCCGAAACGCCCGGGTCGACTCGCGTCATCCTCAAGGCGTTCGGCCCCAGCGGCCTGTCGCCGCAGCGCGTGCTCGCGGCGTTTCGCGAAGTCTATCCGGGCAAGCGCGACACGATCGTCCAGGCGCTGACCTACGACTGGAGCCAGGACGCCTTCGCCCCGACCTGCGAGATGGAGCCGTTCGCGCCGGGGACGCTCCGCCGCTTCTGGCCGGAAATCCTGAGGCCCGACGGCCGCCTCTATTTCGCGGGCACTTATGCCGACGCGCTGAGCCGGGGGATGGAATCGTGCGTCCGCTCGGCCGCGCGTGTCGCAGGGGAGATCGCACATGCCTGAGCTCAAGCGCCGCGACTTCCTCAAGGCCGGCGCCGCCGCGGCGGCGACTGCCGGAATCGCGGGATCGGCCGAGGCGCAATATCTCGAACATGACTGGGCGGGCTATGACTGGGGCGGCGGTCCCGCCGTTCCGGACCGGCTCTATCAGGGTCCGTTCACCAACTATGGCGCCGATGCCAACGCGCCGGGCGGCGAAGTGGTGATGGCGACCAGCCCGTCGCGCGACATCGTGCCCAATTACGGCATGGGCCTCACCGCCTATGTCTCGGGCGACATCGGTCCGCCGCACCTGCCGGGGCAAAGCCTCGAAAGATCGATCGAGGATATCGTCGCGCTGCCCTTCACGCAGAAGGTCTATCTGCGCCCCAACTGGCGCGAGGTGCAGCGTCGCCCCGGCCGCCTCGACCTGCCCGACTGGTGGCGCATCACCTTCGACCTCGCGCGGCACTACGGCAAGCGGGTGGGCTTTCGCATCATGCTGGAGAATCCGGACTTCCCCGAGCCGGGAATGCCGGAGTTCCTGATGGACAAGGTGCCTTACGTGCCGCTCAAGGGGAGCTGGCCCGGCGACCGCACGCAAGTGCGCCACCGCAAGAAGCACGCGATGCCGCGCTACGACGATCCGGCCTATCAGGCGGCGTTCGGCGAGCTCAATGCGCTGCTCGCCGACCGGTACGACGGCAGCCCGGACGTCGAATATATGGACACGATGATGTACGGCTTCTGGGGCGAGGGGCACACCTGGCCGTTCGAGGGCAATGTCTTTCCCGGCAACGCCGTCGCCGGACGAACCTGGCTGCGGATGCTCGAGACGCAAGTGCGCTGCTGGACCAGGACGCCGCTCGTCACCAACACCCAGCCCGATTTCAACAGCGTCGGCAACGCGGCGATGCTCGATCGCACGGTGCGGACGAACAACTGGATCCGCAGCGACACGATCTTCATCGAGAACACGCAGATCGAGGCGCTGAGCAACCGCCCCGCCTGGACCGCCGCGGTCAGCGAGGTGCCGATGACCACCGGCGATCCCGGCCAGCTCGGCATCGCGGACGGCGTCACGATGAACGAGCAGGTCATCGCTCACGTGCTCGCGGTCGGCGCGAACTATTGGTCGATCTGGAACTGGCACACTATCGCGGCCGCGCACGTGCTCGGCTATTATGAGAAATACCCGGAGCCGATCGACCGTATCGCGCGGCGGATCGGCTATCGCGTCTATCCGGCGTTCGTCTGGGCGACCGCGCGCGACGGGGCGAGCGGGGTGGTGATCGGCCTCGCCAACGACGGCGTCGCCGGCGTGCCCGGCGTGCTGCGCCTGACGCTGAAGGACGCAAACGGCGCGGTGGTGGCGAGCGGCTGCGTCGATCCCGGCTATCCCAGGCCAACCGGCATCCGCCAGGCGATGCTGACCTGGCCGGGCACGCGCGACTGGCAGGGCCTGCGGCTGAGCGCCGAGCTGGAGGTCAAAGGCGTGCGGCATCCGCTGCGCTGGGCGTGCGCGCAGAAACTCGATCCCGACGGCTCGCTGACGCTGCGGCGCAATCTCGCCGGCTGAGGGTCAGCGGCGGGCGGCGATCGTCACGGTTCCGCCGTTCGTATCGGGAATGTCGAAGCGCAGCGTGGCGGCGGAGGCGTCGAGGGTCGCGGCGACAACCTTGCCGTCGGCAGTGACGCGCCCCGGCTGCGACCAGCCGTGGACGGTGATCGACAGCGTTCGCCACCACGGCCGGTAATCGCCCTCGCGCGGCTCGAACCTGATCCGCAGCCCGCCCGAGGAGTCGCGGCTGCACCGGATCGCCTGCCGCAGGTAATGACCCTTGGCGAACGCCATCGAATGGCCGTCGTCGAGGTAGAGCGCGCCCCGGCAATCCGCGCCCGGATAGACGTCGAGCGACAGCGGGCCCGAGGGCGTCTCGGCGGTGCTTTGCACCAGCGGCTGGGTCGGCACGATCGCGCCGGCGCGGACAAAGACGGGCAAGCGGTCGAGACGCGGCGTCTCGCGCAGCATGTCGATCGCGCTGCCTTCTGCCGCGGTCACCGCCTTGCCCGTCCACAGGTCGTACCAGCCGCCCGCCGGCAGGCATACGTCATAGCTCTCCGGAGATTCGGGCTTGGGCGGCGGCGCGACCAGCAGGTCGCGGCCGAGCGTGAACGCCATCGACTGGTCGCAGGTCGCGCCGGCCAGCGCCGGGTAGTCGTAGAACACCGGCCGCATGATCGGATCGCCCGTCCGCGCATTCTGGTCGGCGAGCGCGTAAAGGTACGGCATCAGCCGATAGCGCTCCTCGACGAAGCGGCGGCGGATCGCGAGCTGCTCGGGCCCATCGACCCACGGCTCGGCGCGCGGCGTGCCCTTGGCGGCGTGGTCGCGGAAGATCGGGGTGAACGCGGCGATCTCGAACCAGCGCGTCAACAATTCGGGGCTCGGCCCGCCGGTGAAGCCGCCGACATCGGCGCCGGCATAGGAAAAGCCCGACAGGCCGAGATTGATCAGCTGATGCACCGACAGCTTGAGGTGGTCCCAGGTCGAGCTGTTGTCGCCCGTCCATGTCACCGCATAACGCTGCCCGCCGGCATAGCTCGCGCGCGTCATCACGAACGGCCGCTCGTCGGGGTTGAGCGCGCGCACGCCGTCGAAGGTCGCGCGCGTATTTTCCATGCCATAGACGTTGTGGACCTCGGCATGGCTCGCGGTGCGGGCTGCGAAATCGTCGCTGGCGATGCGATGCACGGTGTCGAGCGGCATCGTCCCGCCCGGCCCGTCGAACACCGACGGCTCGTTCATGTCGTTCCAGAAGCCCGCGATGCCGTCGTCGACGAACGCCTTGAAATTGGTCCCCCACCATTTGCGCGCGCCCGCGTCGGTGAAATCGGGGAACACCGACGGCCCCGGCCAGACCTTGCCGACATAGACCGACCCGTCGGGCCGATGGACGAAATGGTCGCCCGCGATGCCGGTGTCATAGGGCGCATAGCCCTGATCGGGCGCATCGGCGACGTGGAGATCGGTGATCGCGACCAGCTTCAGCCCCTCGTCGCTGAGGTCCCCGACCAGCCCCTTCATGTCGGGAAACGCCTTGGTGTCGATCGTGAACGGCCGGTTCCTGTCCTGGAAGTCGATGTCCAGCCAGATCACGTCGGTCGGAATCCTGTCGCGGCGCAGCGTCGCGGCGATGGTGCGCACCTCGCCGGCGGTCATGTAGCTGTAGCGCGACTGCTGGTATCCCAGCGCCCACATCGGCGCGAGCGGCGTCTTGCCGGTGAGGTCGGTGTAGCGCCGCACCACCTCGCGCGTGGTCGGGCCGGCGATGATGTAATAGTCGATCGGCCCGTCGGGCGCGCCGAAGGTCGTCACGTCGGCCTGCTTGTGCCCGAAATCGAACCAGGCGCGCCACGTATTGTCGAGCAGGATGCCGTAGCTGCCGCCCGCACCGCCGGTCCCGATGAAGAACGGGATCGACTTGTAGATGGGATCGGTCGCGCTGGTGAAGCCATAGGCGTCGGTGTTCCAATCGACATAGCTGCTGCCGCGCCGGTCGAGCGTCCCCCCCGTCTTGTCGCCGAGCCCGTAGACATGCTCGCCCGCCGGAAGCTGCTTGCTCAGCGTGAAGGCGCGGCCGTCGAGGTCCGGCTGCGCCGCATCGGCGACGATCGTGCGGCCGTCGAGGTCGGTGACGGTCAGCTTGAGATCGGGCGAGATCGCGACCTTCAGCGCCTTGGTCGCGAAGCCGTCGGCGGTCTGCGTCACCGGCACCGACTCCGCGCGCACCGCGGCCGGCACCGCCCAGCTCGCATCTTCGGGCAGCGTTCCGTCGCGTGCGATCCGCACGCGCAGGATATCGTCGGTCAGCGCGGTGACGCGCATCAGCACCGGCCCGCGATGCACCTCGGCGCCGTTCGTGAGCTGAGCGGCCTCGGCCGCGACCGGCGACGCGAGCGCAAGCGACAGCGCGGCAGCCGCCGGGCCCAGCCAGCGGGTCAGAGAGGACATGCGATACTCCTGGTCAGGGGCCCCGGATACAAATGCTGCACTGCCGTCGGCAAGGCGGCAGTGCAGCAGGGGAGGTAAGTCATCAGAACTTGGCGCGCACGCCGAACTGGAAGCGCCGATCGACCCGGCTCCACGACGAGTCCATGTAGACCGGCTTCGCGCCTGGGGTGAGCGGCGAATCCCCGAAGATCTCCTGCTGGTAGACCGTGGTGGTGCCGAGCAGGTTGGTCCCCTCGATCGACAGCTCGATGTAGCGGTTGAGCGAGAAGCGGATCGATCCGTCGAGGAACCCCGCCGCCTTCTGGAACACCGGCAGGCCGATGCAGCAGTCGAGGTTCTGCGTCAGGTAGCGCGACCGCCAGTTATAGGCGAGCCTGAGGGCGATTGGCCCCTTCTCGTACAGCCCGACGACGTTGAACGTATGCGTCGAGATGCCGGCGAGGCGATGCGAGTCGATCACGTTGCCGTTGCCGCCCGCCGCCGGCTGGCCCGCGCCCTGCGCGCCGACGTCGCCGCCCGAGGTCGCGTCGATCAGGTTCGAATTGTTGATTCCCGACTGATGCACATAGGTGTAGTTCGCCTGCATCCCCAGCCCGCTCAGCGCTCCCGGCAGGAAGGTGAAGAAGGTCTGGTAGGCCGCCTCGAAGCCGTAGAGCTTGCCCGTGCCCGAGGCGTTGATCGGCCCGTTGATCTGCACCGTCTGGGTCGAGCTGCCGTTGGTGAAGGTCCGGAACGACTGGCCGTAGGAGATGAGGTTGCTCAATCGCTTGTAGAAGCCGTCGATCGTGAAGGACGAGCTTCGGCCCATGTAGCGCTCGAACGACAGGTCGAACTGGTCGGCGGTGATCGGCTTCAGCGCCGCATTGCCGGCATTGGCCTGGAAGACGAAATTATAGCCGGTGACGTTCGCGGGCGTGTGTGGCGCGCTCGGCGAATTGTAGATCACATAGGGCGAATCCGGCGACCCGTCATAAATCGGCGCGCCGATCTGCACGTAATTGCGCAACAGGCCGATATCGGGCCGCGAGATCGCTTTCGAATAGGCGAAGCGGACGAAATCCTTGTCATCCAGCCCGAACCGCACGTTGAAGCTGGGCAGCCAGTTGGTGAACGAGTGGCGGTAGGTGTTCGGGATCCCGCCCCCCGCCGCGAAGGCGCGAATCGCGGCGGTCAGATAGCAGCTCGGATTGACCACCTGGTTGGGCGCGAGCGGCGTGCCGCACGGGCTGAGCCCGTTGAACACGTCCGCGGTCGGGAAGCCGACGCTGCCGTGGCTGATCTCGGTCGTCCGCACCACACGCACGCCGACGTTGCCGACCACGTTGATGCCGCCGATCGTGGCGTCCTCGCCGCCGAAGTTGAGCATCGCATAGGCGGCCTTGGTCCGCTCGCGAAGGTCCATCACCTCGGACGGGGTGAAGCAGCCCTCGGTCGCCTCGGGCCGGTCGCAGATCGGCGTATAGCCGTTGCCCATCGGCGAGTTGGTCGCCGCGCCCTTCAGCCCTGCCATCAGCAGCTGGTAATTGGTCAGCGCGCGCCCGTTGACGAACACCAGGTCGCCGTTGGGATAGACGTTCCCGTCGTACAGGCCGCCGATATCATATGGCCCGAACAGGTTGGCGCCATAGCCCTTGAAGGCGGGCCGGGCCGGGCAGTTCGGATAGGAATTCGACACCGGATACGGTGCGGCGCCGGTATTATCGAGATTGAACCCCGGCCCATTGCACCAATAAGGCGCGGCGATCGGCGTCCAGTTGAACGTCGAATAGCGCACCACCTGATGCCGGTCGGCATAGCGCGCGCCGATCTTCAGCGAATCGAACCACGGACTGCCGCCGAAATCGTATTTGAGGTCGCCGCGGAAGGCGTTCTCGTCGGCGTCGTTGTCCTCGACATGCCCCTGGATGAACGGGATCCAGTAATTGTGCGGATTGGTGAGCCCGCCGTCGGCATAATTGACGTTGTCGCCGGGCAGCAGCGTCACGCGCGGCGTGCCGTTCTTGTCGACGCTATACTGATAGTTCGCCATCGATCCGGACGCGACGAGGATGTCGTTGTTGTAGGTCGAGGCGCTGATGTGCTGCGCGTCGAGGTCGAGGTGCAGCCGGTCAGTGGCGTCCCAGGTGATATGGCCCGACAGGTCCCTGGTGCCCTCGCGATGGTCGAAGTCGCGCGATTCGTTCTGGAAATAGAGCCCGTCGCGCAGCGTCGTGCAGACCGACGGCGCGGCGCAATTGTTGACGAACGGCACGCCGGGCACCGCCGATCCGGTGTTGATCGCGTCCGCGGTGCTGCCCCACGATCCCGCCCAGCTGCCATGTCCCTGCGTCAGGACGCCCGATTGCAGCATCCCGTCGGCGCCGAATTGCAGCGCGGGCGTTCCGTCGGCAGGGCCGAGGATCGTCGTGTTGCGCGGGAAGAAGGCGGGCTTGCCGTAATAGGTGCCCTCGAGGATGGCGTGACTCGCCCGCTCCAGCCAGGCGTTGTGGTATTGCGAATCGGTATATTGCACCGTCGCGCGCAGCGTGCCCGCGGTGTTCTCATATTGCCCGGCGAGCGTCAGCCCGTGCCGGTGGCGGTCGTAATCGACCTCGGAATACCGGATGCCGTCGGGCGCATAGGCCCAGCCCGATCCGCCGAACGGGTTGGCGGTGCAACCGACCACGCCGTCCTGGATGATCGCATTGCCGGCGGCATCGGTCGCGCCGGCCGAGCAATAGGTGTCGATCTTGTCCATGATCACGCTTTCGGTGCGCGTGACGACATGGCTCCAGGCATAGTCGGCGAGCAGCCCGAAGCGGCCGGCCGATGTGTCCCAGGTGTTGCTGATGAGGCCCGAGAATTCGGGCGTCCATTTCTTCGACCGGCTGCCGTAATCGGCCTTGACGTTGCCGGTGACGACCAGCCCCTTCTGGTCGAGCGGCAGGCGCGTGCGCAGGTCGACCGTGCCGGCCAGCCCGCCCTCGATCATGTCGGCGGTGTTGTTCTTGTAAGCGTCGATGCCGGCGAGCAGCTCGGGCGAGATGTCGTTGAAGTTCAGCCCGCGCGCCGAATCGGCGGAAAAGCTGTCGCGGCCGTTGAACTCGGTGCGCACGAACGGCAGCCCGCGGATCAGCACCTGGGTCGGCTCGCCCGACGGGTGGGTGCTGTCGTCCGCCGACTGCAGCCGGTTGACCGAGATGCCCGGTACGCGTTGCAGCGCCTCGGCCGCCGACTTGTCGGGGAAGGCGCCGATGTCGGTCGCGGTGATCGAATCGACGAACGTGGCTGCGTTCTTCTTGATCGTCTGCGACGTCTCGAGCGCCCGGCGCACGCCGACCACCAGAATGTCCTTGCTGTCGGACGCGGTGCTGTCGCCGGTCGCGCTCTGCTGCGCCGTCGTCGTCGCATCGTTGCTGGTCTGCGCCAGCGCGGCGCAGGGCAGCCCCATCGCGGCCACCGCCAACAGCGAGGCGCCGCCCCTGAGGCTCCGGCGACGCACCAATTCCATGCCCTTCATCGACTCCCCTCCCAAATCGCCCGTTCGCGGGCTGTTGCCATCCGACGCCCGACTCGCGAGCGCTGTGTTTGCGCAAATTTGCGCAAAACGCCGGTTTTTGCAACAGGGTTTTGATCGTCGAAGAGAAGCTATTTTGATCAGTAGCTTATAGCAAACCCGTCTCAGATCTGGGGTGAGCGTCGGCGACGGAAGGGCGGTAACGTCGTATTGCAAGGTGGCAAGCTAGTGCAAAAATTTGCATTGAAGTCTCAATGCCGATAGAACGCACCCAGTCCGTTCGCCCTGAGCTTGTCGAAGGGCCGTTCTTTCTTTTAGGTCGGTGGAGAAGTGCCGTGCTTCGACAGGCTCAGCACGAACGGAACAGAGGGGCCGACCAGGCGCGTCAGGCGTCGCTCCGTCGCCGCCCGGCCCGATCCGGAATCGTCAGCGACAGCATTGCGGCGACCCCCAGCGCCCCCGCCGCAAGCACCAGCGCCCGCGCCGGCTGGTCCCCCAGCACCCGATCGACGATCCAGCCGAGCAGCGCCGTCGCGACGAGCTGCGGCAGCACCAGGAAGACGTTGTGGATCCCCATATAGACCCCCATCCGCGTCGCCGGCACCGCGCTGGAGACCATGGCATAGGGCGCCGACAGGATCGACGCCCAGGCGCAGCCGACGCCGAGCGAGGGCAGCCACAGCCACCGCGGATCGGCGACCAGCGCGAACCCCAGCAGCCCAGCGGCCCCCAGCATCAGGCAAGCCCCGTGCGCCTCGCGCCGTCCGATCCGCCGCGCGAGTGCCGGCAGCGCGAACGCCCCGACCGCCGCGACCGCATTGTAGAAGGCGAACATCACCCCCACCCAGTCGGCGCTGGCGTTATAGGCCAGGCTCGCCGGATCGCTCGCCCCGTCGCCATGCGCCGCGACCGCGGGGACGACATAGATCCACATCGCGAACAGCCCGAACCAGGTGAAGAACTGCACCACCGCCAGCCGCCGCAGCACCGCGGGCATATGCACGACGTCGTCGATGATCTCGAGCAGCCCGGTCGGCCGCACGCCGTGCCGCGCGCTCCACGCCGTCGCCCATTGCCCGGCCCCGAGCAGCACGCCGAGCCCCGCGATCAGGTAAAGCTCGCGCCGATAGCCCTCGAGTCCCGTCGCCAGCGCGATCGCCATGCCGCCGGCGAGCCAGATCGCGCCGTGGCGGACCAGCGCCGCCGAGCTGCTGCTCGCCCACGGCGCGCGCGCGATCGCGTCGGCGTTTCCGGCAAGCTCCCCCGGCGGCCGCTCGGGCGTGGTGGCGACGGTCAGCCCGACGCTGGCGAGCAGCCCCACCGCGCCGATCGCGAACGCGGCGCGCAGCGACGGCGGCAACTCCCCCGGCGGCGCGGTGTTCGCCACGCCGAACCAGTGCGACAGCACCCACGGCAAGGCGGAGGCGAACACCGCGCCGGTGCCGATAAAGGCGACCTGCATCGCGAACGCCTGCGTGCGCTGCTCTTCGGGGACGTTGTCGGCGACCAGCGACCGGAACGGCTCCATCGCGACGTTGATCGCCCCGGTCAGCAGCCACAGCATCACGCTCGCCGCCCACAGGCTGTGGACGTTGGGCATCAGCACCAGCGCGATCGCGCTGACGATCGCGCCGCCCAGCAGATAGGGCCGCCGCCGCCCGAGGCGTCCCCAGGTGCGGTCGCTCAGATGCCCGATGATCGGCTGGACGAGCAAACCGGTGATCGGCGCTGCGATCCACAGGATCGGCAGCTCGCCGAGCTCGGCGCCCAATGTCTGGAAGATGCGGCTGGTGTTGACGTTCTGCAGCCCCCAGACGATCTGCACGCCGAGCAGCCCGCAGCACATGTTGGCAAGCGCGACTTGCGACAGCGCGCGCCCACGCCGCCGGGGAACCGCCACCGCCTCGACCGCCGCGTCCGCCTGCAAGCTGTCCCCTCCGATGCCCTGCTTCAGCTGGTTATCACTTCCGTTCGGTTCGAGCGGAGTCGAGAACCGCTCCTGAGCGAAGCCGAGTGGGAAGGGTGAGGGTGACGCAACCCAATTCCCAACACCCTAATCCTGCCCTAAATCCCCTCTCCCAAGGAGCAGCCTGAGCGCAATGGCCGACAACAGCAACAGCAAAACGACGCTCGAGGACCTCGCCCGGCTGGCGGGCGTGTCGATCTCCACCGTGTCGCGCGCGCTCAACGATCAGCCGCTGATCAGCACGCGGACCAAGCAGCGCATCTGGGCGCTGGCGCGCGAGCACGACTACCCGTTCCGCCGCTCGATGGCCCCGGCGCCGATCGGGGCGGAGGGGACGATCGTCATCGTCACCCCGCACACCCGCGGCCGCCCGCTGCCGCTGTCGCACCCCTTCTTCCTCGAGCTGCTCGCCAGCATCGGCGAGGCGGCGCGCGACCGCGGGTGCGACTTCACCGTCAGCCATGTCGCCCCGGCGAGCCTCGACGACCTCGTCACCACCACGACGACCAGCCGCGCCAACGGCGTCATCTTCCTCGGCCAGAGCATGTTGCACGACGAGTTCAACCAGCTCGCCGACACCGGCGCCAATTTCGTCGTCTGGGGCGCGCACCTTCCGGGGCAGAAATACCGTTCGATCGGCTCGGACAATCTGCTCGGCGGCAAGCGCGCGACGCTCCACCTGACGCGGCTCGGGCGCAAGGCGATCCTGTTCATCGGCGGCACCGACCCCGAGGCGCAGCAGCGCCGCCACGGCTATGCCGAGGCGCTCGCCGAAAGCGGCATCGCCTTTGACCCCAGGCTCGTCACCCAGGTCGAGTTCGAGCTCGAGTCGGCCGAGGCCGCGGTGACGCGCCTGCTGCGCCGCGGGCTCGCCTTCGACGGCATCGTCGCGGCGAGCGACCTCATCGCGCTCGGCGCGATCCGCGCGCTGCGCAGCGCGGGGCTGGCGGTGCCCGAGGACGTGTCGGTGGTCGGCTATGACGACATGCTGCTCAGCCGCCTCAGCACCCCGGCGCTCACCACCGTCCGCCAGGACACTTTCCGCGCCGGTCAATTGCTCGTCGCGAGCATCCTCGCATCGACCGGCGACGGCTTGCCGGGCTATCTGCCGACCGAACTCATCGTCCGCGAATCGTGCGGGGGGTGAGGGTGACGATCGCAGCCAGCATAGGGGCGAGCAATTTTTCTCACCGGTTCACATAGAAAAGCGCCGCCGCTCTTCCTCCTGGCCGCACTCCTGCCGTTCCCCGCCCACGCGCAATCGGCGAAACCCGGCGACATCGTCGTGCTCGGCGAAGGCCTGCCGCTCCCGCCCGGCACGCCCGCCTATGGCGTCAGCATCATCGACCGCCAGCGCCTCGAAAACAGCGCGTCGGGGCGGCTCGAGGATGCGCTTCAGGATGTCGCCGGCCTGCAGGAATTCCGCCGCTCCGACAGCCGCTCGGCCAATCCGTCAGCGCAAGGGGTGACGCTCCGCGCGATCGGCGGCAACGCGACCAGCCGCACGCTGGTGCTGCTCGACGGCGTGCCGCAGGCCGATCCGTTCTTCGGCTACATTCCCTTCAACGCGCTCGTCCCCGACCGCCTCTCGGTCGTCCGCGTGACGCGCGGCGGCGGCACCGGGCCGTTCGGCGCCGGCGCGGTCGCCGGCACGATCGAGCTCGCCAGCGCCACCCGCGCCGACCTGCCGCCCTACGAAGCCAGCGTCTTCACTGGCAGCCGCGATTCTGAGATGCTGACCGCGACCGTCTCGCCGAACCTCGGCGGCGGCTACGTCTCGATCGGCGGCCAATACGACCGCGGCGACGGCTTCTACACCACCCCCGCCGACCAGCGCGTCCCTGCCACCGCCCGCGCGCGCTACGAAGACTGGTCTACCAGCCTGCGCGCGGTCGCGCCGATCGACGCCCAGACCGAGCTCCAGTTCCGCGCCCTCGTCTATCGCGACGATCGCACGCTGCGCTTCAAGGGCGCGGACAACAGCACCGAGGCGAACGACGCCAGCATCCGCCTGGTCCACCGCGGCGCCTGGGCGGTGGATGCGCTCGCCTATCTCCAGACGCGCAACTTCACGAACAAGGTCATCAGCTCCTCGAGCTTCAAGCTCGTCCTCGACCAGCGCAACACGCCGGCGACCGGCATCGGCGGCAAGATCGAGCTGCGCCCGCCAGTCGGCGCCGCGCACGTCCTCCGCCTCGGCGCCGACGCACGCTTTGCCAGCGGCACGCTGCACGAGGATCCGTACAGCGCCGCCACCGGCCTCGCCACCGCGCACCGCCGGGCGGGCGGCGACAGCAGCACGATCGGCGCCTTCGTCGAGGACGATTGGACGCTCGGCCGCCTGGTCCTGACCGGCGGCGCTCGCCTCGACCGCTGGACGATCACCAACGGCTTTTTCCACGAGCTGAGCGCAGCCGGCGCGGTCACGCGCAACGACCGTTACCCCGACCGCCACGGCAGCGAGGCGACCGCCCGCGTCGGCGCGCTGCTCCACGCCACCGACGTGATCGCGCTCCGCGCCGCCGCCTACACCGGCTTCCGCCTGCCCACGCTCAACGAGCTCTACCGCCCCTATACCGTCTTCCCGGTCACGACCGAGGCCAACGCCGACCTCGGCCTCGAAAAGCTGAAAGGCGTCGAAGGCGGCCTCGACCTCACGCCCATGCCCGGCGTGTCGCTCGGCGTCACCGCCTTCTACAATCGCCTCGACGGCGCGATCGCAAACGTCACGATCGGCCCCGACCTCCTCCAGCGCCAGAATGTCGATGCGATCGTCGCCAAAGGCATCGAAGCCTCCGCGCGCGCCAGCCTCGGCGCGGTTTCGCTGACCGCCTCCTATGCCTACGACCACAGCACCGTCCACGCCCCCGGCCGCGCGTTCGACGGCAAGGTCCCCGCGCAAAGCCCGCGCCACAGCGCTTCGGCGACGCTCGCCTGGTCGCCGAAGACCGGCCCCAGCCTTTCCGCAACGCTCCGCTACGTCGGCAAGCAATATGAGGACGACCTCGAAACCGACGTCCTCCCCGACGCGCTGACGGTCGATGCGGTCGCGAGCGTCCCGCTCACGTCCCGCCTGTCGCTGGTCGCCCGCGCCGAGAATGTGTTCGACGAAACGGTGATCACCCGCAACCAGGGCGGCTCGATCGACCTCGGCACCCCGCGCACCCTCTGGATCGGCCTCCGCATCCGCGGCTGATCAGGCGGTCAGCTCCCCGTAGCGCCCCA
Source organism: Sphingomonas sp. (assembly GCA_035776635.1). Classification (GTDB taxonomy): domain Bacteria; phylum Pseudomonadota; class Alphaproteobacteria; order Sphingomonadales; family Sphingomonadaceae; genus Sphingomonas. The sequence continues at coordinate 42,607 of DASTWI010000010.1, read as the reverse complement.
CGCGATGCGTCGCCGCGAAGGCGCCGATCGTGCGGTCGATGCTGTCGAGCAGCCGCGGCACCCGCGTATCGCCCGGATGCACCGCGATCCGCACCGTCGCCCACGGCCACACCTGCCGCGCCACGCCGGCAACCAGCAGCGAACTGGCGATGCGCGGCCCGCTGCGGCTCGCCCAGGTGATCACCGGTCCCTTGGCCAGCACCGCGCCGTCGCCCGGCCGCCACACCCGCAGATGATCCTCGGCCAGCGCGAAGCCTGCCTCGCCCAGCGCCGCGCGCGCGCCGTCGCCATAGAGCCACGCCGGCGCCACGAACCCCGCAACCGCCCTCCCGGTCGCATCCTCGATCAGGCGCCGCCCGTCGCGCATCCGCCGCAGCGCCTCGGCGCGCTCGAGCCCCAGGAACTCGCCTTCGCCAGCAGTCATATGCCGCGCCTTGACCCGCGCCAGCGCGCCCGAATGCCGGCTGTCGTCGCGATGGAACCAGCCGTGGACGAACATCTCGACCCCCGCCTCGGCCCAGCGCCTCAGCTTCGCCTGATAGCGCTTGTCGGCGGCGAGCGGCGCCTCGCCCCAATGGTCGGGCACCACCAGCATCGCGAAGCGCGCGCGCCCCAGCAGTCCGGTCAGCCGCCCGGCCAGCGCATCGACCTCGGCTTCGAACTTCGGCCCGACGTCGTGGACCGAGACGAGCAGCCGCCGCTCAGGCGACATCGGCGTCGCGCCCGGCGAGCGCGGCATAGCGCGCGAACAGCTCGGCGAAATGGCGGTCCATCGTCCGCACCCCGCTCGCGGCGGCGGCGGCCCTTGCGCGGTGAGCGGCCGGCGCGTCGCCCAGGAACGCCTCGATCGCGCCGGCCAGCGCGCGCCGGTCGGCGGCGCGATAGCGCGCGCCTTGCCCTTCGACGAACTGGTCGGCAGCGCCCCCCGCGTCGGGCACGATCAGCGGCAGCCCGCTCGCGCGCGCCTCCGCGGCGACCATGCAGAAGGTCTCCGCCTCGCAGCCATGAACCAGCGCGTCGGCCGAAGCGAGGATCGCCGCCAGCCCGTCGCGGTTCGTCACCGGCTGCATCAGCCGGACGTGGGGATTGCCTCCGGCGGCGCGCGCGATCCGGTCGCGCTCGCGCCCCGCGCCGATCAGCATCAGCCCCACCGGCCGGTCATAGCCCGCGCGCGCCACCGCCTCGACCACCATCGGCCAGCGCTTCTCCGGCGCGAACCGCCCGATGCCGAGCAGCAGCGCGGCGTCGGCCGGCAGGTCGCACCGCGCCAGCATCTCCGCGCGCAGCGCCTCGTCGCGCCGCGCAGGGGAAAAGCGCCCCGGCTCGACCCCCATCGGCTCGGTCACGACAGTGGCGAGCCCGCCGTCGGCCAGCCGCCGCGCGAGGTCGCGGCTCGCGCAGACGATCAGGTCGAACCGCCGGTCGAGCGCGCGCAGATGCCGCCAGAACCAGTCGAACTGCCGGTCGATTGTCTCGCGCCGCGCCACCCCGCCGAACCAGCGATAGGCATAAGCGGCGAGCGGATCGGAATGCATCACCAGCGCGCGCGGCGCCCCTCCGCGCCAGCGCGCCACCATCGCCGCGCTGGTCCAGGGCGACGACACCTCGACCATATCGGGACGCAGCCGGTCGAGCGCGTCGTGCAGCGCCGCCTCGTCGTCGAAATAGCGATAGGCGCGGTCGAGCGGGAACGGCGGGGCGGGCAACGTCACGATCCGCGCGTCGCGCCCGAAATGGCGCTCCTCGTGCCGCTCGCCCGGCGCCAGCACGATGATCTCGTGCCCCGCCGCCGGCCCGGCGCGCAGCTTGCGCTCGATATAGGTCTTCACCCCGCCGCCGGCGGGCGTGTAGAAGGCGCAGACATCGACGATCCGCATCGCGCTCATTTCCGCTTGATCGGGCCGAACGACAAGAGCCCGTGGCGATAGTTCATCACGATCGTGATCGGCGTCGGCCCGCTGCCGGCATCGGCGCTGGCGGCGTCGGCGTGCGGCTTCGACCAGCCGAGCTTGGGGTTGCCGGCAAAGCCGATCCCGTCGGTCGACAGCCCGAACTTGCGGTTGCTGTCGCGGTCGTGGAGCAGCGACACCGCATAGCGCCCCGGCCCCGGCACACGGATGCACAGGCTGACCGGCCCGCTCTGCGGCACCGGAACCTCGACCCGGCGGAACACCTTGCCGCCCGCGATCAGCTTGTTGTCGTCGGCGAGGAAATCGTCGTCATTGTCGGGATAGACCTCCAGCTTCAACAGCCCGCGCCGGTCCTTCAGCCCGACCACCGAGACGAGGAACGACGGCCCGTTCTCGTTCGGGCGGCATCGCCCCTCGGCCTTGCCCAGATCGGGGGTCGAGGGCAGCATCTGCGGCGCGGCGAGCAAGGTCGCGAGCAGCAGCGCGCTCATGCCCGCGCCTCCTGCTGGAACAGTCCGCCCGCGCCGAGCGCCGCGCCCACCAGCAGATGCGTCAGCAGGATCAGGCTGCCGAGCAGCGCGACCATCGCCGCGACGTCGCCGTCGCGCCCGACCACGAACACGGCGAGGCCGACGAACGCCAGGTCCTTGTTGGGGACGAGCGGCAGGCGCGACAGCAGCTGCCGCAGCGTGGCGAGGATCAGCCACCACACCAGCCCGACGTCGGGCAGGATCAAATGCCACATCAACGCGGTCAGCCCGGTCGTCGCGGCGATGCGCGCGAGGTGCAGCATGGTGATCCACACCAGCTCGGCGCGCGGCAGCGTGAACAGCCGCCGGCGCAGCAGCAGCAGCGCGAGCGAGCTCACCGCCAGCACGCCCAGCGATCCGACCACCGCCTTGCCGGCAAGTCCCAGTTGCAGCAGCGGGAAGAACGGCGCGGCCGCCGCCAGCATCGCCAGCGTCACGACATTGCCGGTCAGCGCCGACAGGATCGCGACGTCCTTGATCGCCCCGAACGGCGCGGTTCGGGTGATGAGGCCGGTGCGCCGCACCCAGGTGTAGAAATAGACCTCGCCCAGATAGCCGAGCAGGATCTCGTTGGTCACGCGCTTGCGCAGCAGCGCGGCGAGCGCCGTCGGCGGGATCGACCACAGCCGGCGATAGATCACCCATTCCGACGCCGGAGTCGCGAGATAGGCGAGCGCGAACACGCCCCAGAATGCGGCGCTGCGCGGGACCAATGACACGATATGCGCGACGTCGGTGCCGCGCAGCTGATCGAGCGAGACCGCCAGGATCAGCACCGAAATCACGCTGCCGACCCACGCCGTCCAGCGCCGCTCGACCGCCGGGGCCGGATCGAGCGCCAACGGGGAGGGCAGCGGCGTGTCGATGAGGGGAAGAGGCGAGGCGAGGGCGGTATCGCCGCCGATCGGTGCTGTCATGGTCGATCCGAACTATTACCCTGCGCGCGCTGAGACGCCGCCGCCGACCGGATACCGCAGTCAATCGGAACAATTTATGTCACCAAGGGCTCCGCGCCCCGCTGACGCGATGGAAGGGTGAGGGCGAGGTGAGGCCAACGCCAAGGCAACCCGCCCCCATCCGTTCGTCCTGAGTAGGGGCTGAGCGAAGTCGAAGCCCCGTATCGAAGGACAATTGGGGAGCGCTTCCCAACTGTCCTTCGATACGCCATTTCGACTTCGCTCAATGGCTACTCAGGACGAACGGTTCAAAGCCCTTGTATCCGCGCTTGGACCTGCTCACCCCTCACCACTCGAAGCCCACCGAAACCGAAACCGTCCGCGGCATCAGCGGCGTGTATTGCGCGCCCTGCCGGATCGAGAAGGGATTGCCGAACGCGAAGCTGTCCCCCGCGATGTCGAACAGGTTGTCGATCCGCGCGGTCGCGCTCCAATGGCCGCGCCGGGCGGTCGCGGCGGCGGCGAACAGCGCATATTTGCCCATATGCCGGTCGAGGTCGGGGTCGAAGCTCAGCCGCGCGGCGCCGACGTAATTGCCCTGGCCGATCAGCCGCACCGTCCAGCCGCCGAGATCGAAGCGATAGCCGAGCAGCCCGCGCAGCGTGAGATTGGGCACGACCGGCAGCCGCGTGTCCTCCAGATGCACGCCGCCCGGCGCCGAGACGAGGTCGGCTTCCTCGGCGTTGACTCCGGCGCTCAGCGACCAGCCGCGCCCGATCGCCCAGTCGATGCTCGCATCGCCGCCCAGGATTCGCGCGCGCCCGGCGTTGCGCGTCGAGATCAGGCCGTTGTCGAGCAGGTAATCCGACTGCACCGCGCTCCACCTGGTGTAATAGGCGCCGGCGCTTATCGCGAGCGCATCGCCGTCGAGCGACAGGCGCGCCCCGGCCTCGATGCTGTCGAGCTCGTCCGAATCGAACCGGCCCTGCGCCAGCCCCATGCCCGCGGCGAGCCCGCCGGGGCGCAGCGCGCGGGCGTAGCGGACGAAGAACGTGCGCCCCTTCGCCGGCCGCCACGACAGCGACAGGCTGGGCGAAAAGCCCAGCTTGCGCTTTCCCTCCTCGCGCGTTTCCCGTTCCTCGGCGCGTTCGTCGGCGGCATTCGAGACGAACAGACGCGCGCCGGCGGTGACCGCGAATTGGCCGAGCGGCAGTGTCGACTCGCCGAACGCGGCGACTTCGGACACGTCCTGATCGATCGATTCGACCGCCAGCGGCTGGACTCCGGAGGCAGTGATCGTGCCGTCGAGGCTGCTCGCCGCGTGAAGGTACGACAGCCCCGCCAGCCAGTCGATCCGGCCCGGCGCGGCGGGAGAGATCCGCACTTCCTGGTTGAAGATCGTATAGCGCCGGCTGTCGGCGAACACCGCCGGGCCGGTGACGCCGAAGCTGGCCGCGGATGCGCTGGCGTCGAGCCGGTAATCGACCGCCTGCGCGACATAGCTCGTCGCCGACAGGAGCTCGAGCCCGCCGATCCGGCCGCGCACGTCGAGATGGCCTTGCGCGAAATCGTTGTCGGCCGGCTCGGCGATCGGATGGACGCGCGACAGCCGGTCCGCCGATCCGGTGACATATTGGCTGTCGCGGGCGTTGAGCGACTGCAGCACGCCGCCGGCATCGACTTGCCAGTCGGCGGCCGGCAGCCAGCGCAGCGCCAGCCGTCCCCCTCGAGTGATCACTCGATTGGTGTCGTCGGCGCCGCCGATCGTATCGATCCAGCCGGGGTCGCTGCGGACATATCCTACCGCACGCAGCGCCAGTGTTCCGTCGGCCAGCGGCAAGTTGATCGTCGCGTCGGCGCCGCCGCCGGCGCCGCCGTGCGCACCGGCCACGCCGATCAGCGTTGCGGCGCCGCTCGGGCTGTGCAGGTCGGGGGCGTTGGTGACGATATGGACGATGCCGCCGAGCGCGCCCGATCCGTAGAGCGGCCCCTGCGGGCCTTTCAGCACCTCGACGCGATCGACGTCGATCAGCAGCAGGTCGGGGTCGGGTGCGTCATAGGTGATCCGGCTGTTGTCGAGCACCACTGCGACGGTCGACTGGCTCGGGCCGTTGAACGGGCTGTCGGCGACGCCGCGAATGAACGCGCGATTGCGTCCCGGTCCCAGGTTGGTGAAGGCCAGGCCGTCGACGCCGCTCGCCACCGTCTCGCTGTCGGGCGAGACGATTCCCGTCGTCACGCGATCGGGCACGGCGACGGCGATCGCGCCGGGCAGCGTGGCGAGGATCTCGGGCCGCTTGAGCGCGGTGACGACGATATCGGCTCCGGGATGCTGCTCGCGCAGCTCGCGGCGCGCTTGCCGGCGCTCCTCGCGCCGGACGGATCGCGGCCGGGCGGGCGGATCGCGTTCGAGCCGGAAACTGCGCGCTCCGACCGCGACCGCGTGCCAGCCGGTGCCGGCGAGCATCCGCCGCAGCGCCCCGGCCGCCGACAGCCGCCCGTGGACTCGCTGCGTCCGGATCGCGGGCAGCGCGCCGGGCAGCCCTATCGAAACGCCGGTCGCCTGCGACAGCGCCGCCAGGCTCGCCGGCAGCGGCCCGGCGGGAATGTCGATCCGGCTCCGCGCCTGGGGCGCGGGGGCAGGGGAGGCGGCGAGGGCTGCGTCAGGAAACGCCGGAGCCGAGCACGACAGTATCGCCGCGGCGCTCCACGCGAAGGCCCGCGAGACCGGCGAGATCGGAAACCAGTTGCGAGCCGTCGCCAATGACGAGCACTCCCGAAAAGCGGCGATCCGTCAGCGCCGGATCGAGGATGACCGGGCTTCCCCGATAATGGCTAACATCGTCGGCGACCATCGTCAGCGGCGCATCGTCGTACACCAGCCGCCCCTCCCGCCAGCTGCCGACCGCGCTCGCCGCGACCGACGTGATGCGCGCGCGCGCGTCGGGGCCGCCGGTGAACCGCTGCCCGCCGCCCAGCGTCACCGTCCCGCCGTCGGGCGCAGCGACCGTGACGCTTCCCTCAGCGACCGCCACCGCGACGCGGCCTGCGCCGGTCTCGATCGCGAAATGCGTGCCGATGTCGCTGATGCGATACCCCTGTACGACCACCGTCAGGCGCCGTTCCGGATCGTGCGGGACGGCGAAATAGGCGTCGCCGCGGGTCAGCGTGATGCGGCGGCCGGCGACCGCGATCGCGCTGTCGGCGGAGAGCGCGACGTGTGCCCCGTCCTTCAGCGCTACCGTCCTGGTTTCGCCGGCGCGGCTGGCGTAGAGGATCGGGCTCGCTTCGGGAGATTGCAGCAGCGGCAGCCCGACCGCGAGCGCCAGCGCCGCCGCGATGCCGGTCCCGACCAGCCATCGCCGCCCGCTCGCGCGCCGTTCCTCTCCGCGCGGCAGGATCGCGCGAACCGCTTCGCGATTCCGCTCGATCATCCCGTCGAAAAACGTAAGGTCGTCGAAAACGACGCGATTTTTCGGGTCGGACTCGAGCCATTCGGTGAAGCCTGCCCAGTCCGCATCGTCGCGTTCGAGCGCCTGCTGCCAGGCGATCGCGGCGTCGAAAATCGCGTCTTCTGCCCCGTGTTCCATGGCCTGGTTTCCATTACCCCTCGGCGGATGACGTCGCGGCATCGCTTTCGCCTCAGTCCGCCAACATGCGGCGCAGATGCCGCATCGCCACCGCCATATGCTTCTCGACCCCGCTCTTGCTGATGCCCAGCTTTTGCGCGACTTCTCCGTGGCTTAGTCCGTCGATCTTGTGGAGTTCGAACGCGCGTCGCGCTCCTTCGGGCAAGTTGGCGATCGCCGAGGCGAGGCGCGCCGCCTCCTCTCGCGCGGCGATCGCCTCGTCGGCTGCGGGGTCGCGATCGGCCACCTCCTCGCCCGCCGCGATCGGCCCGTGCGCCTCCTCGCTCCACCGCCGCTCGCGCGCCGCCCGCCGCCGCCGCTCGCGCAGCCGGTCGATATAAAGGTTGTGCGCCGTCCGAAACAGAAACGCCCGCCAATGCTCGACCGACCCCGCCCGCTGCCCCCCCGCCCGCATCCAGACATCCTGCAGGATATCCTCGGCCTCCGCCGCATCGCCGGTCCGTGCGACGAGAAAGCGCAGCAATTCAGCGCGATGGTGCCGGTAAAGCGCGCTGAGCGCAGGGTCGATCGGAGAGCTCACGCCGCCCGTCTATCGCGCCTGCGCCGGTTTGTCGTCGGGCGAAACGACTCAGCGGGCGGCGACCGGCGTCAGGATCGCCAGCACCACGTCGTTGCTGCGCATCGGCACGTCGAGCGCGAGCGTGCCTTGCGCGCCGACGATGACGGCCTTGTCGGTTTCCGGAAGGTCGCGCGTCAGCTGCTGCAGATGCTGCAGTTGCGCCGCGCTCAGCCGATCGGGCCGGCCCATGTCGATATAGGCCGAATAGGCGTCGTTGCGGCGATAGCCGGTGCGGAACGTCCGCAATCGGTATCGGCCCGCGGGCACATGCGAAAAGGCGACATGGACGGGCGCGATCGGCTCTGCCGGAACGAGCCGGGTATAGAACGGGCGATTGCTGACGGCTTGCTTCGGCTGCTCCCAATCCCAGATCAGCACGGCGGTTCGCCCGCCGGCGACGGTCGCCATCGTCTCGGGATCGGAAACGGCCAGCTCGCGGCCCTTCAGCTCGTTCAGATATTTATAGGCGAAGAAGGCCGGCTTGCGGATGCCTTCGCGGTTCATCAGCCCGAAGCCGCCATGGAACGGCGTCGGCGGCGGACCCGGTTCCTCGAACAGGTCGGTATAGGTCCAGTAGCTCATCCCCTGGGCCAGTCCTTCGACGCCCTTCAAGCGCGACAGGATGTAGGGCGCGCTGATATAGGAATCATGGACCGCGTCGCGTGGCGTGTAGCTCGTGCTCCATTCGGTGAAATAGAGCGGCAGCCGCGGAAAGGCCGAGGCGGCGATCTGGCTGCGCACGCGGCGCACGTCGCCGATGATCGCGTCGGGATCGGCGGACAGCTTGGTATCGCTCTCCCCCTTCTCGTCGAGAAAGCCGCCGTCGACCCCATAGCTGTGGGTGGTGACGAAATCGACCGGGGCCTTCACCGCCGCCGCATGGGCGAGAAACTCGGGCACCCATGCCGCGCCGGCGGTGGCGGGGCCGCCGACCTGCAGGTCGGGATCGATCGCCTTGATCGTGCGGGCGGTCAGATCATAAAGGTCGAAATAGGCCTTTTGGTCGGCGCCTTCCCAGAAGCCGCTGAGGTTCGGCTCGTTCCACACCTCGAAATACCAGCGCCGCACCTCGGCCGCGCCGTAGCGATCCTCCAGATGCCGGATGAAGGCGTGGATCAGCCGTTGCCAGCCGGCCGGGTCGGGATGCGAGGTATTCCCCTTCCAATAGAAGATCGTCTGCTTCGAGGTCGCCAGCGCATCGGGCGTGAAGCCGAGCTCGACGAACGGACGCACGCCGCGCTCGAGCAGGTCGTCATAGAGTTCGTCGATCCTGGTCCAGTCGTAGGTTTCGTGCCCATCGACGATTCGGACGGTGCCGAGAACGTCGTGGAAGATCGCGTGGAATCGGATGTATCGAAAACCAAGCTCGTCGATCACGGTGCGCAGCTGGGCTTGCGAATCCGGCCGGATGAGCGTTCCCGGATAGTCGGAGCCGACCGAGAAATTGAAGAAGCGGTCGAGCGGGCGGCCGGGGCCTGCGACGTCGATGCGGATATTCCGGATCGCCACCGCGGACGGTGCCGGTTGCGCGGCCGGCAGCGCCACTGCCGACGACCAGATCAGCCAATGCCAGACCATTGCGTCCTCAGCTTTTGAAAAAAGGAAGGGCAGGGACGGCCGGTCGAATGCGGCCGCCCCTGCCTTCGGCGGGTCAGAAGGTCACTCGCACCGACGCGGTGTAGCGGCGGTCGCTCTGGAACCAGGCGCGACCCTTCAGGCCGATCGACTGCTGCATCAGCACGCGATTGACCGAATTGGTCAGGTTCTGCGCCTCGAGCCCGAACGAGATCTTGTCGTGATTGAATTTGAAGAAGATCGATCCGTCGAGCTCGCCATAGGAGCCGTTCCAGGTCGGCAGGCCCCATACGACGCAGTGACGGCTGGCGGCCGGCGTGTTCGGATCGCCGCAATCGACGCCGCCGGACGCCAGCGGAGAACCGTCGGAGCCTTGCGTGCCGTTGACATTGGTCGCGAGCAGATACTTGCTGCGCCAGTTGTAGGCCAGCCGGATCGAGACGATCCCCTTCTCGTAATAGCCCGTCAGGTTATAGCTGTATTTCGACAGCCCCTCGAGCGGCAGCTTGCCGAAGATCGCGCCGTTGGTGTCGACGCCGTTGGCCGAAACGAACGCGGCGCTGTTCGCCTGCAAGCTCGACGTATCGACGTGTGTCGAGCTGTCGACATAAGTGAAGTTCGACGTGATGCCGAACCCGCTCAGGAACCCCGGGAGGAACGTGAACGCCTGGTTGTAGCCGATCTCGACACCCTTGACGTCGGCGGTGCCGACATTCTGCGGCTGGACGAGATTGTAGGTCTGACCGTTGAACTCGTACGGGCTGGCGACGTTGCGGATGATATTCTTGAGATGCTTGTAGAACACCGCGCCGGTCAGCGAGCTTGCGGTGCCGAAATACCATTCCAGCGTGCCGTCGATCTGGTCCGAGAGGATCGGTTTCAGATACGGATTGCTGCTGGCGTTGGAGTCGAAATTGTAGCCCGTCGTGGTGCTATACGAAGCCGACAATTGGGTGAACGCCTGAAGCGTGCTGAAGTCCGGCCGCGCCATCGCCCGTCCGACCGCCAAGCGCGCCTGGAGCTTCGGCGTGATCCTGTAGAGCAGATCGAGGCTCGGCAGCAGGTAATCATAGTGGTTCTTGGCGACGATCGGCGAGCTCGCGCCGTTGAACACCGGGCCTCCGGGCGGCGCGCCGCCGATCTGGCTGGGCTCGACGATGAAGCCGCTGGCGGCGCTGTCGGTCTTCGACCAGCGCAGGCCGAGGTTGCCGCTCAACGGAACGCCCGAATCGGCGAGACTGAAATCGAGCATTCCGTAGAGCGCGTAAGTCTTCTCGCGCTGGATATTGGTCTGCGCGTCGCCATAGGCAGTCAAGTTGAAGGCCGGGCACGTCGTAGATCCGACGCCGTTCAGCTCCTCGCACAATTGCGTGGTGATGTCGTGCAGCGCGAAATAGCTGTCGGGATAGCCGGTCGCTTGCGACGTCGCCGGGAAGACGACGGTGAGCGGAACGTTGGCGCCGCCGTGATAGAAGTTGCTGCCGAACTGGAACTGCTGGCTGGCGAGCGGAAACTCCGAAAGATAGGCGAGGCGCGGAAGCAGCCAGCCGAGCTGCCACGTCTGACTGACCGCCTGCCAGTTGTAGGGCGAGCCCTTGTTGTTGGCGTGGAGGTTGGTCATCCGCGCGCCGACGCTGAGCTTCTTCAACAGACCGCCGGTATCGAGGTCATAGGACACGTCGCCGCGATACGCCCATTCGTTGGCGACGTTGTGCTGGCGCTCGTCCATGGTGAACGCCCAGTAATAATTGGACGTGTCGGCGAGATAGGCCGGATCGACCTCGACGCTGGGCAGGCCATGCGACAAATCGATCTTCTCGCTCGGCAGGATCACCCCGGTCGCCACGGTGGAATCCAATCCGGTGTTGGTCGCATGAACGTGCTGCACGTCCGCCGTCACCGTCAGGCGGTCGGTCGGCCGCCACGTCAGCGAGCCGGCGATTTCCGTCGTGACCGCCTTCTGGTCGGCGCTGCGCACGTCGTCGTTGAACGGCATCCCGCCGCCGTCGGCCGGGTTGGGATCGGTCTCGACGCCGCTCAGGAACGCGCCCTTGTCGTCATAGGTGAACTCGGTGCCGGGCGCCGGGACGATGTTGTAGGCGTTGGTCGCCGTGAAGATCGCATGTTCGTCCCAGTGGAACTTGTAGCTCGACTGGAAATAGGTCGTTTCGAAATCGAGGTTGTCGGCGGGTTTCCACTGGAGCGCGCCGTAGAGACCGAACCGTCGCCGCGTGAAATCGAGCTGGCGCCAGTCGACGCCCTTGGGGATATAGACGGTCTGGCCGGGGACGAGATCGGTGCGGGGGTAATAAGGCTCGACCTGGACCGCATCGGTGCGCGTCGCGCTGCGTGAGAAGGCCGCGTCGACCAGGACGCCGACCTCGCCGATCGGCGTTTGCCAGCGGTTCGAATACAGGCCGGAGAACGACGGTTCGAGCTGGTTGCGGAGGTCGCCGAGCGAGCCCGAATAGGAGAGGCTGAGCACCTGGCCGGGCGAATCGAACGGCATCCGGGTGCGCAGGTTGACCAGGCCGCCGATGCCGCCTTCGATATGGTCGGCGGTCGGGTTCTTGTAGACATCGACGCCGGCGAGCAGCTCGGGCGGGACGTCCTCGAAGCTCAGCGTGCGGCCGCCGTTGGCGCTGAACGCGTCGCGCCCGTTGAGCTCGGACCGGACATAGGTGAGGCCGCGGATATTCACGCCGGAGCCTTCGACCGAATAATGGTCGGGGTCGTTCCGCGCGATGAAGTGGTCGATCGTCACGCCGGTGACGCGCTGCAGCGTTTCAGTGACGCTGCGGTCGGGCAGCTTCCCGATATCGTCCGCAGTGATCGAATCGACGATTTCGTTCGCGTTCCGCTTGATCTGGATGGCGTTGTTGATCGACGCGCGCTGGCCGGTCACGACGATGTCGGCCGTCGTGGACTTGTCGGAGGTCTGCCGCGCCTGCGTGTCCGAATCGGTCGCGACCGCGGTATCGGAGGTTTGGGCGTGAGCAGCCGTCGCGGTTCCGCCGACGACGAGCGCCAATGCCGATGCGCCAAGCCCCAGCCGCGCAAGTCGGCGCGCATGGGCGAGACGCCGGTCGATATGGTGAACGTTCATTCTGTCTCCCCTTGAATAAGCGCTCCAAGCGCTCGGAACCGATCGCCTGCCATCTTTCTGGTAGCGCTATCACAACACGCCGCAGATGATCTTTCGGACGACCTGAGTCGGGTTGCTATCACGGTGCAAAATGGGACTCAAGAAGTTTTTGTAGGACAATTCGGATTGTTGTTATCGGTCATAAGTCTAAAAATTTAAACATATAATTCAAATTGTTACAGGGAATTTTCGCGAAGGCATTCTTGCGGCTCAGCAGGGAAATTTGGGAATCCCCGCTCAACCGGATAGGGTGATGAGAACGATATCGTCTCTGAAGAAATTCGCGATCCGCGCGCGGCGGGTCGGCGCCGATGGGTATGAAAACGGTCGCAATTTCTGCAGCTGCGGGTCGTCACACCATAAGGGGAGGGGCTATGAAAGGAGCTGTCACCGGGCGGCGAGTCGCGATCTTGATCGGGGCGCTGCTGACGGCGGCCGGAGCGGCTCCGGTCACGACGCTGCCGTTTCGTGATCCGGCTCTGCCTCCGGCGCAACGGATCGACGACCTGCTGTCGCGCATGACCGTCGATGAAAAGATCGACGCGCTCGGCACGGATTCAAGCGTCGCTCGCCTCGGCGTCCCCGGCTTCGGCGCGTCCGAGGGCATTCATGGCGTCGTCCAGCGTGGCGGCGGAAAGCGGGAGCTGTCACCGATCCCGACCACCCAATTCCCGCAGCCGCCGGGGATGGGCGCGAGTTGGGACCCCGAACTCGTTCGCAAGGCCGGCTGGGTGGAGGGGCACGAGGCGCGCTACATTTCGCAGAACCCCCGCTACGGCCGCACGATCCTGATGCTGTGGGGGCCGCAGGCCGACCTCGCGCGCGATCCGCGCTGGGGACGCAGCGAGGAAGTCTATGGTGAGGACCCGTTCTTCAACGGCACCATGGCGACCGCGTTCGCCCGCGGGATCGAGGGCGACGATCCGACCTATTGGCAGGCCGCGCCGCTGCTCAAGCATTTCCTCGCCAATTCGAACGAGGACAAGCGGACCTCGTCGAGCTCCAATTTCGACGAGCGCCTGTTCTGGGAATATTATTCGGTTCCATTCCGTATGGCTTTCCAGGACGCGGGCGCCCGTGGCGTCATGGCTTCGTACAATGCGTGGAACGGCACGCCGATGGCGATCAACCCCGTGCTGCGAAACGTCGTGATCGGCAAATGGGGCGTCGACGTGGTGTCGAGCGACGGCGGCGCAATCAAGCTGCTCGTCACCGCGCACAAGCGGTTTACCACCCAGAAGGAAGCGGTCGCCGCCGCTCTCAAGGCCGGGATCAACCAGTTCCTCGACACGTACAAGGATGAGCTGCACCAGGCGGTGAACGATGGTTCCGTGACTACAGCCGATCTCGACGAGGCGCTGCGGCGGAAATTCCGCATCACGCTGAAGCTGGGGCTGCTCGATCCGCCGGATCGCGTGCCTTATGCGAAGGTCGGCGACGGCCCGCCGCCCTGGGACGGTGCGCACGATCGCGACGTTTCGAAAGCCCTCGCGCTCGAATCGATCGTGCTGCTCAAGAATGCGCACCGCGCCCTGCCGCTCGACCGCAAGTCGTTGAACTCGGTGGCGGTGATCGGCCCGCTTGCCGATAGCGTGCATTGGGACTGGTACGGCGGCCATCCGCCTTATGCCGTCACGCCGGTGCAGGGCATCCGTGATGCCGTCGGGCCCGACGTGAAGGTGAATTACGCCGCCGACGATACGGCCGGTGCTGCCGTTGCTGCCGCGCGGGCGTCGGACGTGGCGGTCGTGGTCGTCGGCAACGATCCGACCTGCGGCACGAACATGGCGCACGACTGGACCGACGACGGGACGAAGCCCTGCGCGGACCCCGGGGACGGGCGCGAGGGGCGCGACCGCGTCACGCTCGATCTCGCCGAGGAACGGCTGCTCCGGAAGGTCGAGGCGGCCAATCCCCGCACGATCATGGTGCTGGTGTCGAGCTTTCCCTACACGATCACCTGGGCGCAAAGGCACGTGCCGGCGATCGTGCATATGACTCATGCCTCGCAGGACGAAGGCTGGGCGCTCGCGCAGGTGCTGTTCGGGGAATACAACCCCGGCGGCCATACTGTCGTGACCTGGCCTGCTTCGATGCGCCAGTTGCCGCCGATGATGGACTACGACATCCGCCACGGGCGGACCTATATGTATTTCAAGGGAAAGCCGCTCTATCCGTTCGGCTTCGGGCTGAGCTATACGACCTTCCGCTATTCCGGGCTTCGGGTGGATCGGCCACGGCTTGCGCGCGACGGCACGGCGATGATCCGCGTCGACGTGACGAATACAGGGACAGTCGCCGGCGACGCCGTGCCGCAGCTGTATGTCCGCCACCTGGGGTCGAAAGTCGCGCGGCCGCCGTTGGAACTGGAAGGATTCCGTCGGGTCCATCTGGCGCCCGGCGAAACCAGGACGGTGCAGATCCCGCTGAACGCGTCGCAGCTCGCCTATTGGAATACCGACAAGCAGCATTTCGTCGTCGAACCCGAGCGAATCGAGCTGATGATCGGCGCGTCTTCTGCGGACATCAGGCTCCGCAACGTCCTGACGATCGACTAGCCGGGAAGAAAGGCTGAAGATGCCCGCACAGGCACCGCACTCGAAACGCGTCGTGATCGCCGGCGGCGGAGCGGCGGGATGGATGACCGCACTGGCGCTCGCCACCCGCTTGCCGGCTGCCTGGCGTGTTACGCTGGTCGAATCCTCCGACGTCGCACCGATCGGAGTAGGCGAGGCGACCTTGCCGACGATCCGGTTCTTCAACCGGGCGCTCGGCATCGATGAGCGCGAGTTCGTGCGCCGCACCGGCGCCACGTTCAAGCTCGGGATCGACTTTTGCGACTGGTCCCGTCCGGGCGAGCGTTTCATCCATGGGTTCGGTGATTACGGTCCCCCGATCGAGGGCCGGCCGTCGCATCACCAGATGGTGCGCCTGGGCCTGCCTGTCGCCGCCGGCGCGATCGATGCCTGGTCGGCGGCCTGCGTCGCGGCGCGTGAGGAGCGTTTCGCTCCGCCCCGGCCGGAGGAGGGCTCGGTGCTGTCGCGTTACTCCTACGGTTATCATTTCGATGCCGCGCTCTACGCCGTCTATCTGCGCGAGCTCGCCGAGGCGCGCGGCGTCGAACGCCTCGATCGGCGTATCGTGGGTGTCGAACTGGCCGAAAATGGCGACATCGCCGCGCTGCGCACCGCCGAGGGGGATCCGATCGCAGCCGACCTGTTCGTCGACTGCACCGGGTTTCGCGCGCTGCTGATCGGCGAGGCGCTGGGCGCTCCCTTCGACGACTGGAGCCGTTGGCTGCCGTGCGACCGTGCCTGGGCAGTGCCCACTGTCCATCCGGGGCGCTGGCCGCCGGTCACGCGCGCAACCGCGATGGCGGCGGGGTGGCGCTGGCGGATTCCGCTGCGGCAGCGGATCGGAAACGGGCATGTCTTCGCCAGCGCCTTCCTGGACGAGCAGGCGGCGCTCGCCGACCTCGAAGCGGCGTTGGAGGAACCCGCCGCCGCCGAGCCGCGGCTGATCCGTTTCCGCACCGGTCGGCGGCAGGACGCCTGGCGGCGCAATTGCGTCGCGATCGGCCTTTCGGCTGCCTTTATCGAACCGCTCGAATCGACCGGACTCCATTTGATCGAAAGCGCGACCGGGCTGCTGATCGAGCTTTTCCCGCAAGACGGCTGCCGCCCCGATCTTTCCGCCGCTTTCAATCGCAGGATGGGTGAGCAGCTCGACCGGCTGCGCGATTTCGTGATTCTTCATTACCGGCTCTCGGCACGCGAGGAGCCGTTCTGGCGCCACATGCGGGAGATTCCGATTCCCGACGAGCTGGCGCATCGCATCGAGCTATTTCGAAGGAGCGGACAGGTCGTCACCGATCCGGGCTCGTTCGGCGAGCCGAGCTGGCTCGCCATCCTGCTTGGTATGGGGCTGGTCCCGGACGGCTACGATCCGCTCGCCGATGCGCTGCCGCGCGATGCGGTCGCGCAGCACTTCGCGCGCGGACGCGAGTTGATCGCGCGCGCCGTGCAGACGCTGCCTGCGCATCGCGACTACCTCCAGGCCGTCACCGGCGAGGCGCTGGCGGCCTGAGCCGGGTCCGGCCGCGGCTGAATCGCAGGTACGTGGTCGGGGAGAGAGGATTCGAACCTCCGGCCCCTGCCTCCCGAAGGCAGTGCTCTACCAGGCTGAGCTACTCCCCGACGGAGTTCGGCCGCGTGTGTCCCGCAAAGGGGCGGACCGTCTCGCTGGAGGCGCGCCTATAACCAGCGGCGGGGATCGGCGCAAGCGGTGTCGCGTGCGGCCGCTTAACTTCCTGCGCGGGCGCCGAGCAGCGTGTCGATCGAGGTGAATTTCTCGCGCGGGGCGCCGGTTCGCGCGCGTTCGACCTCCGCCTTGTCGATCTGCTGCCAGTCGCGGAAGGTGACGACGTCGGCCCCGCGTTTCGCGAGCAGTGCGTCGAGTCCGGCGCGGCCGGCCTTGCCGCTGTCGGGTGCGAGATCCTCGGCGAGGTGCTCGGCGATCAGGAAGCCGTCAGGGCGGTTGGTGCCGATCGTGCCGGTCGGGCCGCGCCGCGCCCAGCCGACCGCATAGAGCCCCGGCGCGATTCGGCCGTCCTCATTCGCGAAGCGGCCGGCTCGCGCGTCATAGGGGACGCCGGCGATCGGCGGGGTACGGTAGCCGATGCAGCTCACCACCAGCCCGGCGGGCACCGCATAGGTTTCGCCGGTGCCGGCCGCGCGGCCTTCGGTGTCGAGGCTCGTGCGTTCGACGATGACCCGCTCGGCGCGGCCGTCGCCTTCGATCGCGACCGGCCGCGCAAAGAAATCGAACACGATTTCGATCGGCTTGTCGCCGCCGCTTTCGGCGAAGGCACGGAGCAGCGCGACCGACTTGCGCTGGCCCGGGTCGAGCGCCGCATCGGCCTCGATAGCCGGCAAGTCCGCCGCATCGACCCGCGGCGCCGCACGTTCAAGATGGCCGAGCTCGCCCAGTTCCTTCGGCGTCATCGCGATCTGGTGCGGCCCGCGACGGCCGAGGATGGTGACGCGGTTGATCGCGTGGCCGCGAAGCCGGTCGAGCGCATGGCCGACGATGTCGGAGCCTGCGAACTCGGCCTCGGTCTTGGCGAGAATACGCGCGACGTCGAGGGCGACATTGCCGTTGCCGATCACCACCGCGCCGGGGCCGTCGAGCACGGGCGCCAGCGCCTCGTGGTCGGGATGGCCGTTGTACCAGCCGACGAACGCCGCCGAGCCGACAACGCCCGGCAGGTCGGCACCGGGGATGTCGAGCGGCCGGTCGGCCGGCGCGCCGGTGGCGAGGATCACCGCGTCATAAAGGCGCATAAGTTCCTCGATCGAAACCTGCTCTCCCAGCGTGACGTTGCCAATGAAGCGGACATTGTCGGTCAGCGCCACCGCCTCGTAACGGCGCGAGACGTGCTTGATCGACTGGTGATCGGGCGCGACGCCGGAGCGGATCAGCCCGAACGGCACGGGGAGACGGTCGATGATGTCGATGCGCACCGCGTCGCCGAACGTCTTCTGGCACGCCTCCGCGGTGTAATAACCGGCGGGTCCCGATCCGATTATCGCCACATGCCGCATCGTCCGCTCCCCGTCGATTTGCCGCGACCCTAGCCGGTTGGCGGGGAAGGGCAAGCGCGGCTAAAGCGCGAACCCATGTCGCCGATCGAGACCGTCGCCTTCGTGTTGGGCGTGATCAACATCGTGCTGCTCGTGAAGCGCAGCATCTGGAACTATCCGTTCGCGCTGGCGATGGTGGCGCTCTATGCGCGCGTCTTCTTCGCGGCGAAGCTCTACAGCGACGCGCTGCTCCAGGTCTTCTTCTTCGCGGTCAACCTCTACGGCTGGTGGCAATGGCGGCGGGCCGAAGCGCGCGAGGGCGACATTCGTGTCGAGCTGATGAGCGGCGGTGCGCGGTTCGGCTGGGCGGCGGCGTGCGCTGCCGGAATCGCTGGGTGGGGTTGGCTGATGCACCGCTTCACCGACGCCTCCTACCCGTGGTGGGACGCCGGTGTGGCGATCGTCAGCGTCGCAGCGCAGATCATGCTGGCGAAGCGCTGGCTGGAGAATTGGGTGCTGTGGATCGGCGTGGATGCGGTCTCGATCGGCCTGTATGCGGCGAAGGGGCTGTGGCTGACGATGGTGCTCTACGCGGTGTTCCTGGCTCTGGCGACCTGGGGGCTGATCGACTGGCGCAACACGCGGCGCGCGGCGGGGCCGGCGGTGGCATGATACTGAAAACCATTTGTCTCCACGGACCGGAGAGCACCGGGAAATCGACGCTCGCTCCCCGGCTCGCGCGGCATTTCGGCTCGGCAAGCGTCGCCGAATACGGACGGACCTATACCGAGCGGTTCGGCACCGGCTGGACGATGGAAGATCTCGTCGCCATCGCCAAAGCCCATGATGCAGAAACGCGCGCGGCGGTCGCGACCGGGCGATTGCCGGTGATCCTCGACACCGATCCGCTGATGACCTGCGTCTGGGCGGAGATGCTCTACGGCCGGCATGACCCGTGGTTCGACGCCTGGACGGGCACCGCCGACCTCTACCTGCTGTTCGACATCGATTTGCCCTGGATCGCCGACGGCACGCGCATGTTCGGCACGGCGGCCGAGCGGCAGAAGTTCTTTGACCTGTCGAGGGCGATCCTCGACTGGCGCGGAGTGCGCTGGGCGATGGTGGGCGGAGAAGGGGATGCGCGGCTGGCCAGCGCGCTGGCGGCGATCGATGCGGCGGAGCGCGCCGGATAGCTATTGCGATGGCGCGAGGCGGGTGTTGAGCACCCAGCCGACATTGTCGTTCTCGTCGGCGACTTCCCACCACAGGCCATCCTTCTTGCCGGTGGGGTAGACGATCGCGCCGGTCGGCAGCGTGCGGACCACCGCTCCGCCCGCAGCGGCGCTGCGGTGCATCTGGACCGGCCCGATCGCGGTGAAGGTCCGCGCCGGCGCCGCTTGCGCCGTCCCCGCATCGCCGGGCGTGACCAGCCCGAGATCGGTCACCATCTTCGAATAGGCCTGGATGAACGACAGCGTGACGATGCGGCCGATGTCGGTATTGTCGTAGCCGCCGCCGACCGTTCCCAGCGCCCCGCCGAAGAAGCCGAGGCCGCCGCCTCCGGCGAACGACAGGCTGTTCTTGGCGGCGTAGCCGTCTTCGGTCGCGATCGTCTCGGTGGTGCGCACGTTGGTCAGCGACAGCACCGTGTTCGCCTCCATCTTCTTGCTGCGGATGCCGCCGACCAGCCCGCCGAAGCGGTGGTTGATGAGGCCGCCGATCCCGGCGCCGACCGCGCTGCCGCTGGCGTTGGAGTTCGCGCCCTGCACCTCGGCGACGAGGACGTAGTCGGCCGCCTTGATCTGTCCCTGACCGACGTTCGATCCGCGCTGCAGGCCGAGGTTGCCGCCGATGTCGCGCTCGCGCTCGGCGGCCTGCAACCCGCTGCCGCGATCGACGAGGTTGAAGCAGCCCGACCGCTGCACGATCACCTTGAGCAGCTTCTGCGGCGGAGCAAGGTTGTATTGCGTCCAGCCCGACGGATCGTCGCCGTCGACGATCGAGACCGTGCCGAGCTTGCGGGTGCAATGCGGCACGTCGTTCACCATCTGCTGCTGAGTGCGCTGAACGCCGGACGGGCGGTCCTGCGCGCGTGCCGTTCCGGTCGTGCCGAGCATCGCCAGCACGAGTGCCGACGACGCGATGATGCGTGGCGTGTCCATGGTCGGTTCCCACCTGTTCGGGCAGCGCCGATTCTACTCCTGATTGCGGGCGAGAAATTGGATCGAAGCGCCATGCGCGCGACACTTTGTTCCGCGCCGGCGTCCTGCTATGTGGCCGCAACCCGTTCCCGACAGCATCAGAGACGCTCGTGGCCTCGCTCCAAAAAATACGTAACTTCAGTATCATAGCGCATATCGACCATGGCAAGTCGACGCTGGCTGACCGGCTGATCCAGGTCACCGGCGGGCTTTCGGAGCGCGAGATGTCGGCGCAGGTGCTCGACACGATGGAAATCGAGAAGGAGCGCGGGATCACCATCAAGGCGCAAACGGTGCGGTTGAACTATACCGCGGCCGACGGGGAGACGTACGAGCTCAACCTGATGGATACGCCGGGGCACGTCGACTTCGCCTATGAGGTGTCGCGCAGCCTTGCGGCGTGCGAGGGGGCGCTACTGGTGGTCGATGCCGCGCAGGGGGTCGAGGCGCAGACGCTGGCCAACGTCTACCAGTCGATCGAGCATGACCATGAGATCGTGCCCGTCATCAACAAGATCGACTTGCCCGCCGCCGACGTCGACAAGGTCAAGGCCGAGATCGAGGATATCATCGGGCTCGACGCCTCGGATGCAGCGCTGACCAGCGCCAAGTCAGGGATCGGGATCGAGGACGTGCTCGAAGCGATCGTCAAGCGCATCCCCGCGCCCAAGGGGGACCGCGCCGCGCCGCTCAAGGCGATGCTGGTCGACAGCTGGTACGATCCGTATCTCGGCGTCGTCATTCTCGTGCGTGTCGTCGAGGGGACGCTCAGGAAGGGCCAGCAGGTCAAGTTCATGCAGGCGGGAACGACCCATCTGATCGACCGCGTCGGCTGCTTCCGGCCCAAGATCGAGCAGCTCGGCGAGCTTTCCGCCGGCGAGATCGGCTTTATCACCGCGCAGATCAAGGAAGTCGCGCAGACCGCGGTCGGCGACACGATTACCGACGCCAAGCGGCCGACCGACGCGCCGCTGCCGGGCTTCAAGGAAGTGCAGCCGGTGGTGTTCTGCGGGCTCTTCCCGGTCGATGCCGCCGATTTCGAGAAATTGCGCGAGAGCATCTCGAAGCTGCGGCTCAACGACGCGTCGTTCAGCTTCGAGATGGAGACCTCGGCCGCATTGGGCTTCGGCTTCCGCTGCGGGTTCCTGGGACTGCTCCACCTCGAGATCATCCAGGAGCGGCTGACGCGCGAATATGATCTCGACATCATCACCACCGCGCCGAGCGTCGTCTATCAGATCGAGCTGACGCATGGCGGCGGGCATATCGAGCTGCACAACCCGGCCGACATGCCCGATCCCAACAAGATCGAGTCGATCGCCGAGCCGTGGATCGAGGCGGTGATCTATTGCCCCGACGAATATCTCGGCAGCATCCTCAAGCTGTGCCAGGACCGGCGCGGCATCCAGAAGAACCTGACCTATATCGCGGGGCGCGCGCAGGTGACCTATGAACTGCCGCTCAACGAAGTGGTGTTCGATTTCTACGATCGGCTGAAGAGCATCTCGCGCGGCTATGCCAGCTTCGACTATCACCAGATCGGCTATCGCGAGGGCGACCTCGTCAAGATGTCGATCCTGGTCAACGGCGAGCCGGTCGATGCGCTGAGCATGATCGTCCACCGCTCGACCGCCGAGGCGCGCGGGCGCGGGATGTGCGAGCGCCTCAAGGATCTGATCCCGCGCCACCTGTTCAAGATCCCGATCCAGGCGGCGATCGGCGGCAAGGTGATCGCCCGCGAGACGATCGCGGCGCTGCGCAAGGACGTGACCGCCAAATGCTATGGCGGCGACGCAACACGCAAACGCAAGCTGCTGGAAAAGCAGAAGGAAGGCAAGAAGCGGATGCGGGAATACGGCAGCGTGAGCATCCCGCAGGAAGCGTTCATCGCGGCGCTGAGGATGGGGGAGGAGTGACGCGGACCGGGCCAGCCCATGCGGCTGCCGAGGCGCCTCACGAGAAGCCCCGCCGGCGACGGTCGCGCCGGCGGGGCCGTCACGTCGGCGAGCCGGGCTCAGCCGGGGCTGGAGGGAGGCGTGCTGGAATCGTCGCTGGTGCCTTCGATCGTGGCTGCGATGATGCCGGCGCCGACCACCGCGGCCAGCACATAGCCGATCACCGGCGAGCCGCTGTCCGACTGGTCGCTTGCGTGCCTGAGCGGCGTCGCCGTTCGGAAATTGCCGGCCGTCACCGCCTGCCCGGCGGGAAGCGCCGCCGCCGAACGAGCGGGCTGCGCCGCCATCGCGCTGCTCGCGACCGCCATCGAAACGGCAAGTGCGCCAGCCGCGCCCAGTTTGAATACGCCCATGTGCGATCCCTTCTTTCTTGTTAACTCCAGTCGGGAACGCGCGTCCGGCAGGAAAGGTTTCGACTTCCGTGGCTTGGTGGCGGCGGCGCGCAGGCGGCCGGCGGGACGGAAGGCCTCAGGGAGCGGGCTCGTCGAGCGTCGCGACCTTGCGGTCGAAGCATTGCAACGCTGAATCCTGATCGTCATAGCCCTGTTCGACGCACGATCGCACGATGGCGCAGCCGATGCGGTCGAGGCGCGGGTCACCGCTCGAGATATCGGCGTGGCACCATGAAAAGTGCCGGCCGTCGCTGGCAAAGTGGAGGCGGATTTTTCTAAGCTTTCGGGCGACGACGACGATGTCGTCGGGCGACCGGGCATCGGGCTGCGACGCCGGCTTCGGGCCGACGGGAGGAGGGGGCGGCTGGATTGCCGGTTCCGGCGCTGGGTCGGTGCGGGGCGGTTCGGGCGGCGGAATGAGCTTTATGGTGAGGGGCGCGATAGCGGGCCCGCTGGCCGGAGGCGTGGAGGAGGGGCATTCTCCCACCCGCTCGGCGGTCAGCTTGCCGGTGAGGTCGCCGGTCCGTTCGCCATTCTGTTCGAAGACCGTCGTCGTCGAAAGGTCGAGTTTGGCCGGGCTCAGCTTTCCGTAATAGCGCTGGGTCATGTCCAGCCGCGCCATCGTGCCGGGAGGATGGAAGGTGCATGTCACACTCGCATTGAGCTTGCCCCTGGCGACATGGGCACGCATCCTCGAGCAGGTGTTGCCCGCATCGCCATCGGGCCCGGCGCCGAGGAAGCGCATCAGCGTCGCTTCGAATCCGGAATCGGTGACGCAGGAGTCCCATTGATGCCCGCGGGTGACGATTTGCCTGCGCGAGAGGCCCTCGCCTTCGCTTACGCCGTGCGACGGCCAGAGCGTGAAGTGCCACAGCCCGGCATCGAGATGCGGCCGCTTGCCAGTGACGACGACATCGCCTTCGTCCTGGGGACGCAGCCCGGCGCTTGCGAGCGTGACGGAGCATGACAGCAGCGTCGCGAGCGCGACTTTCTTCCGCCAGGAATACGCCATTGCGCGGGTTCTCCCTGTCCGGTGGATCGGTATCGGGGCGGCGGCGGGCGTTCGCAAGCGGAAAGCAAGCGGCTGGTGCGATGCTTCGGTTCGGGCTCGGGAGGTCGAGGTGACGGCGCGCGGTGGTCGGCGGGCGTGTTCCGTTCCGAGTGGAGGGAAGGGCGGTGCTTCGACAAGCTCAGCACGAACGGGTTGGGATAGCGCGAACGTGTTGAGGTGGCGCGAACGGCTTGGGCTGGCGCGAGCGATCGGTTGAGCGCGTTGTGTGAACCTGGAGCAGCCGGTTTTCCTGCGAAGGCGGGGGGTCGGGGGGGCAGGGCGTGGCGCGAGTTACTCTGGACTCCCGCTTTCGCGGGAGAACGGTGCGCGTCGTTCGCGCTCGATGCTCCAAGTCCGGGGTGACGGGGAGTTGTGCAAGCGGCTCGCTTCCGCAGGAAGTGCGCCCGGCGTCAGGCCGCGCGCTGCGCCCGGGCGAGGTCGAAGCGGTCGGCGTTCATCACCTTGGTCCAGGCGGCGACGAAATCGCGCGCGAATTTGTCGCCGGCATCACCGGCGGCATAGACTTCGCAGATCGCGCGAAGCTGCGCATTCGAGCCGAATGCGAGGTCGGTGCGCGTCGCGGTCCATTTCCGCTGGTCGCTCCTGCGGTCGGTGCCGGCGAAGACCTCGTCGGCATCGTCGTCGACCTCCTTCCACGCCGTGCCCATGTCGAGCAAATGCACGAAAAAGTCGTTGGTGAGCGTTCCCGGCCGGTCGGTGAAGACGCCGTGCTGCGAACCTCCATGGTTCGCGCCGAGCACGCGCAGACCGCCGACCAGCACGGTCATCTCGGGCGCGGTGAGGCCGAGCAACTGGGCACGGTCGACCAGCAGCTCCTCGGTCGGCACGCTGAAGCGGACCTGGAGGTAGTTGCGGAAGCCGTCGGCCCTGGGCTCGAGCGGAGCGAAGCTGTCGGCGTCGGTCTGCTCGGCCGAGGCGTCGGTCCGGCCGGGGACGAAGGGCACGGCGATGTCGCGGCCGGCGTCCCTGGCGGCCTTCTCGAGTCCCGCCGAACCGCCGAGCACGATGAGGTCGGCGAGGCTGACCTTCTTGCCGTCGGGCGCGTTCGAGTCGAAGTCGGCCTTGATCCCCTCCAGCACCGCGAGCACGCGCGCGAGCTGCCCGGGCTGGTTGACCTCCCAGTCCTTTTGCGGGGCGAGGCGGATGCGCGCGCCGTTGGCGCCGCCCCGCTTGTCCGAATCGCGATAGGTCGAGGCCGAGGCCCAGGCGGTCTGCACTAGCTCGGCGACCGTCAGGCCCGAGGCGAGGATGCGCCGCTTGAGGTCCGCGACGTCGGCCTCATCGACCAGCGGGTGATCGACCGGCGGGACCGGGTCCTGCCAGATCAGGTCTTCCGACGGCACTTCGGGGCCGAGGTAGCGCGCCTTGGGGCCCATGTCGCGGTGCGTCAGCTTGAACCAGGCGCGCGCCCAGGCATCGGCGAACGCGGCATGGTCGTTGCGGAACCGCTCGGCGATCCTGCGATAGTCGGGGTCGGCCTTCATCGCCATGTCGGCGGTGGTCATCATCGTCGGCACGCGGCGGTCGGGGCTGTGCGCGCCGGGCGCCAGATCCTCGGGGGCAACGTCCTTCGGCTGCCACTGCCAGGCGCCGGCGGGGCTCTTCACCAGCTCATAGTCATAGTCGAGCAGCATGTGGAAATAGCCGTCGTCCCACTGGGTCGGGTTGGGGGTCCACGAGCCCTCGAGCCCGCTGGTGATCGTATGGTCGCCGATCCCGCTTTCATGGCCGCTCTGCCAGCCGAGGCCCTGCTGCGCGATATCGGCGCCCTCTGGTTCGGCGCCGACCAGCGACGCGTCGCCAGCGCCGTGGGTCTTGCCGAAGGTATGGCCGCCGGCGGTGAGCGCGAGCGTCTCCTCGTCGTTCATCGCCATGCGCGCGAAGGTCTCACGGATGTCGCGCGCCGAGCCGAGCGGATCGGGCTCGCCACCCGGCCCCTCGGGATTGACGTAGATGAGGCCCATCTGGATCGCCGCGAGCGGATTTTCGAGCACCATCTCCTGGTCGGGATCAATGCGCGTTTGGCCGAGCCATTCCTCCTCGGTACCCCAATAGACGTCCTTTTCGGGCTCGAAAATGTCCTCGCGCCCTCCGCCGAAGCCGAACACCGGGCCGCCCATCGATTCGATCGCGACGTTGCCGGCGAGGATCAGGAGGTCGGCCCAGGACAGGTTGCGGCCGTATTTCTGCTTGATCGGCCAGAGCAGGCGGCGCGCCTTGTCGAGATTGGCGTTGTCGGGCCACGAATTGAGCGGGGCGAACCGCTGGTTGCCCGACGAGGCGCCGCCGCGCCCGTCACCGGTGCGGTAGGTGCCCGCGCTGTGCCACGCCATGCGAATGAAGAACGGACCGTAATGGCCGTAATCGGCGGGCCACCACGGCTGGCTATCGGTCATCAGCGCGTGGAGGTCGCGCTTGACGCCGGCATAGTCGAGCGCCTCGAAGGCCTTCGCATAGTCGAAGCCGTCGCCCATCGGACTGCCCGAACGGCCGTGCTGGTGGAGGATGTCGAGCGACAGCTGGTTGGGCCACCAGTCGCGGTTGGTGCGTCCCAACAGCGATCGTAGCGCGGCCGGCTGCTTCATCGGGCAGCCGAGCGGGTCACCGGTCTGTGCGTCCATGAGTCCTCTCCTTGCGTCATTGCGCGGGTGGTGTCGGAGGCTAGGGGCGAATTTGGATCGGGAAAAACGATTAAGCTCGCTCAAGAAGATTGGGAAAATCGATGACGCGCAAGCATCGCCTTCAAAGCCGGGCGTGCGCTTTCCTTTTCGGGAGCGTGCGCCGATGATGGCGCGATGACGAGCGGCGAATCGCGCCATCTGGCCGGCGGCGAGCCGCTCGGCATCGGTCGCGCCGGCGAGACGCGCGGCTGGCGCGATGCCGGCGCCATCGCGGCGGCGGGGGCGCTGCTGTGGTGGCTGTGCCGGTTCCACGCCTCATGGGTGCCGTTCTGGGCGCCGTGGGATTTTTCCTGGCTGTGGTACGGCGGCTATGCGCTGATGCTGTGGAGCTATGCGCGCGGCCTCAGGCGAGTCGCGACGGCGCCCTGGCGGATCGCGCTGTTCCTGATCGGGATGGCGGCGGTCTGGGCGGTGATCCAGACGCGCTTCGAATATCTCGCGCAGCACATGTTCTTCTACAACCGCATTCAGCATGTGACGATGCACCATCTGGGGCCGTTCCTGATCGCCGCGGCGTGGCCGTGGCCGGTGCTCGCGGCGGGCGCGCCCGACTGGCTGAAGCGAGTCGTCGCGCACCGCGCGTTCGATGCGGGGCTGCGCTTCTTCCAGCGGCCCGACGTCGCTTGCGTGGTGTTCGTCGGGCTGATCGCTTTGTGGTTGTTTCCGCCGGTCCATTTCGTAGCGATGATCGATCCGCGGCTCTATGCGGTGATGAACTGGTCGATGGTCGTCGACGGCGTGCTGTTCTGGAGCGTGGCGCTCGATCCGCGGCCGAGGGAAGCGGCGCACAATTCGTTCGCCGCGCGCATCTTCATGAACGTGGTAATCGTCCCGCCGCAGATCGCGATCGGAGCGGCGATCGCCTTCGCCGACCATGACATCTACCGCTTCTATGCCTGGTGCGGGCGGCTCTATCCGACGGTCGATGCGCTGTCGGACCAGCGGATCGGCGGGCTGATCGTGTGGATCCCGCCGGCGATGATGAGCGTGATCGGGATGCTGATCGCGCTCAACCTGATGCGGATCGACGAGGAGCGGAACGGCGGCGGAGGCGGCGGGGGGATTTCCAGCTCGAGCTGGACGGGGCGCTAGGGGCGCCCGCAGGAGCACGAAAGGCGCTCAATTCTTTTCGGCGACGAGCTGGCGGATATCCTGCGTGGTGCCCTTGATGTCGGGGGCGTCGGTGGAGAGGCTGGTGAGCAGCAAGCGGGCGTGGCCCTGCCGGTCGAAGGCGTAGAGCGCGGAGCTGTGCGTCACGACATATTTGGCGGGGTCGGCGTCAGGCTTCACCGAATAAGCGACGCGGTAGCGCTTGGCGAGCGTCGCCAGCTCGTCGGGCGTGCCGCGCAGGCCGACGAACTCGGGGCCGAAATTGGCGGCATAGTCCTTGAGCGTCTTGAGGTCATCGCGCGCGGGATCGACCGTCACGAAGAGGACGCGGACATCGTTTGCGGCGTCCTTCACCGGCTGCAGCGCTTGCGCGACGTGCGCCAGCGTCAGCGGGCAGACGTCGGGGCAATAAGTGTAGCCGAAATAGAGCAGCACCACCTTGCCGCGATAGTCCTTCGCCGTGACCGTCTTGCCGTCGCCCGCGCGCGTCATCGTGAAGTTGAGGTCGGGAGTCGATCCAGTGACGTCGGTCGAATTCCAGTGCTGCGACGGGTGGCAGCCGGCGAGGATGGCGACGGCGAGCAGCCCGGCGAGACGGCGCGGGCGGGCGAGGGCGGGGAGGGCGAGGGGCATGTCCCTTTATCGCCGGTTGGCCGGGAGGCGCAATTGCGGAGAGGGCGGTGAGGCGTGACATGACCCCGTTCGCCCTGAGCTTGTCGAAGGGCGGGTTCGGCGGTTGAACGCCCTTCGACAAGCTCAGGGCGAACGGGCTTTGTTCCGCCTTGTCAGGCGGCGGCTTCTATTGCGCGGCCCGGATCGCTCTCAGGCCGCAAAGCGTTTGCTGAAGCCCTTCCAGCTGCCGTCGTCGGCGGGGGTGACGTCGATATGCTCGACGCGGGCGAGGCGGGGGCCGGAGCGGCAGGCCTCGACCAGTGCGGCGAGCGAGTCCTCCTCGCCCGAGGCGAGGATCTCGACGCCGCGGTCGTTCAAGTTCCGGACCCAGCCGGTGATGCCGAGCGAGCGGGCGGTGCCGATCGTCCAGTTGCGATAGCCGACGCCCTGGACGCGGCCGGTGATGACGAGACGTTGAGTGGTGGGCATTGCGACTCACGGACTACGGGGAGCGGGCGACCATCGCCCGTCCGGCGCGGACGGTAGCTTGGACGCAGCGCGGAGAAAGCGAGCGCGCCCGCGGTTCGTCGCGGCTGAGCGCGCGTTCGGCGTCGGATGAGGCTGGGCTGCGATGAGTGGAGTCGGCCACCAACCGCCGTTCGCCCTGAGTGGGATGGCCATCCAATCACCGTTCGCCCCGAGCTTGTCGAAAGGCGATTTGGCGAGCGGAAGCTCGTGCTTCGACAAGCTCAGCACGAACGGAGGAGGTGCGGTGCTTCGACAAGCTCAGCACGAACGGTGAGCGGTGCTCCTGCGAAAGCAGGAGCCCACGGGCTCTAGCGGAACGCCCGCGACTCTGGGCTCCTGCTTTCGCAGGAGCACTGGCCCTGGGCTTCTAGCGGCACGTCTGTGACTCTGGGCTCCCGCTTTCGCAGGAGCACGGGTCCTACCGCACCCGCTTGACGAAGGTGGCGCCGCCGTCGCGGCGTTCGGTCTGGAAATTGGGCACCGCCTCGATCAGGTCCGACAGGCGCGCGAAGCCGTAGTTGCGCGCGTCGAAGCTGGAGCGGTTGCCGGCGCGGCGGCCGAGCTCGGACAGGCTGACGAATCCGCGCTCGTCGCGCTTGGCGGCGTTATAGGCGTCGATCAGCAGCCGGATCAGCTCGGGATCGACTCGCTCGGGCCGTGCGCGGGGCTCGGCAGCCGCGGCGGGGGCCGGGGCGGAGGCGATATCCTTGTCCCCGCTCGGCGCGAGCGCGGTGACATCAATGAAGCGCGTGCAGGCCTGTTTGAACGCCTCGGGCGTCTTGGCGGTGCCGAAGCCATAGACCGGGATGCCGTCCTGCCGGATGCGCATCGCCAGCGGCATGAAATCCGAATCGGACGACATGATCCCGAACCCGTCGATGCGCCCGCGGAACAGCAGGTCCATCGCGTCGATCGTCATCTTCATGTCGGTCGCGTTCTTCCCCTTGGTGAGGTCGAACTGCTGCTGCGGCTCGATGCCGTGCTTGAGCGTGAGGTCGGCCCAGGTCTTCAGCGACTGCTTGCGCCAGTTGCCGTAGATGCGCCGCACATTGACGGTGCCGAGCTCGGCCAGCACGGTCAGCACCGGGTCGAGCGCGTGCGGCGAGGCGTTGTCGGCATCGATCAGCAGCGCGACGTTGCGCGTCTCGTCGGGGCCGGTCATCGCGTTACAACCCCCGCCGCGCGCGCCGCAGCAGGATCGCGCCGATCACCACCAGCGCGGCGCCGCGGATCGTCCATTCGGGCTGGCCGATCATGAAGCTCGACCGCGGCCACGGCACCCAGCCCAGCCCCTGGCCGATCCACAGCAGCCCCATCAGCACCGCGACGATGCCGATGACGAGCAGGATCGGCCGGAGCCAGCGCATGGCTTCAGCGTTTGTCGATCGGCACGTAGTCGCGCTCGGTCGGGCCGGTGTAGAGCTGGCGCGGGCGGCCGATCTTCTGGTGCGGGTCGGAGATCATCTCGTTCCACTGCGCAACCCAGCCGACGGTGCGGGCGAGCGCGAACAAGGCGGTGAACATCGAGGTCGGGAAGCCGATCGCCGACAGGATCACGCCCGAATAGAAATCGACGTTGGGGAAGAGCTTCTTCTCGATGAAATAATCGTCGCTCAGCGCCATTTCCTCGAGCTGCAGCGCGACCTCGAACACCGGATCGGTGACGTTCATCGCCTTGAACACCTCGCGCACGGTCTGCTGCATCACCGTCGCGCGCGGGTCGTAATTCTTGTAGACGCGGTGGCCGAAGCCCATCAGGCGGAACGGATCGTCCTTGTCCTTGGCGCGCTCGATATAATGCGCGATGCGATCGGGCGTGCCGATCTCGCGCAGCATATTGAGCGCCGCCTCGTTGGCGCCGCCGTGCGCCGGGCCCCACAGGCAGGCGATGCCCGCCGCGATGCACGCGAATGGATTGGCGCCCGACGAGCCGGCGAGCCGCACGGTCGAAGTCGAGGCGTTCTGCTCATGGTCGGCGTGGAGGATGAAAATACGGTCCATCGCCTTTTCGACCGCAGGATCGACCTCATATTCCTCCGCAGGCACGCCGAAGGTCATGCGCAGGAAATTGGCGGTGTAGGAAAGGTCGTTGCGCGGGTAGAGGAACGGCTGGCCGACCGAATATTTGTACGCCATCGCGACCAGGGTCGGCATCTTGGCGATCAGCCGGTGGCTGGCGATCGTGCGCTGCTCGGGATCGGCGATATCGGTCGAATCGTGGTAGAAGGCGCTGAGCGCGCCGACCACGCCGCACATGATCGCCATCGGGTGTGCGTCGCGCCGGAAGCCGCGGAAGAAGGTCGCGAGCTGCTCGTGGACCATCGTGTGGCGGGTGATGGTGTTGTTGAACGTGTCGAGCTCGGCCTTCGACGGCAGCTCGCCGTTGAGGAGCAGGTAGGCGACTTCCATGAAGCTCGACCGTTCGGCGAGCTGGCCGATCGGGTAGCCGCGGTGGAGCAGCACGCCCTTGTCGCCGTCGATATAGGTAAGGCCCGATTCGCAGCTGGCGGTCGAGGTGAAGCCGGGGTCGTAGGTGAATGCGCCGGTCTGGCCGTAGAGCTTGCGGATATCGATCACGTCGGGACCGACGCTGCCGTGCAGCACCGGAAATTCGGTATCCTTGCCCGCAACGGTCAGTTTGGCGGTGTCACTCATCCATTGTTCCTTTCTTCAACCCCTCAGGCCGTGACGGCCATGCGGTCGGCGATCCGCCCCAGGCTTTCCTCGCGCCCGATGAGCTCGAGCACGTCGAAAATGCCCGGCGAGACCTTGCGCCCGACGAGCGCGGCGCGAAGCGGCTGCGCGACCGCGCCCAGCTTCACGCCCGCCGCCTCGGCGACCTGCCGCACCGCAGCTTCGAGAACGCTGCCCTCCCAGGTTCCGACCCCGCTCAAAGCGGCATGGACTCGGGCGAGCAGCGCTGGCGCGTCGCCCCCTAGCAGATCGGTTGCGGCGGCGTCCAATTCCAGAGGGCGGGTGCGAAAAAGGAACATCGCGCCCTCGGTCAGCTCCACCAGATTCGCGGCGCGCGGCTTGAGCACGGCCATGCTGCGGCGCAGCAGATCGCGCTGCGATTCGCTCGGTTCGAAGGGCAGGCGCGCGGCGACCAGATCGGCGAGGCGCCCGTCGTCGGCTTCGCGGATATAATGACCGTTGAGGTTCTCCAGTTTCTTGAGATCGAACCGGGACGGTGATTTGCCGACGCCGGCGAGGTCAAACCACTCGACCGCCTGCGCGCGACTGATGATCTCGTCGTCGCCATGCCCCCAGCCGAGCCGGAGGAGATAGTTGTCGAGCGCCTCCGGAAGAATGCCGAGCTCGTCGCGATAGGCATCGACGCCGAGCGCGCCGTGCCGCTTCGACAGCTTGGCGCCGTCGGGGCCGTGGATCAGCGGGATATGCGCATAGACCGGCTCGGGCCAGTTCATCGCGCGAATGATCGGCAGCTGGCGGAAGGCGTTGTTGAGATGGTCGTCGCCGCGGATGACGTGAGTCACGCCCATGTCGTGGTCGTCGACGACCACCGCGAGCATGTAGGTCGGCGTGCCGTCGGAGCGCAGCAGGACGAAATCGTCGATCTCCGCATTCTGGACGGTGACCTCGCCCTGGACACGGTCGGCGATCGTCGTCGCGCCCTCGCGCGGGGCCTTGAGGCGGACGACGAACGGCGCGCCCTCGGGCGCCTCGGCAGGATCGCGGTCGCGCCAGCGGCCGTCGTAGCGGATCGGCTTGCCCGCCGCGCGCTGCTCCTCGCGGAGCTGTGAGAGTTCCTCGGGCGTGGCGAAGCATTTGTAGGCGTGGCCGGCGGCGAGTAGCTGTTCGGCAACCTCGGCATGGCGCGCGGCGCGAGCGAATTGGTGGACCGCCTCGCCGTCCCAGTCGAGCCCGAGCCAGGTCATGCCGTCGAGGATCGCGTCGATCGCCGCCTGAGTCGAGCGCGCGCGGTCGGTGTCCTCGATGCGCAGCAGGAAGCGGCCGCCATGGTGGCGCGCGAACAGCCAGTTGAACAGCGCGGTGCGCGCGCCGCCGATGTGCAGGAAACCCGTCGGCGACGGGGCGAAGCGCGTGACCACCTCGCCGGATTCGGTTGTTGCGCCCAAGCGCACATGCTCCCAAGCTGTGAAATCGATGGCCAGTTCAGCCGCGGACGCCCCTAGCACGGCACCCGGGCCGCTTCAAATCGGCGGCGGCGGGGGATTGGCGCGGGCGCGCGCGGCGCTCGAACGCTGGCTGGAGGCGGAGCGCGACCAGCTCGCGTTGTGGCTGCCGGTGGCGGTCGGGGGCGGGATCGCGGCCTGGTATGTGCTCGACGATCCGCGGGCGTGGGTCGCGACGCTGCTCGCATTGGCTGCGGTCGGATTGGCGGCGCTGGCGGTGGGACGGCACGGGCGGGCGGCGCGCGCGGTGGCGATCGGGGCGCTCGCCGCCGCGCTGGGGCTCGGGCTGGTCTGGTGGCGGGCGGAGCGCGTCGCCGCGCCGGCGCTCGACCGGCCGGTGATCGCGCGGTTCGCAGCGCGGGTCGATTCGGTCGATCCGCTGCCGGCGCGCGAGCTGGTGCGGCTCGAGGTGACGCTGCAACGGACGCTGCCGCTTGCCTGCGCGCGGCCGCCGTGCCTGCCCGCTGCGCTGCCGGCGCACTTCCGGGTCAACCTTCAGGAAAAGGACGTGCCTGCCGGGCTCGGGCGCGGCGCGGTGATCGCCTTGCGGGCGCGGCTGATGCCGCCGCCGACCGCGGGGGTGCCGGGCGCCTATGATTTCGCGCAGGCGGCATGGTTCAAGCGGATCGGCGCGACCGGGCGCGGCTTCGCGCCGGTCGCGGTGCTGAAGCCCGCGGCGGCGGGCGGCGACGGGGTGCGCGCGCGGCTGACGCGGCATATCGAGGCGATGCTGCCGGGCAGCGAAGGCGGCATAGCCACCGCGCTGGTCACCGGCGACACCGGCGCGATCGCCGAAAGCGACGCCGACGCGATGCGCCGCGCCGGCCTCGCGCATTTGCTGTCGATCAGCGGCCTCCACGTCACTGCGGTGGTGGGGATCACCTTCTGGCTGGTGATGCGGCTGCTCGCGCTCAGCCCGTGGGTGGCGCTGCGCTGTTCGGTGCCGATGATCGCGGCGGGGGCAGGGGCGATCGCGGCGGTCGGCTATACGCTGCTCGCGGGCGCCGAGGTGCCGACGGTGCGATCGTGCGTCGCCGCGCTGCTGGTGCTCGCGGCGCTGATGATGGGGCGCGAGGCGGTGACGCTGCGGCTGGTCGCGGCGGGGGCGCTGATTGTGCTGGTCTGCTGGCCGGAGTCGCTCGCCGGGCCGAGCTTCCAGCTGTCGTTCGCGGCGGTCACGGCGATCGTCGCGCTGCACGAACATCCAGCGGTGCGGCGCTGGTTTACGAAGCGCGACGAAGCCTGGCGGCGGCGGGGGATGCGCGAAGTGGGCGCACTGCTGCTGACCGGCGTGCTGGTCGAGGCGGCGCTGGCGCCGATCGCGCTTTATCATTTCCACAAGCAGGGGATTTACGGCGCGGTGGCCAATATCGTCGCGATCCCGCTGACCACCTTCGTCGTAATGCCGCTGGAGGCGCTGGCGCTGGCGGCCGATGCGATCGGGGCAGGGGCGCCGGTCTGGGCGGCGGTCGGGCTGGCGATGCGCGCATTGCTGTGGATCGCGCACACCACCGCCGAGGCGCCCGGCGCGGTGGCGATGCTGCCGTCGATGCCCGAAGGCGCCTTCGCGCTGATGGTCGCCGGCGGGCTGTGGCTGGCGCTGTGGCGCACGCGGGTGCGGCGCTTCGGGCTGCTGCCGCTGGCGGTCGGCGCCGCCTGGGCGCTGGCGACTCCGCCGCCCGACGTTATCGTCACCGGCGACGGGCGGCACGTGGCGCTGAGGACGCCCGACGGCGGCATCGCGCTGCTGCGCGAGCGGTCGGGCGACTACACCCGGACGATGCTGAGCGAGAGCGGCGGCGTCGACGGCGACGATCCGCTCGCGCTGTCGGGCCTCGCCAACGCCCGGTGCAGCCGCGACGCCTGCGTGATCGATCATCGCGCCGGAGAGCGCTCCTGGCGTATCGTCGCGACGCGGAGCGGCTATCTGATCCCGATCGCCGACCTCGTCGCCGCCTGCCGCGAGGCCGATATCGTCATCTCCGAACGCCGGCTGCCGCGCACCTGCACGCCGCGCTGGCTGAAGCTCGATCGTACGTTGCTCGGCAGGACCGGCGGCCTCGCGATCACGCTCGCCACCGGCCGGATCGTGTCAGTCACAACGCCTGGCGACCGCCACCCGTGGCGCGTCCGCCGCTGATCCGGCAGCCGCGCCGGCCTACTCAGTCGTAGCGGCGGAGCAGCCCGGCGAGCCGGCCTTGTACGCGGACCTGGTTGGGCCTGTAGCGCTGCGGATCGTAGGAGCGGTTGGCGGGATCGAGCCGGACCATCGCGCCCTCGCGGCGGAAATATTTGAGCGTCGCCTCATTGTCGTCGATCAGCGCCACGACGATCTCGCCGTCGCGTGCGGTCTCGGTGCGGCGGATCAGCGCATAATCGCCGTCGAGGATCCCCGCCTCGACCATCGAATCGCCCGACACTTCGAGCGCATAATGATCGCCGCCGCCGAGCAGCGCGGCGGGCACCGACAGCGTCGACTGGCCCTCGAGCGCCTCGATCGGCATACCGGCGGCGATGCGGCCGTGGAGCGGGATCTCGATCGTGTCGTTGGCCGGCCGCGGCATCGGCGTCCTGGCCGGCGCTGCCTTCGCGCCGCGCGGCTTGGCGCCGGGCCGCTCGGGCATCCGCAGCACCTCGAGCGCGCGGGCGCGGTTGGGCAGGCGGCGGAGGAACTGCCGCTCCTCGAGCGCGGAAATCAGCCGGTGGACGCCCGATTTCGACTTGAGGTCGAGCGCCTCCTTCATCTCCTCGAACGAGGGCGAGACGCCCGTCTCGGCGAGGCGGTCGTGGATGAAGCAAATCAGCTCGTGCTGCTTGGCGGTGAGCATGCGCGGGTCCTCCAAGGGAACAGACACGGAACGTTTATGAAATGTTCGTGCGGCTGTCAAGCGAGCGGCAGGACCTCGACGATCGCGCCCGCAGCGGCGGGCGGGGCGTGCGGCGGGCGCACGATCAGGCAGCCGGCGCGCGCCAGCGTTGCCAGCATCGAACTGTCCTGGAGCGTCGAGGCGAAGGCACGGCCGTCGATCAGCTCGGCGCGCAGATAATCGGTGCGTTCCCCGTTCGCCGGGATCGCTTCGCCGAGCGGTGCGGAAAAGGTGCGGGGCAGGGGATCGGCCGCGCCCGCCATCGCCGAGATCAACGGACGGAGGAACAGCAGCGCGGTGACGAACGCCGAAACCGGGTTACCGGGAAGCCCCAGCACCACCGCGCCGCCGAGCCGTCCCGCCATCATCGGCTTGCCGGGCCTGAGCGCGATCCGCCAGAAATCGATCGCGCCGCCCGCCGCCTCCAGCGCGGGACGGACGAGGTCGTGATCGCCGACCGACGCGCCGCCGGTGGTGACGAGGATGTCGGCCGCGACGCCCGCGAAGGCGCGGGTCAGCGCGCCGAGCCGGTCGGACACGATGCCGAGGTCGATACGCTCGACCGGCAGGTCGGCGAGCATCGCGGCGAGCATCGCGCCATTAGATTCGGGAAGCATGAGTCCGTCGGAGGACGAACCGGGCGGCACCAACTCGTCGCCCGTCGCGAGCGTCGCGACCTTGATCCGGCGGTTGACCGCGAGCGACCCGTGCCCCGCGGTCGCGGCGAGCGCGATCCGCGCGGGCGTCAGCCGCTCGCCGGTCGCGATCAGCCGGTCGCCTTGGCTGAAGTCGAGCCCCTTGGCGCGCGTATTGCGGCCTTCGCAAGCGGGCCCCTCGCCGGCGAGGTCGAGCCGGTCGTCCTCGCGACGGGCTTCCTCCTGAACGAGCACGGTGTCGGCTCCGGCCGGCAGCGCCGCGCCGGTGAAGATCCGCACCGTCTCGCCCGCCGCGACCGCGCCGGCGAAGGGGCGACCGGCCGCGCTCTCGCCGATCACCCGCCACGGGCCCGGCAGGTCGGCGAAGCGGATCGCATAGCCGTCCATCGCCGACAGCGCCGCCGCCGGCTGGGTGCGCCGCGCGACGACCTCTGCGGCTGCCCAGCGGCCGGCCGCCTCGAGAAGCGGCACCGTCTCCTCCGTAACGGGCGGGGCAAGCGCGAACAGCCTCGCCTGCGCCTCGTGGATGGCGAGAAGCGGCGGCGCGGCCATCACGAATGGCGCTCAGCGCCCGGCAGTCGAGCGGTTCAGCGCGACGGCGGCGCGGATCAACGCCTTCAGGGCTTCCTCGTCGATCGCGTCGCCCTCCTGGAAGTCGATCGCGCGCCGGACATTGCCGTCGAGGCTCGAATTGAACAGCCCCGCCGGGTCGTCGAGCGCGGCGCCCTTGGCGAAGGTCATCTTGACCGCCTTCTTGTAGGTCTCACCGGTGCAGATCATGCCGTCGTGATACCAAGTCGGCACCCCGCGCCACTTCCACTCCTCGACCACCTCCGGATCGACCTCTTTGATCAGCGCGCGCAGCCGCGCCAGCATCGCCCCGCGCCAATCGCCGAGCTCGGCGATGCGATCGTCGATCAGCTCGGCAGGGGACCTTTGTTCCTGAGACGCAGCTTGCACCATGATCTCTCCTTACGGCGGGGAGGGGATTTCAGTCCATTCGCGCCAGGACCTGTTCCAGTCCGGCGAAGAATCGCGGCCAGCCGTATTTCGCGCCTTGATAGGCCTGTTCCTGATCGGGGCGGAATCCGGTCTGCTCCATGCGCAGATGCGTCCCGGCGGCAGATGGCGTGAGCGTCCAGGTGACGATGCTTTCGAGACCCATCGCGTCCCAGGTATAGGCGAGCGTCCGGTTCGGCTCGATCTCGAGCACGCGGCAGCCGACGCTGCCCCAGTCGGCGGTCAGGTCGAACCGGTGGCCGACCACCGGTGCGAAGTCGTTCTTCATCAGCCATTCGGCGATGAGATGCGGCTGAGTCAGCGCGCGCCAGATCCGTTCGGGCGGGTGGGCGATGTCGCGCTCGACGAGGACGGAGCGAGTCCGGGTCGATGTGTCGGTCATTGGTCCATCCTTTTCAGCAAGTCTTCGAGGTCGTCGAACCGACGCTCCCAGAATTCGGTCATGCGGCCGGTCCAGTCGATCAGCGGCGCGAGCGCGGCGAGTTCGGCATGATAATGCGTCTGGCGGCCCTGATGGCGGTCGCGCACCAGCCCGGCCTGTTTGAGCACGCCGAGATGCTTCGAGACCGCCGGCTGCGACACGCCGGCGCGTGCGGTCAGCGCCCCGACGGTCTGCTCGCCCTCGCGGCACAACCGCTCGAACAGCGCGCGCCGGGTGGGATCGGCGAGCGTCCGGAACAGGGTGTCGGGGGAAGGCGGCATCTGGATTTATAACTCGCTGGCTATCGATTTGACCGATAACCACAGAGTTATGGATGTGTCAATCCGCCACTCCAGTGCTCCTGCGAAAGCAGGAGCCCAGGGTCATGAGGAACCGCCTTCCAGTCCTGGGCTCCTGCTTTCGCAGGAGCCCGAGGGAGTCAGGCTGCTGCAGGCGTGTGGGGGGAATCAGCCGGCCGTCCCGGTCGCGCCGAGGATCGGGTCCGCGAGGAGGAGCAGCAGCTTGACGTCGATGCCGACGCCTGCCGCGCGCTTTTCCGCGACGAAGGCGGGGATGCGGGGCAGGGGGACACGGTGGACGGTGATGTTCTCGTCATGGTCGCCGCCGCCGTTGCCGACCTTGGCCAGCCCGGTTGCGCGGACCAGGGTGAAGCTTTCCGACGCCATGCCGGGCGAGGAGTAGAAGTCGCCCAGTTCCTCGATATGCTCGGCGCGATAGCCGGTTTCCTCTTCCAGCTCGCGCCGCGCGGAGCTTTCGACCGTCTCGCCCGCTTCCTGATCGCCGACGAGGCCCGCGGGAATCTCCAGACACGTCCGGCCGAGCGGCACCCGGAATTGCTCGACAAGGATCACCTCGCCGGCATCGATCGCCAGGATCACCGCCGCGCGGATGCCGCCGACGCGCGAGACATACTCCCACGTCCCGCGGCGTTTCGCGGCGAGATACTTGCCCTGCCAGACGGTCTCGGCGGGCTCGGAGTGCGCTTGGGCCGGGGTCACAATTCGATCAGTCGGTCGGGAAGCTCGTTGGGATCGGTGCCGGTGCGCGGGAAATGCTCGGCAAGGACGCGGCCGATCGCGCCGATCGCCTCGACCATGCCGTCGCCGGGGCGGCCGTCGCGGATCGCGGCGAGCAGGCCGGCCATCGCGTCGCCCCAGGCTTCGGGCGGCACCCTGGCGTGGATCGCGGCGTCGGTGACGATCTCGGCGCGATGCTCGGCGATCGAGAGGTAGAGCAGCACGCCGGTGCGCGTGGCGGTGCGCGATTCGATCGCGGTGCGGAACAGCAGGATCGCGCGCCGCCGCACCCGGCGCGATCGCGTCGCGCCCGGGGTCAGCGCCATCCGTACGCCGAGCGGCGCGAGCGCCAGCCTGAGCAGCAGGAAGACGATCGCGAGCACGATCAGCAGCAAGGTGAGCAGCAGCCAACCGGGCCACTCCCGTCCCCAGCCGTTGCCGGTCGCCCAGTCGATCACCGGCACGAAATGGCCGGGCACCGCCGCGACGATCGCGAGCACCAGGAACATCCCCGCCACCGCCCAGTGGAGCGCGACGTCGTGATAGGCGTCCGACTGCGCGGCGGCGATCGCGACCACTTCGCCGTCGGTGGTGGCTTCGGCTGCCTTGACCGCGTCGCCGATCCGCTGCCGGTCTGCTTCGTCGATCCGCATCACCAACCCCCCGAAGCGCCGCCGCCGCCGAACGACCCGCCGCCGCCGGAAAAACCTCCGCCGCCGGAGAAGCCGCCGCCGCCCCAACTCGAGCTGCCGCCGCCGCTCCAGCCCGATCCGCCGCCGAAGCCCGGTCCCCACAGGAACACCGGCCAGATGCCGCCGTGGCGCCGCCCGCGCCCGCCGTGGCGGAAGCGCGAGGCCATCATGAAGCCGATCACGATCAGCCAGAAGATCAGCGCCCAGGGGACGCCGCCGCCATTGTCGTCGCGCGCCGCCTGGCGCTGCGCGCCCGCCGCGGCGACGACCTTCTGCTCGGCCTCGTCGGGCGGCGCCTTCAGCTGGTCGGCGATCGCCTGCGCACCGGCGATGATTCCGCCTGCCATGTCGCCGTCCCGGAACCTGGGCAGGATGGTGTCGTGGATGATCATGCTCGACAAGGCGTCGGTCATGATCGGTTCGAGCCCGTAGCCGACCTCGATCCGCACCTTTCGTTCGTTGGGCGCGACGATCAGGATGATGCCGTTGTCGATCCCCTTCTGCCCCACCGCCCAGGCGCGGCCGAGCCGGTAGCCGTAATCCTCGATCGGATAGCCCTGCAGGTCGGGGATGGTGGCGATCACCAGCTGCCGCGACGAGGCCTGTTCGACCGATTGCGACAGCTGTGTCAACTCCTCGACTTGCTGCGCGTTGAGCAGGTGCGCGTCATCGACCACGCGCCCGGTGAGCTTGGGAAAGGTCTGCGCGTGCGCCGCGGCCGCGGCGAACAGCATCATGCCGAGCCAGCAGACGAGCCCGACCCAAATTCCGCTCGCCCTGAGCCTGTCGAAGGGCCGCACTGTTCTTGCTCCCGAGATTGGGGGATGTCGGGCTTCGACAAGCTCAGCCCGAACGGTGGGGCGGAAATCCTTGGCGGTGTCGATCAGCTCATGTTCCCGAAATCGACCGACGGCGCGTTCTCGGCGCCGGGGGTGGTGGCCTGGTACGGCACCTTGGGCTTGGCGCCGTAGAACACCTTGGCGCCGATCGCGTCGGGGAAGGTGCGGATGCGGGTGTTATAGTCCTGCACCGCCTGGTTGTAGTCGCGGATCGCGATGGTGATGCGGTTCTCGGTGCCTTCCAGCTGGCTCATCAGCGTCTGGAAATTGTCCTGGCTCTTGAGCTGGGGATAGGCCTCGACATTGGCGAGCAGCCGCGACAGCGAGCCGTTCAATTGCCCCTGCGCGTTCTGGAACGCCTGCATTTTTGCGGGGTCGTTCAAATCGTCGCCGCTGACCTGGATCGAGGTCGCCCTGGCGCGCGCGTTGATGACGTCGGTCAGGATCTTGTCCTCGCCCTGCACCGACCCCTTCACCGTCGCGACGAGGTTTGGGATCAAATTGGCGCGCCGCTGGTAATCGGCCTGCACGTCGGCCCATTTTGCCTTCACATTCTCGTCGGCGGTGGGAATCGAGTTGATCCCACAGGCGCCGAGCGCCAACGCGGCGGCGATCGTCACGGGGGTGCGAAACTTCATGGTGGTTCCTCCGGCCCTTGCCAGACGCCTTTTAGACGGCGCAGATGTGCATGCGAAACAAAAATCGTGAACGGAGGCAGGCATGCTCAAGGAGTTCAAGGCGTTCATCGCGCGCGGCAACGTGCTCGATCTCGCGGTCGCGGTGATCATCGGCGCGGCGTTCGGAAAGATCGTCACCTCGCTGACCGACGACATCATCATGCCGATCGTCGGCAAGATCTTCGGCGGCCTCGATTTCTCGAGCTATTTCGTGAAGATGGGGCCGGTGCCGGCCAATTATGCCGGATCGATGTCCGATTACGCCGCGCTCAAGAAGGCGGGCGTGCCGCTGCTGGGTTATGGCGAGTTCATCACCCAGGCGGTCGATTTCGTCATCCTCGCCTTCATCATCTTCCTGCTCGTCCGGCTGGCGGCGCGAGTGATGCCCAGGAAGGAAGAGGCGCCCGCCGCCGATCCCGCCGACGTCGTGCTGCTGCGCGAAATCCGGGACGAGCTCCGGGCGCGCCCGAAGGTGTAGGGCCGGCTCCGGGCTGGAAGCGGCCGGATCGAGCCTTGGCAGGAGGTGGGATGACCTTATAGTGCGGTTAATGATCGTCAAAACCGGCGTGTTCCTGAGCGCCTTGGTGGCACTGGCGGCACTGTCCGTTCAGGATCAAAGAAGCGCCACCGAGATCGCGAGAAGCACCGGCATCTCGTCGGCGCCGGTGGTGCCCGACGTCCATTCCCGGGCCAGCCTGGGCACCGTGTGGTTGGTGGGGGCGCCGTGGGAGCGCGACAAGGCGACACCAGACCACGTTTCGTTTTCACGGGACGGAATGTGCATCCGATCGGTCGCGAACGTCGCGGGAGCGCGGCCTCACTATCTCCCGAGCACGGCGCCGATCCTCGATGCCGACAAGCCGTTCTATGTCGAAGTCAGCGCCCGATCGACCAGCAATGACAATTCGAATTGGCCCGCGATCTGGCTGATGCCGCTCGAACACGACGGGCACCGGGATAGCGTCGCCGGGATCGAGCATTGGGCGGAACTCGATCTTTATGAAGGCGGGTTTTCGAGAGGACCGCAATTCGCCGCGCATCAGTGGAGCGGCGTCTATCCGCACTATTCGACCAAGCCGGAGTACCTTCGTCTGACGACCGCGTTCGACGCCACGAAGATGCATCGGTTCGGCTTGTCATGGGAGCCGGAAACTTCCGCGATCACATGGTGGCTGGATGGCCGCAAGTCATATTCCCTGAACAACCCGGACGTGTTCAGGATTTCTGCGCATCATCATTTTTACCTGATCATGGGGGCGCAAAAACACCGTCCGCAATTATCTATATTCCCGTGGCCTATGCCGGCTACACGGATACTGTCGGCACTCGCTACTGGTGGTTCAACAGCCTTCACCCGAATCTGGGAAGCGAGGTGCTCGCCGCTGGCGTGATCTGCGCGACGCTCGATCTTAATTTCGGTTGGAAGAAGGTTGCCGTCGTTGCCGTCCCGTGCATCTGGGCGATC
This sequence comes from Sphingomonas sp., assembly GCA_035776635.1. GTDB lineage: Bacteria > Pseudomonadota > Alphaproteobacteria > Sphingomonadales > Sphingomonadaceae > Sphingomonas. The sequence goes on along the minus strand of DASTWI010000010.1, from coordinate 378 downwards.
CTGATGATGCAGGGGCGGGCTTGTTTGCTGGCCGCAATCGGCGCCCTTGCCATGCGCAGCCTCGTCTCCCTACGTGTGCGGCTCGGAATGTCGCTAGGAGCGGCCATCGCCGTGGCGCTGTTCGGTTGTGGTAACGGTCGGCGGCTCGATCGGGATCGTTGAACACGCCGCGATCGAGGAGCAAATGACCGAAATTCTTCTGCTCGACAATGCCTATCGCGGCGTCGGCACGCATCTTGTCGGCCGCGAAGGAAGGTGGTCGAATGCCGTCGACATGTTCAAGCAATCGCCGTTGTTTGGCGCAGGCGCGGTGTTCAAAACGGGCGAGGTCGCATCGCCGCACAATTTCTGGCTCTACGCTTTCGTCGAGTTCGGCGC
>DASTWI010000009.1:0-76911 GCA_035776635.1 Sphingomonas sp. | reverse complement strand
GAGGATCGATTCGATCGACTTGGCGTGATCGGACAGCGCCTCGGACATGCCGACCGCAGCGCCGGCCTGATCGGACGCGCGCGTCGCGATATCGGCTGCCGCCTCGACCTCGGCGCGAGCGTCCTCGATCGCGCGGATCAGCCCCGCCGCGGTCTGCGCCGCCTCGCGCATCGCCACCGCCGATTGCTCCGCCGCCGCCGCAACCTCCGACGCCTTGCCCAACATCCCGCGGGCCATCATCGACGCCTTGTTGCCCTGCTCGCGCAGCACCACGCCCTCGTCGAGGGCGGTCTCGACCATCGTGGCGATGCCGTCGCGGAACTCGGCGGTCAGCCGGTCGCGCGCGACCGCCGCACTATGCTTGCGATAGGAATTGTAGAGGTGAACGGTAATCTCGCCTTCCAGCGCAGAAAGCCGCATCAGCACGTCGATCATCGTCGGCAGCCGCGGTTCGCCGCAGTCGACTCGCTTCATCAGCGATTCGAGCGCAGCGCGGTCGCTGGCATTGATCATCGACAGCAAGGCCATCGGCGAGATGTCGCCGGCATAGGCCGCCGCGACCGACCGCTCGATCGATTCGATCCATTCGCGGCCCGAGGTTTCCAGGAACCGCTTGCGCAGGAAGGTGACGCCCAGCTCGATCATCTTCTCGGTCTCGTGCGGCGCCCAGACGCGGTCGTCGGCGAAACAGTGCAGCCATTGCTCCCAATAGGCCTTGGAGATGGCGTGGATGTCGGGCTCGATGATCGACCAGACCTCGCGGCTGGTTTGCGCCAATGCGCCATCGTGATCGAACACGCGCAGCCGCGCGGCAAGATCGACCTTGGCGGCAAGAACCCCGGGTGCGGGCAGGTCGGTGGTGGTGGTCAAGGGCGTCCCCCAATCGCATCAACTCGTCGCCGGCACATGGCACCGGCACATCGGCAGCTAGGCTTAGGCCATCCTGGTTAACGCCGGGTTAGGGGGCGATCGATGGCTACTCGGAAGGAATGGGAAGGGAGGACTACCAATGTTGGAAAATACCTGCCACACGTCCGCCAATGCGCCGGCCTTCGCCTCCCGCACATCCTGCCACCGCCGCCCTTCTCGCACCGAGTCAACCCGACACTCTCCGGGGTGTCAATTTTGTCCACTTTGACTCCCGCTATTCATGATTTCCCAATCACTTATTCTTCAACCCTTCGGTTGAACGAAAATCGCCGCCGCCCGCCCGGCTTGCATCGGGCGCGGGTCGGACTAATAGGTCGCCTGTCCCAGCGCATGAGGATTACCGCCTTGGCCACGCCGCAGCCCCCGTCACGCCCGCTTTCGCCCCATCTCACCGCGTGGAAATGGGGTCCGCACATGCTGGTCTCGATCGTCCACCGCGCCACCGGCACCGCGATGGCGACGGTCGGCACGGTGCTGCTGGTCTGGTGGCTGGCCGCGCTCGCCGGCGGCGAGGCGCGCTACGCCGGCTTCCTCGATACCTTCACGGTCGAAAGCGGAAAGCTCAACGTGATCGGCTATATCGTCGGCATCGGCCTGTCGTGGACCTTCTTCCAGCATTTCGCGAGCGGCGTCCGTCACCTCGTGCTCGACACCGGCGCCGGATACGAACTCAAGCGCAACAAGCTGGGCGCGATCCTGACCTTCGTGTTCTCGGCGTGCGCGACGGTCGCCTTCTGGGCCTGGCTGCTGGCGGGGAAATGAGCATGGACAAGAGCACCAGCATCGGCCGCGTGCGCGGTCTCGGCAGCGCCAAGCACGGCACCGACCATTGGCTCCATCAGCGCATCACCGCAGGGTCGAACCTGCTCCTGATGCTGTGGTTCGTGCTCTCGCTCGCGCGGCTGCCCGGTTATGACTACGCGACGCTGACCGGCTGGCTCGCCTCGCCCTGGGCGGCGATCCCGATGATCCTGCTCGTCACCTCGGTCTTCTATCACTTCCGCCTGGGACTGCAGGTCGTGATCGAGGATTATGAGAAAGACGTCACCCGCATCGCGCTGCTCGTCCTCCTGAACTTCTTCACCGTGGCCGCCGCCGCCATCGCCATCTTCTCGATCCTGTCGATCGCCTTCACCACCGGAGCTGCCGTATAATGGCCGACGCGTACAAGATCATCGATCATACCTATGACGCGGTGGTGGTCGGCGCGGGCGGATCGGGGCTGCGTGCGACGATGGGCATCGCCGAGCGCGGCCTCAAGACCGCGTGCATCACCAAGGTGTTCCCGACGCGCAGCCACACCGTCGCCGCGCAGGGCGGGATCGCCGCCAGCCTCGGCAACATGGGCCCGGACCATTGGACCTGGCACATGTACGACACCGTCAAGGGCTCCGACTGGCTCGGCGACCAGGACGCGATCGAATATCTCTGCCGCGAGGCGCCGGCCGCGGTCTACGAGCTCGAGCACGCCGGAATGCCGTTCAGCCGCACCGAGGCGGGGACGATCTACCAGCGCCCGTTCGGCGGCATGATGCAGAACATGGGTGAGGGCCCGCCCGCGCAGCGCACCTGCGCCGCCGCCGACCGCACCGGCCACGCGATGCTCCACACCCTCTATCAGCAGAGCCTGAAGCACGACGCCGATTTCTACGTCGAATATTTCGCGATCGACCTCATCATGGAGGACGGCGCCTGCAGGGGCGTCATCGCCTTGTGCCTCGAGGACGGCTCGATCCACCGCTTCCGCAGCCATGCCGTGGTGCTGGCGACCGGCGGCTACGGCCGCTGCTATTACTCGGCGACCTCGGCGCATACCTGCACCGGCGACGGCGGCGGCATGGCGCTGCGCGCGGGGCTGGCGCTGCAGGACATGGAGTTCGTCCAGTTCCACCCGACCGGCATCTACGGCGCCGGCGTCCTCATCACCGAAGGCGCGCGCGGCGAGGGCGGCTACCTGACCAATTCGGAGGGCGAGCGCTTCATGGAGCGCTACGCCCCGTCGGCCAAGGACCTCGCCAGCCGCGACGTCGTCTCGCGCTCGATGGCGATGGAAATCCGCGAGGGCCGCGGGGTCGGCAAGGAGAAGGACCATATCTTCCTCCACCTCGACCATATCGATCCCAAGGTGCTGCACGAGCGCCTGCCCGGCATCACCGAGACCGGCAAGATCTTCGCCGGCGTCGACCTGACTCGCCAACCGCTCCCCGTCGTGCCGACGGTCCACTACAATATGGGCGGCATCCCGACCAATTATCACGGCGAGGTCGTCCAGCTCCGCGGCGGCGATCCCGACGCCGTGGTGCCCGGCCTGTTCGCGGTCGGCGAGGCCGCGTGCGTCTCGGTCCACGGCGCCAACCGCCTGGGTTCGAACAGCCTGATCGATCTCGTCGTGTTCGGCCGCGCCACCGCGATGCGCATTGCCGATACCGTGAAGCCCAATACCCCGCACAATCCGTTGCCCAAGGGGTCGGAGGAGCAGGCGCTCGGCCGCCTCGATCATTTCCGCAACGCCGATGGCGGCTCGCCGACCGCCGAGGTGCGTGTCGAGATGCAGAAGACGATGCAGAAGCATTGCGCCGTGTTCCGCAACGACGAGCTGCTGACCGAGGGCCAGGCCGCGATCGCCCGGACCTATGCGCGGATGCAGGACCTCCACGTCACCGACCGCAGCCTCATCTGGAACACCGACCTCGTCGAGACGATGGAGCTCGACAACCTCATCGCGCAGGCGGTGGTGACGATGAACTCGGCGGCCAACCGCAAGGAAAGCCGCGGCGCGCACGTCAACGAGGACTATCCCGAGCGCGACGACGCGCACTGGATGAAGCACACCGTGACGACCTTCGACGGCTGGGGCGGCAAGGGCGGCGCCACCGCGATCGACTACCGCCCGGTCCACGACTACACGCTGACCGACGACATCGACTACATCAAGCCGAAGAAGCGGGTGTATTGAGCTAGCCCGAATGACGCGATCGTCGTCGCGCCAATAGAAGGACGCCGCCGACCAGCGCTCCGATCCCGAGCATCGCCTTCCGGTGCTCGGCGGCGAAGGTATAGAGGCTGAAGCGCCGCCCCGCCTGCTCGCCCGAACGCTCGTTGCCGTCGCGTGCCGGGGCGAACAGGTTGTCGGGGGCCGGTTGCGGCTTCGAGCGGTCGACGAAGAGCCGCGCCATCATCGGCGCGATCCGTCCGAACGTCTTCGGGAAGTGCTCGCCGAAGAGGACCTCGGCGCGGCCGACGCCGCCGATGGTGATCTCGCGGCGCGGGTGGACCGCGGCGTCGAGGATCGCGTTGGCGACGAGCGCGGGGTCATAGGGCGGCGGCGGGATGCGCGCCGCGCCGCCGGCACGGTCGGCGGCGTGCTCGGCGATCGGCGTGTCGATGCCCGAGGGCTTGATCAGCGTGACCGATATCGGCGCGCCTTCCGCCTCCAGTTCCATCCTGAGCGTCTCGACATAGGCCTTGATCGCATGCTTCGAGGCGGCATAGGCGCCCATCAGTGGGCTCGGCAGGTCCGACGCGATCGAGCCGACCGTGATCAGCACGCCGCCGCCGGCGCGGAGGTGCGGCACCGCCGCTCGCGCGCCGTTGACCATGCCGAAATAATTGGTGCGGAACAGCCGCTCGTGCTCGTCGGCGGGCGTATCCATCAGCTTGCCGTAGATCGCGACGCCGGCATCGTTGACCCAAGTGTCGATCCGGCCGAAGCGCGCGACCGCCCTCGCTGCAACGGCCTCGACCGCGGCGGCATCGCCGACGTCCGCCACTGCATAGTCGGCCGCGCCGCCCGCCGCGACGATCTCGCGGCAGATCGCGGCGAGCGCCTCCTCGCTGCGCGCGACGAGCAGCAGGCTCGCGCCCGCCTTCGCCGCGGCGCGCGCGGTGACGAGGCCGATCCCCGAGCTCGCTCCGGTGATGACCATGACCTGCCGGTCGAGCGGCTTGAGCGAAACTGCCATCGCCGGCCTCCTGCCGCGACAACCGGGCGGCCTCGATGCAGTTCCTGTCGTTACGCCTGCATCGATTCTCCTCCGCGCGTCCATCGTGCCGGCATTGTCACGAATTAGGCCGGCGCGCGCACAAATTCGCCGGAGGATACGATGACCCAGATCGCCTCGATCGACACCCGCACGCCGGGGTGGAAGCTGATGCTTGCGCTACTGATCGCAGGTCTGCTCGCGATCCCGCTGTTCGCGACCTACCTCCTCATCTACGACCGCGAGAGTCAGTCGCAGACGGCCGAGAAATCGATCGTTGCCGGCTGGGGCGGGGCGCAGCGGATCGCCGCACCGGTGCTGGTCATCCCCTATGCGACCACCGCGACCGTTGCCGCGACCGACACTGGCGCGGCGGCGCCCCGCGCCGGCACCGTCTGGCGCGAGTTGACGCTGACCCCCGATATCGCCGACGTGACGACGCGGATCGCGCCCGAGCGGCGGCATCGATCGATCTACGACGCGGTGGTCTATCGCGCCGAGACCAGCGGCCGCGTGCGCTTCACGCTGCCCGCGGACCTCGCGCGCCTCGGCGTCGCGCGCGGCGCGCTGGCGCTCGACCGCGCCGAGCTGCGCTTCGGCCTGAGCGACCCGCGCGGACTGGTCGGCGCACCGCCGGTGATCCGTATCGGCGGCGGCGGGCAGCTCGTGCTCCAGCCCGGCAAAGGCCCCGCGGCGACCGGCGGCAACGGCTTCCATGCCTGGCTCGACGCCCGCGATCTTGCCACGCGGCCGATCACCGCCAGCTTCGCCTACAGCTTCCGCGGCTCGCAGTCGCTTGCGCTGGTGCCCGAGGGCGGGGATACGCGCTGGCGCGTCGCCTCGTTCTGGCCGAGCCCGAGCTTCCAGGGCGATTTCCTGCCCACTGATCACCGCGTCGACGCGCACGGCTTCGCCGCGACCTGGCGCGTCGGCAACCTCGCGCTCGGCAGCGGACTCGCCTCCACCGACGATGCGCCGGTCGCCGCCGCTGCGACGCTCAGTGCTGCCCAAATCGACCTTGTCACGCCGGTCGACCTTTACAGCGAGGTCAACCGGTCGGTGAAATACGGCTTCCTGTTCATCGGTTTCACCTTCGCGATGTTCTGGCTGTTCGACGTGATCGGCGGGGTCGCGGTCGCCACGGTCGAATATCTGCTGATCGGTGCTGGGCTCGTGCTGTTCTTCGTCATGCTGTTTGCCTTTGCCGAGGTGATCGGGTTCGCCGCCGCCTATGTCGTGGCGGCTGGCGCGATCGTCGGCCTGCTCACCGCTTACTCGGCCGCCGTGCTCCGCAGCAAAGGGCGCGCCGGCGCGGTCGCGGCGCTGCTCGCGGCGCTTTACGCCGTGCTCTACGTGCTGCTCGGGCTCGAGGCTTATGCGCTGCTGATCGGGTCGGTGCTGCTGTTTGTCGCGCTCGCAGCGGTAATGTGGCTGACTCGCCGGATCGACTGGCACGCGGGTGCGGCGTGACCCATATCGGGGTTGCGCTGCGGTCGCGAAAGGCATAGCCGCTGCCGCAACGCTTGCGTGCGATGATCGAGGAACACATGGCCGAGTTCACCCTTCCCAAGAATTCGAAGATTTCCGGCAAGGGCAAGGTGCATAAGACGGAGGGCGACCGGAAACGCATCAAGCGCTTCAAGATCTACCGTTACGATCCCGACACGGGCGAGAATCCGCGCTACGACATCTTCGAGGTCAATCTCGACGAATGCGGCCCGATGGTGCTCGACGCGCTGATCAAGATGAAGGCCGAGCAGGATTCGTCGCTGACCTTCCGCCGCTCGTGCCGCGAGGGCATCTGCGGATCGTGCGCGATGAACCTCGACGGCAAGAACGGCCTCGCCTGCACCACCGCGATCGAGGATATCAACGGTGAAATCCGTATCACGCCGCTGCCGCACATGGAGGTGATCAAGGACCTCGTTCCCGATTTCACCCATTTCTACGCGCAATATGCCTCGATTCAGCCGTGGTTGAAGACGGTGACGCCCGCGCCCGCCGGCAAGGAGCGGCTGCAGAGCCCCGAGCAGCGCGAGAAGCTCGACGGCCTCTACGAATGCATCCTGTGCGCCTGCTGTTCGACCTCGTGCCCCAGCTATTGGTGGAATTCGGACAAGTTCCTGGGGCCGGCAATTCTGCTCCAGGCGTATCGCTGGATCGCGGACAGCCGCGACGAGATGACCGGCGAGCGTTTGGACCAGCTCGAGGACCCGTTCCGCCTCTACCGCTGCCACACGATCATGAACTGCGCGAACGTGTGTCCCAAGGGCCTCAGCCCGGCCAAGGCGATCGCCGAGATCAAGAAGATGGAAGCAGAGCGGGTTCTCTGAGGCGCGAGCGGCCGGTCCGGGTCAGCTCGCCAGAAGACCGACGAAGGCCGCGGCCGCGACCAGAACCAGGAAGCCGTTGACGACCACCAGCAGCGCGGTCGGCAGGCGCTGGGCATCGGGCTTGGGCGGGGCGATGCGAGGCAGGAGCTCGCGCCAGACCGCGGCGAGGAAGCAGAAGGCGCTGAACAGCACGAGCGCGCAGCCGGTGGCGACGATCAGCCAGTCGGCGACCACCTTGTCGAGCAGCGCACGCGCACCGACGCCCGAGGCGAGCGCGGCGAGACCGGTGCGCACCCAGGCGGCGTAGGTCCGCTCGGCGGCGAGGATCGTGCGGTCGGCGGCGAGCTCGGTACGGCGGTCGGCATTACCGGCCTGACTGACCTCACTCGCGCGGACGACGGCGGCGCTCGCGGCGATCCGGCGGTGGGTGCGTTCGGCGCGGCGGTCGGCTTCGGGCATGGGCACCTAACGCATCAACCTGGACTGTTCTCCCGCGAAAGTACGAGTCCAGGGTTTGGGCGAAGGGCTTGCGATTCTGGGCTCCTGCTTTCGCAGGAGCACTGAGGTCAGCTCTCCAGGCTTTTCGAGGCTTGCTCGAACAGGTCCTTCGACAGGCCGGGGGTGGCGAGGATGCGCTCGAGTTCGGCGCGCATCCTGGCGGCGCGGGCCTCGTCGAAGCGGCGCCAGCGGCCGAGCGGGGGGATCATTCGCGCGGCGGTCTGCGGGTTCAGCTTGTCGAGCGCGAGGATCTGGTCGGCGACGAAGCGATAGCCGCGGCCCGAGGGATCGTGGAAAGCGCGCTGGTTGGCGCTGAACGCGCCGACCAGCGAGCGGGCGCGGTTGGGGTTGGCGAGGGTGAAGTCGGGGTGCTTCGCCAGCGCCTCGACCTCGGCGGGCGTGTCGGCGCGGGGCGACAGCGCCTGGGTCGAGAACCATTTGTCGAGCACCAGCGGATTGTCCGAATAGCGGTTGTAGAAAATGTCGAGCGCCGCGACGCGCAGGTCGGAATCGCCGTTGGCGAGCACGGTCAGCGCCGCCTGACGGTCGGTCATGTTGTCGCACGTCTCGAACTGGCGGAAAGCGAGCTCGGCGCCATCGGGAGCCGCGACGGCGAGATAGCCGAGCGCGACGTTCTTCAAGCGGCGGCGGCCCTTGGCGGCGGGAGTGTAGGCATAAGGCTCGCCCGCGGCGGCGTCGTAGGCAGCGCGCCATTGGTCGGCGAGCGCGCGGGCAAGGTCGCGGCGCAGCGCTTCGCGCGCGGCGAATACGCGTTCGGGATCGGCCACCGGCATCTGGTCGCCGATGAAACTTTCCGACGGCAGCAGCACCGCTTCGGCGACGAACGCCGGGTCGAGCGCGGTGTCGGTGAGCGTGTGGCGCACGGCATCGATGACGGCGCTGTGGTCGGCGCGGCCGTGGCCGGCGGCGGCGACCAGCGTGTCGAGCATCAGCTGCTGCATCGCCTCGTAACGCGCGAAGGGGTCGTCGTCGTGCGCCGACAGGAAGGCGAGGTCGGCCGGGGTGCGATTGGTCTCGACGATTACCGGTGCGGAGAAGCCGCGGTTGATCGACAGAACGGGGCGCTCGGCGACGCTTTCGAAGACGATTTCCTCGCTCGCGTCGGTCAGGAGGGCGAGGCGTTCGGGGGCGAGTTCGCGGCCCGATTCGCGGCCGAACAGCTTGAGGCGGAGCGGGAGGACCATCGGCTTTTTGGTGGGCTGGCCGGGGGTCGGCGGGACGGTCTGCGCGAGGCGGAGCGTGGCGCGGTCGCTGCCTTCCTCATGGGTCAGCGTCGCGGTGACGCGCGGGGTGCCGGCCTGGCTATACCATAAGCGGAACTGGCTGAGATCGACGTCGCCGCCTTCCTCCATGCAGGCGACGAAGTCCTCGCAAGTCGCGGCGGTGCCGTCGAAGCGGGCGAAATAGAGGTCGGTCGCCTCGCGGAAGCGGTCGGGGCCGAGGATCGTCGCCATCATGCGGATCACCTCGGCGCCCTTGTTGTAGATCGTCGCGGTGTAGAAGTTCGAGATTTCGAGGTAGGAATCGGGGCGGATCGGGTGCGCGAGCGGTCCGGAATCCTCAGGGAATTGCGCGGCGCGCAGGGTGCGGACGTCCTCGATCCGCTTGACCGCGGACGAGCCCTGATCGGCCGAGAAGCTCTGGTCGCGGAACACCGTGAAGCCTTCCTTTAAGGAAAGCTGGAACCAGTCGCGGCAGGTGACTCGGTCGCCCGACCAATTGTGGAAATATTCGTGCGCGACAACCGCGGCGATCGCGTCGTAATCCTGGTCGGTCGCGGTGTCGGGGTCGGCGAGGATGTAGCGCGAATTGAAGATGTTAAGGCCCTTGTTCTCCATCGCGCCGAAGTTGAAATCGTCCACGGCGACGATGTTGAACACGTCGAGATCGTATTCGCGGCCGTAGACGCGCTCGTCCCACGCCATCGCCGCTTGGAGCGCGTTCAGGGCATGGTCGGTCTTGGGCAGATCGTGCGCGCGGACCCAGATCGCGAGTTCGACGGTGCGGCCCGACATGGTGACGAAGGTCGCGCGGTTGGGCTGGAGGTCGCCGGCGACCAGCGCGAAGAGGTAGCTCGGCTTGGGGAAGGGATCGCGCCATTCGGCCCAGTGGCGACCCTCTCCGGCATCGCCTGACGCAATCGGATCACCGTTGGCGAGAAGGATGGGGTAGCGCGCCTGGTCGGCGGTCATCCGCACCGTGTAGCGGGTGAGGACGTCGGGGCGGTCGGGGAAATAGGTGATGCGGCGGAAGCCCTGTGCCTCGCATTGCGTGCAGAGCAGGCCGCCGCTCGCATAGAGGCCCATCAGCTGGGTGTTGCGGTCGGGGGCGATCTCCACTTCGGTTTCGATCGTGTGCGTGTCGCCGGTGAGAGGGAGGACGAGCGTGTCGCCGTCGAGCCGCCAGTCGTTGACCGCGACGCCATCGACCGTCACCGACAGCGGCTGCTGGCCGGCGCCGTCGAGCCGCAGCGGGCGGTCGTGCGCGCTGGTGCGGATAACGGAGAGGGTGGCTTTCACGCGAGTCTTGGCCGCGTCGAGGTCGAAATCGAGGGCGATGTCGGGGACTTGCCAGTCGGGGGGCCGATACTCCTCGCGGCGGACTACAGTGGCGATGGCGGGCGCGTTCTGGACGTCGAGCATGGCTTACCTATAGATTCACCATTGCAACGCGCCAGTCGGATTTGGTGTTGCGGATTGGGGCGGTCCGCCTCACTTCCGTTCGTGCTGAGCGAAGTCGAAGCACGAAATCGCAGGGGCAATCGCCCTTCGACTTCGCTCAGGGCGAACGGAGGGAGGCGTTTGACCAAATTGGTGATCTTCGGGCTTGGCTACACCGCAGCGCGGCTGGCGGAGCGGCTGCGCGCCGACGGCTGGCGCCTCGCCGGCACCTCGCGCGACGGGCGGGACGGGACGGTCGCGTTCGACGACGCCGGCCGGGTCCGGGCCGAGCTCGCCGGGGCGACGCATGTGTTATCATCGGTGCCGCCGGATGGTGCGGACGATCCGGTGCTCGCCCGCTATGGCGATGCGCTGGCGGGGCGGTGGCTCGGCTATCTCTCCTCGACCGGAGTGTACGGCGATGTCGGTGGGGCGTGGATCGATGAAAGCGCGCCGATAGGCGGCGGACGGCGACGGGCACGGGCGGAGGCCGATGCGGCGTGGCTGGCGCGGGGCGCGCGGGTGTTCCGGCTTCCCGGAATCTACGGACCGGGGCGGTCGGCGCTGGAGCGCATCGCCGCGGGGCGGGCGCATCGCGTCGATGCGCCGGGGCAGGTGTTCAGCCGGGTGCATGTCGACGACATCGTCGCCGGGGTGATCGCCGGGTTCGACGCGTCGGCGGGGGCGTACAATCTCGCCGACGATTTTCCGGCGAGCCAGAACGATGTGGTCGAATTCGCCGCGCGGCTGCTAGGCTTGCCGCCGCCGCCTTTCGTGCCGCTTGACAGTCTGCCGGCGGCGGCGCGGCGCTTTTATGACGAGAACCGGCGGGTGGCCAACGGCAAGGCGAAGCGGGTGCTCGGCTGGACGCCGCTCTGTCCCGATTATCGCGCCGGCCTGCGCGCGCTTAATGCGATGACGAGGCCGAACAGCGTCAGCACGCCGCCGGCCACCGCGAGCCAGGTCCAGCGATAGCCCTCGAACAGCGTCGAGAGCAGCATCGCGATCACCGGCACGATCACGCTCGAATAGGCCGCCTTGGCCGGTCCGATCACGCGCAGCACGTTGAAATAAAGCGTGAAGGCGATCGCCGAGCCGAGCAGCCCGAGGTATAGAACGCCGAGGATATAGGCGGGACGCGGCTCGATCACCGGCGGCCCCGACAGCACGAAGGCGATCGCTGCGTCGAGCGCCGCGCCGATCAGCATCGCGACCGCGAGCATCGGGATCATCGGATAGGCCTTGGCGGTCTCGGTCGCCTGGAGGATGTTGGCGACCGAGGCGGCGGCGATCGCGGCGAGCGACAGGCCGATGCCGAGCCACGCCTCGGCGGCGCCATGCGGATCGGCGCGCAGCTCGTGGATCAGCAGCAGCGCGACGCCCGCCATCGCCACCGCCGAGCCGGCGAGCAAGCGGCGGCCGAGCCGCTGGCCGAGGAAGACGCGGCCGAGCAGTGCGTTGGGCACGAGCAGCAGCGCAAACAGCACCGCGACCAGCCCCGAGGTGAGATGCTCCTCGGCGCGATAGACGAAATCGTAGTTGAGGCAGAACTGGGTAAAGCCGAGTGCCAGCGCGAACCTCCAGCCGCGCGCATCGAGCACGAGCCGCTCGCGGCGCCACGCCGCGACCGCGAGCATCGCCAGCCCCGCGACGAGGAAGCGGTAGGCGATCGACCAGCTCGCCGCGACGACGCTGACCTGGTCGCGGATGACGAGCCAGGTCGAGCCCCAGATCAGGGTGACGATCGCGAACGGGACGAGCACCGCAAGCTGCGCGGAGCGAGGCTGGCCGGCGGTGCGGTTCTGGGTGGTTTGCTGGAGCACCGCATGGGCATCCTTGTTGGCGGACTCGCTGATAGAGCCGCAGCGGCGGCTTGCGAATGCCTTATTTGCTTATCGATTGATAAGCGGAGCTAATGACCTTCCCTTTCGAATGAGGATCAAAGTGCCGCAATCGCCTCCGCCAGTGGACGGATATCGGTCTCGCGCTGGTCCCAGGAGGTGACGAGGCGCGCTTCGCCGACGCCCCAGTCGTAGAAGTCAAATCCCAATGCGCGCAGGCTCGCCGCTTCCTCCGGGCTGACCTTGAGGAACACCTCGTTGGCCTCGACCGGATAGACCAGGCGGTCGCCCGCCGCCTCGGCGAGCAGACGGGCGCCGGCATTGGCGGCGCGGGCGTTCCGCAGCCACAAATCGTCGTCAAGCATCGCCAGGATTTGCGCGGCGAGGTAGCGGCCCTTGGAGAGGAGGTGGCCGGCGCGCTTGCGGCGGACGCGGGTGGCCTCGGCAAGGTCGGGGCGGAAGAACACCAAGGCCTCGGCCGACATGCCGCCGTTCTTGACGAAGCCGAAGCTCAGCACGTCGACCCCGGCGCGCCAGGTGAGGTCGGCAGGGCTGCAGCCGAGATGCGCGACCGCGTTGGCGAAGCGCGCGCCGTCCATGTGCAGCCCAAGGCCGTGTGCGCGCGCGACGCGGCCGAGCGCGGCGACCTCGTCGGGGGTGTAGACGCAGCCATATTCGGTGGCGTTGGTGATCGACAAAGCGTGCGGCTGGACCTGGTGGACATCCTTGCGGATGCCGGCGACGATGGACTTGACCGTCTCGGAGGTGAGCTTGGCGCCGTCGCCCTCGCCGAGCAGCAGCTTGGCCCCGTGGGTATAGAATTCGGGCGCGCCGGCCTCGTCGTTGTGAATATGCGCCTCGCGATGGCAGATCACGCCGCCATAGGGCGGGCAGAGCGCGGCGAGCGCGAGCGCGTTGGCGGCGGTGCCGGTGGCGACCCACAGGGCGCGGACCTCGGTCTCGAACAATGCGGAGAAGCGGGCGTCGAGCCCCGCGCTCCAGCGGTCGCCGTCATAGGCGGTATCGAGCGTGTTGACGTCCGCCAGCGCGGCGAGGACCTCCGGGCAGACCGCGGCGGCGTTGTCGGAGAAGAAACGCATGGGCGTGCCATGCGTCCCGCCGCCGTTCCCGTCAATCGACGTTAGAGAATAACGGTTTCCGGCCTGGTCTCCTCGATCGCGACGAGGATCATGCGTTCCCAGATCGCGGGATCGCCGGCGGCGGCCATCGCCGCGTCGGGCTCGCGCAGCGTGCGCAGCACCGCGACCGCGTCCATCAGATAATCCTTCCAGACATTCTCAACCATCGGCGAGGCCGATTCGGCATCGCCCTCGGCATTTGCGCTGAGCCGCTGGCCGGCGAGCACGCGGGCGATACGCTCGGCGGCGGTCTGGGTGCTGATATCCATCGTCGGGTCCTCCAGTCGTTATGACGAGGAGAACCCGCGAGGCTGCGATCCGCTCCGGATCAGACGCGCGCGGCCTGCGGCCGCGCCGGGTGCTGGCGGTCGTCCTGGGCGCGGGGCGCGGCCTGGCGGTCGTCGCGCGGACGGAACGGCTTGGGCGAGCCGGCGCGGCGCGCTTCGCCGGTCGGGGTGGCGTGGTGCGTCGCGCGCGGGCGGCGGGGGCCGCGCTCGCGCTCCTCGCGCGGGGCGGGGTCGGCGCCGATCGTCTTCCTGCGCTCGGCCTGAAGCTTTTCGGCGGCGGCGGTGAAGCCCGGCGGGAGCGGCTCGATCGCGACCTTCTGGCGGGTCAGGCGCTCGATGTCGCGCAGGTACGGCCGCTCGTCGTCGGCGCAGAAGCTGATCGCCACGCCGCTCGCCCCGGCGCGCGCGGTGCGGCCGATGCGGTGGACGTACTGCTCGGGAACGTTGGGCAGCTCGAAATTGAAGACGTGGCTGACCCCCGACACATCGATCCCGCGCGCGGCGATGTCGGTGGCGACGAGGATCGGCACCTGGCCCGACTTGAACGCGGCAAGCGCGCGCTCGCGCTGCGGCTGGCTCTTGTTGCCGTGGATCGCGTGCGCGGCGATGCCGTTGCCGCCGAGCAGGCGCACGACGCGGTCGGCGCCGTGCTTGGTGCGGGTGAAGACCAGCGCGCGATCGATCGCCGGATCGGCGAGCTTGAGCGTCAGCAGCGCCTGCTTTTCCTTCTGCCCGACGAAGGTGACGGCCTGCTCGACGCGCTCGGCGGTGGTCGCCGCAGGCTTGATCGCGACGGTCGCGGGATCGTTGAGGAACTGGTCGGCGAGCTCGCGGATCGCCTTGGGCATGGTCGCCGAGAAGAACAGCGACTGGCGCTCGCGCGGCAGCAGCTTGACGATGCGGCGCAGCGCATGGATGAAGCCGAGGTCGAGCATCTGGTCGGCCTCGTCGAGCACCAGGATTTCGAGCATCGACAGTTCGACGTAGCGCTGGTCGACGAGATCGAGCAGGCGGCCGGGCGTGGCGACGAGCAGGTCGACTCCGCGGCTCATGTCCTGACGGTTCTTGTTGATGCTGGTGCCGCCGAACACGGTGGCGACCGAAAGCCGCGAGAATTTGCCGTAACCGCGTGCATTCTCCGCGATCTGCGTGGCGAGCTCACGCGTCGGGGTGAGGACGAGCATCCGGCAATGATAGGGGAGCGGGCGTTTGCCCGCTTCGGCGAGGCGCTGGAGCGAAGGCAGGACGAACGCGGCGGTCTTGCCGGTGCCGGTCTGCGCGATGCCGAGCAGGTCGCGACCCCCGAGCAGCGTCGGGATCGCCTGCTGCTGGATCGGAGTGGGCTGCGAATAGCCCTTGGCCTCGAGCGCGCGGACGAGCGGCTCGGCGAGGCCGAGTTGGGAAAAGGACATGGGAAACCTTCAAAAGTGGCCATGCTCGCGCGGCGCGAAAGGCCGGGCGAGGGCGGGGAATGATGACGCCCCGCGTGACTTGGGAAGCCTTGCAAAAATCGACCGAGGCGGAGCCTGGACGCCGGATGTCTCCCGGCGGTCCGATCACGCTGCATGACGCCTCGATGGCGCCGCATATGGATGCTGCGGCGCACAAAGTCAATCGCGATGCAACCTTGGGCACGATGGCGCGCTTGATCGGACGAGGAGAAAGGCGATGACCGACGGCCCTTGGCAGCGACCCGACGACGGGCCGCACATCCCCGCAGAGAAGGCGCGTGGCGGCGAAATCATCCTGCGCACAGCCACGCGGCGGTGGGTGTTCGTCGCCGGGTTGATCGCGCTGATCGTGATCGCGGCGATCGGCTATTGGGCGGCATAACGCCTGGCCTTTTCCTCCCGCCTCGTCCCGGGCTAGGCTGTTCCCGAAAGCGGGAGAGGGCGAGGGATGGCGGCGGTCGAGTTGGCGGGAGTGGCGAAAGCGTTCGGTGGGGTCGAAGTGCTCGGCGGGATCGACCTCGCGATCACCGACGGCGAGTTCGTCGTGTTCGTCGGACTCTCGGGATGCGGCAAGTCGACGCTGCTCAGGCTGATCGCGGGGCTCGAGGCGCCGAGCGCGGGGACCATCGCGATCGACGGCCGGGTGGTGAATCAGATCGAGCCGGCGCGGCGCGGGATCGCCATGGTGTTCCAGTCCTACGCGCTTTACCCGCACATGACGGTGCGCGAGAACCTGGGGTTCGCGCTGATGCTGCAGCGGCTGCCGAAGACCGAGATCGACGCGGCGGTCGAACGCGCGGCGGCGACGCTCGACATCGCGCACCTGCTCGATCGCAAGCCGCGCCAGCTTTCGGGCGGGCAGCGGCAGCGCGTGGCGATCGGGCGCGCGATCGTGCGGCAGCCCAAGGTATTCCTGTTCGACGAGCCGCTGAGCAACCTCGACGCCGGCCTGCGCGGGCATATGCGCTACGAATTCGCGCGGCTGCACGAAGCATTGGGCGCGACGATGCTCTACGTGACCCACGACCAGGTCGAGGCGATGACGCTCGCCGACCGGATCGTGGTGCTGAACGGTGGCCGAATCGAGCAGGTCGGGACGCCCGCGGAACTCTACGACCGGCCGGCGACCTTGTTCGTCGCGGGGTTCATCGGCGCGCCGCGGATGAACCTGCTGCCGGTCATGGCGGAGAGGGATGGGCGGGTGCGGCTTCCGGACGGCTCGGTCGTCGAGACCGGGGCGGATTTTGCGTCTGGCGGGCCGCTGACGCTCGGCATCCGGCCCGAGCATATGGTGGTGGGCGGGCCGATCAATCGCGTCGAGGCGCCGGTGACGATGGTCGAGTCGCTGGGCGCAAGCCATCTTGCCTATCTGACGCTTGCGGGTGCCGCCGACCCGGTGGTCTGCCAGCTTGCCGAGCGGCCGCGCGAGCGGCCGGCGCGGCTCGCGATTTCATTGCCGCCCGAGCGGCTGCACCTGTTCGACGCCGAGGGGCGGGCGCTATCGCCTGGGCGCGAGGAGACCGCTGCTTGCGCGGCCTTGTGAAACCGGTTACATCGACAATCAAGCGCTGGTGAGCGGGGAAGAACCCGCGGCACCGCGCCAAGCGAGGGGCTGAAGGACAGCGATGGGCACGGCGACGATCCGCGACGTGGCACGCAAGGCCGGGGTGTCGGTGGCCTCCGCCTCGCGCGCGCTCAACGGGCACCGCAGCGTGACGCCTGCGACCCGCCAGCGCGTCGCCGACGCCGCACATGCGCTCGATTACGTACCGCATCTCGGCGCGCGCAGTCTGTCGACGCAGCGATCGAACACGCTCGGCGTGGTGTTGCCCGATCTGTTCGGCGAGTTCTTTTCGGAGATCATCCGCGGGATCGATTACGCGGCGCACCGGCGCGGGCTGCAGATCCTGCTGTCCAACATGCACGGCAGCGCCGACGAGACCGCGGCGGCGATCCGGGCGATGCGCGGGCGAGTCGATGGGCTGCTCGTCATGTCGCCGCAGATCGACGCCGAGGCGCTGGCGCGCGCACTCCCGGGCGGTCTGCCGGCAGTGGTTCTGGGCAGCCGGGTCGGAGGGCCGCGCCATGCCTCGATCGTGATCGACAATCGCGAGGGCGCGCGCACGGCGGTGGCGCATCTCGTCGCGCAAGGCTGTCGTCGGCTGGCGCATATTGCCGGGCCCGTGGACAATGCCGACGCGCTCGAGCGCGCCCGCGGCTTCCGCGAGGCGGTCGCGCAGCTCACCGGCGATCGCGATCCGGTGATCTTCCCCGGCGATTTCGGCGAGGCGGCGGGGGTCGCAGCGGCGCGCGCGATCGTCGCCGAGCGCGGAATCGACGGCGTGTTCACGGCAAACGACATGATGGGGATCGGCTGCATGGTGACGCTGGCGGCGGCCGGCGTGCGGGTGCCGGGCGAGGTCGCGATCGTCGGCTTCGACGACGTCCCGATGGCCCGCTACGTAACGCCGGCGTTGTCGACGATGGGGCTCGCGATCGCTGATCTCGGCGGGCGCGCGGTCGAGCGGCTGGTCGATGCGATCGAGAAGCCCGACGCCGAACCCGCCGAGCCCGAACATCTGGTGCCGCATCTGATCGTGCGCGGGTCGAGCGATCGCGCCGTCATGGCCGCCGCATGAGGATTTGACGACCTCCCCCTGCCGGCCGCGCCTAATCCCCTTGGCGCGGCCGGGCTTTTGTATCGTGTAGCCGGAGATTGTACCCTTGCTCACTCGCCGCGCGTTCGTCGGAGGTTCGCTCGCCGCGCTTGCTGCCGGATGCGCGCACGGTCCGCGACCGCAGTCCCCCACGATCGACGAAACCCCGCCGATCGACGATCTTCAGGAACGCACCTTCCGCTTTTTCTGGGAAACGACCAACCCGAAGAACGGGCTCGCGCCCGACCGCTGGCCGACCAAGTCGTTCGCCTCGATCGCGGCGGTCGGCTTCGCGCTCACCGCTTATCCGATCGGGGTGATCCACGGCTGGATCGGCCGCGACCAGGCGCGCGCGCGGACGCTGACCACGCTCGAATTCTTCGCGAACGCCAGGCAGGGGCCGGAGGCGAGCGGGACCAGCGGATACAAGGGATTCTTCTATCATTTCCTCGACATGGAGACGGGGGAACGGTGGAAGACAAGCGAGCTGTCGACGATCGACACCACGCTGCTTCTCGGCGGCGTGCTGTTCGCGCAGAGCTGGTTCGATACAGACCATCCCGACGAGGTGCGGATCCGCGCGCTGGCCGACCAGATCTATGGCGCGGTCGATTGGAACTGGCCGCGGCCGACCTATCCGTTCATCTCGATGGGCTGGCATCCCGAGGAAGGCTTCCTCCACGCCGATTGGAGCCATTTCAACGAAGCGCTGATGCTTTACGTGCTCGCCCTCGGCTCGCCGACGCACCCGGTCGAGGCGGGGACGCAGGAGGAGGTGACGGCGCGCTTCCAGCCGCAATGGGGGGGCGAATATGGCGAGCCGCGGCTCGTCTTCCCGTCGCTGTTCGTCTATCAATATTCGAACCTGTGGATCGATTGCCGCGGCATCCAGGACGCCTTCACGCGCGCGCACGGGATCGATTATTTCGAGAACAGCCGGCGCGCGACCTATGCCCAGCGCGACTATGCGATCGCCAATCCGAAGGGGTGGGTCGGCTATGGTCCCGACATCTGGGGGCTGACCGCGTGCGACGGGCCGGGGCACATCACGCGGGTGTTCGGCGGCCGCGCGCGGACCTTCGCCAGCTATGCTGCGCGCGGGCCGGGCGGGCTCGACGACGGCACGATCGCGCCGACCGCGGCGGCCGGATCGATCGCGTTCGCGCCCGATATCGTGCTGCCGGCGATCGGGGCGATGCACGCGCGCTACGGCTCGGCGATCTACGGGCAGTACGGCTTCCTCGATTCATTCAACCCGACGCTGTCGGCGGGGCCGCCGCCGCCCAAGGGCAAGATCGTCGAGGGGCTGTGCTGGGTCGATGACGATTATCTCGGCATCGACCAGGGACCGATCGTCGGCGGGATCGAGAATTGGCGTTCGGGCATGATCTGGGCCACGATGCGCAGGAATCCGCATATCCGGCGCGGGTTGATCCGTGCGGGCTTTTCGGGAGGCTGGCTGGCGGCGTGAAATGGCTCGGGATACTCGCTGTCGCGTTGCTGCTCGGAAGCTGCGCGCGCGGCGACGGCCGGGTCACGCTCACCGTCTGGGCGATGGGCGCCGAAGGCGCGGCAATCGGGCAGCTGATCCCGGCGTTCGAGGCGGCCAATCCGGGCATTCGCGTCGATGTCGAGCAACTTCCCTTCGCCGAGGCGCACCAGAAGCTGCTGACCGGGTTCGCCGGCGATTCGCTGCCGGATATGGCACAGCTCGGCAATTCGTGGTTGCCCGAGTTCGAGGCTTTGGGCGCGCTCCAACCGCTCGACGCGCAGGTCGCGGCGACACCGGCTATCGATCGCGCCGACTATTTCCCGGGCATCTGGGACAGCAATGTGCTCGACGGGCGGCTCTACGGCGTGCCGTGGTATGTCGATACGCGGCTGCTGTTCTATCGCCGCGACATCCTCGCGCGGGCCGGCTTCGACCATCCGCCGACGACCTGGGCCGAGTGGCGGCGGCAGATGGTGGCGATCAAGAAGCTGGTCGGGCCGGGGCGTTATGCGGCGCTGTTTCCCTTGAACGAGTACGAGCCGCTCGAGGTGCTCGGGCTGCAGCAGGACGAGCCGATGGTGACGGCCGACGGGCACGGCAATTTCGAGAGCGCGGGGTTCAAGCGCGCGCTCGCCTTCTATCTGGAGACGATTCGGTCGGGGCTGGCGCCGGCGATCGCCAATACCGAGATCGCCAACGTCTGGGATCAGTTCGACGCCGGCGAGTTCAGCTTCTACATCACCGGGCCGTGGCAGTTGGGCGAGTTTGCGCGGCGCATTCCGGCCGAACGGCAGGACGAATGGGCGACCGCGCCGATGCCGGGCCCCGACGGGCCGGGCGCGTCGAACGCAGGCGGGTCGAGCCTCGTCATCTTCCGCAAATCGGAGCGCAAGGCGGCGGCGTGGAAGCTGATCGCCTATCTGTCGCGGCCGGCGGTGGAGCTCAAATTCCATCAGCTGACCGGTGATCTGCCACCGCGCAAGTCGGCATGGGCTGCGCCCGACCTGGTCGACGATCCCCGCGCACACGCCTTCGCCGAGCAGCTCGAGCGGGTGAAGCCGACGCCGAAGGTCCCCGAATGGGAGGCGATCGCGACGATGATGCGCACCGTGGCCGAGGCGGCGGCGCATAATGCAATGCCGGTGGCTCAGGTGGCGGCGGAGATCGACCGGCGGGCGGATGCAATCCTCGCAAAAAGGCGGTGGATGCTGGCGCGTCGGGCGGCGGGCTCCTCCTCCGTTTGCCCTGAGCTTGTCGAAGCGCGAGATTGCGCCACTCGTGCTTCAACAAGCTCAGCACGAACGGGTGGTGGTGCGCCGTCATGAACCGGGAGCGCGCCGCCTGGGGCTTCGTCGCGCCGGCGCTGATCGCGCTGACGGCGTTCTTCTTCCTGCCGATCGTGGCGGCGCTGCTGCTCAGCTTCACCGATTTCGACCTTTATGCGCTCGCCGACCTCAGCAACCTGCGGTTCGTTGGACTCGACAATTACCTGACGCTGCTCCGGACCTCGCTGTTCTGGAAGGCGCTCGGCAATACGATCGAGTTCGTCGTACTGGGGGTGCCGCTGTCGATCGCGGCCTCGCTCGGCGCGGCGCTGCTGATCAATTCGCGGCTGGCGCGGTTCAAGGGGCTGTTCCGGACGGTGTTCTTCGCTCCGGTGGTGACGACGCTGGTCGCGGTGGCGGTGATCTGGCGATATCTGTTCAATACGCAATACGGCCTCATCAACTGGGCGTTGGGGGCGGCGGGGATCGGGCCGGTCGATTGGCTCGGTGATCCGCATTGGGCGATGCCGGCGATCGTCGTCTTCGCGGTGTGGAAGAATTTCGGGTACAACATGATCATCCTGCTCGCCGGACTGCAGACGATCCCTGACGAGCTGTACGAGGCGGCGCGGATCGACGGGGCGGGCACCTGGGCACAGTTCCGCCACGTCACGCTGCCCGCGCTCGCGCCGGTGATGCTGGTGGTGTCGACCCTGACGATGGTCGCCTATTTCCAGCTGTTCGCCGAGCCTTACGTCATGACCCAAGGCGGGCCGGTCGAGAGCACGACCAGTATCCTCTATCTGATGTTCATCCAGGGATTTCAGTTCTGGAATCTGGGGTTCGCGACCGCGGTGGCGTTCGTGCTGTTCGCGATCCTGTTCGCGTTGACGCTGGGGCAGCTTAAAATTTCGCGGAGGTGGAGCGACCGATGAGGCGAGAGGGAGCCTTCGTCAATGTGGCGATGTGGTTGCTCGGCTTGTTTGCCGTCGCGCCGCTGCTGTGGATGATGTCGGTGTCGCTGATGCAGCCGGGCGAGGCAGCGCATTTTCCGCCGCCGCTGCTGCCGAGGCATCCGACGATCGAGAATTACGTCACGCTGTTCGCCACCACCGACATGGCGCGGTTCTTCCTCAACAGCCTGATCCTCGCGACGCTGGCGACCGTTATCTCGACCACGTTCAACGTTATGGCCGGCTATGCCTTCGCCAAGCTCGAGTTCCGCGGGCGTGAGCCGCTGTTCCGCTGGCTGCTCGCGGCGCTGGTCGTTCCGGCGCAGGTCGCGATGATCCCGCTGTTCCTGATCTGCAAGGAGCTGGGATTGGTGAACAGCTATGCCGGCGTGCTGGTGCCGTCGATCGCGACGGTGTTCGGTATCTTCCTCGTCCGACAGTACGCGCTGGCGATCCCCGACGAGTTGATCGAGGCGGCGCGGATCGACGGGGCGGGGGAATGGCGCATCTTCCGTTCGATCGTGCTGCCGTCGCTGACCCCGATCCTGGTGACTCTCGCGACCTTCGCGTTTCTGGCGAGCTGGAGCGATTTCCTCTGGCCCCTCATCATCCTCAACGATACCGACATGCAGACATTGCCGGTGGCGCTCGCCAATCTCAGCCGCGAGCACGTCCAGGATTTCGAGCTGATGATGGCCGGCGCGGTCGTCACGCTGGCGCCGGTGCTGCTGCTCTTCCTGGCGCTGCAGCGTTATTATCTCAGCGGCCTGCTGGCCGGCAGCGTGAAGGGGTAAGCATGACCAGCCCGTTTCCCGACGATTTCCTGTGGGGCGCCGCGACCGCCGCCTATCAGATCGAGGGCTCGCCGCTCGCCGACGGGGCGGGGGCGTCGATCTGGCAGCGGTTCAGCCACGATCCGCGGCTGATGGCCTCGCCGGGGGACACCGGCGACGTCGCGTGCGACCATTACCGGCGCTGGCGCGAGGATGTCGCGCTGATGAAGGCGCTGGGGCTGAAGGCGTATCGCTTCTCGATCGCCTGGGGGCGCGTGCTGCCCGAGGGGACGGGGCGGGTGAACGCGGCGGGGCTCGATTTCTACGAGCGGCTGGTCGACGAACTGCTGGCGAACGGGATCGAGCCGCTGGCGACTCTCTATCATTGGGACCTGCCGGCGGCGCTCGACGACAAGGGCGGGTGGCTCAATCGCGACAGCGCCGACTGGTTCGCGGATTATGGGCGCGTGCTGTTCGAGCGGCTCGACGGGCGGGTAAAGAAATGGGTGACGCTCAATGAGCCGTGGGTCGTCACCGACGGCGGTTATCTCCACGGCGCGCTGGCGCCGGGGCATCGCAATATGTTCGAGGCGCCGATCGCGAGCCACAATCTGATGCGCGCGCATGGCGCCGCGGTGCAGGCATATCGCGCGAGCGGCGCGCACGAGATCGGGCTGGTGGTCAATATCGAGCCCAAATATGCCGCCTCGGACTCGCCCGAGGATCAAGCCGCGCGAGCGCGTGCCGAGGCGTATATGAACCGTCAGTATCTCGAGCCGGCGATTCACGGGCGCTATCCGCCCGGATTGAAGGACGTGTTCGGGGAGGCGTGGCCCGACTGGCCGGCGGCGGACTTCGAGCTGATCCGCCAGCCGCTCGATTTCCTGGGGGTCAATTACTACACGCGCAACGTCACGCGCGCCGACGATACGTTCCTGCTGCGAGCGGGCCCCGTCCCCCAGAAGAACGCGACGATCACCACCACCGGCTGGGAGGTGTTCCCGCAGGGGCTGACCGACATGCTGGTGTGGGTGAAGGATACGTACGGCGACATCCCGCTCTATGTCACCGAGAACGGCGCTGCCTTCTACGATCCGCCCAGGGCGATCGACGGCCGGGTCGAGGATCCGCTGCGGATCGACTATCTGCGGAGGCACATCGCCGCGGTCGGCGAGGCGATCCGGCGCGGGGTGGACGTGCGCGGCTACATGCTGTGGTCGCTGCTCGACAATCTCGAATGGTCACTGGGCTATTCGAAGCGGTTCGGGATCGTCCACGTCGATTTCGAGACGCAGGTGCGGACGCCCAAGATGAGCGCGCATTTCTATTCCGAGGTGATCGCGAGCAACGGGGCGAATCTGGGGTGAGGGCAGCGCTCCTGCGAAAGCAGGAGCCCAGGGTAGGACGTCATCGCTTCCGATTCTGGGCTCCTGCTTACGCAGGAGCACGGGCGTCAGTGCTCGTCCGGCGGGCCCTCATCCTCGGGCGCGCGAGGGCGGTCGGCTTGGGGCGGGTTGCGTGAGAGCTGGATGTCGCCGCCCGGGCCGATCTTGAGGTCGAGGCCGAGGCCGGAGAAATTGCCCTCGAAGCTGACCGGCGCGGCGTCGAGGTCGATCAAATTCTGGTCGGTGTCGTCAGTGTCGTTATCCGCGGCAGGCTGCGGAGCGACGCGCGGGGCGAGGCCGAGCGCCTGGTTCATGAAGTCGCGCCAGATACGCGCGGGGATGCCGCCGCCGGCAAGGCCCGGATTGGGGCTGTCGTCGTCATTGCCGATCCACACGCCGCAAACGAGGCCATCGGCAAATCCGACGAACAAGGCGTCGCGGCTGTCCTGCGTCGTCCCGGTCTTGCCGAACGTGTCGACACCATTCAGCGCCGCCTCCCGACTGGTGCCGTCCTCGACCGAGGCCGCGAGCAGGTCGCGCATCTCGTCCTGGATGCGCTCCGGAATCGGATGAGTGCCGTGGGTGAACTGCTCGAGCCAGCTCTTCTCCTTGGGATCGGCGAGGCCGCGCGCCTGGACCGGATAGTCGCCCGCGGCGATCGCGGCATAAGCGGCGGTGAGCTCGAGCAGCGAGGCGTTGGCGGTGCCGAGTGCGATTGTCGCCTCGTTGGGCAGCGGGGTCGAGATACCGAGGTCGCGCGCGGCGCGGATCACGTTGGACACGCCGACCTTCTGGATCAGGCGCGCGGCGGCGACGTTCGACGAGACGGCGAACGCTTCGCGCAGGGGAATCGTCCCGCGATAGCGCTTCTCGGCGTTTTCGGGGGACCAGTTGCCGATCGTCACCGGCGCATCCTCGATTGTCGAATCGGGGGTCATGCCGTCGCGCATCGCCGCGAGATAGACGAACAGCTTGAACGTCGAGCCGGGCTGGCGCCGTGCCTGGGTCGCGCGGTTGAAGGGGCTATCCTTGTACGATTTGCCGCCGACCATCGCGACGACGGTGCCGTCGGGCTTCATCGCGACCAAGGCGACCTGCGCCTTGTGCAGCCCCGCGCGGGCGACGGCGCGCTCGGCGGCTTTTTGCAGGCGGGTGTCGAGCGTAGTGCGCACGGTGGTCTCGGCGCGCACTTCGCCGGCGGTGTCGCGCGCCTCGGGCAGCACCCAGTCGGCGAAATAGGTGCCGTTGGGCAGGTCGCGGACATGGCGGACGTGGAGCACCGCTGGCCTGGCCTTGGCCGCCTGAGCCTCGGTGATGAAGCCGCCGTCGCGCATCGCACCGACCACCACCGCCTCGCGGGCGCGGGCGCCCTTGAGGTTGCCGGTGGGGGCGAGCGCCGAGGGCGCCTTGACGAGGCCGGCGAGCATCGCCGCCTGGCCGATTGTCAGGTTCTCTGGCTCGCGATCAAAATAATGTTCGGCCGCGGCGCGCAGGCCATAGACGTTGTCGCCGAAATAGACGTTCGACAGGTAGCGCGAGAGGATCTGGTCTTTGGTCAGCCACGCCTCGAGCCAGAAGGAGATCAGCACCTCGCGCAGCTTGCGGCCCATGGTGCGGTCGGCGTCGAGAAAGGCGTTCTTGGCGAGTTGCTGCGTGATCGTGCTGCCGCCTTCGCGCACCCCGCCCGCCATCATGTTGTGGATCGCGGCGCGCAGGATGCCGCGCGGGTCGATTCCCCAGTGATGGTAGAAGCGCCGGTCCTCGATCGCGACGAAGGCATTGGGGACGTAGGCGGGAAGCTTCGCGGCATCGACCGGCTCGCCGATGATCGCGCCGCGCCGCGCGATCGGGGTGCCGTCGGCGGCGAGCAGGGTGATCGAGGGCGGAGTCGGCGGCTGGAGCGACTTCGATAAGGGCGCGGTGACGGCGAGCCAGGCGACGATCAGGATAAAGAGGATGACGAGGACCCCCAGCCCGCGCATCGTCCAGCGCAGCTTCGAGCTGCGCTTCTTCGGTGGTTCGCCCCAATTGGCGTCGCCGTCGCCATAGCCGACCGCCTCGTCGGCGCGCTTGAGGAGGTCGTCGATGTCGAAACGCTCGGGCCGCGCAGTGCGCGAGATCGTCTCGGAATCGAAAGGGTCTGGGCGCATCGTCTCGTCTGCCGGCCCCTCGGGGCGAAGCAACTGTATTACCAATTTAATACAGTCGGCACAAGGCTCGCGTTTACACCTGTCGGCAGGGGTGCGACAAGAGACGCGGCATTGAGGCGGGGGCGAAGCGCGGCTATGCGGGCGCGATGGCTTCTTCCTCGCAAGCGCCGCTTGTCGTCGGCATCGGCGGCACGATCGGGTTCGTTTCCTCGACCGAGCGCGCGCTTCAGGTTGCGCTCGGCGCGGCCGAACGCGAGGGGTTCCGCACGCGGCTGTTCGGCGGTGACGATATGGCGCGGCTACCGCTCTACAATCCGCGCGCGACGACGCGGACCGACGACGAGCGCGCGTTCGTCGATGCGGTGCGCGAGGCGTCGGCGGTGATCATCTCGAGCCCCGGCTATCACGGCAGCATCTCGGGCGTGGTCAAGAACGCGCTCGACCTGCTCGAGGAGACCGCGCGCGACGCGAGGCCGTATCTGACCGATATGCCGGTCGGGCTGATCGCCACCGCCTACGGCTGGCAGGCGACGGGGAGCACGATCGCCGCGCTGCGCTCCATCGTCCATGCGCTGCGCGGCTGGCCGACGCCATTCGCGGCAGCGATCAACACGCAGCTGACGCGGTTCGACGAGGAGGGCGGCTGCACCGACCCTGCCGTCGCCGAGCAGCTCGCGCTGATCGGGCGGCAGGTGGCAAGGTTCGCGCCGCTGGCAGGGGCGGGGTAGTCGAGGGCGGTGCTCCTGCGAAAGCAGGAGCCCAGTTCCTGAGGACTGCGCTTGAAATCCTGGGCTCCTGCTTTCGCAGGAGCACCGGGGTTAGGCCATCAGCGCCTCGACCTGGTCGAGCGTTTCCTTGAAAGTCGCGACGACCGCCTGATACGGAGCAGGGCTGGTCATATCGAGGCCGGCGCGCTTGAGGATATCGACCGGGTAGTCCGAGCCGCCCGCCTTCAGCACGTTCAGGTAATTGTCGCGCTCCTTCGCGCCACCCTTCAGGATCTGCCGCGCGAAATAGGATGCGGCCGAGATGCAGGTCGCGTACTGATAGACGTAGAAGCTCGAATAGAAGTGCGGAATATAGGCCCATTCGACGAAATAGGCCGGATCGACTTTCATCTTCGGGCCTGAATAGCGGGTCAAAAGGTCGCCGTAGATTTTGGTGAAAGCGGCGCCCGACAGGCCTTCGCCGGCCTCGGCCTTGTCGTGCGCCTCGAGCTCGAACTCGGCGAACATCGCCTGGCGGTAGAAGGTGCCGCGGATCTGCTCGAGCTGCTGGCCGAGATAATAGATTTTCTCGGCCTTGGTCTTCGCGTTGGCGACCATGTAGGCGACCAGCAGCTGCTCGTTGCAGGTCGATGGAATCTCCGCGAGGAACAGCGGGTAATCGGCCTTGTCATAGACCTGGGCCTGGTTGGCGAGCAGCGTGTGCATCGCGTGGCCCCATTCATGGGCATAGGTGGTCATGCCCGAATAATCCTCCTTGAGGTTGAGGAGGAGATAGGGGTGAACGTCGTAGGCGCCGGGATTCATGTATGCGCCCGATTTCTTGCCCGGACGCGGCAGCGGGTCCATCCACTTCGCCGCGGTCGATTTCGCCAGCAGCGCGACATAGTCGGGGCCGAGCGGCTTGACCGCCTCGAGCACCGTCGTGCGCATGTCGGCGAGGCTCTCGGGCTTGTCGAGTTCGACCAGCGGCGGATAGATGTCGTAATAGGCGATGTCGGGCAGCTTGAGCATCCGCCGCCGCAAATCGAAATAGCGATGGAGCTGCGGCAGCCCCTTGTTGGTCTCGGCGACCAGCGTGCGATAGACGCTCTCGGGGATGTTGTTGCCCGATAGCGAGGCGGCGAGGCTGGTCGGATATTTGCGCGCCTTCGCCTCGTAGACGTCGGCCTTGACGTGCGCGAGATAGCTCGCGCCGAGCGAATTGGCGAATTTGCCGTACTCGCCGAAGAAGGCGTCCATCACCGCCTTGCGGTCGATCCGGACCGGGGCGTCGCGATACAGCGTATAACCCTGGTCGTCGAGGCGGACCTTCTGTCCGTCGCTCAAAGTGATCGTCGGCCAGGGAATGTCGGCAGCGACAAGCTGGCTGCGGATGTCCTCGGGACCCGCGAACGGCGCCGCCGTGCCGGCGAGCAGCGCCTCGCCCTCGGGCGACAGCGTGTGCGGCGCCTCGCGCAGGATGTTGGCGAGGTAGAAATCGAAGCGCTTTTTGAG
Organism: Sphingomonas sp.; assembly: GCA_035776635.1. Taxonomy (GTDB): domain Bacteria; phylum Pseudomonadota; class Alphaproteobacteria; order Sphingomonadales; family Sphingomonadaceae; genus Sphingomonas. The sequence continues at coordinate 48,874 of DASTWI010000009.1, read as the reverse complement.
CGTATCGTTCGACGCGATGAACTGGTCGATCTTCGCCTCGCCGACGCTGAGGATTTCGGGCGCGACCCAGGCGGTCGCCTCGCCGAACTTGGTATAGAGATCGATCGCCTGCGCCTGCTTCTCCTGGTTGGCGGCGATGCGGACGTCGGCGTCGGCCTTGAGGCTGATATAGGTATAGATGCGTGCGATCGTGCGGCCGAGATCGGACTGCGCGACGAGGGCGGCGGCAAGCGCGTCGGCACCGGTGCCGAGCGTGCCCTGGTATTTGGCGAGGCCCGGAAGCGCCGCGAGCGCCTGCTGCCGCGCGGCATCCCAGGCGGTGTCGCTCGGATAAATGTCGGCCAGTTCCCAGACGGCGCCGGTGGCGTCGGCGGTGCTCTTGTCTTGTGCCCAGACGGGCATGGCGGCGGCCAGCGAAGCGAGCGCGGCGGCGCCCAGCGCGCCGCGGCGGGTCAGATCGGTCATGAAGGGCTCCCCAACTCTCGTGATGGGGATGTGATGCCAAAGGCGGGAGTGTTTGACCAGCCTAGAGCACCGCGCACCAGCGCTCCTGCGAAAGCAGGAGCCCAGGAACACAAGAGCCAGCATTGGAAACCTAGGCTCCTGCCTTCGCAGGAGCACATGCGTGCGATATTGCCAACCTTGCCCAATCCGCCTATATCGCGCCTGCCTTCTCTACATCGGTAACGTTGCAGAGGCTGGTCCCGCTCCGGGGCCGGCGGCAAGCGGACATGCCTGTTGGAGCCTTGATGCCCGATATCGACCAGTTGACGCGAATCATCGAACCCGAAGCGCACGCGCTCGGTTTCGATCTCGTGCGCGTCAAGATGATCGGCGGCGCGTCCGATCCGACGCTCCAGGTCATGGCCGAGCGCCCCGACACGCGGCAGCTGACGATCGAGGATTGCACCGCGCTGTCGCACCGCATTTCGGACAAGCTCGACGAAACCGACCCGATCGAAGCTGCCTATCGGCTCGAGGTCAGTTCGCCGGGGATCGACCGGCCGCTGACGCGGCTCAAGGACTATGCCGACTGGGCCGGACACGAGGCGCGGTTGAAGCTGGTCGAGCCGATCGATGGCCGAAAGCAGCTGACGGGTGTATTGAAGGGAGTCGAGGACGGCAGCATCGTCATCGACGTGAAGAAGCACGAGACGATGCGCGTCGCGTTTGCCGCCGTGGCCGATGCCAAGCTGCTGATGACCGATGCGCTGATCGCCGCCACCGCGCCCCTCTCGACCGAGGGCGCCGAAGAATTCGAAGAAACCGGGGCGTCCGACGACGCCGATAGGGAAGGACAGGACTGAGACCCATGGCCACCGCCGTTACTGCCAACCGGGCCGAGCTGATCGCCATCGCCGACTCGGTCGCGCGCGAAAAGCTGATCGACAAGGCGATCGTCATCGAGGCGATGGAGGACGCGATCCAGCGCGCCGCTCGCGCCCGTTACGGCGCCGAGAACGACATCCGCGCCAAGCTCGATCCGGAGACCGGCGACCTCAGGCTGTGGCGCGTCGTCGAGGTGGTCGAAGGCGTCGACGATTATTTCAAGCAGGTCTCGGTCAAGGACGCGCAGAAGCTCCAGGCCGGCGCGGTGGTCGGCGACTATATCGTCGATCCGCTGCCGCCGATCGAGTTCGGCCGCATCGCCGCTCAGGCCGCCAAGCAGGTCATCTTCCAGAAGGTCCGCGACGCCGAGCGCGAGCGCCAGTTCGAGGAATTCAAGGACCGCGTCGGCGAGATCATCACCGGCGTCGTCAAGCGCGTCGAGTTCGGCCATATCGTCGTCGATCTGGGCCGTGCCGAGGGCGTCATCCGCCGCGACGCGCAGATCCCGCGCGAGGTGGTGCGCGTCAACGACCGCATCCGCAGCCTCATCCTGCGCGTGGTGCGCGAGAATCGCGGCCCGCAGATCTTTCTCTCCCGCGCGCATCCGGACTTCATGAAGAAGCTGTTCGCGCAGGAAGTCCCCGAAATCTACGACGGCATCATCGAGATCAAGGCCGCCGCGCGCGATCCGGGCAGCCGCGCCAAGATCGGCGTCATCAGCCGCGACAGCTCGATCGACCCGGTCGGCGCCTGCGTCGGCATGAAGGGCAGCCGCGTCCAGGCGGTCGTCCAGGAAATGCAGGGCGAGAAGATCGACATCATCCCCTGGTCCGAGGACACCGCGACCTTCGTCGTCAATGCGCTGCAGCCGGCGAGCGTCAGCCGCGTCGTGCTCGACGAGGAAGAGGACCGGATCGAGGTGGTCGTCCCCGACGACCAGCTCAGCCTGGCGATCGGGCGGCGCGGCCAGAACGTGCGCCTCGCGAGCCAGCTCACCGGCAAGGCGATCGATATCCTCACTGAAGAAGATGCGAGCGAGAAGCGGCAGCGCGAGTTCGTCGAGCGCTCCGAGATGTTCCAGCGCGAGCTCGACGTCGACGAGACGCTGGCGCAACTGCTCGTCGCCGAGGGCTTCGGCGCGCTCGAAGAGGTTGCCTATGTCGAGCAGGACGAGATCGCCGGAATCGAGGGCTTTGACGAGGACCTCGCCGCCGAGCTGCAGAACCGCGCGACCGAAGCGCTCGAGCGTCGCGAGCAGGCGAATCGCGAGGAGCGTCAGGCGCTCGGGGTCGAGGATGCGCTCGCCGAGATGCCCTATCTGACCGAAGCGATGCTGGTCACGCTCGGCAAGGCCGGGATCAAGACGCTCGACGACCTCGCCGACCTCGCCACCGACGAATTGGTCGAGAAGAAGCGCGCGCAGCCGCCGCGGCGGTCGGAGAGCGCAGTCAAGCGGCCCGAGGACAAGGGCGGCATCCTCGCCGAATACGGTCTCAGCGACGAGCAGGGCAACGAGATCATCATGGCCGCCCGCGCGCACTGGTTCGAGGATGAAGAGCCCGCAACCAACGCGGCCGACACCGGGGAGGACGCGGATGCGGAACCCTCCCAATGAGACGGCTGGGGTAACCGATAACGGCGGGACTTCCTCTCCATACCCCTCCCCTGCAGGGGAGGGGAGAGGGGTGGGGCAGCGACGACGGGGGCTCGATGCCCCCGGCGGCGCTTCCGACCGCGCCCGACTCCCCCACCCCAATCCCTCCCCTGAAGGGGAGGCGCTTGAGGGACCCATCCGCAAGTGCATCCTCTCGGGCGGCCGCGAGCCGCGTGGGGAGCTGATCCGGCTTGCCCTCGGCCCTTCGGGCGAGGTGCTTCCCGATGTGCGCGCCAAGGCGCCGGGACGGGGAGCGTGGATCGGGGTCACCAAGACGGAGCTCGACGAAGCGGTCGCCAAGGGCAAGCTGCGCGGAGCGCTGGGACGGGCGTTCAAGTCGAATACGCTGCGCATTCCCGACTCCCTTTCCGACTTGATCGCCGACGCCCTCCAGAAGGCCGCGCTCGATCGGCTCGGACTCGAATCGCGGGCTGGCCATATCGTGATCGGCTCCGAGCGGATCGAAACCGCCGCGCGTCAGGGCAAGCTCGCGCTGTTGTTCCACGCCACAGACGCCGGCGCCGACGGCAGCCGCAAGCTCGACCAGGCATGGCGGGTCGGTAGCGATGCGCAAGGAAGCGACATGCGGGGGTTGGTTCTTCCGCTCGGAAGGGCCATATTGTCCTTGGCACTGGGCCGCGAGAATGTGGTACATGGCGGCCTGACCGACCCCGATGCCGCCCGGCGGACGCGCGCTGCGCTCGACCGCTGGCTGCACTTTATCGGACCCGACGGAGAGACGGCGTCTTGCGAAATGGCCTCGCAGGGCGCATCGGCTGCCGGGGCTCGCGCACCGGGACAGGCCGACGAGACGACACGAGGATTTTGAGTGAGCGATACGGACAACGAGAAGCCGAAACTGGGCGCCCGCGCACCGCTGGGCCTGAAGCGCACGGTCGAGACCGGCAAGGTGAAGCAGAGCTTCAGCCACGGCCGTTCGAACACCGTCGTCGTCGAGGTCAAGCGTCGCCGTGTGCTCGGCAAGCCGGGTGAGGCCGAAGCGGCGCCGACGCCCGCGCCAGCGGCTGCACCCGCGCCAGCCCCGGCGCCTGCGCCAAAGCCGGCGCCGCGGCCTGCCGCCACGGAAACCCCGCGCGAGCGCCAGGAGCGGCTGCTGCGCGAGGCCGAAGATCAGCGGATGGCTGCGCTCGAGGAAGCGCGCCGCCGCGAGGAGCGCGAGCGCGCAGAGGCCGCCGAGGCGGAGAAGCGCCGCGCCGAGGAAAAGCGCGAGGCCGAGCAGCAGGCCGAGGCCGCGCCCGAATCCCCGCCGCAGCCCGAGCCCGAGGTCGCCAAGGCTGCGGAGCCGGCCCCCCCCGCGCCCCAGCCGCGCGTAGTCGCGCTCGACGACAGCCTGCCCGCCCCGCGCCGCTTCACCCCCGTGCAGCGTCCCGAGCGGCCGCAGCCGGCCGCGCGGCGGGCGGAACCCGACGTGTCGGGACCGCCGTCGAGCAAGCGTCCCGAACCGGCCGCCAAGCCGTCGCGCGAACGCAAGGAGCGCGAGGATCACCGCCGTTCGGGCAAGCTGACCGTCAACCGCGCGCTTGGCGGTGACGATGGCGCCCGTGCGCGCAGCCTCGCTGCGCTCAAGCGCGCGCGGGAGAAGGAAAAGCGGTCGCATTCCGGCGGCTCGCGCGAGCCGCAGGCCAAGCAGGTTCGCGATGTCGTGGTGCCCGAGGCGATCACCGTTCAGGAGCTCGCCAACCGCATGGCCGAGAAGGGCGCCGACCTCGTCAAGGCGCTGTTCAAGATGGGTATGCCGGTCACCGTCAACCAGACGATCGACCAGGATACCGCCGAGCTGCTCGTCACCGATTTCGGACACAATATCAAACGCGTGTCCGAATCGGACATCGACCTGTCGCTCGACACCGCGGAAGATCCGGAGGACACGCTGAAGCCGCGTCCGCCGGTCGTCACGATCATGGGCCATGTCGATCACGGCAAGACCAGCCTGCTCGATGCGCTGCGCGGCACCGGCGTTGCCGCCGGCGAGGCGGGCGGGATCACCCAGCATATCGGCGCCTATCAGGTGACGCTGAAGGACAAGTCGAAGATCACCTTCCTCGACACGCCGGGCCACGAGGCGTTCACCGAGATGCGCGCGCGCGGTGCGAACGTCACCGACATCGTCGTGCTGGTGGTGGCGGCCAACGACGGGCTGATGCCGCAGACGATCGAGGCGATCAACCACACCAAGGCGGCCGGCGTGCCGATGATCGTGGCGATCAACAAGGTCGACCTCGAATCGGCTAACCCGCAACGCGTGCGCGAGCGGCTGCTCGAGCACGAGGTCATCGTCGAGGACATGGGCGGCGACGTTCAGGACGTCGAGGTCTCGGCCTTGAAGAAGACCGGGCTCGATACGCTGATCGAGAAGATCCAGCTCCAGGCCGAACTGCTCGACCTCAAGGCCAATCCCGATCGCGCTGCCGAGGGCAATGTGATCGAGGCCAAGCTCGACAAGGGCCGCGGCCCCGTCGCGACGATCCTGGTCAACCGCGGCACGCTTCGCGTCGGCGACGTGTTCGTCGTCGGGCCCGAGAGCGGCAAGGTCCGCGCCCTCATCGACGACAAGGGGCGCCAGGTGAAAGAGGCCGGGCCTTCGGTGCCGGTCGAGGTGCTCGGCATCTCGGGCGTTCCCTCGGCGGGCGACCCCTTGCAGGTGGTCGAAAATGAGGCCCGTGCGCGTGAGGTTGCTGAATATCGACGCGGCGTGCTGCTCCAGAAGCGCACCACGCAGGCGCCGGCGAGCCTCGAGAGCATGTTCTCCGCATTGAAGGACAAGCAGGCGATCGAATATCCGCTCGTCGTCAAGGCCGATACGCAAGGCTCGGTCGAGGCGATCGTCGGCGCGATCAACAAGATCTCGACCGAAGACATCAAGGCGCGCGTGCTGCACTCGGGCGTCGGCGGCATTACCGAGAGCGACGTGACGCTGGCGGGCGCATCGGGCGCGCCGATCATCGGTTTCAACGTCCGCGCCAACGCCAAGGCGCGCGAGATCGCTGAGCGGCAGGGCGTCGCGCTCAAATATTACGACGTGATCTACGATTTGATCGACGAGATCCGCGCCGGCATGGCGGGCGAACTCGGCCCCGAGGCGTTCGAGACGGTGGTCGGCCGCGCCGAAATCCGCGAGGTGTTCTCGGCCGGCAAGCACGGCAAGGCGGCGGGCCTGCTCGTCACCGAAGGCGTCATCAGGAAGGCGCTCAAGGCGCGCATCACCCGCGAAGATGTTATCATCTACACCGGCGAGATCGCGAGTCTGCGCCGCTTCAAGGACGACGTGGCGGAAGTCCGTGCCGGCCTTGAATGCGGTGTCACGTTCACCCAGAACTTCACTGACATCAAACCGGGCGACTTCCTCGAAACCTTCGAAGTCGAGATGCGCGAACGGACGTTGTAAAAATGCCCAAGAGCCGAGGGAGGAGACCAAAGGCGTCGCCGCCCTCGGCCGCCGCGCCTAATCGTGCGCGGCGTGCGGTCTGGGCCGGCGTCGATGGTGCTATCTTAGGCGGCTGCTTACCGCTCTTTCTACTACTTCTATCTCCCCTTATTTTTCACTCGGTTTTCCCTAAATGAGCCGGCACACCGACACACCCGAAACCCAATCGATCCGCACGCTGCGCGTCGGTGAGCAGGTACGGCATATCCTCTCGGAAATCCTCCAGCGCGGCGACGTGCATGACGAGACGCTGGCGAACCATCTGGTCAGCATCACCGAAGTCCGCATGTCGCCCGATCTGCGTCATGCGACGGTGTTCGTGAAGCCGCTGCTCGGGCGTGATGAGGAGGCGGTGCTCAAGGCGCTCCGCACCAACACCGCTTACCTCCAGCGCGAGGTCGCCCATCGCGTGAAGATGAAATACGCCGCCCGTCTCAAGTTCCTCGCCGACGAGAGTTTCGACGAGGGCAGCCATATCGACGCGCTGCTGCGCAATCCCAAGGTCGCGCGTGATCTGGAAGGCGAGGAATAAGCCAGCTTTTCTGCCGGGGCAGATCAGGTGTAATAAGCCTCAGGCAGGAATCTGCTGGCTGATGCAGTGGAAGCTGCCGCCGCCGGTCAGCACATGGTCGGCGCGCAGGCCGACGACCTCGCGGTCGGGGAACAATGCCGCGAACGCCTCGACCGCGGCTTCGTCGTTGGGCGCGCCGTATTGCGGGACCACGACCGCCGCATTGCCGATGTAGAAGTTCATGTAGCTCGCCGGCACGATTTCGTCGTCGCGGATGATGCGGCCGGGCGAGGGAACGCGGATCAGCTCGAGCGTTTCGTCGAAGTCGCGCGCGCGCAGGGCGGCGCGTTGATAGACCTGCCAATTGGGATCGTTATCGGCGGCCTCGGGGATTGCCAGCCGGCCGCGGCCGACGAATCGCGCGAGATTGTCGACATGGCCGTCGGTATGGTCGTTGAGCAGCCCTTCGCCGAGCCACAGCACCCGGGTGAAGCCGAGATCGTCGCGCAGCAGCGCTTCGACGTCCTCGCGCGAGAGTCCCGGATTGCGGTTGCGGTTGAGCAGGCATTGTTCGGTGGTGACGACAAGGCCGGTGCCGTCGCCGTCGATCGCACCGCCCTCCAGCACCCAATCGCAGTCCGCAACCTCGATCCCACCCTGTTCGGCGGCGAGCCGCGCGCCGATATCGTCGTCGCCGGGCAGGTCGTATTTGCCGCCCCAGCCGTTGAACAGAAAACTGCGCGCCTTATGGCGGCCGAGCATGATCACCGCGGTGTCGCGCAACCAGATGTCGCCGAACGGCTGGACGATAACCTCGGCGAACGGCGCGAGGCGCCGTGCGGCGTCGCCAGCCTCGACGTCGGCGGCAACGAGCAGCACAGGCTCGCCCTTGCCGTCGGCGTGAACCGCGGCGGCGAAGGCGGCGACTTCCTCGCGCGCCGGCGGCAGGTCGTCGGCCCACAGTTCGGGATGGCTGGGAAAGCCGATCCACACCGCCTTGTGATGCGCCCATTCGGGCGGTTGGATCAGCCTGGTCATGGCCCGCGACTCGTTACCTGGTGGTGGCGAGGTCCGCGCGGCTCTTGTCGCGAATCGCGCGGAATTCGCTGCCTTGATACCAATTCGGCCAGCGATCGCTATCGGCGAGTTCGCGCCCCAGCTCGTAATAGAGCGTCAAATCCTGAACCGCGCCCGACCAGTCCCAACCGGGATCATATTCGTCCTGCGGCTTGTGATAGCGATGCTCGATATAATCGAGCGTCGCGGCATGGCCGGCCGCGCGCCCGCCCTTCACCAGGTCTTCGCCGCTGCCGCCGTCGAGCATCGGCACGCCCAGCTTGGCGAAGCTGAAATGGTCCGATCGGAAATAGCCGCCGCGTTCGGGGTCGGGCTCGGGCTCGACGACGCGTCCCTGCTTCGCCGCCAGCGGCTTGACGAGGTCGTCGAGCTCGGACTTGCCGTAGCCGGTGATGACGAAGTTCCGCGTCGCGCCGTTGGTGTTGAGGACGTCCATGTTGATCCCGCCGACCGTCTTTGCCAGCGGAAAGATCGGATGTTCGGCATAATATTGCGAGCCGAGCAGCCCGGCCTCCTCGGCGGTCACCGCCATGAACGCCAACGTGCGCTTCGCCGGACCCGCCTTGGCTTGCGCCTCGGCGAGCGCGACCAGCCCGGCGACGCCGCTGGCATTGTCGCGCGCGCCGTTGCAGATGCCGTCGCCGTCGACCGGGTCGCAATGGCCGAGATGGTCCCAATGCGCGGTGTAGAAGACGGTCTCCTGCGGCCGGGCGGTGCCGGGCAGGATGCCGATCACGTTGTGCGAGGTTTCGCGGGCGATGGCATTGTCGAACGACACCGACGCCTTGAGCCCGAGCGGCACGGCCGTGAAGCCCTTCTGCCCGGCGGCCTTTTCGAGCGCCCGGAAATCCTCGCCGGCGCTGGCGAACAGCTTCTCGGCAGCGGCGAGCTGGATCCAGCCGACCGCGGCGCTCTGGTCCATATGGTCGCCGGCGACGTCGAGCTCCTGCTGCGGGCCGGTCCAGGACGATTGCACCACGCCCCAGCCGTAGGCGGCGGGGTCGGTCTGGTGGACGATGATCGCCGCCGCCGCGCCCTGCCGCGCGGCTTCCTCGTACTTGTAGGTCCAGCGGCCGTAATAGGTCATCGCGCGCCCGTCGAAGAGGCCGGTGTTGTCGGCGGCCTGCCAGTCGGGATCGTTGACCAAGATGATCACCGTCTTGCCGTGGACATCGACGCCGGCATAGTCGTTCCACCCGCGTTCGGGCGCGTCGATGCCGTAGCCGACGAACACCACGTCGCTGTCCTTGACCGCCACATGCGGCGTCACGCGGTAGCTGTCGATCACCATGTCGTTGCGGTAGTCGAAGGCGAGCGGCGTGCTGCCGCCGGTGAAGGTCAGCGGCGTGATATTGCTCGGCGTCAACTGGACCAGCGGCACGTCCTGCAGCCAGCTTCCGTGGTTGCCCGGCTGAAGTCCCGCGGCCTTGAACCGGGAAACGATGTAATCGGTGGTGCGCGTCTCGTCCGCGGTGCCCGGCTTGCGGCCGCCGAAGGCATCGCTCGACAGCGTCCTGGTGACGTCCTTGAGCGTCTGGACGGAAATCGCCGGCGTGTCGGACGGCGCTGCGGCGACCAGCAACGGACCAAATAGCGCCAGGGCACATGCGCGCATCGAAACCCCCTCCTGATATTTCGGATCCGTTTTACCGCGGGCGTCGGGCGAGTCCATCTCCCGGCTGCTGACCTGTGGGCAAACCTCCGTCGCTGCGATATGGGGGGTGCGTGACAGAATCCCCCGATGCCGAGATCGCCGGCCTGGCCGAGGCCGATGGGCGCCTGATCTTCCGGCATCGCTTGCCGACGCGGCTATGGCATTGGCTCAACGCGCTGACGGTGCTGATCATGATCGGCAGCGGGCTCGGCATCCTCAACGCGCATCCGCACCTGTATTGGGGGGAGTATGGCGCCAATTTCGACCACCCGTGGCTGAACCTGCCGTTCTGGCCGAGCTGGCTGACGATCCCGTCGAACTACAATCTCGCGATCTCGCGGCGCTGGCATTTGTTCTTCGCGCTGGTGCTCGGCTTCGGGCTGCTGGCGTTCATGGTCGTGAGCCTCGCCAACCGCCATTTCCGGCGCGATCTCGCCGTTCGTGCAGCGGAAGTTGCGCCGCGCAACCTGTGGGACGACGTCAAGGCGCATCTCGCGCTGCGTTTCCACGACCCCGCACGGCCGGGCGCATACAATATCCTGCAGAAGCTGAGCTATGTCGCGGTCATCTTCGTGCTGATCCCGCTGATGGTCCTAACCGGGCTGGCGATGTCGCCGGGAATGGACGCAGCGTGGCCGTGGCTGACAGTCGTCACCGGCGGGCGGCAGTCGGCGCGGTCGCTGCATTTCATCGGCATGGCGCTGATCGTGTTGTTCGTCATCGTTCACATCGCACTGGTGATCCTGGCCGAGCCGATCAATGAAATGCGGTCGATGATCACCGGCTGGTGGCGCGTTCCGGAGGACGAGGCATGAGCCGGCTCGTCACCCGGCGCGGCCTCGTCGCCGCCGGCGCGCTCGGCGCGGGCGCGCTGCTCACTGGCTGCGACCGGGTCGTCCAGGTGCCGGCGGCAAGGCGTGTCCTGTTCTCTGGTGAGGATATCCAGCGCGGGCTGCAACGCGCGCTGATGGGCCGCGATTCGCTGGCGCGCGAATTCGACGCGAGCGACATGTCGCCGGTGTTCCGATCGAACGGCACTGCGAATCCCGATACGCCCTCCTATAACGCGCTCGTCGCGGGGAAATTCGCCGACTACCGGCTCGAGGTCGGCGGCCTCGTCGCGCGGCCCGTGTCGCTGTCGCTCGATCAGCTCTGGCAATTGCCGGCACGCACCCAGATCACGCGCCACGATTGCGTCGAGGGCTGGAGCGCGATCGGGCAGTGGCATGGGCCGATGCTCGGCACCGTTCTGAAGGCGGCGGGATTGCGGTCGAGCGCGCGCTACATCGTGTTCCACTGCGCCGATTTCATCGCGGGACGGCCCTATTACGAATCGATCGACCTGATCGACGCCTTCCACCCGCAGACCATCCTCGCGCTCGCGATGAACGGCGCGCCGCTCACCGTACCGCATGGCGCGCCGGTACGGTTGAGGGTCGAGCGGCAGCTGGGCTATAAACATGCCAAGTACGTCATGCGGATCGAAGCGACCGCTTCGCTCGTTGGCATCGGTGAGGGGAAGGGCGGCTTCTGGGAGGACCGGGGAAATTATGACTGGTATGCCGGCATTTGATTGGTAACTAGGCACGATGGCTTTGATCGATCTCTTCCTTGCGCGCGGGATCAAGCGCGGCCAGCTGACGCTCATCGATCACAAGGGGCGGGCAAAGACATACGGAACGCCCGATCCCAGTCCCGACTTCCCGTCGGTGACGATCCGCCTTCACGACGGCCGACTGGCGGGTGAGATCGTCCGCAACCCGGCGCTCAAGTTCGGCGAAGGCTATATGGACGGCCGCGTCACCGTCGAGCAGGGCGACATCTACGACCTCATCCGCCTCGCCAAGGCGAACGCACCCTACGGCCGAAGCCAGTCGCTGCTCGACGGCAGCATGACAGTGCGCGCGATCGGCGCGGTCAAGCACCGCATCGACCGCATCAACATGGCGCGCCGATCGAAGAAGAACGTGGCGCATCACTACGATCTGTCGGACCGGCTCTACGACCTGTTCCTCGATCGTGACCGGCAATACAGCTGCGCCTATTGGACCGATCCGGGGCATGAGACGCTGGACCAGGCGCAACTCGACAAGAAGGCGCATATCGTCGCCAAGCTGGCGATCGAGCCGGGAATGCGCGTGCTCGACATCGGCTGCGGCTGGGGCGGCATGGCGCTCTACATCCACGCCAAGACCGGCGCCGAAGTGCTCGGCGTCACCTTGTCGGAGGAACAGCTCAAGGTCGCGCGCCGGCGCGCCGAGGAGGCGGGTGTTGCCGACAAGGTCAAGTTCGAGCTGATCGACTATCGCAGCGTCACCGGCAGCTTCGACCGCATCGTCTCGGTCGGCATGTTCGAGCATGTCGGCCCGCCGCAATACCGCACATTCTTCCGCAAGGTCCGCGAGCTGCTGACGCCCCACGGCGTGATGCTGCTCCACTCGATCGGGCGGCAGGGCAAGCCGACCGTCACCGACGACTGGACGACCAAATACATCTTTCCCGGGGGCTACAATCCGGCGCTGTCGGAGATCACGCACAATTACGAAGGCCTCGGCTTGTGGATGACCGACGTCGAGGTGCTGCGGATGCATTATGCGCATACGCTGCGGAAATGGTACGAGCGCACCGTCGCCGCCAAGGATGCGATCGTCGCGCTTTATGACGAGCGGTTTTATCGCATGTGGCAATTCTACCTGGCGGGCGCGGATGCGGCGTTCCGCTACGGCGGGCTCGTCAATTACCAGCTTCAGTTCGCGCGCGACCGCCACACGCTGCCGATCACGCGCGATTACATGGCCGAGGCCGAGCGGGCGCTCGCTTCGCCTGTCGAGGACGTGAGGGTCAAGGCTGACGCCTGATCGGGCGCGCACGGCGGCTCGTCGCCGTCCGGGGTCAGCGCGGTGATTCGCCACGTCGCGATCGTCGGAGCGGGTTTCGCCGGCACGCTGCAGGCGGTCAATCTGCTGCGCCACCACGGCCCGTGCGCGACGTTGATCGAGCGCGCGACGCCGGGCGAGGGGCTGGCCTATGGCGCCGCGCATCCGGGCCATCTGCTCAACGTCCGCGCCGCCGGGATGAGCGCGTTTCCCGACCAGCCCGATCATTTCGTCCGCTGGCTGGAGGCGCACGGGGTCGCCGGTGCGGCAACGTCGTTCGCCCCGCGACTGACCTATGGCGCGTACTTGCGCGAGCTGCTGGAGGCGACCGCGGCGCGCGCCGGGGATCGGCTGGCGATCGTGCCGGGCGAGGTGGTGGACCTGGAGCGCACCGGGGAGGGTGTCGCGCTGAGGCTCGAGGATGGTGCGACGATCACGGCCGATGCGGCGGTGCTCGCGGTCGGCAACCTGCCGCCGCATGATCCCGCGGGGCTCGATCCCGCCACGCTGGCGCCTCCGCTCTATTTCGGCGATCCGTGGGACAAGCGGCTGACGGCGGGGCTGACGGCGGACGACACGGTGCTGATCGTCGGCACCGGGCTGACGATGGTCGACGTCGCGCTGGCGCTCGAGGCGAGCGGGTTTTCCGGACGGATCGTCGCGTTGTCGCGGCGCGGGCTGCTGCCGCGACGCCACGCCGGCGGAGCGGCAGATTGGGACCGGCTCGACGAGCGCCCGACGGCGGCCGCTTCGGCACTGGTGGCCGAAATGCGCAGGCGGGCGGACGCGATCGGCTGGCGGCAGGCGGTCGATGAGCTGCAGCCGTTCACCCAGTCGATGTGGCGCAATGCCTCGGCGGACGAGCGCGCGCGGTTCATCCGGCATCTGCGGCCGTGGTGGGACGTGCATCGCCATCGCCTCGCGCCCGCGGTGGCCGACCGGATCGAGGCGATGCTGGCGAGCGGCCGGCTGCGCATCGTCGCGGGCAAGACGCTCGCTTTCCGGCCTGCGAATGGCGGCGTCGCGCTGACGTGGCGGCGGCGCGGGGCGGATGCGCCCGAGACGATGACGGTCGCGCGGGTCATCACCTGCACCGGGCCGCTCGGCGACCTCGCGCGGGCCGAGGAACCGCTGCTGCGCCGGCTCGTCGCGCGCGGGCTGATCCGGCCCGACGCGCAGCACCTCGGCATCGACGTCGATAGCGAGGCGCGCACTGTCGCCGCCGACGGGACGAGCAACGACGATCTTTACGCGCTGGGCCCGATGACGCGCGGCGCCTTCTGGGAGATCGTCGCCGTGCCGGACATCCGCGTCCAGACCTGGACGCTCGCGCGGCGGCTGTCCAATGCCTATTGGGTCGGCGGCGAGGGATTATAGCGAGGTCGCGCCCACCCAGTCCCCGTTCGCCCTGAGCCTGTCGAAGGGCGCTGCCGCCCTGATCCCGCCCTTCGACAAGCTCAGGGCGAACGGACGATGTAGATCGTGATGCTCAGCGTATGTCAGATCGGCCGGCCGTCGCGGTCCATCAGGACTTCGCGGCGGCCGACATGGTCGGGCCTGGAGACGAGGCCGTCCTTTTCCATCCGCTCGATGAGGCGCGCGGCGGAATTGTAGCCGATCCGGAGCTGGCGCTGGAGCCATGAGGTCGAGGCCTTCTGGCTCTCCGCGACCAGCTGGCAAGCCGAGCGATATTGCTGCTCCTCGGGCGAATCCTCGCCGTCGGGGGCGCCGTCGAGCGCGAAGCTCTCCTCGGGCTCCTCGGTGACGGACGAGACGTAATCGGGCGCGCCCTGCGAGCGCCAGTGATTCGCCACCGCCATTACTTCGTCGTCGGACACGAAGGGGCCGTGGACGCGTGCGATCTGCTTGCCGCCGGGCATGTAGAGCATGTCGCCCTTGCCGAGCAGCTGCTCGGCGCCCTGCTCGCCCAGGATGGTGCGGCTGTCGATCTTGCTGGTGACGTGGAAGCTGATGCGGGTCGGCAGGTTCGCCTTGATCACGCCGGTGATGACATCGACTGACGGCCGCTGCGTCGCCATGATCAGGTGGATGCCTGCTGCGCGCGCCTTCTGCGCGAGGCGCTGGATGAGGAATTCGACCTCCTTGCCCGCGGTCATCATCAGGTCGGCGAGCTCGTCGACGATGACGACGATCTGCGGCAGCACCTGATAGTCGAGCTGCTCCTCCTCATAGACCGGCTGGCCGGTCTCGGGATGATAGCCGGTCTGCACCTTGCGGCCCAGGGGCTTGCCCTTGGCCCTCGCGGCGCGGACCTTGTCGTTGAACCCGGCGAGGCTGCGCACGCCGACGGAGGCCATCATGCGATAGCGGTCCTCCATCTGCTCGACCGCCCATTTGAGCGCGCGCACCGCCTTGGCCGGCTCGGTGACGACGGGGGCGAGGAGGTGCGGAATGTCCTCATACATGCTCAGTTCGAGCATCTTGGGGTCGATCATGATCATTTTGCACTGGTCGGGCCGCAGGCGGTAAAGCAGCGACAGGATCATGCAGTTGAGGCCGACCGACTTGCCCGAGCCGGTGGTGCCCGCGATCAGCAGGTGCGGCATCGGCGCGAGGTCGGCGACGACCGGATCGCCGGCGATGTTCTTGCCGAGGATGATCGGCAGCTGCGCATTCTGGTCGGCGAAGCTCTGCGAGGCGACCAGCTCGTGGAGATTGACGCCCTCGCGCCGCGTGTTGGGCAGCTCGATGCCGATCACGCTGCGGCCGGGGATCGTCGCGACGCGCGCGGAAATCGCCGACATGTTGCGCGCGATGTCGTCGGCCAGCGCGATCACGCGGCTCGCCTTGACGCCGCTTTCGGGCTCGAGCTCGTACATCGTGACGACCGGGCCGGGGCGGACCTCGACGATCGCGCCCTTGACCTTGAAGTCGTCAAGCACGCTTTCGAGCAGGCGCGCGTTGCGCTCGAGCGCGGCCTTGTCGATCGCAGCGTTGGGCGAGGGCGGCGCGGCCTTGAGCAGGTCGAGCGGTGGCAGCTGGTAATCGTCGCGCAGGTCGAGCGAGGCCTGGCGGTCCTTGGGCGGGGCGATCGACGGCGCGATGGCGCGGTCGGCGATGACCGGGGCGGGGCGCGTTTCGGGAAGCGCGACCGCGCGCGGCACGGGCGGGCGGCGCAGCACCGGTTCCTCCACCTCGCCGTCGTCGAGCGTGACCGCCTCGCGCTGGTCGGTGAGGCGCGGCGCACGGGCGAACCACTCGCGTTCGGCGAGGTGGAGGTCGAGGCTGCGGACCCAGATGATGAGCCCGGCGAGCCCTGCGGCGAGACCGACGCCGCGCTCGGTCCAGGTGACGGCGACCGGATTGCCGATGAGGCCGATCAGCCAGGACGCCGCGGAGCTGAGGGTCAGGCCGATCAGCCCGCCCCAGCCCGCGGGCAGGGTCATCACCGCAGAATCGGAGACGAAGGCGATCGCGGTGGCGATCAGCACCATGCCGATCGCGCCGCCGCGCAGCATCCGCCGCCAGTTGCCGGTCGGATGGTTGCGCCACAGCCGCGTGCCCCACACGAGGCCGAACGGGAGGAGCAGCGCGCTCGCCGGGCCGGCGATGGCGAGGAGGAGGTCGGCGACGATCGCGCCGGGCATGCCGAGCCAGTTCTGCGCCGGCCCGCCCGCGGCGGTGTCGAGCGAGGGGTCGCCCGAATGATAGCTGACCAAAGCGAGGGCGATCAGCAGGGTCGCGACGAGCAGCGCGACGGCGCCGAATAGCGCGCCGCTGCGGACTGCGCCCGCCTTGACTGTCTGCCGCCACATCGACGGCTGCGCACGGCTGGCCATCGGATATCCCCCACTTGTGTACGCCGGATGTTCCTTGGCGCAGCATCGCTTGTGGCGAGTCCGGCGTCAAGACGGCGCTCGTTTTCGGAATCGGCTTCGTTTTTCGATCGGACGTGCGAGCGGAAGCGGGGTGACGGAAAGGACGCACCGTTCTACATCGCTTGGCATGACGCAAGCGGATGTCCTTATTCTGGGCGGCGGGCTGGTCGGCGGTGCGCTGGCGGTGGCTCTCGATGCGCACGGGCTCGCCTCGACCGTGGTCGATCCGGCCGATCCGGCGGTGACGCTGGCCAAGGGGTTCGACGGCCGCGCTTCGGCGGTGGCGAGCGCGAGCGGGCGGATGCTCGACGCGATCGGCATCGGCGCGCGGCTGGCGGGGCAGGGCTGCGAAATCCGGCATATCCGGGTGAGCGACGGGCTGGCGCCGGGCAAGCTCGACTTCATCCCCGACGAGATGGACGATCCGCTCGGCACGATGTTCGAGAACCGGCTGCTGCGGCGCGCGATCCATGAAGCTGCGGCCGCGGCGGAGCGGGTCGATCTCAGGATGCAGCGGCGGGCGGTATCGGTCGAGCGCGGGGCGCACGGCGTCGCGGCGACGCTCGACGACGGGAGCGAGGTCCGCGCGCCGCTGCTGATCGCCGCCGAGGGGCGCAATTCGCCGACGCGCGAAGCCGCCGGCATCCGTGTGGCGCGGTGGTCGTACGACCATCATGCGATCATCTCGGCGTTCAACCATGAGCGGCCGCACGAGAATGTCGCTTACGAGATCTTCTATCCGTCGGGACCGTTCGCGCTGCTGCCGCTCAACGACGACGCGAACGGGCATCGTTCGGCGATCGTGTGGAGCGTTCATGCCAAGGACGGGCCGGGGATGCTCAAGCTGTCCGATCGCGGCTTCCTGGCCGAGGCGGAGAAAAGGATGGGCGGGTTTTTGGGGAAGCTCTCCAACCTGTCGCCGCGGGCGAGCTATCCGCTCGGCTTCCATCATGCGGCGACGATCACCGGCGAGCGGCTCGCGCTGGTCGGCGATGCGGCGCACGGCATCCATCCGATCGCCGGGCAGGGGCTCAACCTGGGGTTCCGCGACGTCGCCGCGCTGACCGAGGTGCTGGTCGAAGGGAAACGGATCGGGCTCGACCTCGGCGATGCGCAATTGCTCGCGCGCTATCAGCGCTGGCGCGGGCTCGACACGTTCATGGTGGCGGCGGCGACCGACGGGCTCAACCGGCTGTTCGGCATTCCCGGCAAGACGGCGAGCGCGGTGCGGCGGTTCGGGATTTCGGCGGTCGATCGCATCGCGCCGCTCAAGGACCGCTTCATCGCCGAGGCGCGCGGCGAATCGGGCGCGCTGCCCAAGCTGCTGCAGGGCGAAGCGGTCTGACTGGCGGCCGCCCGCAACGGGAATCGGCGCGGCCGCGGCGCGGCGTGATCTCGCCGATCCGCGATTTCCTGGCGAGCGAGGCGGCGGGCGGGATCGTGCTGATCGCCGCGGCGGTGCTGGCGATGATCGCCGCCAACCTGCCCGCGAGCGCGCACGCCTATCACGACTGGCTGCACTGGCCGACCGGGCCGGTGCTGAGCCGCCAGATCGGGCCGATGACGCCGCATCTGTGGATCAACGACGGGTTGATGGCGCTGTTCTTCCTGCTCGTCGGGCTGGAGATCAAGCGCGAGATGCTCGACGGGCGATTGTCGAGCTGGGAACGGCGGCGGCTGCCGGCGATCGCGGCGGCGAGCGGGATGGCGGTGCCGGCGATCGTCTATCTGGCGGTGACGCAGGGGCATCCGGCGCTCGGCCACGGCTGGGCGATTCCCGCGGCGACCGACATCGCGTTCGCGATCGGGGTGATGGCGCTGCTCGGCTCGCGCGCGCCGCCCGCGCTCAAGCTGTTCCTGATGACCGTGGCGATCGTCGACGACATGGGCGCGGTGGCGGTGATCGCGATCGCCTACACGGCGAAGCTCGACGCGGCGGCGCTGGGCGCGGCGGCGGCGGTGTTCGTCGCGATGCTGGCGCTAGGGCGCGCCGGGGTGCGGTCGGTCGCGGTGTATCTGATCGGATTCCTCGTGCTGTGGGTCTTCGTGCTGCTGTCGGGGGTTCATGCGACGGTCGCCGGCATCCTGGCGGCGATGGCGATCCCGATCCGCGAAACCGCGCCGGGAGCGGACGATTCGCCGCTTCATCGGCTGGAGCACGGGCTCCATCCCTGGGTGGCGTTCGCGATCGTGCCGCTGTTCGGCTTCGCCAATGCCGGGGTGCCGCTCGGCGGTTTCGGAGTGGCAGCGCTTGCCGCGCCGCTGCCGCTCGGGGTCGCGGCGGGGCTGTTCCTTGGCAAGCAGGTCGGCATCTTCGGCAGCATCTGGCTTTCCGTGCGGCTTGGCATCGCCAGCCGGCCGGGCGGGGCGAGCTGGGCGCAACTCTACGGCGTCGCCCTATTGTGCGGGATCGGGTTCACGATGAGTCTGTTCATCGGCAACCTGGCGTTCGCCGACGAACATGCGGTCGATGCGGTGAAGATTGGCGTGCTGGCGGGGTCGATCGTGTCGGCGGCGGCGGGGTTTGCGGTGCTTCGTTTCGCCCATCGCCCGGAGGAATGATGCGCGGTTTCTTCGATCCTCGCCAGCGCGCCCATGCACCGGCGCAGGAGCTGCACAATGGCGGCTTCGTCGATTATGCCGAGGCGCCGGCACGGGCCGATGCGATCGTCGCCGCGCTCGGGGCGCTCGAGCGGCCGGCGGATCATGGCGAGGCGCCGATCCTCGCGGTCCATGACGCGGCCTATGTCGAGTTCCTGAGGACCGCGCCGGCGCGCTGGGCCGAGGCGGGGCGGCCGGGGGACGTGATCGGCTATGTCTGGCCGATCGTCGGGCGGCGGCCGCTCAAGCTCGACCGGATCGACCCGCTGGCCGGACGCTACAGCCTCGACGCCTCGACCCCGCTCACCGCCGAGACGTGGGACGCGGCCTATTGGAGCGCGCAGAGCGTGCTGTCGGCGCTCGATGCGATCGGTGCGGGGGAGCGCGCCGCCTTCGCCTTGTGCCGGCCGCCGGGACATCACGCCGGGCGCGATTATCTCGGCGGCTATTGCCATCTCAACACCGCGGCGATCGCGGCCGAGGCGGCGATCGCCGGCGGGATGCGGCGCGTCGCGATTCTCGACATCGACTATCACCACGGCAACGGCACGCAGGACATCTTCTGGACGCGCGGCGACGTGTTCTACGCCTCGATCCATGCCGATCCCGCGACCGATTATCCCTTCTATTGGGGCCATGCCGACGAGGTGGGCGAAGGCGCGGGCGCGGGGACGACGCTCAACCTGCCGCTGCCGCGCGGCACCGCGATCGAGGCGTTCCGGCGCGCGCAGGACCGGGCGCTTGCGGCGCTTGCAGGTTTCGCGCCCGATCTCGCAATCGTCAGCTTCGGCGCTGACACCTATGTCGACGATCCGATTTCGGGGTTTGCGATCCGCACCGAGGATTATGCCGTCATCGCGCGCGACATCGCGGCGTGCGGCTGGCCGACGCTGATCGCGATGGAGGGCGGTTATGCCGTGGACGCGCTCGGCGCCAATGTCGCGAGCTTCCTTGCCGGGTTCTGAGGACGGCCACGCCAGGGGAACGTCCGCCTATCGCCGGCTGACGGCCGCGATGCTGTTCGCGGGGTTTTCGACCTTCTCGCTGCTTTATTCGGTGCAGCCGCTCCTGCCGGTATTCGCGAGCGATTTCCATCTGAGCGCGGCGGCCGCGAGCCTGGCGGTGAGCCTGGCGACGGGGCCGTTGGCGGTGGCGATCCTGTTCGCCGGATTGATATCCGACCGGATCGGGCGGCGGCCGATCATGGTGTGGGCGATGTACGCCGCGGGCGTGCTGACGCTGCTGACCGCGATCGCGCCGGGGTGGAACGCGATCCTGGGCCTGAGATTGCTGACGGGCCTCGCGCTCGCAGGCGTGCCGGCGGTGGCGATGGCCTATGTCGCCGAAGAGGTCGATGCCGCGTCGGTCGGGTCGGCGATGGGGCTCTATATCGCCGGCAGCGCGATCGGCGGAATGGCGGGGCGGCTTGGGGTCAGCCTCGTCACCGACGTCGCGGGATGGCATTGGGCGCTCGGGGTCGACGGCGCGCTGGGCATCGCGATGGCCGAGGGGTTCCGCCGGCTGGCCCCGCCGAGCCGCGCGTTCGTGGCGCAGCGCGGCAGCATCGGCGCGCTCGCGCGGGGCGCCGCGAGGCTGTTCCGCGATGCCGCGCTGCCGCTGCTCTATGTCGAGGCGTTCCTGCTGATGGGGGTGTTCGTCACGCTCTACAACTACGTCGGATTCCGGCTGATGGGGCCGCCGTACGGGCTCGGCCAGGCCGAGGTGGGGGCGATCTTCCTGCTCTATATCCTGGGGTCGATCAGCTCGGCATGGTTCGGCGGCCTCGCCGGTCGGATCGGGCGGCGGAGGATATTCTGGGCGCCGATCGTGCTGCTGATCGCCGGGGCGGCGGCGACCGATCTGGCGCCGCTGTGGCTGGTGATTGCCGGAATCGCGCTGGCGACGATCGGCTTCTTCGGCGCGCATTCGATCGCCAGCGCCTGGGTCGGGCGGCGCGCGGCGGCCAATCGCGGGCAGGCGGCGGCGCTGTATCTGTTCTTCTATTATCTGGGGTCGAGCGTGCTCGGCTCGGCGGGCGGGATTGCCTGGAGCGGCGCGGGGTGGACCGGGGTCGCGGGGTTCTGCGTGGTGCTGGCGGCGGCGGCGTTGGCCTTGGGACTGGTGCTGTGGCGGGTGCCGCCGCTCGCGCTCGCCGAAACGCGCGCGGTGCGGCCGTTGGGTGGGGATTAGGCCGAGAGCTAGTCACCCTCACCCTTCCCACTCGGCTGCGCCGAGCAGGCCCCTTCCCTCTCCCTGTGGGAGAGGGAGGGAGGCGCGTAGCGCCGGAAGGGTGAGGGTGGCAAGGGGTTCGGCTTCCCCTTGCCCCTACCTCCATTTCGATATAATCATGATATCATCTTTTAACGGGGATGACGATCATGGCCGATTCGACTTCACAGGGTCAGGTGCTCAACCGGTCGGCCGAGCGGCCGGCGCGGTCGGCGAACGGATATGGCATGTTGCTGGTCGCGCTCGCGGCGATCGTGGTCGGGGTGTTCGGGGCGAGCCGGCTGGTGGCCGATCCCGCGCTAGGCGGGACGCTGATCGCGGTCGGCGTGGTGGCGTTCCTGTTCGTGATCTGCGGCTTCTACATGCTGCAGCCCAACCAGGCGGTCGCGATCACCTTGTTCGGGTCGTACAAGGGCACCGACCGCACCGCGGGGCTGCGCTGGGTGCTGCCGTGGATGGGGCGGCGCAAGCTGTCGGTGCGCGCCAACAACATCATTTCGGAGAAGATCAAGGTCAACGACCTGCGCGGCAACCCGATCGAAATGGCGGCGCAAGTGGTGTGGCGCGTCACCGACACCGCGCAGGCCTTGTTCGATGTCGACGACTACAAGGCGTTCGTGCTCGTCCAGATCGAGGCGGCGGTGCGGACGATCGGCTCGCGCTATCCGTATGACGATTTCGAGCATCAGGAAGTCACCTTGCGCGGCAATCACGACCAGATCGGCGGCGAATTGCGCGCCGAGCTGATCGCGCGGCTGGCGGTCGCGGGGATCACGGTCGATGAGTGCGGCTTCACTCACCTCGCCTATGCGCCCGAGATCGCCGGGGCGATGCTGCGGCGGCAGCAGGCGCAGGCGGTGGTCGCGGCGCGCACCACTTTGGTCGAGGGCGCGGTCGGGATGGTCGAGATGGCGCTCGACCAATTGTCGGCGAAGAACGTCGTCGAGCTCGACGACGAGCGGCGCGCGGCGATGGTCTCCAATTTGATGGTGGTGCTGTGCGGCGATCGCGACGCGCAGCCGATCGTCAACACGGGCACGCTCTATCAATAAGGACGCGCGGGTTGGCGGCTCCTCCGAAGAAGGCGTTTCCGTTGCGGCTCGATCCGGCGCTCCATGCCGCGGTCGAGCGGGCGGCGGCGGCTGACCTGAGGAGCGTCAACGCCGAGGTCGAATGCCTGCTGCGCGAGGCGCTGGCGCGGCGGGGCGTGAAGCTGGCGGATCCCACGCCCGCACGACGCGGACGGCCGCCGAAAGCGCAAGGAGACGAGACATGATCGGAGTATTTACGCGCCATCCCCGCCCGCTGGCGATTCTGTTTGGGGTGTTCGTCGTCATTGGGCTGGTCATTGCATTGGTGCGGTGAACAACGCCGCGGACGAGGGGGTGGAAAAGACGGGCCGGTCCGCGCGCGGCGGGACGGCGGCCGAAGGCGGAGACGGACGATGGCTGATCGCGACGAGGATGCGTGGTTCGCGCCGAAGCGCTACGGGTTCGGGGCCGGATTGCCGATCGCCTGGCAGGGATGGGCGTTGATCCTCGGCTATCTCCTCGCGGTCGGCGGCGCGGCGGCGCTGCTGCTGCCGCGCAACCGGCTGGCGTGGATCGTCGTCCTCGCTGCGCTGTCGGCCGCGCTGATCGCGATCGCGGTGCGGCACACGCGCGGCGGGTGGCGCTGGCGGTGGGGCGAGCCCGACTGACGCCGATGCTGGACGGATCGCGCGCGATCGATCATGGCTCGGCGTCATGGACCATGCGCATCCGGATGTCCTGATCATCGGCGCCGGGCACAACGGGCTCGTCTGCGCCTTCTATCTCGCGCGCGCAGGGCTCTCGGTGCGGATCGTCGAGCGGCGCTCGGTGGTCGGCGGGGCGGCGGTGACCGAGGAGTTCGTGCCCGGATTCCGCAATTCGGTGGCGAGCTACACGGTCAGCCTGCTCCAGCCGAAGGTGATCGCCGACATGAAGCTCGCCGATCACGGCTATCGCGTGATCGAGCGGCCGATCTCCAATTTCCTGCCGCAGCCGGGCGGCGGCTATCTGAAGCTCGGCGGCGGGCTGGCGCGGACGCGGGCCGAATTCGCCAAATTCTCGGCGAAGGACGCCGAGGCGCTGCCGGCCTATACCGACGCGCTCGAGAATGTCGCCGAGCTGCTGCGCGACCTGGCGCTCAAGGCGCCGCCCAATGTCGGGGACGGGCTGCGCGCGATGATCGACGGCGCAGCGCAGGGGCGGCGGCTGGCGCGGATGCCGATCGAGCAGCAGCGCGACGTGCTCGACCTGTTCGTCAAATCGGCGCGGCAGTTCCTCGACGGCTGGTTCGAGAGCGACGCGGTCAAGGCCGCGTTCGGCTTCGACGCGGTGGTCGGCAATTACGCCAGCCCGGACACGCCGGGGTCGGCCTATGTGCTGCTCCACCATGTGTTCGGCGAGGTGAACGGGAAGAAGGGCGCGTGGGGGCACGCGGTCGGCGGAATGGGCGCGATCACCCAGGCGATGGCGGCGGCATGCCGCGCGGCGGGGGTCGCGATCAGCCTCGACAGCCCGGTCGCGCGCGTGCTGGTCGATGGCGGAACGGCGCGCGGGGTGCGGCTGGAGAGCGGCGAGGAAGTGACCGCCGGCACCGTCGTCGCCAATGTCGGGCCGAAGCTGCTCTACGAGCGGCTGATCGATCCGGGTGACCTCGACGCCGACTTCCGCCGCCGGATCCGCGCGTTCAAGGCGGGATCGGGCACCTTCCGGATGAACGTCGCGCTGTCGGCGCTGCCGCGCTTCGCCTGCCTGCCCGAGCCCGGCGAGCACCATCAGGCGGGGATCATCCTCGCGCCGAGCCTCGACTATATGGACCGCGCGTTCACCGATGCGAAGGTCCATGGCTGGTCGCGGCGCCCGATCGTCGAGATGCTGATCCCCTCGACGGTCGACGACAGCCTAGCGCCGCCGGGCTGCCATGTCGCCAGCCTGTTCTGCCAGCAATTCGCCCCCGAATTGCCCCCGAATCCAGACGGAAGCGCCCGCGACTGGGACGACGAGGAGGAGGACGCCGCCGAGACGATCATCGATACCGTCGAGGCTGCCGCGCCAGGGTTCCGCGCCTTGATCCTCGGCACGATGATGTTGTCGCCCAAGGGGCTGGAGCGAAAATTCGGGCTGGTCGGCGGCGACATCATGCACGGCGCGATGACGCTCGACCAATTGTGGGCGGCGCGCCCGGTGCTGGGCAACGCCGCGTATCGCGGGCCGATCCGCGGGCTCTACATGTGCGGCGCGGGAACGCACCCCGGCGGCGGCGTGACCGGCGCGCCGGGGCACAACGCCGCGCGCGAGGTGCTACGCGACCGCAGCCTGTTCGGTCGGCTCGGCCGCCGACGGTCGTAGCAGGTAGAGCGGGACCGCGGTCAGCATCAGCAGCAGGCTGAGGCCGCCCGCCTCCAGCCCCGAGCCCCACAGCGCCCACAATCCGAAGAAGAAGCCGACCACCGCCGCGACGCGCGCAATGCCGAGGACGAGCGCCGACACGCACGCGCCGACGTAGAGCCACAAGGTCGCAGCGGCGGTCAGCCGGAGCATGAAATCGAGCAGGCCGGCGGCCGATCGCGTCGCGTTGCTCATCACCAGCACGCTGGCGAGCGCGCTCGCCAGCAACAGCACGCCGGTCGGCACATCGCGCGCGCCGGTGCGGCCGAACCAGCGCGGCAGCAATCCGGCGCGCGCCATGCCGAGCGGCACTTCACCCTGCACCAGCACCCAGCCGTTGAGGCAGCCGATCGTGGCGATCGCGGCGAAGGCGGCCACCGCCAGCCCCGCGCCATGGCCCCAGAAGGTCGCCACGAACAGCGCGACCGGCGCGGGAGCCTGCGCCGCCTTTGCCTCGGGCAACGCGAAAATGATCCCCGAACAGACGATCACATAGAGCAGCCCGGTCAGCGCCAGCCCGGCGAGCGTGGCGCGAACGACGTTCCGCTCCGGATCGCGGACGCGCTCGGCGGCGACGCTCGCCGCCTCGAAGCCGACGAGCGCATAGAAAGCGAGCGTCAACGCCGGCGTCAGCGCGCCCGGCTGAAAACCGACATGCGGCGAGGCCCGGAATTGACCGCCGCCGGCGAACGCCAGGCCGGCGAGGATCACGACGACGCCGACCAACGGCAACAGCTTGAGCGCGGTTGTCACCACCTGGAAGCGCCCGGCGGCGCGCGCGCCGCTCAGGTTGAGCAAGGTGAGCAGCCATATCAATACGGTCGCCGATAGCGCCGTGGCGAAGGGCGTGTCGGCAAGCGCAGGCACGAATGCCGCGAGGTAGCGCACCGCCGTCAAGGCGATGATGGCATTGGCCGACCACACGCCGACCCAATAGCTCCATCCGACCAGCGCCCCGGGAAACGGACCGAGCGCCGCGGCGCAGATCGCCACCACGCCGGTCGCCCCGGGCATCGCCGCGGCGAGCCGCGTCAGCACCCAGGCGAGCGTCAGCGCGCCGGCGATGCCGACGAACCAGGCGACAATTCCGGTAGCGCCGAACGGGGCAAGCTGCGCCGGCAGCAGGAAGATGCCCGAACCGATCATCCCGCCGACGACGAGCGCGAGGCACATCCAGAACCCGAACGCACGCCGCGCAGCTGCGGGCAGGACGGTGGTATCGTCGGCAGTCGCAACCATTTTGCCCCCCACGGGCAGTTTGCGAAGGCGAAAGGCTACTCCCGTCCGGCGAGCCGCGCCAGCGCCTTTCCGGTGACGCGCTCGATCCGCCAATCCGCCTGCATCTCGGCGCCCTGCGCGGTGTAGAAGTCGATCGCCGGCTGGTTCCAGTCGAGCACGGCCCATTCGAAGCGACCGCACCCGCGCTCGACCGCGAGGCGCGCGAGATGGCGGAGGAGGGCGGTTCCGACGCCGGAGCCGCGCGCTTCGGGGGCGACGTAGAGATCCTCGAGATAGAGTCCCTTGCGGCCCGTCCAGGTCGAGAAATTGTGGAAGAACAGCGCGAAGCCGACCGCCGCGCCGCCGCGCTCGGCGATCACCGCTTCGGCGGCGCGCTCGGCGAACAGCGCATTCTCCAGCATCGCCTCGGTCGCCTCGACGGCGTCGGGCGCGCGCTCGAACGCGGCGAGATCGCGGACGAAGCCGAGAATCGTCGGCACGTCGGCGCGAGTCGCGGGGCGGATCGACAGGGTCACGCGGCAGCCTCCGTTTGCGGCGCGGGCGCGGCAGTGCCGCGGATCGCGACGATGCACCCGGCGATGATCAGCGCCGCGCCCGCGAAGGTGTAGAGCGACACGCGCTCGCCGAACACCAGATAGCCGAGCAGCCCCGACCACAGGAACGCGGTATATTCGACCGGCGCGAGCACTTGCGCCTCGGCGCGCGCATAGGCCCAGGCGAGCATCACCGCCGATGCCGAGCCGAGCGCCGCGGCGGCGAAGACGCGCGGCAGCTCGTCGAGGCTGGGGAGTCCCGAAAACCACGGCGCGGCGATCAGCAGCAGTCCGCCGAGCACGACGCTGGTGAACAGCGCGACCTCCAGCGGGTCGGCGACCTGCGCCTGACGGCGGAGCAGGATCAGACTGACCGCATAGAGCAGCGAGGCGGCGAGGATCGCGATCGAGCCGAGGACGTGCGCGGTCGAGGCCTGGCCCGCGATCTCGCCCAGCGCGATCGCGAGCACGCCGAAGCTGGCGACCAGCGAACCCCAGATCGCGCTTCTGCGGATGCGTTCGCCCAGCGTCGCGGCGGCGAGGTAGAGCGCGATCAGCGGTGCGAGAAAGGTCAGTGCGACGCTCTGCGCCATCGGCACGCGCACGAGGCCCCAGAAGAACAGTAGCACCGATCCGCCCGCCGCGGCTCCGCGCCACAGGTGGAGCCGCAGCGCCGTCCGGGTCGGCCACGGCCGACGCCGCGCGACGAACACCGGCGCGAGCAGCGCGATGCCGGCGAGCGAGCGCCACAGCACCGCGCTGTACGCGCCGCTGTCGATCGACAGTCCCTTCATCAGCGCGTCCATGCACGAATAGATCGCGATGCCCACCGCCGCGACGGCGAAGGCGAGCGTCGGCGACGATGCTGGGTTCGGCGCGGCCATGCCCTTTTCGAAGTCCCCCGAATTTCCCGCGAACCAAAGCGCGGATCGCGCGTTGGCGCGAATGGTCCTACCCCCTTTCGGGACCGGCGTCTTGTCGAGGAGACGCTGGCCGCGCTGCGGCGTATTTCGCGGCGCGGCCGTTCGGGAGTGCCCGGACGCCGGGCGCCGGTCAGGAGCCGGTATTGGTCCGGTCGGGCTGCGAGCCCATGCCCGCCGCGCCGACGGTGCCGATATTGCCGAACAGCTCCTCGAAGAAGCCCCGCTTGCGGCCGAGCGTCGGCGTGGTCTTCTTTGCCGGATCGATCTGGACGACCTGATCGACCCCGGTGCGGTCGATCCGCGTCACCGTGCCCTTGTCGTCGAAGCTGATCTTCAGCGTGATCTGGTTGCGCGCCTTGGGCTTGTTATAGGCGAAATTGCGGCTGTCGCGCGCGATGTAGAACCACTGACCCTGGCCGAACTGGTTGGTGAAGGTCGGCGTGCCGAGCGTGTCGAGCACCGACTGACGGTTGTCGACGCCGGGCTGGATCGAATTGACGAGGTCGGCATCGACGACATAGCCCTGGTGCGAGCGGAGCGGCGCGCAGCCCGCAAGGCCGATCGCGGCGACGCCGGCGGCGAGGCCGATCAGGGTTCGGGCGGACAACGGACGCATTCGACTCTCCCGGAGCACAGGGTGAACGGCACGTTGCGTCGCGCCGCCCGGAGCCTCAATATTAGGGTCCGCCCGGCCAAACAAGGCCGACGGCGTTCGCAAGGGCAAGAGGACCGACGCGTGGGGTTGATCGACAGGTTTCTACGGCCGAAGCGCGACGCGGCGGCGGCGCTCTATGCCGCGATCGTCGCGAAGGGGCGCGAGCCGCACTGGTATCTGGAGGGCGGCGTCGCCGATACCGTCGATGGGCGATTCGACATGATCGCGGCGATACTGTGCCTCGTGCTGCTGAGGCTGGAGGGCGATCCCGACGGGCCGGCGCCGAGCGCGCACCTCGCCGAACGGTTCGTCGACGACATGGACGGGCAGCTGCGCGAGATCGGGATCGGCGACATCGTCGTCGGCAAGCATATCGGCCGGATGATGGGGATGCTCGGCGGGCGGCTCGGCGCATATCGCGCGGCGTTCGACGCGGGCGATCTCGGCCCGGCGCTGATTCGCAACCTCTATCGCGGCGAGGCGCCGGAGCCGAGTGCGCTGGCGCATGTCGGCGGCCGGCTGACGGCGTTTCGCGATGCGCTCGCGGCGGTGCCGACGCCCGCGCTGGTGGCGGGGACGCTGCGATGACACCCGAATTTTCCCGGCCCGAGCGGATCGATGCGATCGGCGAGCGGGCGCGGACCGTCGCGATCGAGGCCGGCGAGGGCGAACGCGCGGCGCTGGCCGAGCGGTTCGGGCTGGTTTCGATCGAATCGCTTGCCGCGGAGCTGACGCTCCGGCGCGAGGCGGCGGGGATCGCGGCGCGCGGGCGAGTCACCGCCGAGGTGGTCCAGGCGTGCGTCGTCACCGACGCGCCGGTGCCGGCGCGGATCGACGAGGACGTCGCGCTGCTGTTCGTGCCCGAGGGCGGGGAAGGCGACGAGGAGATCGAGCTGAGCGCCGAGGATCTCGACGTCGTGCCCTATGCGGGCGGGGCGATCGACCTCGGCGAGGCGGCGGCGGAGACGATGGCGCTCGCGCTCGATCCCTTCCCGCGCGCGCCCGACGCCGAGGCGGCGTTGCGCGCGGCAGGCGTGCTGACCGAGGAGGAAGCGAAGCCCGCCGGGGCGCTCGCCGGGCTGAAGGACGCGCTCGAGCGCAAGCGCTGACGCTGGCGCCGCGGGCAAAAGCGGCTATGCGGGCGGCAACACGACGGTTGACCGGGAGAGAGACATGCAGACGATCGGCGTCATCGGCGCGGGACAGATGGGCGCGGGGATCGCGCAGGTGTCGGCCGAGGCCGGCTTTCGCGTGCTGCTGAGCGACGTCTCGCGCGAGCGCGCCGAGGCGGGCAAGGCGGCAATCGCCAAGCGGCTCGCCCGCGCAGTCGAAAAGGAGAAGATGACCGCCGGCGACCGCGACGCGGCGCTCGGCCGGATCGAGTGCGTCGAGAGCGTCGCGGCGATGGACGCTTGCGATCTCGTCGTCGAGGCGGCGACCGAGCGCGAGGACATCAAGCGCGCGATCTTCGGCGAGGTGGGGAAGGTGCTGCGGAACGACGCGATCCTCGCCTCGAACACGTCGTCGATCCCGATCACCCGGCTGGCGCAGGCGACGCCCGACCCAGCGCGGTTCGTCGGCGTACATTTCTTCAATCCGGTGCCGGTGATGGGGTTGATCGAGCTGATCCGGGGACTCGCCACTTCCGACGCGACGGTCGCGGCGGTCGAGGGCTATGCGCAGGCGCTCGGCAAGCGGGTGGTCCACGCCAACGACGCGCCGGGGTTCATCGTCAACCGCGTGCTGATGCCGATGCTCAACGAGGCGTGCTTCGCGCTCGGCGAGGGCGTGGCGACGATCCCCGACATCGACGCGGCCTGCCAATTGGGGCTCAACCACCCGATGGGGCCGTTCACGCTGGCCGATTTCATCGGGCTCGACACCTGCCTGGAAATCACCCGCGTGCTGTTCGAGGGCACCGGCGACCCCAAGTTCCGCCCCGCGCCGCTGCTCGTCAAATATGTCGAGGCGGGGTGGTACGGCCGCAAGACCGGGCGCGGCTTCTACGACTATTCGGGGGAGGAGCCGGTGCCGACGCGGTGAGGGGCAGGGACGCGCCCTCGACGAGCATAGCGCAGCGATCCGGCGTGCGGCGGAACCATCCGGGGGCACCGGCCGTAGAAGACGCGCGGACCATTGGGGTTTCGCAATGACCGGAGCAGCTGATGGCCACCAAAACTCGGGAATCCGGCTTTCTCACCGACGTCAAGACGTTGCGCGACCGTGCCCGGAAATCGCTCGACGAGGGCGCGGTGATGCCCAGCTACAAGGGCGATGTCGACAAGACGATCGCGCTGCTTCAGACGGTCGTCGCGACCGAGCTGGTTTGCGTGCTGCGTTACCAGATGCACGCGATCGCCGCCGAAGGCATCTCCAGCACCAGCGTCGCCGCCGAATTCAAGGAGCACGCCGAGAGCGAGCACGACCATATGCTGATGGCCGCCCAACGGATCGATCAGCTCGGCGGCGTGCCCGATCTCGATCCCGAGGGGCTCGCCAGCCGCGCCACCACCGAATACGGCAAGGGCGGCGATCTCGTGCAGATGCTCAAGGATGATCTCGTCGCCGAACGGGTGGTGATCGAGCATTATCAGGAGCTGATCCGCTATTTCGGCGACGACGACCCGACCACGCGCGTCATGCTCGAACATATTCTCGCGGACGAGGAGGATCATGCCTCGGACATGCACGATCTGCTCGTCGCCCATGAAGGGGAGCCATTCCTGAAATAGGGGGCTCCGGCACGGGCCTGTTCACGAAATCAGCAATCCGGCCAGCGCGGCGGACATCAAATTGGCGAGGCTGCCGGCGGCGAGCGCACGCAAGCCGAGCTTGGCGATCATCGGGCGCTGGTTGGGGGCGAGGCCGCCGGTCACCGCCATCTGGATCGCGATCGACGAGAAATTGGCGAAGCCGCACAGCGCGAAGGTGACGATCGCGACAGTGCGCGGGCTGAGCGTCGCCTGGACCTTGCCGAGGTCGATGTACGCGACGAACTCGTTGAGCACGACCTTCTCGCCGAAGAAGCCGCCCGCCGCGCCCGCTTCGTGCCACGGCACGTTGAGCAGGAACATGACCGGCTTGAAGATCGTGCCGATGATCCCCTGGAAGGTGACGTCATAGGGCGTGAACCAATGGCCGATCCCGGTGAGGAGGCCGTTGGCGAGCGCGACCAGCGCGACGAAGGCGAGCACCATCGCGCCGACTGCGACCGCGAGCTTGACGCCGGTCTGCGCGCCTTGTGCTGCGGCCATGATGATGTTGGCGGGCTTTTCCTCGTCATGCGTCGCCTCGGCGAGCGCGATTTTCTCGTCCTCCGGATCGTCGCCGAGCGGGAGCTCGCCGTCGGGCGCCGCGCGGGCATCGGGCATGATGATCTTGGCCATCAGGATGCCGCCCGGCGCCGACATGAAGCTTGCCGCGAGGAGGTAGTCGATGCGGATGCCCATCGCCGCATAGGCGGCAAGGATCGTGCCCGCGACCCCCGCCATGCCGCTGGTCATCACCGTGAACAGCTGCGCGGGCGTCAGGCCGGCGAGATAGGGGCGGATGACGAGCGGCGATTCCGATTGGCCGACGAAGATGTTGGCGGCGGCGCACAGACTCTCGACCTTGGAGACGCCGATCACCTTCTCGATGCCGCCGCCGATCCAGCGCACGACGAGCTGCATGATGCCGAGATAATAGAGGATCGAGACCAGGCTGGCGAAGAAGATGATCACCGGCAGCGCGGCGATCGCGAAGCTGTTGCCGCCGATCGCGGGCGAGGCGAGCGGGCCGAAGATGAAATCGACCCCCGCCTTGGCGTAGCCGAGCAGGTCCGATACGCCGCCCGACAGGAACTCGAGCACCTTGCGGCCCCACGGCACATAGAGCACCAGCACGGCGATCCCCGCCTGCAGCGCGAAGGCGGCGCCGACCACGCGCGGGCGGATCGCGCGGCGGTCGGTCGACAGCAGCAGCGCGATCGCCAGGATCACGACGATGCCGGCGAGGCCGATCAGAATTCGAGTCATGTGCGTGAAAAGGTCCCCACCCGGTCGCCGCCTCACCCCGCGGCGTTGTGTCGAAGCGGCCGACTATGGCGGATTTTGCGGGCGCAGGACAGCCCCGTTGACGCTTTCGGCAAACCCGTTAGACCGCTCCGCATCTTCCGTTCGTGCTGAGCGAAATCGAAGCACGCGCCGTGGGCGATACGCCCTTCGACTTCGCTCAGGGCGAACGGAAGGAGGAGACCGTTCGTGCTGAGCGAAGTCGAAGCACGGGCCAAGAGCCAACCGCCCCTTCGGCAAGCCCAAGGCGAACGGAGGGGTGTTTCGATCCGAACCTTTCAGGCAAACCACGCATCCATGACCGAACCCGTCCGCGCGGTGCCGCGCTCGCTCTTCGCCTTCTCGATCTTCTACGGCGGGATGGTGTGCATCGCCGGGGTGCTCGGCAACAAGCAGATCGCGCTGGGGCCGCTCTCCGACCTCGGCGTGGTGCTCGGGGTCGGGCCGCTGGCGGTCGAGGCGGGGATCGTCGCCTTCCTGCTGCTGGTCGTCACCTCGAGCTCGGTCGCCGAGATGCACGGCCGCGCCATCGCCAACCGGCTGGTGCTGTTCGGGTTCGTGCCGCTGATCGTCTCGATCCTGCTGTCGATCGTGGTGCGCGCACTGCCCGCCTCGCCCGAAATGGCGCCGGCGAACCGCGATGCGATCCAGCTGGTGCTCGGCGGGACGTGGCGGATCTGGCTCGGCGGGATCGTCGCTTATGGCGTGTCGCAGACGCTCAACGTCACGATCTTCGCCGCGCTGAAGGGGCGCGAGGGGAGCCGGCTGCTGTGGCTTCGCGCGGCGCTGGCCAGCGTGCTCAGCCAGATCGTCGACACGTTGCTGTTCGTCACCATCGCCTTCGCCGGTGTGTTCCCGATCGGCGCGCTGCTGGTCGGGCAAATGATCGCCAAGGTGATCCTGTCGGCGGTGCTGGTGCCGCCGGTGATCTACCTGTTCGTCGGGCTCGGCCGCGCGCTCGACCGCCGGCCGGATCAAAGCCGATAGCGCATCGCGACATCGCAGCGCGCGTAGGTCGCGCCGAATCGCGCCATGATGCCGGCATCGTGGACGAACCCCGCCGCCTCGTAGAGATGGATCGCCGCCGCGCACTTGCTGTTGGTGAGGAGGTAGAAAGTGTCGGGCGCCAGCGCACGGGCGCGCTCGATCAGCGCCGCGAGCAGCGCGCGGCCGGCGCCGGTCCCGCGGGCGGTCGCGAGGACGCCCATCTTGGTGAGCTCGAGTGCGCCGGGCGCGGTCGGCATCAGCGCGCCGGTGCCGATGACGCCGAGCTCTGGGTGGCGGGCGAACAGGATGACGCCGCCGGCATCGACGATCGCCTCACGCGGATGGGCGAGGACATGTGCATCGTGCGGCTCGATCGTGAACATCTCGCCGATCCACGCCGCATTGATCGCGTGAAAGGCGGGGGCGAGGTCGTCGGCATAGTCGAGGATGGCAATCTCGGCGGTCATGCCCATGCGCTTGCCGCGATCGGCGCGCCCGCGCAATCGCCCGCAAACCGGCCCTGCCTCAAAAACAGGGTTTACGCTTCCGCCGCCCCCTTGCCCGAAGGCGGGGGGATGCCATATTTTCGGCTCACCATGGCGCTTGACCCTCTCACTCCTCGGGCGGCCGGGCCGGACGCCGGCGACGACGACGATGTCGACGATGCCGGCCGCACCGGCGCCGGGCTCGCCACGCGCACGCTGACGCGCACCAAGAAACCGACGCCGTACCGCGTCCTGATGCTCAACGACGACTACACCCCGATGGAATTCGTCGTGCTGTGCCTGCAGCGCTTCTTCCGCATGACGCTGGAGGAGGCGACGCGAGTGATGCTCCACGTCCATCAGAAGGGCGTCGGGGTGTGCGGCGTGTTCAGCTACGAGGTTGCCGAGACCAAGGTCGGCCAGGTCACCGATTTCGCCAGGCAGAATCAGCACCCGCTGCAGTGTACGCTCGAAAAGGCGTGAGAGTCGGTCTGATAAATGCGCTTTCGCGCATTCCGCCGCACCGGCCCACTCCCCCACCCGGCCACCCAACGGCAGTATTCTATGGGTGGCCGGGTAGGGGAGCGGGCTGGTGCCGCATTCTCAGACCGACTCTGAGCCGCGCTGCGACGGTGCGCGCGCGGTGAGCGTCGCGGTCGGCCTGATCGGCTATGGCCTTGGCGGCCGCGCCTTCCACGCGCCACTGATCGATGCAGTCGCGCGGCTGCGGCTCGCCGCGATCGCCACCTCGCGCCGGGAAGACGCCGCCGCCGCCTGGCCCGGCGTGCAGGTCGTGAACGATCCCGCCGCACTGATCGCCGACCCGTCGATCGACCTCGTGGTGGTCGCGACGCCGAACGCCACCCACGCCGCGCTCGCCCGCGCTGCGCTCGAAGCGGGCAAGCACGTCGTCGTCGACAAGCCGCTCGCCATCGACGCTGCCGAAGGCGAAGCGCTGGCCGCCACCGCGCGCGCGCACGGCCGTATGCTCAGCGTGTTCCACAACCGTCGCTGGGACGGCGACTTCCTGACGGTCAAGCGCCTGCTCGACGACGGCGCGCTCGGCAGGCTGGCGCTCTACGAGGGGCGCTGGGACCGCTTCCGGCTCGAACAGCGCGCCGGCTGGAAGGACCGGCCCGGCCCCGGCAGCGGCCTGCTGCCCGATCTCGGCTCGCACCTGATCGACCAGGCGCTCCAGCTGTTCGGCTTGCCCGAGGCGCTTACCGCCGACATCGCCGCACAGCGCGACCAGGGCGAAGTCGAGGATTATTTCGAGCTGACGTTCCACTACGGCGAAATGCGCGCGATCCTTTCCGCCGCCACTTTGGTCGCCGCTCCGCGCCCGCGCTTCGCGCTCCACGGCACCGCCGCCAGCTTCGTCAAGCCCGGGATCGACCCGCAGGAAGCGTGGATGGCGGGCGGCCGCCGGCCCGCCGATCCCGGTTTCGGCGAGGACGATCCGGACACCTACGGCACGTTCACCACCCCCGACGGCGCCGCGCGCCGCATCCCCACCGCCCGCGGCGACTACCGCCGCTTCTACGAAGGCGTGGTCGACGCGATCGTCGCCGATGCGCCGCCGTCCATCGACCCCGCCGATGCGATCGCCGGCCTGCGCCTCATCGATCTCGCCCGCCGCAGCGCCGCCGAGGGCCGGCGGATCGCGGTGACCTGACGCCGGACGGAGCGAATCGGCGAGCGAAGTGTTGAACCGGGACTGGCAGCCGGGATCGCATGATGAGCCGCGACGACGAATCGACACCGCATCGCAGGAGCAAGCGCCTCGGCGTGGTCGTGGCGCTGCTCCTGATCATCGTGATCGTCATCTTCGTCGGCTACAACATCTTCTACGCCGTCCGGTATTGACCGGCGCGCGCGGAGTCTGCCGGCCGTTTACCCGCCCGGATGCCACCCCGCCGGCAGCGTTCGCGCATCGACATGGACCGTCACGCTCTGGTCGATGTCGCGCGCCGAATGCGCCAGCATGACCTTGTAGTCGCCCGCGGCGATCTCCCAGCGGTGGCTGTCGCCGTTATAGACGGCGAGCAGCCGCGGATCGACAGTGACCGTCACGGTCTTCGCCTCGCCGGGTGCGAGATCGATCTTCTCCCAGCCGCCGAGCCGCTTGGGGGCTTCCCAGCCGCCCGCGACCGGCCCGACATAGACCTGCGGCACCGCCATCCCGCGCCGCTTGCCGGTGTTGGTGACGGTGAAGCTGGCGCGCACCGATCCGTCCGCGGGCTGCGCCTTCAGCCCCGCGAACCCGAACGTCGTGTAGCTGAGGCCATGGCCGAAGGCGTAGAGCGGCGTCAGCTTGTTCCTGTCGAACCATTTGTAGCCGACCGCCGCGCCCTCGCTGTACGTCACCGTCTTGGTCTCGAGCGGCCCGGGATGCGGCAGCTGGTCGAGCGCGGCGGGGAAGGTCGCGGGGAGGTGCCCCGACGGGTTGACCTTGCCGAACAGCACGTTGGCGATCGCCGCGCCGCCTTCGGTGCCCGGATACCACGCCTCGAGGATCGCGCCCGCCTGGTCAGCCCAGGGCATCAGCACCGGGCCGTTGGTCTCGGCGACCACCACCGTCTTGGGGTTGGCGCCGGCCACCGCCGAGACGAGCGCGTCCTGCCCATTCTCGAGGGTCAGCGACACGTCGAACGATTCGCCCGACCATTGCGTCACGAACACGATCGCGACATCCGCCATTTTTGCTGCCGCCGCGGCCGCCGCGGGGTCGGTTCCATCGACGAACGTGATCCTGGCGTTGGGCGCCTCGGCCCTGATCTTCTCCAGCGGCGATGAGGGATAATACATCACCGGCCCCGGCCAGCCGCTCGGCCCGATCCCCGGCACGGCGTTGCCGCCGCGCGGATAGACCAGCGACGACCCGCTCCCCGCCAGCACGCCCTTGTCGGCATGGCCGCCGATCACCACGATCGACTTCGTCTGCGCAGTAAGGGGCAGCAGCGCGTCCTTGTTCTTGAGCAGCACGATCCCCTGTTCGGCATCGGCGCGCGTCACGTCGGCGTGCGCGGCATAGTCGATCGGCGCTTCGGCCACCGCGGGGGCGTCGAACAGCCCGGTCGAGAACATCGCGTGGAGGATGCCCCCCGCCATGCGGTCGAGCGTCGCCTGCGACACCTGCCCGGCATCGACCGCGGCCTTCAGCGGCTTGCCGAAATAGGGCTGGTCGTCGAACGGAAAGCCCGAATCCTGGTCGAGCCCGGCATTGGCCGCGGCGACGGTCGAGTGCGTCGCGCCCCAGTCGGACATGACATAGCCCTTGTACCCCCAGTCGCGCCGCAGCACGTCGGTCAGGAGGTACGGATTCTCGCAGGCGTGAAGGCCGTTGACGAGGTTGTAGGAGCACATCACCGACCCCGGCTTGCCCGTCTCGACCGCGATCTCGAACGCCAGCAGGTCGGACATCCGCATCGCCGTGTCGTCGGCGACGACGTTGACGGTGTTCCGCTCCGTCTCCTGGTCGTTCATCGCATAATGTTTGGTGGTCGAGATGATGTGGTTCGACTGGATTCCCATGATCTCGTGGCCGACGATCGTGCCCGCGAGCAGCGGATCCTCGCCGGCATATTCGAAGTTCCGCCCGTTCCGGGGATCGCGCAGCAGATCGACTCCGCCCGCCAGCATGACGTTGAAGCCCGACTTGCGCGCCTCGTCGCCGATCATCGCGCCGCCGGCGTGCGCGACCTTCCAGTTCCACGTCGCCGCGGTGGCGATGCCGGAGGGCAGGGCGGTGCGCTCGCGCTTCTGCTTCGCCGACCCCTGTGTCGCGACGCCCAGGCCGGCGTCGGTCTCCCATTGCGGCGGGATGCCCAGGCGCGGAATGCCGGGGACGTAGCCCGCCGAACCCTCGCGCGATTCGGGCGGGCGGGCGTAGCCCTTCTCCGGCTGGTCGGTGCCGAAATAGCCGAACACCAGGGTCAGCTTCTCGTCCTCGGTCATCGCCTTGAGGAGGGCGGCGGTGCGTTCGTCGGCCGACAGCGACGTGTTGGTCCAGGCGCCGGCCGCCACCGGGGCGGGCGCAGCCTGCGGCGCGGCGGCCGAGGCCGCGCCGGCGGTGGCGAGCAGCAGCGCGATCAGCGCGCCGCGGCGGGCGGAACGGATCGTCATGATCTCAGCCCTCCATCTCTTCGAGTTCGCGTCCGCGCGTCTCGTGGACCATCGCCTTGACGAAGAAGAACGAGACCAGCGCCGAGGCGGCGTAGAAGCCGTAGGTGATCGGCAGCCCGACATTGTCCGCCAGCCACGGGAAGCTGACGCTGATCGCGAAATTGGCGATCCACTGCGCGAATCCCGACACCGCCAGCCCCGATCCGCGGATCTGGTTGGGGAACATCTCGCCGAGCATCACCCACATCACCGGGCCCCAGCTGAGGTTGAAGAAGATCACATAGACGTTGGCCGCGATCAGCGCGATCAGGCCGTAGGGATCGTCGAGGTGCAGCGTGCCGTTGGCGAACGTGCCGGTCGCGAAGCAGATCGCGACCACCGCCAGCGTCACGGTCATCCCCGCCGACCCGACCACCAGCAGCGGCTTGCGGCCGATCTTGTCGATGGTCAGGATGGTGAACAGGCAGGCGATGATCGACAGGCTGCCCGACAGGATGTTGATCAAGAGCGCGTCGTTCTCGCTGAACCCGACCGACTGCCACAGCACCGATCCGTAGTAGAAGACGATGTTGATGCCGACGAGCTGCTGGAACACGGCGAGGCCGATGCCGACCCACACGATCCGGCGCACCTTGCCGGTCTCGCGGTTGATGATGTCGGACAGCCGCGGGCGATGGTCCTTGGCCAGCGAGGCGCGGATTTCCGCGACCTTGGCGTCCGCCGCCTCGGCATCGCCGAACAGCTTGGTGAGCACCGCCCGGGCATGGTCGTCGCGGCCGCGCGAGACGAGGAAGCGCGGACTTTCCGGGATCAGCAGCAGCGCGAGGAAATAGACCGCCGCCGGGATGACCTGCATCCAGAACATCCAGCGCCATGCCGGATAGCCGAGCCAGAACGGGCTGGTCGAGCTGCCGGCGTTCGCCGCGAGGACGTAGTTGGCGACGAACGCGCCGGTCAGCCCGATGATGATCATCACTTGCTGCACCGACGACAGCCGGCCGCGAATGCCGGCGGGCGTCACCTCGGAGATATAGGCGGGCGCGAGGATGCTCGCCGCGCCGACGCCGAGGCCGCCGACGATGCGCGCGATGATGAACACCTCGGCCGATCCCGCCGCGCCCGCGGCGAGCGCGCTGACCAGGAACAGGAGCGCGGAGATGATCATCACGCTGCGCCGGCCGATGCGATCGCCGAGGCGGCCGGCGACGAACGCGCCGATCGCGCAGCCGATCAGGATCGCGCCGACGGTGATGCCGGTGCCCAGGGCGGCAAGGTCGAAGGCGCTGTTCAGCCCTTCCTGGGTGCCGTTGATGACCCCCGAATCATAGCCGAACATGAACCCGCCGATCGTCGCCACCGCGACGATCAGGGCGATGAAGGCCATGTTCACCCGCCCCGACAGTCCGGGGTCGTCCATAGCCACGGTTGCACCTGCCATTGTCGTCATCCCTCCCTTGTCCCCGCCGTTCCGGCCGGATTCGTGTCCATGTTAGCGTTAGCAGCGCCTCGCGCGAAATCTTTTTTGTTTGGTTCGGCGCCGGCCCGCTCCCCCACCCGACCTCCCATAGAATATCCTGATTGGGAGGTCGGGTGGGGGAGCGGGCGGCGCCGTTCTCTCACGAATCAGGGGGCGGACCCGCCGAATCGCGCACGATGAATTCGAAATCGAGGATTCGTTCGGTTACTGGCTGGCCGTCCGCGCCGCGCCGGCCGTGGAGCTTGGCAAGCAGCAGCGTCAGCGCGGCTTCGGCCATTGCCGCGATCGGTTGGCGGATGGTGGTCAGCTCGGGCCAGACGGTGGTCGCGAGCGAGGTGTCGTCGAACCCGACGATCGAGACGTCGCCCGGAACCTCCAGCCCGCTCCGGTGCGCGACCGACACCGCGGCGGCGGCCATGTCGTCGTTCGAGGCGAAAATCGCGGTGGGCCGCGGGGTGTGCGCCAGCAGCCGCTCGGCGGCGACCAGGCCCGACCGGTAGCTGAAATAGCCCTGTTCGACCGGCGCCGTCGCCGGGTCGATGCCCGCCTCGGCGAGCGCGTCGGCGAAGCCGCGGTGCCGCTCGGCACTCGCCATATGGCCGGGATGGCCACGGATCAGGCCGATCCGACGATGGCCGAGATCGATCAGATATTGCGTGATCGTCTTCGCCGCGGCGTGGTCGTCGATCCCGACGTTGAGCGTATCGGGCGGCATCCGCCCGTGCGCTGCGCCGCGCGCCACCGACACCACCGGAATGCCCGCAGCGGCGAGTTCGGCATGGACCGGCTCGTATTCGGAGATCGGCGGCGGCAGGATCACCCCCTCGACGTCGGTCGAGGCGAAGCGGCGCGTCGCCTCGGCCTGGGCGTCGGCGCTCTCGCCCTCGCAGACTTCGAGCACCAGATGGCAGCCTGCGCGCCGCGCGCCTTCCAGCGCGCCGACCAGGAACTGCGTCAGATAGGCGTCCGACGGGTTGGCGTAGAACAGGCCGATGTGCGTCGCGTGCCCCGTCGCGAGCGAGCGCGCGGCGGTGTTGGGCGAATAATTGAGCCGTTCGATCGTCTCCAGCACCGCGTGCCGCGTGCTGTCGCGAACGTTGGCGGCGCCGTTGATGACTCGCGAGACCGTCATCGACGAAACGCCGGCGGCGCGCGCGACATCGAGGATCGTCGTCGTCCCCCGGCTACGGCGGT
Organism: Sphingomonas sp.; assembly: GCA_035776635.1. Taxonomy (GTDB): domain Bacteria; phylum Pseudomonadota; class Alphaproteobacteria; order Sphingomonadales; family Sphingomonadaceae; genus Sphingomonas. The sequence continues at coordinate 8,573 of DASTWI010000009.1, read as the reverse complement.
TTCCCTTCGGCACCCCTGCTCCCCGTTTATCGCGTTCCCGGCGGCGCGCACCGCGGACCGTCGATTCCCCGGCGCGCCGCCCGAGTATCGCGCCCGCGAAGCCGCCTGTTTAGGTGCGCTCCCGAAACCCTGTCAACGATGTCAATCGTCATGGCGCTGCACTGCCCGAGTTGCGGCGCAGGGCCGAATCCGTAGCGTCCGTCCTCCACGACGCCCTCTTCCCTCCCGCTTGCCGGGGGGGGAAATGGCCGGCACGCCGGTCACCGCATATCGTTCGACGGCCATCGCCCGCCTATCCCTCCTTGATCAGCGCGTTCAGGGCGGTGCGCAGCCGCGCGCGCACTTCGGGCGACGGCGGTCCCATCATGCCCTTGGCGTGGGGAGGCAGATGCGCGGCCGGATCGCCGTCGGCGAAGACATAATGGTCGAACATCCGCCGCCACGCCGCGCGCTGTTCGGCGGGCAGCGGCCGCAGCGTCAGCAGCGCATGGACCAGCGCGCCATAGGCGTTGCCGAACGCGCCGTCGTCCTCGGTCCACCAGTAATTGACGAAGATGCTCACCGGATCGAGCGAATCGACCGCGTGCCACCATTGGAACGGCAGGTAGATCGCGTCGCCCGGCGCCAGCTCGGCGGTCTGCGCCGTCGCCATCGCAGCGGCGAAACGGGGAAAACGGTCGAGATCGGGGCGGGCGAGCTCGACCATGCTGACCGGCGTCCCGGCCGGGGTCAGCTCGAACGGGCCGGGATAGAGATTGGCGAGCTGGTCGGGCGGGAACACGGTGAAGCGCCGCCGCCCGGCGACCACCACGCCGATATTCTCCTTGAGGTCGTAATGCGGCGCGACGCGGATCGCGTTGCCGATCCAGATGCGCGGCTCGACATGGCTGTCGACGAGATCGGTCGCGTTCGCCTGCGCGAAGCCCGGCAGCAGCGAGGGGATCGCCTCCGACTGGATCGCCATCGCGAACGGCCGCGCCTCGCCCGCGTCGCGCAGCAGCCGGTCGAGCACGTCTTCCAGGTTCGCCTCGCCGCGCGAGAAATTGAACCCGCGCATGTCGTCGCTGTAGAAGAAGCGGCCCTCGATTCCGGGCGGTCCGACGATCGCGCCGACCCGCCGCGTCGGCCGATGATCCTTGAGATAGCCAACGATCGCTTCGGGGCCCTTTCGTCCCGCCGCTACCGCCGGCCAGCCGGCGCCGAGCCCGCGCAGCACCGCCGGGCGCCCGGCCGGCCGAATGTCCTCCAGGAATCGCGCGCGATCGACTCCTTCATATTCGCGGATCGGCGTGGGGGCGGGAAGGCCGGTCACGACGCGCGCCGCAACGCCTCGCCCGAGGCGCTGCCCTCTCCTATCAGGAAGTCGCGCTGCAGCGGCAGCTCGGCCGCCACCGAAGCGATCACGTCGCGGACGTGCTTCAGCCGAGTCAGCGTCTCGGCATCGGACAGCACGTCGGCGGCGGGGTGATAGCCGTTCGGCTCGACCCCCTGGCCCAGCATCACCGATAGCCAGCTCGTCTCGGTGAAGATCTCGTCATGCTCGCGGAAGATGCGGCCGTTGCGGCGGAACATGGCGAGCTTGTACGCCAGCCCCTCGGGCGGATCGATATTGCGGCAAGTGTCCCAGAACGCCCTGTCGGCGCGCTCGGTCGCCTTGTAGTGCAGCACCAGGAAGTCGCGGATATCGACATGCTCCTGGATCGTCCGCTCGTTGAACCGCGCGGTCTCCATCTCGTCGAAGCCGCGTGTCGGAAACAGCGTCATCAGCCGCGCGATCCCCGACTGGACGAGATGGATGCTGGTCGATTCGAGCGGTTCGAGAAACCCGCTCGCCAGCCCCAGCGCGACGACATTCTTGACCCAAGGCCGCTTGCGATGCCCCGCCAGGAACCGCAGCGGCCTGGGCTCGCCGAGCGCCGCGCCGTCGAGGTTGGCCATCAGCGTCGCCGCCGCCTCGTCGTCCGAGACATGCGCGCTGGAATAGACATAGCCGTTGCCGACCCGGTGCTGCAGCGGGATGCGCCACTGCCACCCGGCGGGCCGCGCGGTCGATCGAGTCAGCGGCTCGGGGTCGCCGACGCTCTCGCACGCCACCGCTATCGCGCGGTCGCACGGCAGCCATTTCGACCAGTCCTCGAACCCGCTCTTCAGCGTCTGTTCGATCAGCAGCCCGCGGAAGCCCGAGCAGTCGATGAACAGGTCGCCCTCGATCCGGCTGCCGCTTTCCAGCGTCACTGCCTCGACGAACCCGCTCTCGCCGTTTTGCGCGACTTCGGTGATCCGGCCCTCGACGCGCACCACGCCCCCGGCCTCGGCGAGCCGGCGCAGGTAGCGCGCGTACAGGCTCGCATCGAACTGGAAGGCGTAGGACACGCGCGCGAGCGGCGAATTGCCGAGCTCGGGCCGCGCGCGCGTGAAGCGCTTCTGCCGCGCCGCGACGATCGCGATCGAATAATCATCGATCGGGTGCGGATCGCCCAGCATCCGGCCTTTCAGCCAGTGATGGTGGAACTCGATCCCCTTCATGTCGGGGCCGTAGATGCCGAACGGATGGACGTAGCGGTGCCCCGGCCGCACCCAATCGCGGAACTCGATGCCCAGCTTGTAGGTCGCGTTGGTCGCGCGGACGAAGTCGTTCTCGTCGATGCCGAGCAGCGCGTTGAACAGCTGGATCTGCGGGATCGTCGCCTCGCCGACCCCGACCGTGCCGATCGCGTCCGATTCGATCAGCGTGATCGCCAGCCCCTCGATTTTGCCCAGCACGCGCGCCATCGCGGCGGCGGTCATCCAGCCGGCGGTGCCGCCGCCGACGATGACGACGCGGCGGATACGGTCGGCGATCACGACGCCGCCGCCGTCATCTTCTGCCGCTGCGCGTCGAGGCAGCGCGCGACGAACTCGCCATGCGCCGGCATCCGCTCTGCGGTATCGGCGAAGCCGCGCCGCACCCGCTCGAGCTCCAGCGCGACCTTGTCGGGATCGAGCGAATCGGCGATCGGGTCATAGCCTTCGGGGACGATATTCTGCCCCAGCATCACCGCCGCCCAGCTCGGCGTCGCGAACAGCTCGGCATTGTCGCGGAACGAGCGGCCCTTGCCGCGCCACAGCGCCAGCTTGGTCGCCAGGCTGTCGGGGATCGTCATCGTCCGGCAGTAATTCCACAGCGTTGAATCGCTGCGCTGCGTCGCGTGATAATGCAGCACGATGAAATCGCGTACGTCTTCGTAGAGGTTGTGCAGCGCCTTGTTATATTCGTCGCGCTCGACCGGATCGAACCTTTTGTCGGGAAACAGCGCGAGCAGCCGCGCGATCCCCGCCTGGATCATATGGATGCTGGTCGATTCGAGCGGCTCGACGAACCCGCTCGACAGCCCCAGCGCGATGACGTTGGCGTTCCACGCGCGCTTGCGCATACCCGTCGTGAAGCTCAGCCGCCGCGGCTCGCCCAGCATCTTGCCTTCGACATGCGCGGTGAAGGTCGCCAGCGCCTCGTCGTCCGACGTGAACGCGCTGGGATAGACGAAGCCGTTTCCCATTCGGTGCTGCAGCGGGATGCGCCATTGCCAGCCGCAGCCATGCGCGGTCGCGCGGGTGAACGGATCGGGCGGGCCCATCAGCTCGCTCTGCACCGCGAGCGCGCGGTCGCACGGCAGCCAGTGCGACCAGTCCTCGTATCCCGTCTCGAGCGTCTGCTCGATCAGCAGCCCGCGGAACCCCGAGCAGTCGATGAACAGGTCGCCCGCGACTTGCCGCCCGCCCTCCAGCGTGATCGCGCTGACGAACCCGTCCTCGCTCCGCTGCGCGACGTCGACGACGCGCCCCTCGACCCGCACCGCGCCCAGCCGCTCCGCATAATCGCGCAGCATTCGCGCATAGAGGCCGGCGTCGAAATGGAAGGCGTAGAACAATTTGGCGATCGGCGATTGCGCCTCGCGCCCCGGCCGCGCGAACTTGCCGCGCTGCGCCGCCGCCCCGCTCATCGTATAGTCGGCGATCGGCGGCAGCGCGCGCCGCGCCGCCTCGCGCAGGTAGAGCTGGTGGAAGGGCACGCCGTGAAGATCGTGCCCCGGAAAGCCGAACGGGTGGAGGTAGCGCTCGCCGACCGCGCCCCAGTCGACGAACTCGACCCCCAGCTTGAACGTCGCCTTGGTCGCGGCGAGAAAGTCGTTCTCGTTGATGCCGAGCAGCGCGTTGAAACTGACGATCGGCGGGATCGTCGCTTCGCCGACCCCGATCGTCCCGATCGCTTCCGATTCGACCAGCGTCACGCGGCTGTGGCCGTTGTCGAGGAACCGCGACAGCGCCGCCGCCGCCATCCATCCGGCGGTCCCCCCGCCGACGATCACCACGTCGCGGATGCGCTGATCGCTCATCGCCGCGCGCCCGCAGCGGGAATTCCGGGCGAAACCGATGTTATCGCCAGACAGCGCATCCTGCGTCGCGTGCGCGCGATCATGCCGGCCGATCCTCCCCTCGCTCGATCCCGAGCATAGCCTTGGTGGGCCCGATCGCCGCGACGGTCAACGCAAACCGCCGAATTCCGCGGCTCACGTGTGTCCGTTGCACTTTTGTCACGATGTGCCCCTGTTTCGCCGTGGCCCAAACGACCTGCTTGCGCCGGCCGCGACAATACTTTACTCGGACAAGAAAACAACATCGCTGCGTCTGGAATTGGTAGCGGTATCAGGGGAGAGGGCACATGGGGCAAGTGCGTGCGTGTGGTGGTGAGAAGCGTTTGCCGGCGACGGCGCGGCTGGCGCGGGCGCTGAGCGGGGGCGCATCGCTGCTCGCGCTGTGCGGCGTCGCGGTGGCGGCGCCCGCCTTCGCGCAGACGACGGCGGCAACCGGCCAGAGCGCCGACGCGCAGACCGCCGATTCGACGCAAGTTGCCGACAACAACGGCCCGCCCGGGTCGAAGGACATCGTCGTCACCGGCATCCGCGCGAGCCTCGCCAATTCGCAGGAGATCAAGCGCAACGCCGACACCGTGGTCGATGCGATCACCGCACAGGACATCGGCGCGCTTCCCGACCGGTCGGTGACCGAGGCGCTCCAACGCGTCCCCGGCGTCGCGATGAACCGCTTCGCCGGCAGCAACGACCCCGACCATTTCTCGGTCGAGGGCTCGGGCGTCGTCGTGCGCGGCCTCACCTTCGTCCGCTCCGAATTCAACGGCCGCGATACGTTCTCGGCGGGCGTGTACGGCCAGGCGATCAACTTCTCCGACGTGCCCTCCGAACTGCTCGGCTCGGTCGAGGTCTACAAGAACGCCACCGCCGACATGATCGAGGGTGGACTGGCCGGCACGGTCAACCTCAACACGCGCGTCCCCCTCGACAACAAGGGGTTCCACATCGCGTGGGATACCGAGATGAACTGGGGCGACATGGAGAAGAAGTGGGCGCCGACCGACTCGCTCCTCGTCAGCAACACCTGGGAAACGGGCATCGGCACGATCGGCCTGCTCGGCGACTTCTCCTATTCGCAATTGCGCAGCCGGTCCGACGGCATCCAGGTCACCAATTTCCAGACGCGCGACAACACCGCGACGATCGCCTCGAATACATCGTCGACGCTGGTCTGCCGCAACCCCCTGCCGACCGACGACGATTCGACAACGCTGCCGCCGGCCTGGAACCAGCCCGCGGGGACCCCGCCGTGCGGCACCGCCAGCACGCCGGGCGCGGACGGCCTCGCCGACCCGTCTGCCTTGCAATATGCGCCGCTCGGCGGCCAGTTCCGCACGCAGGACTACGACCGCCAGCGCAAGGGCATCGCGCTCGCCGCGCAATGGGAAAGTCTCGACCACCGCGCGAAGCTGACCGCGCAATTCCTGCGCACCGATTCGGTCAACAACTGGGGCGAGCATACGTTCGAAAGCGCGCCCGACCTGTCCGAATACAATACCTATCCGGCGGGCTGCCGTCCCAACGGCAACGGTCCTGGCAGCGGCCCGGGGCAAGGCGGCAGCACGCGCGCCGAATGCCCGATCGGTGCGTTCCAGAATTATCAATATGACGACAACGGGGTTTTCGAGAGCGGCTACATCACCCTGCCGGGTTCCGGATGGCGTTCGGGCAATGGCGATAGCGGCGGCACCTGGAAAACCGTCACGGGGGGTATGCAGCAGTCGCTGTCGCGTCGGCAGGTCCATGACCAGAACATCGTCGCCGACCACGGCCTCAACTTCAAATTCCATCCCAACGATCATTGGGACATCAATCTCGACGCGGACTATACCAAGGCGAAGCACAACACGCTCGACGTCAGCGTGTTCGGCTCGACCTTCGCCGACGAAGAGCTCGACATCTCCGGCGACCTCCCGCGCATCACGCCGCACGAGCCGCTGTTCCTCGCCGCCAATTGGGCGGGCGGCCTCAACAACTGCAACCTGCCGACCAAGCAATGCACGCTCGGTGCGGGCGCCAGCGCCGACCTGCAGCGCCATTACAACGAAACCGACGCGCAATATTTCAGCGATCCCGCCAACCAGTTCTGGCGCGCGGCAATGGACCATATCGAGCACAGCGTCGGCACCGAATGGGCGTTCAAGGGCGACGTCGCCTATAATTTCGACGATCCCGATTTCTTCCTGAAAAGCATCAAGGTCGGCGCACGCTATGCCGACCGTGACGAGACCGTGCGCGCCACCGGTTACAACTGGGGCGCATTGAGCGAAGTCTGGTCGGGCAGCGCGGTGTACCTCGATCAGGCGGGCGGCGACCACGCGAGCTTCTATGATTTCGACAATTTCTTCCGTGGGCAGACACCCGGCCCGGTCGGCGGCTTCTATTATAATCGCGATCTGATTGCCGACTATGCCCAGTTCGGCACCTTCGCGAAGGGTATCCACGATATCTGGACGACGACCAACGGCGCCAGCAATACCGGATGGGTGCCGCTCGACGAACGGCCGGGCGTGATCGCGGGAACGCCGTTCCTGCCGACCGAAATCCAGCAGGTCAGCGAAACCAACAAGAACGCCTATCTGATGTTGACTTTCGGTCGCGACGAGCCGCTGTTCGGCAACATCCGCCTGAGCGGCAATATCGGCGTGCGCTATGTCGACACGATCGTCACGTCGGCCGGCAATATCGGCGTGCCGACCGCCCAGCAGGCGGGCGTCACCGAGGATTATGACGTGCGATGCGCGCCCGTCACCAATCCGCAGGATCCGACTGGCCCGAAGGTCACCCCCGGCGGCATCTGCAACCTGGGGCCGACAGCCTATGCCGCACTGCAAACCTTCGCCGACGGCTCAAGCACGCCCGATGTCGCGCGGCATCATTATCACTATTTCCTGCCGAGCCTGAATCTCAAGTTCGGCCTGACCAGCGACCTCATCCTGCGGTTCGCCGCATCGCGGGTGCTGGCGCGGCCCAGCATGGGCGATATCCGCAACTTCATCACGACCGGGTTCGACAACACGACCAACCAGCTCTCGGCGACTGCGGGCAATCCATTCCTCAAGCCGGCGATCGGCGATCAGTTCGACCTGACGCTGGAATGGTATTTCGCCCGCGTCGGCTCGCTGACGGTGGATGCCTTCTATAAGAATATCCAGAACTTCTTCTACCAGAGCATCACGCCGCGTTCGATCACCAACAATGGCGTGACCGAGACGGTGCAGGTCCGCGGCCCGGCCAATTACAACGGCAGCGGCAAGATCAAGGGCGTCGAGGTCGCCTATCAGCAGACCTTCGATTTCCTGCCGGGCTTCCTGAGCGGCCTCGGCGTCAACGCGACCTACACCTATCTCAACAGCAAGGGCCTGCCCAATTCGTTCCTCAACAACGGCGCGGTGCCCAATAATTCGACCATTCCGCCCGGCAACCTGCCGCTCGAGCAATTGTCGAAGCACAATATCAACCTGACCGGATTCTACGAAAAGGGGCCGATCTCGATCCGCGCTGCCTATAATTGGCGATCGAAGTTCCTGCTGACGGCCACCGACGTAATCTTCCCCTACTATCCGATCTTCAATGCTTCGACCGGTCAGCTCGACGCGTCGATCTTCTATTCGCTTAACAAGAACATCAAGATCGGAGTGCAGGGCGTCAATCTGACCAACGAAGTGACCAAGACGCTTCAGCAGTTCACTACCGACGGGTTGCTGGGACCGCGCTCCTATTTCATGAACGACCGTCGCTATTCGTTCATCCTGCGCGCGAACTTCTGACGGTTTCCTGATCCCTCGGGAGCCGATTGAGGGCGCCTCTCCGGCAAAGGAGAGGCGCCCTCTCTTGAATTGCGGCGCCAGCCGAATCCCGCGGCGACGCGGTCGCCGCCAACCGCTTTCCTACACCGGAATGTTCTGCTAATGTTCCGGAATGCGCAGCGACTCCGACCGGCAGCTTTCGCTCAACCGCGAGGTTGAACGTTCCCGCTGCGCTCCTCGTGACGGAACGCTCCGGGGTGTGAACTTTGTCAACTTAGAGCGGTTTCCGCGCGACGTGAATCGTTGGGGATTCACAGCGGCCTGATTTTCTGATTCACAATCCATGCTGGAAAGGAGGCCAGCATGGATGGGCCGAACGCTTTCACAGGATCTTCGGGATCGGGTGGTCGCCGCT
>DASTWI010000008.1:0-76351 GCA_035776635.1 Sphingomonas sp. | reverse complement strand
CGCGCGACCGGAAAAGGCCGAGGGCGGCAAGGCGTTCAAGATCGTTTCCGATTACGATCCCGCCGGCGACCAGCCGCAGGCGATCAACGAGCTGACCGAAGCCGCGAATGAGGGTGACCGGAGCCAGGTGCTGCTGGGGGTCACCGGATCGGGCAAGACCTTCACGATGGCCAAGGTCATCGAGGAGTTGCAGCGGCCGGCTTTGGTGATAGCGCCCAACAAGATCCTCGCGGCGCAGCTCTACGGCGAGTTCAAGAGCTTCTTCCCCGACAACGCGGTCGAATATTTCGTCAGCTATTACGATTACTACCAGCCCGAAGCCTACGTCCCGCGCACCGACACCTACATCGAAAAGGAGTCGAGCGTGAACGAGGCGATCGACCGGATGCGGCACTCGGCCACCCGGGCGCTCCTGGAGCGCGACGACGTGATCATCGTCGCGTCGGTTTCGTGCCTCTACGGAATCGGGTCGGTCGAAACCTATTCGGCGATGACCTTCTCATTGAAGAAAGGCGAGATCGCCGACCAGCGCGAGGTGATCCGCAAGCTGGTCGCGCTTCAGTATCGCCGCAACGACAATGCCTTTGCGCGCGGTGCTTTCCGGGTGCGCGGCGACAATCTGGAGATCTTCCCGTCGCACTATGAGGACACCGCCTGGCGGGTCAGCTTCTTCGGCGACGAGATCGAGGAGATCGTCGAGTTCGATCCGCTTACGGGCAAGAAGGCGGCGAGCCTCGACAGCATCAAGGTCTATGCGAACTCGCACTATGTGACGCCCGGGCCGACCCTGAAGCAGGCGATGGAAGCGATCCGGCACGAGCTTTCCGAGCGGCTGAAGGAATTGCAGGCCGAAGGGCGGCTGCTGGAAGCGCAGAGGCTCGAGCAGCGCACCAACTTCGACCTGGAGATGATTGCCGCGACGGGAAGCTGCGCAGGTATCGAGAATTATTCTCGCTTCCTTACCGGCCGAATGCCCGGCGAGCCGCCGCCGACCCTGTTCGAATATCTGCCCGACAACGCCTTGCTGTTCATCGACGAGAGCCACCAGACGGTTCCGCAGATCGGAGCGATGGCGCGGGGCGACCATCGGCGGAAGATCACGCTGGCGGAATATGGCTTCCGGCTGCCGAGCTGCATCGACAACCGCCCGCTGCGCTTCAACGAATGGGACGCGATGCGCCCGCAGACCGTCTCCGTCTCGGCGACGCCGGGCGGCTGGGAGATGGAGCAGACCGGCGGCGTCTTCTCCGAGCAGGTGATCCGCCCGACCGGCCTGATCGACCCGCCCGTCGAGATCAAGCCGGTCGAGGAGCAGGTGCAGGACCTGATCCAGGAATGCCGCAAGACCACCGAAGCGGGCTATCGCACGTTGGTCACGACGCTGACCAAGCGGATGGCTGAGGACCTCACCGAATATATGCATGAGGCGGGGATCAAGGTCCGCTACATGCACTCCGACGTCGAGACGCTGGAGCGGATCGAGCTGATCCGCGACTTGCGCCTCGGCGTGTACGACGTCCTCGTCGGCATCAACCTGCTGCGCGAGGGCCTCGACATTCCCGAATGCGGCCTCGTCGCGATTCTCGACGCCGACAAGGAGGGCTTCCTGCGCTCCGAAACCTCGCTGATCCAGACGATCGGCCGCGCCGCGCGCAATGTCGACGGCCGCGTGATCCTCTACGCCGACCGCATGACCGGCAGCATGGAGCGCGCACTCAACGAGACCAGCCGCCGCCGCGAGAAGCAGCTCGAATACAACCAGGCGCACGGCATCACCCCGGCGACGGTGCGCAAGAACATCGGCGACATCATCGCCCACGTCGCCTCGAAGGACCAGGTGACGGTCGAGATCGACGAGGACCGCCCGCACATGGTCGGCCACAACCTCCGCGCCTATATCGAGGAGCTCGAAAAGAAGATGCGCGCCGCCGCCGCCGACCTCGAGTTCGAGGAAGCCGGTCGCCTGCGCGACGAAATCCGCGCGCTCGAGGCGGAGGAGCTCGGCCTGCCCGAGGAGCAGCGCAAGGCCCCGCCGATGGGCCGCGCCAACGAAGGCAAGCCCGGCACCCGCAAGATGCGCTACGGCAAGACCCAGAAGATGCGGATGGGCGGACGCCGGGGGCGGTAAGCCGCGCGATCCCGCCCCATGCCGCCTGATCGGGGTTGAGGCGGGGACGGCGAGGCCGCATAAGCTTCGGTCATGCGCAAGGTTCTTGCTCCGCTCGCCCTTCTGATGCTCGCCGGCTGCGTGCCGCAAGTCGCGCCGCCTCCGCCGCCCGCGCCCGCGCCGCGCCCCCTGCCCGCCCCCGCTCCGGCGCCGACCCCCACCCCGACCGGCGACTGGCGCGACTGGCCGCTGACGCCGGGCGACTGGAGCTATCGCCCGGCCGCCGGCGGCAGCGTCTCGAGCTTCGGCGTGGCGGGGAGCGACGCCGCCTTCACCATCCGCTGCGACGCCGCCCAGCGCCGCCTGACGCTGACTCGCGCCGGCTCCGCCCCCGGCGCGCCGCCGATGACGATCGTCACCACCAGCACCACGCGATCCTTGCAGAGCCGCCCCGGCGCCGGCGCGACGATGACCGCCGCGCTCGCCGCGTCGGATCCCCTCCTCGACGCGATGGGCTACAGCCGCGGCCGCTTCGTCGTCGAGCAAGCGGGCCTGCCCGTGCTGGTGATCCCCGCCTGGCCCGAAATCGAGCGAGTCACCGAGGATTGCCGCAAGTGAAGCGCGCCGCCGCGCTGGCCGGCCTCGCGGCGCTCGCCGCGTGCCACCGCGCGCCGCCCGCGAACACTCAGGCCGAGCCCGCCGCCGCCAATCTCGCCGATGTGCGGCGCATCCCCGCGCCCGCCACCGGCGTCGGCTCGGCGGCGCTTCCCGCGCCCGAGCTCGCCGGCGTGGCGACCGCGCCCGGCCGCTGGCGTTTCCAGGTTTCGGCGGACGGCGCGCAAGCGGTCTTCGGCGCCCCCGGCCGGCCGGCCGAATTCGCGCTGAGGTGCGATGCCGACGCGCGCCGGATGATCTTCACGCGCGCCGCGTCGGGCGGCAGCGGCGCCACGCTGGAGATCGTCGCCGAAACCGGCGCGGCGACCTTCGACGCCGCGCCCGACGGACACGGCCGCACGCGGGCGAGCGATTTCGTCACCGACACCTTCCTGACGCAAGTGCTCGCCGAGGCGAAGGGCCGGATCGGGGTGCGCGTCGGCGCCGGAAAGACGCTGGCGATGCCCGCCGACCCGGCGATCGGCGACGTCATCCGCCGGTGCGCCGCGCCGCGGGGATGAACTTGGAGCAAGTGGTGACTGCGAAGGCCTGCCTCGGGCCCGGTCCGGCGCAGGCGGAAGAGAATCCTCCAATCGCCGTGCAAATACAAGTCTTGTTTCGCGGATTCGGATGATTCACATTCGATCCTGCCCGGCAACGGGCGCACGTTCTTCAACAAGCGAAAGGAGGTGATCCGATGTCTCATGGTTCAGCAATGGGGTCGGTTCAGTTCGTTCGGGAGACGCGCCGCTAAGGTCGGTGGGCACCGGCGGGGGGTATCCTCCCCCAGTCAACGCCGGCGCCGACAAGGACCAGCGGTTCGCATGGTCTCCCGGGCTGGAGCTCTCCGGCCGCTGACCATGCTGGAGGCTGTCGGGGCCGCGGGGTCCCGGCAGCCTCTTTCATGTTCCGGTCTGTGCTGGTCCGCGCCCCGTGGACAAAGCAGCGCTCAACCCCACCGGACCAGACGCTACCCCTTCATCGCCTCGATCAGCTTCTTCACTTCCTGGCTTCGCCCGCGCGGCACGATCAGCACGTCGTCGCCGCTCGCGACGACGATCAGGTCGCTGACCCCGACCAGCGCGACGCGCGGGCCGTCGCTGCGCACCAGGCAGTTGTTCGAATCGATCGTCATCACTTGCCCCGCGCAGGCGTTGCCGTCGACATCCCATTCGCTGAGCGCGTGGAGCGCGTCCCAGCTGCCGACGTCGCTCCACCCCATGCTGACCGGCACCACCGCGACGCGCTCGGCCTTTTCCATCACCGCATAGTCGATCGAATCGGCGGGCGAAGCTGCGAAGGCCGCCGCATCGGGGCTGACTCGCGCGCCTTCGTGCCGCGCGCGCTCCATCGCGCGCTGGCAGGCGACCAGCATGTCGGGCGCATGGACCGACAGCGCGCCCAGCAGCATGTCGGCGCGGAACAGGAAGATGCCGCCGTTCCAGTAATGGCCGCCCGCCGCCAGCATCGCCTCGGCGCGGTCGCGCGGCGGTTTCTCGACGAACCGCTCGACCCGGTTCACGCCCGCCGCCAGCGCCTCGCCCGCCGCGATCCAGCCATAGCCGGTCTCGGGCGAATCGGGCGCGATCCCGAACGTCACCAGCCAGCCGTCATCGACCAGCGGCAGCGCACGGCCGATCGCGGCGTGGAACGCGGGCACGTTCTGGATGACATGGTCGGACGGCATGACGAGCAACGGCGCCGCGGCGCCCCCCGCGGCGATCGCGGCCAGCGCGATGGCCGGCGCGGTGTTGCGCCCGGCGGGCTCGAGGATCAGCGCTTGCGGCGCGATTCCCGCCGCGTCGAGCTGCGCCTCGATCGCATCGGCGTGCGCGGCGTTGGCGACCACGATCGGGCTTGCGAACCGCGCCGGATCGGCGGTGCGCCGCGCGGTGAGCTGCAGCATCGTCTCGCGCGCGGTCAGCGGCAGCAGCTGCTTGGGCCGCTCGGGCCGCGACATCGGCCACAACCGCGTGCCGGCGCCGCCGGACAGGATCACGGGCACGATACGCTGTCCGGACATGGTTTCTCCTTCGCCACAGCCCAGGCCCCGTTCGTCCTGAGTAGCCACTGAGCTCGTCGAAGTGGAAGGACATGCCCTTCGATACGGGTCTTCGACTTCGCTCAGACCCTACTCAGGGCGAACGGAGGGAGGCAATCTCGATTCGAAGCCGCTCCATCGCGCTTCAGCCGGTCCCCCCTCCGTTCGCCCTGAGCTTGTCGAAGGGCGTTTCCTTCCGACGGCGAAGAAAGAACAGTGCTTCGACAGACCCAGCACGAACCGGTTTCGGGTCGCGTGCCCCTCTTCCAAAACCCTGCACGCGCCAATTGGATGCGCACCGTTCAACCTTTGTTTGTCAATTTCTGCGACAGCGGCGAACGTGTCGGAATGCTTTACACTTGCCCGAGGGCGCGCGCGGCGATGATCAGGCTGTTCAAACATTACGTGCCGAACGCCGTGCTGCTGCTCGGGCTGTTCGACATCGTGCTGCTGCTCGTCGCCGCCGAGCTCGGCTGGACGGTACGCGCCGATCAGATCGGGATGCTGGTCGAGCCGATCGCAACGCGCATCCCGCAGCTTTCGAGCTTCGCGCTGTGCCTCGAGCTCGCGATGGTCGCGGTCGGCGTCTATGGCGCGGACGCGCTCCAGTCCCTGAAATTCGCCACTGCGCGGCTGCTCGTCGCGGTATCGCTCGGCACGATCTTTCTCGCGTTGATCTTCTTCCTGGTGCCGCAGCTGACCTTCTGGCGCTCGAACCTCGTCTACGCGATGGGCTTTGCCGCGGTGATGCTGATCGGCCTGCGCATCCTGCTCGGCAAGACCTTGGGCAGCCAGGTGTTCAAGCGCCGCGTCGTCGTGCTCGGCGCCGGCCCGCGCGCGGCGCGGCTCAAGGCGCTGGCGGCGACGCCGGGCGCCGCGTTCGTCGTCGTCGGCTACGTCTCGATGAGCGAGACCAACCGCATCATCCCGGAGGCGATCGCCCGCGACGCGATCTACAACCTCGCCGACCATGTCGTGCTGCTCAACGCCAGCGAAGTGGTGCTGGCGCTCGAGGAGCGCCGCAACGCGCTGCCGCTGAAGGACTTGCTCCGGATCAAGACCACCGGCGTCCACGTCAATGAAATCTCGACCTTCCTCGAACGCGAGACCGGCCGCGTCGACCTCGCCAGCGTCAACCCGTCCTGGCTGATCTTCTCCGACGGCTTCTCGTCGAGCCGCATTCTGTCGAGCGTCGCCAAGCGGTTGTTCGATATCGTCGCCAGTCTCGTCCTGCTGACGCTGACGCTGCCGCTGATCCTCGCCACCGCGCTCGCGATCAAGCTCGAAAGCCGCGGCCCCGCCTTCTACCGCCAGCGCCGCGTCGGGCTCTACAACCAGGGCTTCGACTGCATCAAGCTGCGCTCGATGCGCCAGGATGCCGAGGCGCACGGGCAAGCCGTATGGGCGGAAAAGGATGACCCGCGCATCACCCGAATCGGCCGGATCATCCGCAAGCTCCGCATCGACGAGCTGCCGCAGACCTGGAGCGTCCTCAAGGGCGAAATGAGCTTCGTCGGCCCGCGCCCCGAACGCCCGCAGTTCGTCGAGGACCTCGAGCAGCAGCTGCCCTTTTACGCCGAACGCCATATGGTCAAGCCCGGCATCACCGGCTGGGCGCAGATCAACTATCCCTACGGCGCCTCGATCGAGGATTCGCGCCAGAAGCTCGAATACGACCTCTATTACGCGAAGAACTATTCGCCCTTCCTCGACCTGTTGATCCTCCTCCAGACGATCCGGGTCGTCCTGTTCCCGGAAGGCGCGCGGTGATGGCCATCTCCTTTCCCTGCAACGGAGAGGAAGGCGCGGAATCGAATCGCGCACCGGTAAGTCAATTCCCGTTCCCCCGCGAAAGCGGGGGTCCAGAGTCGCAAGCGACCCGCTCCGGATTCTGGATTCCCGCTTTCGCGGGAATACACATTGCCCAGCCCGGCACCCATTCCGGGATGCCGGTTTTCGCCCGCAAGGCGGGTCGCAGGCGCGTATAAATGCTCGCGACCGTCACCCTTTGGGGCCACGCGCTCGCCGCCCTCCTGTTCGGGCTCGTCGCGCTGGGTCAGGTGCGCCACGCCGCCGATGCGGTGCCGCGGCTCGCCTTCACGCTCGCGCTCGGCCTGACCGCGCTGTGGGCGCTCGCCGTCGCCGGGATCGGCGCCGAGGACATCGCCGCGCGCGTCGCGGAGGGGCTGCGCGACCTCACCTGGCTCGGCTTCATGGCCGCGCTCGCCCGGCGCGACCGCGACGGCGCGCAGGCGACCGCGGTGGTCCTGATCTACGGCGTCGTCGCGGCGATCGTCGTTGCAGGAGCGACGCTGGACATGGTGCTCGCAACCGGCCGCGCACCCGATCCCGGCCTCGTGTCGATCGCCTGGGTGCTGTCGATGATGGTCGCGGTCAGTGCGCTCGTGCTCGTCCACCATCTCTACGCCACCGTCGCGCCCGGCGCGCGGCACGGCATCCGGCTCGTGGTGGCGGCGCTCGCCTTGTTCTGGGGCATCGACCTCGCGCTCTACGCCATGGCCGACTTCACCGGCGCCTGGCCTGCCGGCATGGCCACGGGACGCGGGCTTGCGCTCGCTTGTCTCGCGCCGGTGTTCGCGCTCGCGGTCCACCGCAACGGCGACTGGTCGCTCCAGGTGTCGCGGACGCTTGCCTATCAGTCGCTCTCGCTCGCCGGCATCGCGCTCTACGTGCTGACGATGGTCGTCGCGACCGGCATCATCGCGGGGATCGGCGGCGCCAACGCGCGGATCGTGCAGACCGCCTTCGTGTTCGGCACCACTGCGGCGATCCTGACGTTCCTCTCGACCCCGTGGCTGCGCGCCTGGACCCGGGTCAAGCTCGCCAAGCACCTGTTCCGCCACCGCTACGATTATCGCACCGAATGGCTGCGCTTCGCCGACACGCTCGGCCGGCCCGATGCCGACGGCGCCCCGCTCGAGCAGCGCATCGTCAAGGCGGTTGCCGACGTGACCGATTCCCCCGCCGGGCTGCTGCTGACCCCCGGCGGCGCGGGGCTGGGCGTCGCCGGCGCATGGAATTGGGCCGACGACGACGCGGGCGGCGGCGACGCGGCGCTCACCCGGCACCTTGCGGAAACCGGCCGCATCGTCGAGCTCGACGCGCTGCGCGGTGCCGATGCCGACGCTGCCGAGCGCGCCGCGATGCCGCTGTGGCTGCTCGCATCCGATGCGGCATGGGCGCTCGTCCCGCTGCTCCATCTCGGCGATCTCGCCGGGGTCATCGTGCTCGCGCGGCCGCCGATCGCGCGCCGGCTCGACTGGGAGGATTTCGACCTGCTGAAGACGCTTGGCCGTCAGGCCGCGAGCTATCTTGCAGAGGCGGCGAGCCACGCCGCGCTCGCCGAGGCGCAGCGCTTTGACGAGTTCAACCGCCGCTTTGCCTTCATCATCCACGACATCAAGAATCTGGTGAGCCAGTTGACCCTCGTCGCCCGCAATGCCGAACGCCATGCCGACAATCCCGCTTTCCGCGCGGACATGGTCGCGACGCTGACCGAATCCGCCGACCGGATGAACGCGCTGCTCCAGCGCTTGTCGCAGCACCATCGCACGCGCGCCGAGCCGGTCGTGCCGGTCGATCTCGGAGATTTCGTCGCGCGCTTCGCCGGCAGCCGCCGCGCGCAGCATCCGATCCAGGTCGCCGGCGCCGCTCCGCCGCCCGCGCTCGCCGATCCGGGGCGGCTCGACCGCGTGCTCGGGCATCTCGTCCAGAACGCGATCGAAGCGAGCCTGCCCGACATGCCGGTGACCCTCGCGCTCGGCGCCGAAAACGGCCGCGCGGTGATCGACGTGATCGACCACGGCTGCGGCATGTCGCCGGCCTTCGTCCGCGACCATTTGTTCCGCTCGTTCGTCTCATCGAAAAGCGAAGGGTTCGGCATCGGCGTGTTCGAATCCCGCCAATTGACCGAGGCGATGGGGGGAACGCTGACTGTCGCCAGCCGCGAGGGAGAAGGCACCCGATTCCGCATTTCGCTTCCGCTCGCGGCCGGCGATCTGGAGAAGGCGGCATGATGCGCAAGTTGTTGATTGTCGAGGATGATCTCGGCCTCCAGCGTCAGCTCCGCTGGGCCTATGACGGCTATGAGGTGCTCGTCGCGAAGGACCGCGCGGAGGCAATCGACGCGCTCCGCGCCGAGGAACCCGCCGTCGTCACGCTCGACCTCGGCCTCCCCCCCGATCCCGACGGGGTCAGCGAGGGTTTCGCCGCGCTCGCCGAAATTTTGTCTTTGAAACCAGACACTAAAGTCATCGTTGCCTCGGGCCATGGCGCCCGCGACAGCGCTCTGAAGGCCATCGCGGACGGCGCCTGGGATTTCTATTCGAAGCCGATCGACATCGACGCGCTCGGCCTGATCGTCGAACGCGCCTTCCATGTCCATGAACTCGAAGCAGAAAATCGCCGCCTCGCTGCAGAAGCGAACGGCCGGTCGGTGCTCGGCGGCATCATCACCGCCGCCCCCGAAATGCTCAAGGTCACCCGCACGATCGAACGCGTCGCCGCCGCCGACGTCTCGGTCATGCTCCTCGGCGCGAGCGGCACCGGCAAGGAACTCCTCGCCCGCGGCCTCCACGACGCGAGCCCGCGCCGCACTGGCGCGTTCGTCGCGATCAACTGCGCGGCAATCCCCGAAACCCTGCTCGAATCCGAGCTGTTCGGCCACGAAAAGGGCGCCTTCACCGGCGCAGTCAAGACCACGGAAGGGAAGATCGAGCAGGCCAACGGCGGAACGCTGTTCCTCGACGAGATTGGCGACGTGCCGCTGCCGCTTCAGGTCAAGCTGTTGCGATTCCTGCAGGAACGCGTGATCGAGCGGATCGGCGGACGCAAGGGAATCGCAGTCGACACGCGCATCGTCTGCGCGACGCATCAGGACGTCGACGCGATGGTCGTCGCGGGATCGTTCCGCGAGGACCTCTATTACCGCCTCGCCGAAATCGTCGTGCGCATCCCCTCGCTCGCCGAACGGCCGGGCGATGCGGGCCTGCTCGCGCGGCACTTCCTCACCAAATACGCCGAGGCGATGAATCCGCAGGTCACGGGCTTCGCCCCCGACGCGCGCGCGGCGATCGACGCCTGGCGCTGGCCCGGCAACGTCCGCGAACTGGAAAACCGAGTGAAGCGGGCGGTCATCATGGCCGAGGGCAAGAACGTCACCGCGGGCGACCTCGACCTCCAGGGCGAAGGCGACGACAGCGTGATCAATCTCAAGGCCGCGCGCGAGGCCGCCGACCGCAAGGCGATCCGCCAGGCGCTGGCGCGCACCGAGGGCAACATCTCGAATACCGCGAAGCTGCTCGGCATCAGCCGGCCGACACTCTACGACCTGCTCAAATCCTATGGCCTCCACGGCTGAACGCGGGCAGACGCGCTGGGTTCGCCGCGGCCGTCGCCGGTGGCGCATCCCGGCGAGAGGACTGCGGCGGGGCGGCGCGCTGCTCGCCGCGACGGCGCTGCTCATCGCGGCGGCGCTCGGCATCCGGCACTGGCGGAACGCCCCCGATCCGTCCGAAGCGCGCGCGCAAATCGGCGAAGCGCTGAAGCTCTACGCCTTAGGAAACATGAGCGGGGCGCGCGCCGAGGCGGCGAAGGCGCTGCGAAACGATCCCGACTGGGGGCTGGCGCACGCGCTCGCCGCCCGGCTCGATCTCGCGCTCGGCGACGGCGACGCGGCCGAAGCCGAACTCGACCGCGCCAAGGCGACCGGCTTCGATTCGCGACGCCTGCACCAGCTCTATGCCGAGGCGCAGCTGCTGCAGGACGACCCTGACGCCGCGATTGCCGAGGCCGACCGCGCCCCGCCACGCTACGCCGATTACGCGACCCGGGTGAAGGCGCGCGCACTCGCCGCGTCGGGCGACCTCCCGTCGGCGCGCCAGCTGATGGGCGTGCTGGTCGAGCGGCGGCCCGATTATGCCGACGCCTGGACCGATCTTGCGCGATTGCGGCTGCAGTCGGGCGATGTCGCCGGCGCGTCCGCCGCCGCCGAGCGCGCGCTGGCGCTCGACCGCCGCAGCGCCCCGGCGCTGACGCTCGAGGGCGAACTGGTGCGCGATCGATACGGGCTCGTCGCCGCCCTCCCCTGGTTCGACGCCGCGCTGAAGATCGATCCGGGCAATCCCGACACGTTGCTCGACAAGGCCGCGACCCTCGGTGACCTCGGGCGATACGAGGACATGCTCGACGCGACGCGACGCGCGCTCGCCGCCCGGCCGGGCGATCCGATGGCCTATTACCTGCAAGCGGTGCTCGCGGCGCGAGCGGGCAGGGACGATCTCGCACGCGACCTTCTGCAGCGGACCGGCGGCGCGCTCGACGACATGCCCGGCGCGCTGCTGCTCCGCGGGGCGCTGGCCTATCGCGACGGCGCCGACCAGCAAGCCGCCGACGCCTGGGGAGCGCTGGTCGGCGACCAGCCGCTCAACCTGACGGCGCGCCGGCTGCTCGGCGCGGCGCGGCTCAGCGCAGGCGATGCCGACGACGCGCTTGAGGCGCTTCGCCCGCTGGCGCTGCGCAGTGACGCCGACACCTACACGCTGACGCTGGTCGCACGCGCATTCGAGGCCGAGGGCAAGCGCGACTGGGCCGCGACATTCCTCGACCGCGCGGCGAGCCCGATGCGCCCTTCGCCCACGCCGTTCGGCATCGACGACGACCTGTCGGGCCTCGCGGCCGCCGCCGAGGCCGCGCCGGGCGATCCGGTCGCAGCGCTCGCGCTCATCCGGGGCCTGCTCGAAGCCGGGCAGAACGGATCGGCGCTCGCCCATGCGCAGATGCTGGCCGATGCTTCGCCGGGGTCGCCCGAGGCAGAGGTCGTGCTCGGCGACACGTTGTGGGCGATCAACCGCGTTCCCGAAGCCGCCGCGGCCTATCGGCGCGCCGCCAATTTGCGTTTCGACGAACCCGTCATGCTGCGGCTGGTCGAAGCGCTTGACCGCACCGGGCGTCGCGAAGCCGCGCAGCGCGCGCTGGCGCTGTTCCTGTCGCAGAACCCCGCCGATGTGCCGGCGCGCCGGCTCGCAGCGAACTGGCAGATCGCCGCAAAGGATTGGGACGCGGCGATCGACACGCTCGAAGGCCTGCGAGCAACGCTCGGCAATCGCGACGCGGCCGTCCTCGGCCAGCTCGCACTCGCTTATGCCGAGCGCGGCGACGCGGACATCGGGCGCCGTTACGGCGCTGCCGCCTACCGCCTCGCGCCGATGACCCCAGCGGTGGTCGATGCTTTCGGCTGGGCGCTGGCCAAGGCGGGCAGCCGCGACGGCGCGCGGCAGCTGCTGGTCAAGGCGGCGAGCCTCGCGCCGGGCGACCCCGGCATCCGCGCGCACCTGAAAAGCCTTTCGCCCGAATGATCGGGGTCCTGCCGCCCTCCCCTCCTTGAGCCCTGGCTTGGCAGGGCGCGCATATTGCATCACCCGCCCAATCGACTAGGGCAGCATCCATGACCGATCCGCTCGACCGTATCGCCGCCGCGCTCGACCGTCTCGCGCCGCCTCCGCCGCAATCGGCCGACCCGCTCGCACACCCCGCTTATGTCTGGCGGCAGGGCGCGCTGGTTGCGGCACGCGATTTCGCCCCGCTGCCGCTGGCGATGCTGCACGGGATCGAGCAACAAAAGGCGGCGCTCCTCGGCAATCTCGAGCGGCTCGCCGCCGGCCATGCCGCGCAGGACGTGCTGCTGTGGGGCGCGCGCGGCACCGGCAAGTCGGCGCTGGTCAAGAGCGCGATCGCCGCGACCCAGGCCGGCAGCGGCCGCATCGCGCTGGTCGAGGCGCCGGGCGGCCGGCTCGACGAGCTGCCCGCGCTGTTCGACGCGATCGCGCCCGTGAAGCGCACCTTCGCGCTCTTCATCGACGACCTCGGCTTCGACGCTGCGGCCGACGCGCGCCAGCTCCGCTCGATGCTGCAGGGCGGCGCGGAGGCAAGACCCAACAACGTGCGCCTCATCGTCACCTCGAACCGCCGCCACCTCGTGCCACGCGACATTGCCGAGCAGGAAAGCGCGATCAACCCGCGTGACGCAGTCGACGACCATCTGGCGCTCGCCGACCGGTTCGGGCTCAGCATCGGCTTCCACGTCGTCGACCAGGACGGCTATCTCGATATCGTGCGCACCTATGCCGAGGCGTACGGTCTCGCGTTCGATCCCCATGAGGCAGTCGCCTGGGCCACACGCCGAGGCAGTCGATCGGGCCGCGTCGCGTGGCAATATGTCGTCGATCTTGCCGGGCGCAGCGGGAAAGCGGTTTAGACTCCGGGCCCGCGCCGCACCCGGTTCGGCGCAGCTGGATCAGACGTCACTCTCAGCCGGCACGCGCCGCGTCGAGCATTCGTCGCGCGCGCAGGTACATCTCGACGCGTTGCGCGCTGAACATACCGAGCGCGAGCGCGGCGAGCGTGTCGGTCATGATCGCCATGTTCATGTGCATCTCGCCGCCCAGATCGCGCGCGGCGTAGCGCACTGCGATCAGCACGACGATGAAGATCATGCCGGCGGCCGAGGATTGTTGCGACAATGCGTGGGTTTCGGGATCGACATGGATGCGCATCAGCCTTCCGAGCTGCCAGCCGAGAAAGGCGCCGGCGCCGAGCGCGAAGACCGCACTGATCCATGCGCCTAGCCCTGGCGGCGGCGCCTGCACGAACAGCAGGATAACGAGCGCGAGATAGAGCGCCGGGATGACCCACAGCCGCTCGAGCCGAAGCGGCCGTAGCCTCCCCGTCCCCCGCATCCGCATCGCAACGACGAGGACGATCGCGGCGATGATGAGGGCCTGAAGCCATCCGCCCGGCTGTGCCTGATAATCCTGCATGACTCCGCCCTCCACTGTGATGGCGGCTTAACCCGCCGCGCCCCAGCGAAGCAATCTGCGCGATGAACGATACGGCCACGCCCGGTTCAGTCGGGGTGTGCGACATGGAGACCATTGGGGACCAGGAGGATTGAAGGCCACGGGAAGGACGCGCGAATGGCCGTCAAGGCAAAACGGATGATCGGGTTGAGCGCCGTCACGATGGCGGCGCTGCTGCTCGCCGGGTGCAACCCCAAACCCACCGCCGATACCGCAACTTCCGACACGCTAACTGCAACCGGCCCTCAACTGCCGCCGCTGCCTGCCGCCGTACCGCTGAGCGACGCGCCCGTCGGGCCGGTGGCCGTCGCCCCGGCGGCAGCCGAGCTTCCCGTTGCCGCGCCGCTTCGCTTCGCAGCGCCCGCCGGCGGCGCCGATTATGCCTATATCGATCGCGCCGACGCGATCGACGAGGTGATCGGCGAAGCGCCGCCCGATTATTATTTCGATTACGCGGATGGCGTGGAACCGTGGGCCTGGCAGACGACCGACGGCTACGAGACCTTCGTCGAACCGATCGACGACGGCTATCGTTATTATTACTACGCGCCCGGCGCGGACTATCCGTATTACGTCCGCGATCCCGATTACAGCTATGCCTATGCCGACGATGCCCTGGTTGCGGTCTATGGTATCGACGGCCGCCCGCTGGCGCTCGACCGCGCGCGGCGTGAGCGGATTGCCGCGGCGCGCTATTATTCCCGTGCCCGCGCGCTCTATGCCGCCTCGCGCCACCGGCAGCATCACGGTGTTTCTGCGCGGCAATGGGATCATCGGCGCGCTGCCGTCGATCGCTGGCGCGGCTCGGTCGCCGCGCGGAACGTCGAACGCCGTCGCGCTGCCGAGCAGCAAGCGCGCCACTGGCGCGACGAGCAGCGCGTCCGGCAGCAAGCGACCGCGCGCTACGCCGTCTGGCGCCGCCGCGGCGAGCACGGCGCGCCGCCGCACCTTTATCGCAACAACGCCGCCGAACGGCGTCATGCGGAGGCTGCCCGCGCCAAGCCCGACCGGCGCCGCTTTGTCGAAGCCGAGCGCCGGCAGCAAGTCGATCGACGCGCTCGCGCCGAACGCCGGCAAGCGAGGCAGATCGCGCGCGCCGAACAGCGCCAGCCCCAACGTGCGGTGCAGCGAATGGCGGAGCACGAGCGCGCCCGGAACCAGGAACGCCAACGAGTGCAGAATGCTCGGGAAGCTCGGCAAATACAGCAGTATCGGGCTCGTCCGGAGGCGGTCGCCCAACGGGGTGCCCGGCAGGTGCAGGCACGCCGGCAGCCGGCCGCGCACGCCCGCGCTCACGCCAGGCGGGAAACGCCTGTCGCAGAAGCAACGCGCATCCGCGCCCGGCACGACGCGCAGCAGGCGAGCCGTGCTCGCGACAGAGCGCGCGTCGCGGAGGCAACCCACGCCCGCGCCGAACAGCGGGGGCACGAAACCCGCGCCCGCGTCGATCGCCAGCGTCGGGCAGCGGCGCGCCAACAGGCCCAGGCTCATCATCAAGCGCAGGCGCAATCGAAGGTCCGGAGCCATGCGCGAGCCGAGGCACGGCACCAGGTTCAGCTTCACCGACGGGCCCAGGCGCGCGCAGCGCAAGCGCGGCATCCGGCACGGGCCCGTGTGGAGGCCGCCGGTCATGCGCGGCAACAGCCGGCGCGGATCCACCGGCCAGCGGCAGCCCATCCGCACGCCGCACGCGAAACGGCGCAGCACAGGCAACCAGTCAAGCGGCCGCGGTCGGCGAGGCACGCCGCCGACCGACAGCGTCACTAAGACGCCGCGCCGCTACGGGCCCCCGTCTCCCAAGCGGCGGGGGCCCGTTTCCTGTCTGTCCGATTGCGGCATCGCCCGCCTGTGCTATGCCGCCGCGCATCCAGCCAATTCCTCCGGGATTTCAGTCGATGCGCCTTGTCCTCGCCGCCTTGCTCGCCACCGTCGCCGCGCCTGCCTTTGCGGCCTCCGTTCACAGCTATGACGATCTCGCGCTGTCGCCCGACGGCCGGACGATCGCCAGTGTCGAGAGCGCAGGCGGCGCCCATGCGGCAATCATCGAGCGTTCGGCGGCGGACGGCCGCGTCGTTGCGACATTCGATCCCTGCAAGGACTGCGACTATTCGGACCTGACCTTCGCGCCCGACGGGCGTCTTGCCTTTCTCGCGCGCGATGCCGGCGGGCTCACTTTGTTGACCGCGCGCAACAACGACATAAGCACGGTCGCGACGATCGACGGCATCGCCTCGGCGCCACGTTTCTCGCCCGACGGCAAGCGCATCGCGCTGCTCGTCACCTTGGGTGCGCAAAAGGAAGCGGGTGCGACCCAGCCCGGCGTGCGGCTGGTCGGCGAGATCGGCGAGCATAACGACGAACGCCGCATCGCAGTGTTCGACGCGAGCCGCACAGCCGCCGCCGACGTCAAGCCGGTGTCGCCCGCCGGGCGCTACATCTACGAATATGACTGGACGCCCGACGGCAAGGGATTCGTCGTCACCTCGGCGCTTGGCAATGGCGACGACAATTGGTGGGTGGCGACGCTCGACGCGGTCGATGCGACGACCGGCGCGGTGCGCCAGATCGCGAAGCCGACGACGCAGCTCAATTTCCCGCGCGTCTCGCCCGACGGCAAGACCGTCGCCTATATCGGCGGGCTGATGAGCGACTTCGGCTCGGTCGGCGGCGATGTCTATACGGTGCCGTTCGCGGGGGGCACACCGACCGACATTACCAAGGGCTCGAAGACTACCAACACCTCGCTGTTCTGGCTCAAGGATGGGCTGCGCACCACCGCGCTCGCCGGCGACACGATGGAGGTGACGGCGCTGTCGCAAAACGGAAAGGCGAATCCGCTGTGGCGGCGCATGGCGAGCCTGTCGGCGGGCGACGGCCGCGTCGCGTTCAGCGCCGACGGCAAGACGATGGCCGCGGTGGTGCAGGATTTCGAGCATGCGCCGGCGATCTATGCCGGTCCGGTCGCGGCGCCGCGCCAGATCACGCACGACAATGACCAAGTCGCGCCGGCGGTGAAGGCGCAAAGCATCACCTGGACCAACGAGGGCTTCACCGTGCAGGGCTGGCTGCTCGCCCCGCGCGATGCCGATCCGGCGAAGAAGGCGCCGATGATCACTGTCGTCCACGGCGGCCCGGCGGCAGCGTCGATGCCCTATTTCCAGTCGAGCGGCACCTATGTCTCGCTGATCAAAGCGGGCTATTACATCTTCCTCCCCAATCCGCGGGGCAGCTACGGCCAGGGCGAGGCGTTCACGCTGGCCAATCGGCGCGATTTCGGCGGCGGCGATCTGCGCGACATCCTCGCCGGCATCACCGCGGTCGAGAAGACCGCGCCGGTCGACGACGCGCGGCTCGGGCTGATGGGGGGCAGCTACGGCGGCTTCATGGCGATGTGGGCCAATACTCAGACCAACCGCTTCAAGGCGATCGTCGCCGCCGCGGGACTCAGCAACTGGATCAGCTATTACGGCACCAACGGCATCGATCAGTGGATGCTGCCGTTTTTCGGCAAGACGATGTACGACGATCCCGCGATCTATAATTCGATGTCGGCGGTCAATTTCGCCAAGCAGGCGCATACGCCGACCTTCATCTACGTCGGCGAGCGCGACATCGAGGTGCCGCCGACCCAGTCGATCGAATGGTGGCACGCGCTGAAGGACATGGGCGTGCCGGTCAGCCTGGTCATCTACCCCGGCGAAGGCCACGGCATCCGCGGGGCGGATCACCGCGCCGATGTCGAGAAGCGTACGATTGGCTGGTTCGACAAGTATCTGAAGAAGTGAGCGCGAGGCGTCCCGTTCGTTGAATCGATGCAGTGCTCCTGCTTTCGCGGGAGCACGATTGCGCCGTGCTCACCGGAGCGGCTGGCCGCTGTCCTTCCATTTGTCGAGCACCTGCGACTGCGGGAGCGTGTCGGCGGCGGCGGCGGTCTTGAGCGTGCCGCTATCGACATAAGCGGGCTGGATCATCGCCAGCGCGGCGGGTTCGGCCTTCGGGGTCGGCGCGGCGGTCGGCGTGGCCTGCACCAGTAAGGCCGGCGCCGTGTCGGGGACGACGGCGCGCGGGTGGGGGCCGGGTACCGGCTCGCCGCCGCGATAGACCTGGTCGAACGCCGCCGGGGTCCCCCACCAGCCCGCCCAGCGGTGGAAGAAATGCGCGCCGATCGCGTCGGTCATCACCAGCCGGCGGCTCCACGCCGGCGTCACCGCATAGGTGTGGTAATGCGTCGCAAGACCCACCGGCGAGAATACATAGCCGCCGAGCGCCGCCGCCGCGATCCTCAACGCCTTTTCCCATGCTGCGCGGCTCGGCGGGTGCGCCAGCGCGCCGTCGCAAGCGAAGCTGAACTGGCAGCCGCTCGCCCGCTCCGATCCCTGATAGACGACACCACACACCGTGTCCGGGAACGCCGGGTGCATCACGCGGTTGAGCACCACCTGCGCCACCGCGCGCTGACCATCGTCCGATTCGGACGCGGCCTCATAATAGACTGCGCTCGCCAGGCATTGCAGCGCCCGCCCGCGGTCGGTCGCACTGGCGCCGGCCATTGAGAAGGGCCGCGCCGGATGAATGGTGCCGTCGTCGACATCGGCCGCCGCGCTCGCGGGGACCGGCAAGTCGGGTAGCGCGGCGGTGCCGGTCGTGCCCGCGCCCAGCGCGGCATCATCGTCGATCGCATAGAAATAGGCAGCGCCCGGGAAGTGGTCCTCCGCCTCAAAGCCGGTCGGCGCTGCAACCGGTGCCGATGCCGTCTCGCTCGCCGCGATCGCGCGCAAGGCCGCGTGCGCCGACACGCCAAGGTAGACGATGGCGAGACCGGCGGCAAATGCCAGCTCGCGAACCTGCCGAGGGGGGAGCCATCGCGCGATCATCCTCGCGCGCATAGCCGATTCCCGCCGGGTCATCCGCCCCCGATTTTGGCCTGTCCCGCGGCGGGACGAAGCGGGCGGGCGGTAACGATCAGCCCCGCCGGCGGCGCTCACGATTGGCGTAGAGCATCGCCGCGGCAAGCGCGGCAGAGCCGATGCCGAATCCGATCGTCGCCAGCGGCCAACGTTTGCCCTTGGCCTTGCCCGGCTCGGCGGTTCCGGCGGCGCCCTCGCGGCAGCGCTTCGCGTCGTGCGCGGCGGCGGTGATCTCGTTCAGCGGCGTGTCGTCTTCGTCACTCAGCATAACGTCCCGTTACTCGTGGTTGGCCGTGGTCAACGCGCGGACCCTGCCGCATATCCCTGACGAAAGTCACGCGCGAACTGTGCAAGCCGGCGTTCGCCAATTGCAGCCCTGAGGTCCGCCATCAGCTGTTGGTAAAACCAGATGTTGTGTTCGGTCATCAGTATTGCGCCGAGGATTTCGCCGGCGCGGACAAGGTGGTGGAGATAGGCGCGGCTCCACGTCGCGCAGACCGGGCAGGCGCAGGCCGGATCGAGCGGACCGGTGTCCTCCGCAAAGCGCGCGTTGCGGATGTTGATCGGCCCGCCGCGCGTGAACGCCTGGCCGGTGCGGCCGGATCGGGTCGGGAGCACGCAATCGAACATATCGATGCCGCGCTCGACCGCGCCGACGATGTCGTCGGGCTTGCCGACGCCCATCAGGTAGCGCGGCTTGTCGGCGGGGAGCTGCTGCGGCGCATAGTCGAGACAAGCGAACATCGCCTCCTGCCCTTCCCCCACCGCGAGCCCGCCGACCGCATAGCCGTCGAAGCCGATGTCGATCAGCGCGTCGGCCGAGGCCTTGCGCAGCCCCTCGTCTAGCGCGCCCTGCTGGATGCCGAAGATCGCATTGGCCTCCGCGTGGCCTCCGCCGGCGTCGAACGCCGCGCGGCTGCGCTTCGCCCAGCGCATCGAGCGCTCCATCGCCGCCGCCTGGACTTCGCGCGTCGAGGTCGTCGGCACCAGCTCGTCGAACGCCATGACGATGTTCGAGCCGAGCAGCCGCTGGATTTCGATCGAGCGTTCGGGACTGAGCAGGTGCCGCGAGCCGTCGAGATGGCTCTTGAACGCCACCCCCTCCTCCGAACGCTTGGTCAGATCGGCGAGGCTCATCACCTGATAGCCGCCGCTGTCGGTCAGGATCGGCCGCTCCCACCCCATGAAATCGTGCAGCCCGCCGAGCCGATGGACCCGCTCGGCACCGGGGCGCAGCATCAGGTGGTAGGTGTTGCCGAGGATGATGTCAGCGCCCGCCCCGCGCACGTCGGCGGGCTTCATCGCCTTGACCGTTGCGGCGGTGCCGACCGGCATGAACGCGGGCGTGCGGATCGTGCCGCGGCGCATCGCGATCGCGCCGGTGCGCGCAGCCCCGTCAGTGGCGGTGATGGTGAAGTCGAAGCGCGGGGCGGTCATGGTCGGTCCGGCGGGCGGGCGCCGGTCAGCGCATCAGCTTGCGGATGAAGCCGATGATCCCGGTCTGGCGCGAGCGCTTGAGCCGCTCGGCGGCGAGGATCGTCTTCACGCAATCGAAGCATTGCTCGACATCGTCGTTGACCAGGACATAGTCGTAGCCGTCCCAGTGGCTCACCTCGTTGGTCGCGCGCGCCATGCGCGCATCGATCACCTCGGGTAAATCGGTCGCGCGCCGTTCGAGCCGCTGGCGCAGTTCCTCCATCGACGGCGGCAGGATGAACACGCGCACCACGTCGCCGCCGGCGAGCTGATGAAGCTGCTGCGCGCCCTGCCAGTCGATGTCGAACAGGATATCGCTGCCCTCGCTCAGCACATGGAACACGTCGTTCTTGGGTGTGCCGTAGCGATGGCCGAAGACGTGCGCCCATTCGAGGAACTCATGGTTCGCCACCATTTCGCGGAATCGTTCGAGATCGACGAAATGATAATCCTTGCCGTCCACCTCGCCGGGCCGCGGCGGGCGCGTGGTGTAGGAAACGGACATCGACAGATCGGACTCGCTGGCGAGCAGCTTGCGCGCAATGGTCGATTTCCCCGCGCCCGACGGCGAGGAAAGGACGAACAGGACGCCGCGGCGCCGGAAGCCGTGCGGGTCGTGCTGGATCGATGGGGCCATGCCCGCTAGTGACCGCAGCGAGCCGGGGCGTCAAGCGGGGGACAATATGGCGCGCATGAACAGCTGGGCGCTGGCGGCGCTGATGGTCGCCGCCGCGGCAGCGGGCATCGAGCTGGCGATGGGCCGGTCGCCTTTCTGCCCGTGCGGCCATTTCGCCTTGTGGCATGGGATCGTGCAATCGAACGAGAATAGTCAGCAGCTCACCGACTGGTACAGCTTCAGCCATATCATTCATGGCTTCCTGCTCTATGGCGCGGCCTGGCTGCTGCTGCGCGGTGCGTCCCTGCCCGCACGCCTGTTCGCCGCCGTGTCGATCGAATCGGCCTGGGAAGTGCTGGAAAACTCGCCTGTGATCATCGACCGCTATCGCGCGGTGACGATGGCCTATGGCTATTCCGGCGACAGCGTGCTCAACTCGATGTCCGACATCGCCTGCATGGCGATCGGCTTTGTTCTCGCGCGTGCATTGCCCTGGTGGGCGACGGTGGTGATTGCCGTCTTGCTGGAACTCTTCACGCTCGCGGCGATCCGCGACAACCTGACGCTCAACGTGCTGATGCTGGTCGCCCCCAGCGCGGCGATCCGCGCATGGCAGACCGGCGCCTAGTCCGCGGTATTGCCCGTCACCTGGTCCCATGCCGCGCCGACGCTGCGCAGCACCAGCCAGCCGATCGCCCAGGTCGCGGCCACCGGCACCGCGATCTTGAGGACGTTCGCCGCCACCGCGCCGATGATCGCGCCGTCGGCTTCACTGTCCTCGCCGCTCATGCTGTCGATCGCTGCACCGACAATTGCGCCGATGGTGGTTGCGCCCATGTCGCTCGACTCCTCGCGTTACGTCCGGATAGCGCGCGAGCCCGCCCGCGAGTTCCGCGGCAGGCATTCTGATCGTAAAACGGAGTGGAAGAATGGTGGAGCCGAGGGGGATCGAACCCCTGACCTCTACACTGCCAGTGTAGCGCTCTCCCAGCTGAGCTACGGCCCCATCGTTCGGGAGGCGTCGCCCTTAAACAGGCGGCGCCCCCTTGGCAAGCGTCAGTTCTCTTCGTCTTCGTCCGAGGTGTTGACGCCGAGATCGTCGTCGCCGCCAAGATCGACTTCGTCGTCCGGAGACGCCTCGTCGTCGTCCTCGTCGATGTTCAGATCCTCGTCGTCATGCTCGTCCTCGCCGCCGGCGAGCGCAGCGTCCTTCTTCTTGCTGTCGTCCTGGCTACCCTGATCGAACGGCAGCGGCTGCTTCGACTTCAGGATCGGCTCGGGCATCCACGTCGTGCCGCATTCGATGCAGGTCACCGGTTCGTCATTGCCGAGATCGTAGAATCGCGTCGCGCATTTCGGACAAGTCCGCTTCGTGCCCCATTCCGGCTTCACCATGTGCCGCCTCGTGCCTTTCGAATTGATGGAGGGATTGCAGATTGCCCTGCAAAGTGGGGCGCGCCTTGCCATAGCGCAACCGCACTGTCAAAAGCCCGCGCGCCATGGCCCATCCCGCCCCGAAAGAAACCGTCGTCGCCGCGCGCGGCGCGCTGACCGGCACCGTCGCCGTGCCGGGCGATAAGTCGATCAGCCATCGCGCGCTGATGCTCTCCGCGCTCGCCGTCGGCGAGAGCCGGATCACTGGCCTGCTCGAGGGCGAGGACGTGCTGGCCACTGCCGCAGCGATGCGCGCTATGGGCGCCGACATAGCCCGCGAGGACGACGGCACGTGGTGCGTTCACGGCGTCGGCGTCGGCGGGCTGCTCCAGCCGGAATCGGCGCTCGATATGGGCAATTCGGGCACATCGACGCGGCTCTTGATGGGGCTCGTCGCGAGCCATGCGATCACCGCCACGTTCACCGGGGACGCGTCGCTGTCGAGCCGGCCGATGGCGCGAGTCATCGATCCCTTGTCGTCCATTGGCGCCGACATCACCGCCTCGCCCGGCGGCCGGCTGCCGCTGATGGTGCGCGGGATCGTGCCGGCGGTACCGATCGCCTACACGCTGCCGGTCGCCTCGGCGCAGGTGAAGTCGGCGGTGCTGCTCGCCGGGCTCAATACGCCGGGAATCACTCGCGTGATCGAGCGGCAAGCGACGCGCGACCATTCGGAACGTATGCTCAAGGGCTTCGGCGCGGAGCTGACGATCGAGGAAACGGCGGAGGGCCGCATCATCTCTCTGCACGGCGAAGCCCAACTTCGGCCGCAAGCGATCGCGGTGCCCGGCGATCCTTCGTCGGCGGCGTTCTGGACGGTGGCGGCGTCGATCGTGCCGGGCTCCGACGTGCTGATCACCAATGTCGGGATGAATCCGACGCGCACCGGCCTGTTCGCCGCATTGAAGGCGATGGGCGCCGACATCGCCGAGGAGAACCCGCGGATTGTCGGCGGCGAACCGGTCGCGGACCTGCGCGTCCGCCATGCCCCGCTTCGCGCGATCGAGGTGCCGCCGGAGCTGACCCCCAGCATGATCGACGAATATCCTGTCCTGTTCGTCGCAGCTGCGCTCGCCGAAGGCCGCACCGTCGCGCGCGGGGCGCACGAGCTGCGCGTCAAGGAATCGGACCGCATCGCCACCATGGCCGAGGCGCTTACCGCGTGTGGCGTTACCGTCGAGGAGTTCGACGATGGCCTCGCCATCACCGGATCAGGCGGGGAGCCGATCGCGGGGGATGCACGGGTCGCCTCGAAACTGGACCATCGCATCGCAATGTCGATGACGGTGGCTGGACTGGCGGCGCGCCGTCCGATCACGATCGACGATACGGCGCCGGTGGCGACCAGCTATCCGGCGTTTTTCGCCACGCTAGACGATCTGACCCAGTAGAGTTCGCTTGGACCAATGATCATCGCCGTCGACGGACCCGCCGCATCGGGCAAGGGCACTATCGCTCGCGCGCTGGCACGCCATTACGGGCTGCCGCACCTCGACACCGGACTGCTCTATCGCGCCGTCGCGCTGACGGTGCTGCGCAACGAGCTTGATCCCGCGAAGGAGGCGGACGCGGTGGCGTCGTGCGATTTCGACGACCGGCTGCTCGAGGATCCCGAACTGCGCGGCGACATCGTCGGCCAGGCCGCCTCGATCGTGTCGGCGCATCCGCTGGTCCGCGCCGCGCTGCTCCAGCGCCAGCGGCGCTTCGCGCAACAGCCGGGCGGCGCAGTGCTCGACGGACGCGACATCGGCACGGTGATCGCGCCCAACGCCGACGCCAAATTGTTCGTCAAGGCTACCCCGATGATTCGCGCCCGCCGCCGGCACGAGGAGCTGAAGGCGCGCGGCTCGACGCTGACCTACGACAAGGTGCTGGCCGACATCCGCACCCGCGACCAGCGCGACGCCGGCCGCGCCGTCGCTCCCCTGACCCAGGCCGCCGACGCCGCGTTGCTCGATACCAGCTTCCTCTCCATCGAGGCGGCGGTGCAGAAGGCGATCGGGCTGGTCGATGCGCGGGTAACGCGAAAGCGGGCCGAAGCCCAATCCTGATCGGCCGCTCTCTTGCCTCGCGGCACGCCAATCGCTATGTGCGGCGCCGTCCGGCGGGCCGATGCTCGCGGAGGAAGGCGCGGAGGGCCACCCTCTCGCGCCCTTTTCGCTTATTCGGCGGTTTCCTTCGTGACCATGGACGCGCCCGGATGCCGTGTCCGCATGGGGCGTGCGCGGCAGTTCGGCCACAAGACCGCCGGAACCAACCGGCTGGCCGGAAAACGTTGATTTAGGAAGTCTTTCTCTATGGCCACTACGGCAACTCCCACTCGCGACGATTTCGCCGCGCTTCTCGAACAGACCCTTGGCCACGCCGACAGCTTCGAAGGCCATGTCGTCAAGGGCACCGTCACCGCGATCGAAAACGACCTCGCCGTCATCGATGTCGGCCTGAAGTCCGAAGGTCGCGTGCCGCTGCGCGAGTTCGCCGCGCCCGGCCAGAAGGCCGACCTCAAGGTCGGCGACGAGGTCGAGGTCTATGTCGATCGCGTCGAGAATGTGAACGGCGAGGCGATGCTGAGCCGCGACCGTGCCCGCCGCGAGGCCGCGTGGGACAAGCTTGAGGCGGAATTCGCCGAGAACAATCGCGTCGAGGGCGTCATCTTTGGCCGCGTCAAGGGCGGCTTCACCGTCGACCTCAACGGCGCCGTGGCGTTCCTGCCCGGCTCGCAGGTCGACATCCGCCCGGTTCGCGACGTCACCCCGCTGATGGACATGCCGCAGCCGTTCCAGATCCTGAAGATGGATCGCAAGCGCGGCAACATCGTCGTCTCGCGCCGCGCGGTGCTCGAAGAGACCCGCGCCGAGCAGCGTTCGGGCCTGATCCAGTCGCTCCACGAGGGCCAGGTGATCGACGGCGTCGTCAAGAACATCACCGATTACGGCGCCTTCGTCGATCTCGGCGGCATCGACGGTCTGCTCCACGTCACCGACCTCTCCTACAAGCGCGTCGGCCATCCGTCGGAGATGCTGGGCATCGGCGACACGGTGAAGGTGCAGATCATCCGCATCAACCGCGACACGCAGCGCATCAGCCTCGGCATGAAACAGCTCGAGAGCGATCCGTGGGAAGGCGCCGCCGCCAAATATCCGATCGGCGCCAAGCTCAACGGCCGCGTCACCAACATCACCGAATATGGCGCGTTCGTCGAGCTGGAACCGGGGATCGAGGGCCTCGTCCACGTCTCCGAAATGAGCTGGACCAAGAAGAACGTCCATCCGGGCAAGATCGTCTCCACCTCGCAGGAAGTCGAAGTCGTCATCCTCGAAGTCGATGAGGACAAGCGACGCATCAGCCTCGGCCTCAAGCAGGCGCAGGCCAATCCGTGGGAGGCCTTCGCCGAGAAGCACCCGATCGGCTCGACCGTCGAGGGCGAAGTCAAGAACGCGACCGAGTTCGGCCTGTTCGTCGGCCTCGATGGTGACGTCGACGGCATGGTCCATATGTCGGATATCGCCTGGGGCATCTCAGGCGAGGACGCGCTCAACCTGCACCGCAAGGGCGAGATGGTGAAGGCGGTCGTGCTCGACATCGATTCCGAGAAGGAGCGCATTTCGCTGGGCATGAAGCAGCTCGAGCGCGGCGCCCCCGCGGTTGGCGTTCCGGCCACCGGCGGCAAGGTCAACAAGGGGTCGATCGTCACCGTGACCGTGCTCGAGGTCCGCGATGCCGGTCTCGAGGTTCAGGCGGGCGAGGACGGCGCGACCGGCTTCATCAAGCGCTCCGATCTCGGCCGCGATCGTGACGAGCAGCGCCCCGAGCGCTTCCAGGTCGGCCAGAAGTTCGATGCCATGGTCACCGGCTTCGATCGCTCGAAGAAGCCGACCTTCTCGATCAAGGCGATGCAGATCGCCGAAGAGAAGGCCGCGGTGCAGCAGTACGGCTCGTCCGATTCGGGCGCGTCGCTCGGCGACATCCTCGGCGAAGCTCTGAAGGCGCGTAACGAGGCTGCCGACAAGAAGTAAGCAAAAGTGGGCCGGGAGGAGCGATTTTCTTCCCGGCCCACCGCGTTTTACGCGCCAAATGTCGTTTCCCTGCTATCGACTGATCTGGATCAGGTGTAGGACTGGGGTAAGTCGCCGCGACAACGTCATCGTGCGAGGCGGCTTGTATGTTCCGCCTGCCGGAGACGCGTCCAGACCAGCGCGGCACCGGCCAGACTGACCAGGGATGCATTGATGATCCGCTCGGAACTCGTTCAACAGATCGCCCGCGACAATCCCGATCTCGCGCTGCGCGATGTGGAGGCGATCGTCTCGACATTTTTTACCGAGATCACCGAACGGCTCGCCGTCGACGGCCGGGTCGAGCTGCGCGGTTTCGGAGCGTTTTCGACCCGTGCCCGCGACGCGCGCACCGGCCGTAACCCGCGCACCGGGGCGGTCGTCGAGGTCGACGCCAAGCGCGTCCCCTATTTCAAGCCGGGCAAGGAGATGCGCGCGCGCCTCAATGTGTGAGGGTGCGCGGCTTGACCGCGGCGCGATTGCGCTTCGTCACGACCCGCCGGCGCGGACGTGGCGAAATCGATCGACGCAGCGGAATTAAACCCATGCACCTCTTTGCCACGGCGCTCCGGCGCAAAATTTCTTGCGCGTTCTCATGATTCTAAAAGTAACTCATTCGAAACGGGTTCGGGCATTTTAGGTTCAGGAGGAACGAGCAGGCGAGGACATGCAATTTCACTTCCTGCTCGCGCAAACGCTCGGGCTGTGGCACGACCGTGCCGATGCGGACGTGGCGAAATCGGTAGACGCAGCAGACTTCATTGGAGTGCCCGGGGGGAAACGCTCGGAGTAGAACCGCTCAAAGTCGGGGAAAGCTAACGAGCAGTTGCTCCAGGCCAATCCCGAGCCAAGCCCCGACCTCTCAAGGGTCGACGGAAGGTGTAGAGACTGGACGGGCGGCGCCTAAGGCCGGATCGGCTAAGGCGAAGGGACAGTCCAGACCACGAACGCCATGCGGCGGCGGCGAAAGCCGAAGTGGTACGAAAATCTGCTTCCCTTGGGAGTGCGGGTTCGAGTCCCGCCGTCCGCACCAACCAAATAGCTTTGGAAGGACTGACTTCGCGGCTGTTCAAAATCCACCAATGACGACGCGCCTCTCGGGCTGCGCCGAACTGCCCGATACCCACCCGCCGCCGTGAATCCAGACCAGCACGGGCAGATCGACGACATTGCCGTCGGCTGGACGCCGCAGCCCTCACGGACGACATGCAAAGCAGGACGCTGCCAAGGACCGTCATCGCCCCACCGAGCGGCTTGCCCCCCGCGATCGTCCGTCTCCGATCGTACCGGGCGTCCAGCCTCGGGTTTCATAGGCGGTCTCATAAATGCTCTTATTTTCCGACAGGAAATCGCCGCCGGCCCGAATGTCCGGCACGTGGGATTGCCTTTTCAAGAAGACTGCGCATCACCTTGTAGCCGGCGGCGTTCGGATGGACGCCGTCCTTGGTCAGCTCAGGCCGAAAGGCGCCGCCATCGGTCTTCAGCGCGTCATGATAGTCGACGTAATTGAGCTTCTCCCGCACGGCATAAGCCCGCAGCCAAACGTTGAGCGCGGCGATCGACTTGCGCGGGTCGATGCCCGGCCGCCAGCCGAACGACGCGGCGGGCGGCACCGACGCAAGTACCACGCGAATATGATGCGCCTTCGCCAGGTCGACCATCGAGCTGATATTGTCTTCGATCTCCGACAGCGTAGTCGGACCAGTATTGCCAGCGATGTCGTTGGTGCCGGCCATGATCTGCACCACTGCCGGTTTGAGAGCGATGACGTCGGCGCGGAAGCGGATCAGCATCTGTTCCGTGGTCTGTCCGCTGATCCCGCGATCGAGCCAGTCGCCAGTGAACAGCCCAGGATCGATGTCCTGCCAAAGCTCCGTGATCGAATCGCCGAACAGGATGACGCGGTGATCGGTTGCGGTAGGCAACGCGGCGTTGGCGGCGCGATAGCGGCAGAGGCCGGGAAAATCCTCGGCTTTGAGATTGTCCTGCCAATCGCTGTAGATTTTCATCCCGGCCGCGGTGACGGGCGGCGGCGGTTGGTCGCCCGCCTTCGCCGCCGCATACCGCTTCATATAGTCAGCGACGATCGCCGGCATCGGGTCGAGCGCGGCGCACGCGTCGTCGAGCACGCCGACCCGGATCGGATCGGCCGAGGCGGTTTGCGCGGGCGCGGGCGATGCTATCGGCGTAAGCGCCAGAAAAGCCGCGAAAGCGAAGCTGAAGGCGCGGATCGTCATTGGTCGATAATCTCCTGCTTCACGCGCTCGACATCCGGGAAGGCCGGTGTCTTGTAGAACGGCGGCGTATCGCGCGGGTCCTTGATGTTGGCCGGTACGCCCGAAGTCTCGATGTACCAGCCGAGCAGATGCTGCTGCATTTTGCCGAGCGTCTGGCGGTGACGCGCGCTGCCGATCAGATTGCGGGTCTCCATCGGATCGCGCCTGCGGTCATAGAGTTCGCTTTGCCCATGGGGGCGCGCCACATAGGTGAAGTCGCGCGTCTTAATCGCTGCGGCGCGCTGGACGGTCAGCGGTTCATCATTTTGGAGGTTGGCCTTCGGGGCGTATGGTCCAGCCATCCGCGGTTCGAATGCTTGCGGCTCATAGACATTATAGCCGCCCTCCGTGAATGCGGCGCGGTTGGGGTCTCCAGCGGCGCCGTTCAATTGTGCCACCAGGCTGCGCGAGAAATTGGTGTGCGTGGCGCGCGTGCCGCCGAGCTCGAGCATCGTCGCCATGATGTCGAAGAGCTCGACCATCTCCTCGACAACGTGGTCCTTCGCGCCGCCCGGCATTCGTGCGAGCAGCGGCACGTGTGTCAGACAGCTTTCGAGCCCGCTCGGCCATTTTTCGACCAAGCCGTAGTCGCCGGCATAGTCGCCGTGATCAGAGCTGACGATGACTGCGGTATCCTCGTCATGGCCGGTGCGCGTCAGTGCCGCCAGGAATTCGCCGAGCAGCCAATCGGCGAAGCTGACTTGTCCGTAATACGCGGCGCGCACGACGCGCAGGTCGAGATCGGATGCCTGGTCGAGCTTGTAATAGTCCCGAATGCCCTTGAAATAGGCCGGCTTGTCGGGAAGATTCGGCGGCACCAGCGGCGGCAGGCCGGCGGGCGCATACATCGTGTCGAACGTGTCGGGCGCGCGATAGGGCGGATGCGGATTGCTGAGCGGCAGGAACAGGCAGAACGGCCGGTCGCGATTGCGCTGCTCGAGCAGCTTGATGGCGTCTTGCACGAGCGCATAGTCGCCGGTGGTCTTGCGATCCTCGCCGCCGGGGTAGCGCATCGTCGTCGGCGGCAGCAGTAGCTTGGCGCCGATCTTGAATAGAGGCGCATATTCGGCCTGCCGGTCGGCGTCGTGCCAGGTGGTGATGCTGTCGATGAAGGTCTGCGGCGCCAGCGCGTCGTTCTTGCCGAACCAATAGACGTCGTAGCCGGCGTCCTTCAGGTAGCGGAACATGTTGGGCTCGTCGGGCTGCAGCAGGTTATAGAGGCTGCGATGGCCGCGCACGCTGGTCGGCCAGCCAGTGAGCATACTGCACCGCGATTGCGTGCAGACCGGGTTCTGGACATGGCAATTGGCGAAGCGTGTGCCAGATTTGGCGAAGGCATCGAAATTGGGCGTTCTGGTGACGGAGTTGCCGTAGCAGGACAGGGCGTCGGCGCGTAGTTCGTCGAGAAAGAACAGGACAAGGTTGGGCCGCTTGTCGCCGCCGGAAGGCACGGCAGCCCGTTGCACGGCGCTCGCTTGCTTTGCCCCGAACATGCCGGCCCCCAACACCGCCGCCGTGCCGCCGAGCAGGTCACGCCTGTTGATGGTGCTCATCGTGAGTTTCCCTTGCCCGCGTGCCAAAAAGTGGGGCCGGCGATCCGCACCGGCCCCGAGGGGGATTGGGTATTAGAAATGGAAGCTCACTGTCCCGCCGATGGTGCGGAAGGCATCAGGGCTCACGATCCTGAAATATCCGCCGGGATTGATCGTCCCGCCCGAATAGGGCGCCGAAAAATGCTGGTTGAGCAGATTGCGGGCATAGACCCCGATTCGCCATGCGCCGCTCCGCGCGGCGAGACCGATGTCACCGTTGAGCAGCCCGTAAGCGTCGATCTCCGCATTGGGATCGCCGAGCACTGCCTGCGTTCCGCCTCGCCATGCCCAATTGGCGTCGGCATCGAGCGTCAGCGCGTTCGAGATCGGTTGGCTGTAGGAGGCGCGGACCGTGTACGACCATTTGGGCGCGTTCGGCAGGCGATAGCCATGATAGTTCGCGACCTGCGTAGTTGTGCCGGGCAGGATATAGCACCCGACGCCGACTGTGCCCGACACCGGCTGCCCCGCATAACAGGGACCGGTGAAATCGCGGTAGGTCGAATCGCTATACGCGCCGTTGGCCGAAAGGCGCAGGCCGGATGTCATACGGACATTCGCCTCCAGTTCGACGCCGCGAGCGCGCATCAGGCCGGCATTGGTCAGGAGAAAGGTCGGCGAGGCGCCCGAACTGTCGAGCGCGGTGGTCTGGAAGTTGGTGAATTCTTCCCAATAGAGGTCGCCGTTCAGCGTCATGCGGCCTCCAAACAGCGTCGCCTTGGCGCCGACCTCGTAACTTTTCACGGTTTCGGGCTTCACCCGGTGGATCACGCCGCCCGTGCCGTCGATCGCCGGTCCCTTGTAGCCGGTCGAATAGGTCGCATAGATCATGAGATCGCGGGTTGGCTGATATTGCAGACCGGCCTTGCCAGACACGTTGTCGGCCTTGACGGTACCGTCATAGGGGATGCCGATCGTCAGCGGAACGGCCGGAAACGGCAATCGCGTGATCGTCATCGAGCCGGTATTGCGGTCGTTGGTGTAGCGCAGGCCGCCGATCAGCTTGAGCGCGTCGGTCAGCGCGAAGGTCGCCTGGCCATAGACGGCAAGGCTGCGCTCGCGATTGATCTGATCGCGGCGACCGCTGGCGATGACGATGGGCACGCCGAATAGCCCGTAATAATTGCCGTATTGCGCCGCCCAGCCGCCGTTATGGGTATGATAGTAATAAAGGCCGAGCGTGTATTCGAGCCGCTTGCCCGCCGGCGAGGTCAGCCGAAGCTCCTGCGTGAACTGGTTGCTGTCCACCCCGCCGTCGCTGTTGTTGAAAATGTCGATCGGGGCGGCATCGATGTCGGCGAGTTGCAGCGTCTTGAGTGACCGATAGGCGGTGATCGACGTGAGCGTGCTCTGACCGAGCTGATAATTCGCCTGAAGCGACGTGCCCCACAATTTGGTGTTCGCCGTCCAGTCACCATCATTATAGGCGATATAAGTGTCATGGCCGGGCTTGGTCGCAAAGCGGGCGAACTGTGAATTATAGAGTGCGCTGGAGCCCAGCGATTCAAGGATCTGGGCGTCGCGGGCGAAGCCGGTCTGGTATTCGGCGGTCAACAGCAGCGACAGCGCGTCGGTGGCTTCCCACAGCAGCTTGCCCCTGATGCCCTTGTTATCGCGATCGCCAACCTTGGTGCCGTTGACGATATCGGGGATCGCGCCGTCCTGCCCATTGGTGTAGCCTGTGACCCTGAGCGCGGCGCGGCCGGTCAGCGGTACGTTGGCAGTGGCGCGTGCGACGCGATCGTTGCGCTCGCCGTAGGACAGGTCGAGATCGAGCGAACTTTCGCCGATCCTCGGTTTGTTGGTGATGATCTGGATGACGCCCGCGGCCGAGTTCTTGCCGAACAGCGTGCCTTGCGGGCCGCGTAGGACCTCGACTCGCTCGATATCGGCGAAACCGGTCGCGCCGGGATCACGCGACATGCCGATCACCACGCCGTCGACGACGAGGCCGACCGACTGTTCGACGCCGCTGTCATAGGTCTGAGTACCGATGCCGCGGATTTGATAGCCACCGCCATTCGACACCGGGTTCGTCGCCGAGAAGGTGATGTTCGGCGCGAGATACTGGATATCGCTCACTTCGCGGAAGCCGGACTTGGCGATGTCCTCCCCCGAAATCGCCGATACCGCCACCGGCACGTCCTGAAGCCGCTCGGCGCGGCGGGTGGCGGTGACGATGATGTCGCCGGGTTCCCCGGCGTGGACCCCCTGGTCCTGGGCGCCGGTCGTATCGGCCGTGGCCGGGCCGTCTTGCGCAAAGGCTGGGCCGGCCAAGGCGACAACGGCCATCGCGGCAACACTGCAGCCAACTCGCGTCGCCGCCAACATTGAGGTCCCCATAGTCTTTCCTCCCCTGACGATCCGGGCAGCCCGGTTCGGCGCCGGCAATTATCCCTTGCTTCAAGGCTGCTCGAAAACTAACATTCAGTCAATACCGATTGTAAGTTGCAGGAGGGGTTGATGAAAAGGCGGGAAATTCTGCTCGGGATAGCGGGAGCGGCAACCGCGCCGGCTATGGCGAAGGTCCATCGGCTGGCTCCGACTCGAGCCAAGCCCAAAGCTGGCTTTCTATGGGGAACGTCCGGCGCGGCGTATCAGATCGAGGGCGGCGCTTATGCCAGCGACATCTGGACGCTCGAGCATGTCAAACCGACACTCTTCGCCGACCCTTCCGGCGACGCCGACGACGTGCTGCACCGGTTCGACGAGGACATCGCGCTCGC
The DNA here is from genome assembly GCA_035776635.1 of Sphingomonas sp. Taxonomy (GTDB): domain Bacteria; phylum Pseudomonadota; class Alphaproteobacteria; order Sphingomonadales; family Sphingomonadaceae; genus Sphingomonas. Next base: position 43,591 of record DASTWI010000008.1, on the reverse strand, counting down.
GGCAGCGCTCGGCTTCAATAGCCACCGGCTGTCGATCGAATGGTCGCGGATCGAGCCCGAGCGTGGACAGATTTCTCTCGCCGCGCTCGATTATTATCGGCGCGTGCTGGAAACCTGTCACAAACATGGGCTCGCGCCCGTTGTGACGATGAACCATTATACGGTCCCGCGCTGGTTCGCGGCGGCCGGCGGCTTCAAGACACGCGACGGCATTGCGCCTTTCGCCGATTATTGCCGGCTGGTGACCAAGCACATGGGGGACCTGATTGCGGTCGCCGCAACCTTCAACGAGCCCAATGTCGGTACGCTGGTGCGCTGGGGCGGTGCGCTGGACAAGTTCGGACCGGTGATCGCGGCGGTGGAGAAAGCGGCGGGTGTCGCGACCGGCTCGGCGATTTGGTCGAGCCCGATGCTCGGCAGCGGAAATCCCGTTCAGCAGCCGATCCAAATCGAGGCGCATGTCCGCGCTTTCGAGGCGATCAAGGCGGCGAGCCAGGATCGCTTTCCCGTCGGCCTGACGCTCGCGGTCAACGACGATCGGAGCGCCGGCCCCAACAGCGGTCTGAGCCGCAAGAACGCCGAGGTGCTCGATCCATGGCTCGCCGCGCCGGGCGATTTCATCGGCGTTCAATCCTATACCGGCGCGCGCGTTGGCCCCGACCGCGACCTGCCGCCGGAACCCGGCGCACCGCTGACGCAGATGGGCTATGCTTTCACGCCCGAGGCCCTAGGCGGCGCGATCCGGCTCGTCGCATCGCGGACGAAGAAGCCGATCTACGTCACGGAGAACGGCGTCGCCACGGAGGACGACAGCCAGCGCATCGCCTATATCAACGGCGCAGTCGGCAGCATGCAGAAATGCATTGCCGACGGCATCGACGTTCGCGGATACATGCACTGGTCGCTGTTGGACAATTGGGAGTGGATGTCGGGATATCGACCTAAGTTCGGGCTCGTCGCGGTGGACCGCACCACCTTCAGGCGCACGCCCAAACCCAGCGCTCGTTACATGGGCGCGATCGCTCGCGCCGGAGGGCTGGCATGACCCGCGTCCGGCGCACGCAGGCCGAACGCAGCGCCTCGACAAAGGCGGCACTTACTGAGGCAGCGATCAGGGCGCTCTACGAGCACGGCTATGCCGCCACGACGACGATGCTGGTCGCCGAGGAAGCGGGCGTCAGCCGCGGCGCGATGTTGCATCAGTTCGGCACCAAGCACGACCTGATGACGCACGTGGTCGAGACGGTCTACGAAGAGGAACTTCGGCAATACGCGGAACTCCTCACCGGCTTGACCGAACCGGCCGAGCGCCTGCTCGCGATGTGCGACGCGGTTTGGACCGTACTGAGCCGTCCGTCGGGCGTCGCCGTGCTCGAGATCATGCAAGGATCGCGGAGCGATCCCGTGCTGGCCGAGCGCCTCGCCCCCGTCCAGGCGCGGATCGAGGAAGATGCGCTCGCCAGTGTTTCACGCAGCACCGGACTCGATCGCGCGACGGCGCTGTCGTTGATGCGCCTGATGGTGTGGTCGGCGCGCGGCCTGTCGATCGCCAAGGTGCTGGCGCCCGACCAGGACCACGTCGCCGATGCGATGGGGCTGCTGCGGCGTCTGATCGAGAACGCCGTCGCGACCCGCACGCTGGCGCTGCGCAAGCGCGGCGAGCGTACCGCCGCCAGCGCCACCGAATAACCAGGCCTTCTCGCCGCCGCCGGGGCATCCAATCGGATCGAACTTGCCGCAGCGGTCGATCCCTTCTCCATTTTTCCGACAGGAATCGTGCAAGTGGGAAAATTTCTGATGACCACCTCCGCTTTCGCGCTCGCGCTGAGCGCGCGGGCTGCGACCGCCGAAACGGCTGATACGACCAAAGCAGAAGCCGCCCAGATTGACGCGCGCGCCGCCGCGATGGTCGACCGGATGACGCTCGACGAGCAGATTTCGCTGTTGCGCGCCGAAAGCGGCGCCAGCCTCGCGTCGCTTGGCATCCCGCTGCCTGCGTCCTTGCCCGAGGAGATGCGCAAGCCCAAACCCGAAGGCGCGGTGGGCACCGCCGGCTATGTGCCTGCAATTCCCCGGGTCGGATTGCCGGCATTGCAGGAATCGGACGCGAGCCTGGGCGTCGCCGATATCGGTTATCTGCGCCCGGGCGACCATGCGACCGCGCTGCCATCGACGCTCGCGCTTGCGGCGACTTTCGATCCCGCTCTCGCGCGTGAGGCGGGTCGCATGGTCGGGCGCGAGGCCCACGCCAAGGGCATCAACGTAATGCTCGCCGGCGGCGCCAACCTGATCCGCGAGCCGCTGGGTGGCCGCAATTTCGAATATTTCAGCGAAGATCCGTTACTCTCCGGCGTGCAGGCGGGCGCGCAAGTCGCCGGCATCCAGGACGAGCATGTCGTCTCAACCGTCAAGCATTTTGCGGTGAATTCGCAGGAAACCGGGCGGATGGTCTATAACGCGGTGATTGGCGAGGCCGCTTTGCGCGAATCTGACCTGCTCGCCTTCGAAATCGCCATCGAGCGCGGCCGACCAGGTTCGGTGATGTGCGCCTACAACAAGATCAACGGCGATTACGCCTGCCAGAACAAGCATCTGCTCGACGACGTGTTGAAGGGCGACTGGCGCTTTCCGGGCTGGGTGATGTCCGACTGGGGAGCAGTGCATAGTCTGAAGTCGTCGATCGACGCCGGGCTCGACCAGCAGTCGCCGCAGGACAAGGACTGGTTCGCCGGCCTCGCCAATGCGGTCGCCGACGGCGAGATCCCCAAAGCCAAGGTGCGCGATATGGCGTATCGCATCGTCCGCGCCCTTTATCAGGTCGGCACGATCGACCATCCGGCCAAGCCGGGCGGCGCGATCGACCAAGAAGGCGACGCGGCGGTGGCCCAGCGCGTCGCCGAACAGGGCATGGTGCTGCTCAAGAACGACGGGATATTGCCGCTGGCTGCCGATGCGAAATCGATCGTGGTGGTCGGCGGCCACGCCGACAAGGGCGTCCTTGAAGGCGGCGGTTCCTCACAAGTGATGCCTTATGGGGGCGTGTTCCGCGACGCCAATGGGCTGACGGGACTGCTGACGATGGTCGCTCCGACCTATGGCCTGTCCTCGCCTGTCGCGGCGCTAAAGTCGCTGCTTCCGAACGCGGCGATCACCTATGACGACGGCGACGATCCGGCGCGCGCCGCCGCGCTCGCCAAATCGGCGGATGTCGTCTTGGTCTTCGCGGTCAAGCCGGAGATCGAAGGTGTCGACCATGCCGATCTGTCGCTGCCCGGCAATCAGGATACGCTGATCGACGCGGTGGCTAGCGCCAATCCGCATGTCGCAGTCGTGCTGGAGACCGGAAATCCCGTGACGATGCCCTGGCTCGGCAAGGTCGGTGCAGTGCTCGAGGCATGGTTTCCTGGTCAACGTGGCGGCGAGGCGATCGCCAATATCCTGACCGGCAAGACCGCCCCCGCCGGGCGGTTGCCGATCACCTTCCCCGCTGCGAGCGACCAGCTCCCGCGCCCGCGCATCACCGGCTTCGATCCGGCCAAGCAGCGGCCGCTCAGCATCGGCGTCACCTATGAGCCGTTCGACGTCGATTTCATCGAGGGCAGCGACGTCGGTTATCGCTGGTTCGAAAGGACCGGCGCGACACCGCTGTTCCCGTTCGGCTACGGCCTGACCTACACCAGCTTCGCTTATGCGGATGTGAAGGGGGCGGCATCGCCGTTGGGCACGATCCGCGTATCGCTCCGCATCACCAACACGGGCAAACGCGCGGGCGAGGAGATCGCGCAGCTCTATGTCGCTCCGCCGGGGCGAACGCATCGGCTCGCCGGCTGGGTGCGGGTTACGCTGGCGCCGGGCGAAAGCCGCGCGGTGATGATCGACGCCGATCCGAAGCTCTTGCTTTCCTATGACGAGCAACATGGCGATTGGCGGCGCGCCGCCGGCGACTACCGCTTTTACGTCGGTCAGGCGGCAGGCGATCCGGCGTTCTCGGGCGTGGTGAAGCTCGCCGCTACGTCGCAGACCGCGAAACGGCAGGAGAAGGCGCCATGAAGCCGTTGCTGATCGCGCTCGCGTTCGTCACCGCATCCACCATTGCCCACGCCGCCAGCGGCCCTGTCGTGAAGCTGGATACAGGCGCGATACGCGGCGTGACGGACGAAGGCGTCGAGAGCTTCAAAGGCATCCCCTATGCCGCGCCGCCCGTCGGTCCGCTGCGATGGCGGCCGCCGCAGTCCGCCGCCCATTGGTCGGGCATCCGCGACGCGACCGCTTACGGCCACGATTGCATGCAGGCTCGCGCGCCGGGCGAGAAGGAAGGGACGACGCCGTCGGAAGATTGCCTGTTCCTCAACGTCTGGCGGCCCGCCGGCACGCCTCGTCACAAGCTGCCGGTGATGGTGTGGATTCACGGCGGCGGCTATGTCGTGGGCACCAACGCCGCGCCCCTTTATTCCGGCGCGGCTTTCGCGCGCGACGGAGTGATCTTCGTCAACATGAACTACCGGCTCGGCCGGCTTGGCTTCTTCGCCTTTCCGGCGCTCACCGCCGAACATCCGGGCGAGCCGAAGGGCAATTACGGCTATCTCGACCAGATCGCCGCCCTACGCTGGGTTCAGCGCAACATCGGCGCGTTCGGCGGCGACCCCGACAACGTGACGCTCGCAGGCGAATCGGCGGGCGGCGAATCGGTGCTGATGCTCGCCGGATCGCCGATGGCGAAGGGCCTGTTCGAGCGCGCGATCGTCGAATCGGGGGGTGGCCGTAACGCATTGCTTGGTCGCGACCTTCTGTCGCAGGACCTGCCCGGCCGCCCCTCGGCAGAGAAAATCGGCGTCGCCTTCGCCCACGCGCAGGGAATCGTTGGCGACGGCCCCACCGCCCTCGCCAGGTTACGTGCGCTGTCGGCCGATCGGATCAACGCCGGGCTCACCATGGTCTCGCTGCTGCTCGGCGGCCTCGACACCTTTTCCGGCCCGATCGAGGACGGAAGGATTGTCACGGGCCCGCCCAGCGCGGCGTTGGCGACGGGGCGCGGCAGCATCGTCCCGATCATCATCGGCAGCAACGATGCCGATCTTGGCATTGGCTTTGCTAAGTCGAAGGATGCCGCCTTCGCGGCGTTCGGAGACCGCAAAGCCGATGCGCGCGCGGCCTACGATCCGGACGGCACGCTCGATCTCGCCGCGCTTAACACGCGCATCGGCATGGATCGCGTGATGACCGAGCCGGCCCGGTATATTGCGCGAATGGTCGCGGGCGAGGGGCAGTCTAGCTATCTCTATCGCTTCGCCTATGTCGCCGATTCGCAGCATGGCAAGCCGATCGAGGGGGCCGAGCATGCCAGCGAAATCCCTTACGTGTTCGACACCATCAATGTCCTTCTCGGCGACACGCTGGCCGCGCGAGACGCAGCGGCGGCGCGGGCGATGCACGGTTATTGGGTTAATTTTGCCAAGCGCGGCACGCCGGATGGCGCAGGCTTGCCGATCTGGCCGGCTTACGCCACCGGACGCGATACGCTGATGACCTTTGCGGCAGACGGAACAGCCAGTTCCGGGGATGACCCCTGGAAGACCCGGCTCGATCTTGCCGAAGCGCTTGCCGGGGAGCAGGCGGTGCGGCGTTGACGCGCTGCCGGCACTGTCGTCAGCGCCCCGCCGCCTTGAGGTCCGTCTCGACCTTGGCGATCTGCGCATCGGTCAGCGCACCGCCCGAATAAGGCTCGAGCTGGCGTAGGCTCATCGACTTGAACGTCTCATAGGACGGATGGGTGAGCAGATGCGGTAGATCCTTTTCAAGGACCATCTTGCCCGCCGGATCGGCGGCGATCGTTTCGATCGGCGTATCCCCGTTGAGTGGGGCCGACGGCGCGCCCTGGGCAAGCGCGGGCGCAGGCGCAGACGCAGGCGCAGGGGCCGCGCGGTTCTGGGCATGTGCCGCGCCCGAGGCCGCGGCCATTATCACCACCGGAATGAGCAGATATCGCATTGGTCTCTCCTGCCTGATCGCCGCCGAACGGCTCGCGCGCTTTCGTTTGCCGGCTTGCGCAATTTGACCAGCCATTTAACATACAGTCAATACGGAATGTAAGTTGGAGGGGAAAATGACCCGGCCTGGAAGCAGCAGAACGGCATACCGCAATCTGATGACGGTTGCCGCAACGATCGCCGCGGCCGCGCCGGTTGGCGCACGAGCCGCCGAGACCCCGCCGCTGATGCCGCTTCCCCGGTCAGTAGCGGTCGGCAGCGTTTCAGTGCCTTTGACCGGGCAATTTGCCCCGCATTGGTCGGGCTGCGGCAGCGCGCCGCTCGATAAGGCGGAACGGCGCCTTCAGGCCGATGTTGCGCGCAAAACGGGCGTGATCGGCGATTTCGGCCCGGCCGTTCCGCTGATCGTCTCCTGCCGTCATGCGGCCAGCATACTCGCTGCGATGAACGGTGAGGGCTATCGAATGACCATCGACAATGTCGGGGTCCACGTCGATGCGGATGGCCCGACAGGCGTGCTGCGCGCGTTCGCCACATTGCGGCAGTTGGTGACACTGAAAGATGGCGCGCCAGCGCTGATGGCAGCGACGGTCGACGATACGCCGCGCTTCGCCTGGCGGGGCATCATGCTCGACGTCGCGCGCCACTTCATCACCATCGGCACGATTGAGCGCGAGATCGATGCGATGGAACGGATGAAACTCAACGTCCTCCACCTCCATCTGAGCGATGATCAGGGTTTTCGCGTCGAAAGCCGCCGCTATCCGAAACTGACCGCCGCCAATCCTGACGGCGAATTTTACACGCAGGAGCAAATCCGCGCGCTGGTTGCCTATGCCGCGGATCGCGGCATCCTGATCGTGCCCGAATTCGACATGCCGGGCCATACCGCCGCTATCGTCCGGGCCTATCCGGAGTTCGGCGTACGGTCAGCCGGCGCTATTGCGGGGCAGGAGGACGTGGCACTCAATCCCGCGTCGCCGGCGACCTACCGCTTCGTGAACGGCCTTGTGAAGGAAATGGCCGCACTGTTTCCCGGCCGCTATTTCCACATCGGCGGCGATGAGGTGAGCGACACCGTCTGGGTCCACGAACCGGACGTCGCGGCGCTGATGGCGCGCGAGCATCTGGCGACCAACGCGGCGGTCCAGGGCTATTTCGAGCAGCGCACGATCGCGGCGGTCAAGGCGGCGGGCAAGACGCCGATCGGCTGGCAGGAAATCGCCGACGGGCCGGTGCCGCAAGATGTCGTGGTGCAAGCGTGGCAGAGCTCCAACGCGACCTCCAAAGTGACGGCGGCGGGCCATCCGACGATCGTCTCGGCAGGCTATTATCTCGACCTGCTGATGCCTGCCGCCTTTCATTACGCAATCGACCCGCTCGACCCCTCCGCCGCCGGTTTCACCCCTGCCGAAGCCGAGCGCATCCGCAAGATGAACCCGATCTTGGCGAAGATCCTGACCGACGCGCTGGTGGCCAGAGCGTTGCCGCCACTCACGCCGGAGCAGCAGCATCTAGTCATGGGCGCAGAGGCTGCCTTATGGACCGAGCTTACTACCGACGAGATGCTCGATCAGCGGCTGTGGCCTCGCGCCGCCGCGCTGGCGGAGCGCTTCTGGTCGCCGGCCGACGTGCGGGATGCGGCCGACATGTACCGCCGCCTGGCGATCGTGCAAGACGAGCTGACGGTGGAGGGCCTCGACGACCGCGCCAACGCCACGCGCATGGCACTGCGCCTATCGCCGGGGAGTGCCGCGCCGGTGCTGACGCTGCTCGACGCGGTCGGCCCGATCCGCAACATGGCCCACGATCACCGCATTCTGGCGGCGCTCGCCGGCAAGACAATCGTGCAACCGCTCAACGCGCTCGCCGACGCCGCGCCCGTCGACAGCCTTGTCGCGCGTGCGTTCAACGAAAAGGCGCGCCGTTTCGCCGCCGGCGATCGGTCGCTCGAACCCGAGCTGCGCGCCCAGCTCACGCTCTGGCGCGACAACGATGCGCGCCTTGCCGCCGCGGCCCAAGGCAACGCGATGTTGCAACCGGCGTTGCCCGTGTCCGCGCAGCTCAAGGTGCTCGCCGAAGTCGGCCTCAGCGCGTTGGACGCCGCCGCCCGGACGGAGCCGCTTTCCGCCAGCGAAGCAAAGTCGGGTGCTGCCCTCGTGAACAAGACAATGACAACCGAAACAGCTACCGACGAGCCACTTCTGTCCTTTCTTGCGCCGCGCCCTCCCGCTGATATCGTCATCGTTATCGGCCCCGGCGTTCAGTCTTTGCTCGACGCTTCTGCCAAGCGCGATGGCGAGGCACGCGAAGAATAGCGTTCAACCACCGTTGCAGTCTGTTTTTGCGCATCAGCGGCCATTCTGTTGACGGCCAGCTTTATGCATGTGCGGCCGCCCGACCCGCCGTCGGCTTACATCCATCCTGACTAAAGCGTCGTTACGGGGCCTCTACGATAGGTGAATCGATAACCGCTCCTGCCGAAACCGCCATTCACCTCCCGAGATGCATTCAAGGATTGATCGCTCAATCCTTGAAATTGGTATGTTAGAATTCCCTCAAATTGAGATGCCACTGAGATGGGACCATTATGTGTCCGCTTGGCTGCGGCCTCGACCGCGGTCCGTAACCAATGGGTTGAGCGACGGCCGAAACGCCGCGACCAGCGACATGCTCAAAGGCGAACCTGCGCCAGGCTGACTCAATTGAGTCGGGGTTGCTGACGGGGTGAGAGGAGTCTCCGCGCTCAACCGTTCTCACGCGGCCGTAATGGTGATGATTGCCCTGCACAGAATGCTATACCAATAGTAACTGCACGTCTCAGGCAACAGGTTAGCATAATGGGTTGACATTTTGGTCACGCCAGATCAATTCTCCCTTGCAAAGAATGTACGGGGAGAGAGCAATGACTTCGGCCGGAGCCAACATAAAGATGCGCCCGTCGGTCATGTTTTTGGCGTCCACGGCGATGACACTCATCGCCACGCCATCGATGGCCCAGGAAGCCGCAACCAACCCTTCCCAGGACATTATCGTCACCGGAATCCGCAATTCGCTGCAAAGCGCCCTGCAAGAGAAGCGCCGGGCGGACAATCTCATCGAAGTGATCAAGGCCGAAGACATCGGCAAGCTGCCCGACCAGAATCTGGCCGAGGTCCTCGAAAATGTCACCGGTATTCAGATAACCCGCGACGCCGGCGTCGGCACCGGGGTGCAGATCCGGGGCACCGACGCAAACCAGGTCCAGATCAACGGCGTGAGCACGGTAGGCTCGGGTTCCGGCCGATCGGGCATCAGTTTCGACGACCTGCCGGCATCGCTGATCGCCTCCGTCGAGGTCATCAAGGATCCCACCGCGCAGACGGTCGAAGGGTCGGTCGGCGGCACAATCAATTTGCGCACAATCCGGCCGCTCGATCTCAAGAAGCCGCTGGTCGAATTTCGCGCGCAAATGGAGCGGAGCGACCTCGCGCAATCGACGTTGCCGAGGCTGTCCGGCACGATCGGCGACACTTGGGAAACCGGGCTCGGCGAGTTCGGTATCGTGTTGAGCGGCAGCTATGCCCGCCAGGATGTTTCCAATTTCGAGCCGCGCGTCGACCGCGACAACCTCAATCTTCCGGGATCGGCCCAAGATTCCCAGACTTTTCCATTTTTGCAGATCCAGTTCCTGCAACAGGGCGTGGAGAATTATCACTACGAAACGTATAATGGTACGGCTTCACTGGCCTGGAAGCCGGCGAACAACCTGAAATTCTATTTCGACGGCACCTTCAACAATCAGCAACGCGCCCAGCAAAGCTATCGCCTGCAACTTTCCGGCATGTCGGGCCAAGGAGTCATCGACGGCACCAACAACACCGATTTTGAAACGGTTGATTTGGGAACGCTCGACACGCCCGACGGGCCGGTCGATCTCGGCACGGTGCAGTCGGCGGTCGTCGGCACGACGCCGATCGGAGTCGTCAAGGGCACGATCGATCCCAATCTGCGGTCATCCAGCGACACCGGCGCACGCGTCACCCACAGCCGAGTCTTCGATTTCGGCACCGAGTGGGAGAGCGGAAAACTGACGGTCGGCGCAGAGGCGTCTTTGGCGACGTCGAAGTCACACTATCCCAACTTCTCGACGACATTGAATTTCATCAATCCGCACGGTCCCCAGCCGGTATTCGGCAGCGGCAGCATCGACAATGGCGTGCCGCTGGCGTTCGACCTTCGCAATGGCCTGACGTTTGGGATCGATCAGGCCAGCCCCTATGCGCCGACCAGCGCCGAGCTGCTCGATCCGGCGAATTACCAACTCTATCAGGTTACCCAGGGGGCGAACTCCGCCGACAACAAGGAAAAGGCGGCTCGTCTAGATTTCACGTACGATACGTCGGATTTGAACCCGATCGTGCATTCGATCAATTTCGGCTATCGCTGGAACCAGAATTCCGCGATCAAAAATGTATTTTCCAGTAACATTACGCTGAGTGGCAATGGAACTGGGGCGAGCTTATCCAAAAATACGTTCAACGCACCGAAAGGCGACCTGTTCGCCGATATCATGACCCCGGGGCCGAATAACTTCAATTCGGCGGACGGACGATCGTTATACTTTCGTGACTTCCTGCTCATCAGCGGCGCTCAGGCGTTCAGCGATCCTGATGCCGTGCGCGATTCGCTCAATGCCGCCATTACGGCGAGCAACGCGGCGAACCCCCAATATCCCGCGGTGCCGCTACTGACGGTGCCGAACGAGTCGGCCTCCGGCTATTTCCGAGTCAAGGAAACGACGAACGCCGCCTATTTCCAGATGAACATGGAAGGCGACATCTTCGGCATGCGCGCGCGCGGCAATGTCGGCCTGCGCTGGTTGAGCACCAAGCTCACCTCGACCGGAAACAACGTCGCCAACGGCAACACCGGCGGGCAAATCGTCAAGAAGAGCGGGTACAAGTTCCTGCTGCCTCGCGTAAACTTGGTGCTCGAGCCGGCCGATAAATTCCTCATCCGTGGCGGCGTTTCGCGCGACATTCGCCGCCCCGATTTCGACGCGTTGTCGACCTCTTACTCGTTCACGACATCCGCAACCGCGCCCGTATCGGGAGGCAACCCCAACCTGGTGCCCGAGTCGGTGTGGTCGTTCGACCTCTCCGGCGAATATTATTTCGCGCCATCGAGCTTGATCAGCCTCGGCTTCTTCCACAAGATCCGCACCAATCTCTTCGCGGACGTCCAGGAAAATCCGACGCCGATCGGTTATGTCGGCGCCAATCCGCAATTTTCCACCGACCCAACCTGTCCGGGCGGCGGCATTTACAACCCCATCGCCGATCGAAACCTCTACGCGTCCCCGCCAGGCAACGGCATTTGCGCGCCACTGGCCTCGACCTTCAACGTTCCGGGCAACAAGACGCAAACCGGCGTCGAGGTCGCGGTCCAGCACGATCTCTCGGCATGGGAGGATGTGCTCGGCTTTGCTTCCGGGTTCGGCGTCATCGCCAACTTCACCTACCAAAAGGCCGGCGGGTCGGGGAAGGCATACCGGGACGCGCTGGTGACAAGGAACCTCGCCGCCGGGTTGGGCTTCACCGCAGCCAATGGCTATGCCGTTCCCTTGCAGTCCAAGATCACGCTGACCAATCTCTCGAAATATTCGTACAACGCTACGCTGTTTTATGACAAATACGGCTTGAACGCCCGGCTTCGCTATACATGGCGTTCGAGCTACATCATGGACGCGAGCGCCCAGGCGTTCCGCTGGGACTTGCCGGTCGTCGCCGGCGCCAGGGGGCAGCTCAACGCGAGCATCAATTACGACATCAGCGATCACATCAACATCGGCCTCGAAGGGATCAACCTCCTTCGGGCGGATCAGAAGCTATTTTGCGTCAATAATGACGCCCTGCTGTGCTTCCAGGGACTTACCGATCGCCGGATCACGGCCGGCGTGAGCGTGAAGTTTTAGCGCATCGGCGCAGAATGAAGCTCACGGCTCGCCCGATTTGACGCAACACGCCGGAACGAGAACCTCGCTACCGTTCTTCCGCAACCCCCGCCGTCGGCGAGACCGTCAGCCGAGTTGTGCGCTCATGAGGAAGCGTGCGCGGCTGGCGGCGGCGCGGTTCTGGATTTCCTCGATCGCGCGCTGTTCGGTGGCGTCAAGCATCGCGGCGAGCAGCCGGTTGAAATGCTGGCGCATGGCCAGGCGCGCGGCGGCAGGATCATGCGCGGCGAGTGCATCGACGATCGCAGCATGTTCGCGCTGGCGTGCCGAGCCGTCGTGGTGGCAGATCGTAGCGTGGGTGTCGCGCACGCCGGGCAGCTCGGTGCGGAACCGCCACAGCGTCTTGATGACATGGATGATCGCCTTGTTGCCCGAGGCCGACGCGATCGTCAGGTGAAAATTGCGGTCGATCTCGGTGGCGCGCTCGTCATCGTCATCCATATCGGCCGACATCTCGTCGAGCAATTGACGCAGCAGCGCGAGATCGTCCTCCCCGATGATCGGGGCGGCGAGCGCGGCCGCTTCGGATTCGAACAAGGAGCGCGCCTCGGTCAGCTCGAACGCGCTGATTTCGGGCAGGCGGTCGTCATCGGCAGGCTCCTCCGAGACATAGACCCCCGAGCCGGTCTTGATGCGAATGCGGCCGGTCGCCTGGAGGGCAATCTCGGCCTCACGGATGGTGACGCGGCTGACGTCGAACCGCTCGGCCAGTTCGCGCTCGCCGGGGAGCCGCGAGCCGGGCGGGAAAATCCCGTCGTCGATCAGCGCAATGATGCGATCGGCAATGTCTTGGAAAAGTCGTCGTCCCGCCATCGGCTGCAACTCTCGTCGTTCCTACCCGTTTGTCATACCGCTCGCGCGCGCAAGTGCAAGGGTCGAGCGGTATGCACGCATCAGAACCGGACCCGCGCGCCGATGAAAAATTTCGACCCATAGTAATAATATTGCCGGACGGAGCCGTAGACCGGCATGTAATCGATGCGGTTCTCGTTGAGCAGATTGAGAGCCTGGAATTCGAGGCGGAGATTGCGATTGACGTCGTAGGAAGCGCGCAGGTCGAAGGTGCCGACCGGACCGACATAACGCAGCTGCGAATTGCCGCCGACGAAATCCTGGTAGTAATGCGAGCGGTAATTGTAGATGCCCTGCAGCGACAACCCGCCAAGCTCGTAATAGAGCTGCGCCGACAGCACGTCCTTCGAATAGCCGGTGATGTTGGCGGGCGGGATCATCCCCTTGGTCACCGCGCCGGTCGTGGGATCGACGACATCGCCGAGATCGATGTCGTAATTCTTGAAGTTCGACAAAGCGTGGCTGTAGCTGATCTTGCCGCCGAGCCCGTCGAACGGCCTGGGCAGCCACGAGAAGCGGTTAGCGAGCGTCAGCTCAATGCCGTAGATGCGGCTCTTCTGCTTGCTGTTCTGCCGCTGCGTCACCGGCACGGTGAGGGACTCGCCGCCGATCACGAAATCCTCGTCGCGGACGACGGGGACGAAGCCGCCGGCGAACCGCTTGTAATAGAGCGTGCCCGCGACGATCGTGTCCTTGTTAGGATACCATTCGAGCGCGAGATCGCCGTTCCATGACATGATCGGCTTCAATTTGGGGCTGCCGGTGGCTTGGATCTGGTCGATCGCGTCGGCGATCGAGGTGAAATCGGTGCCGTCGGCGAGCCGGACGTCGCGCCCGGCACTGAGATCGGTCGGCGCGGGCCGCGACATTGCGCGATAAGCGGCGGCGCGGAAGATGACGTCGCGGCTCAGCTCGAAATTGGCGTTGATGCTGGGCAGCACGCGGAAATAATGGTTATGGATCGAGACCCCGGTGAAATCGCCGGTCGCCTCGAGCCGGATCGAGCCGTCGGGGTTGTTCACCACCTCGAGATCGCTGCGCAGGCCGCGCGAGACTAGGCTCGTGTCGACCACCCGCACGCCGAAATTGCCGCGGATCGGGGTCGAGCCGAGCGCGCTTTCATAGGTGCCCATAGCATAACCGGCCCAGACCTTCTCGGTCACGTCGGTACTGTCGATGCCGCGCGGATCGGCGGGTGGGCCGGGATCCTCAGTACCGAGATAATGCTGGAACTGGCAGAGCGTGTCGAAGGTCGCCCAGGAGGTGATCGAGCGATCCGGCGCGTCGGCCATGAAACCCTGTTGCGGGAAGTAGGTGCGGCACGCTTCGTTGACCTCGGCGTCGAGCGCGCGGTCGTCCTGCGTGATCTCGTTGCGGCTCGAATTGGCGGTGGTGTGACGCCACGAATAGCGTCCGCCGGCCTTGAGCTGCTTCAGGAACCCATCGAGCTGATAGGCGACGTCGCCGCGCGCCGCATAGATCGTGTCGCGGTTCTCGTCGTCGTCGCGGCGGAAGCGCGCGTCGTCGCTGAACAATGTCCAGTCGGTAGGATCGAAGCGCGGATCGAAGGTGACTGTCGGCAGGGCGCCGGTGGCGTCGTAAGTATAGGGGATGCGCTGATTGTTGATCGGCGTCTTGTCGCCGTAAATGTCCTTGGGGTCGGTCCTGAGCCGCGTCTGGCGCTGGATCGTGCTGCGCTTGGTGTGCGAGTAAGAGAGGTCGGCATCGACCGTCAGGCGCTCGACAGGCTGCCACGAGATGTTGCCGCCGATGCCGGTATAAGTCTCGAACCGCTCATAATAATTGCCGTTGGCCTCGACCGAAGTGATCCCTTCGGCGTGGAGCAGCCGGTGCTGGTCGTCATACTGGACATTGTGCAGGTCGTAGGTCGGCTCGGACAGGTTCAGGTCGTGCCGATCCTCAATGTAATGCCGCTTCGAATATTGCGTATCGATGTTGATATCGAGCGTGCTCGTGGGCTTCCACTGCAGCCCGCCGATGAAGGCGTTGAGCTTGTCGGTCTGGCTGATCTGGCGGAAGGCGAGCGAGTTCTGCGCGAGATAGAAGGGCGCGCCGGCGGCGGCGTCCGCGCGCGAGACTTCGTTGCACTTCTTGGTCGAGGGATTTTCGGGATCGCAGGCGAACCAGGTGCTGCTGCCCGCGACGGTTTCCTCGGGCTCGTTGATGTCGCGATGCTGGTAGCCCAGTGAGATGCCGACCTCGCCGAGCCCGCCGAGATTGAACTGGTCGATATAGCTCGCGGTGCCGCGCCAGCCCCAGCCGCTCGCGCCGCGGATGCGATTCTCATAGGGATTGTAATTGGCTTTGACGTCGGCCGAGATCAGCCGCTTGCCGTAATCGAGCGGGTGGATCGTGCCGAGCTCGATCGTGCCGGCGACGCCGCCCTCGATCAGGTCGGCCTCCTGCGACTTGTAGATTTCGATCTTGTTGATCAGCTCCGACGGGAACTGGCTGAAATTGACCGAACGGTCGCCGCTGCCATTGGTCGCCTCGCGGCCATTGAACGTGGCATTGCTGAGGAACGGGCCGAGGCCGCGCAAGGCGATTTCGGTGGCCTCGCCATGGTCGCGGTGGCTGGTCGCGCCGGTGATCGATTCGATCGCGTCGCCGATCGACAGCGCCGGCAAGTCGCCGATCTCCTTCGAATCGAGCGCGTCGACGATCGCATTCTCGTTGCGCTTGACCGCGATCGAGGTCTGCAGCGTCTGGCGGATGCCGGTGACGACGATCTCATCCTGCGGCGCGGCCGGCGGGCCGGCGGCCTGGCCATGAGCGAGCGACGCGGCGCCGAGGCACCACAAGGCGGCGCTTCCCTTGAGGCCGACCCGCCCGATCCGGCGAATGGTCGATGCGCGGGGATCATGATTCGTCACTGTAACCCTCCCAATCATTTTGTTTGCCAATTGACTGGACCGGTGACGCCATCGAGTCAAGGCAAATCAATATACCAATATGCAAGCCAAATTAGCGCGGAGAAATTATACCAATTTGCCAGCTCAGTATCTCAAGGCACCAATTGGCGGCGCAAAGCGGGCACCGCTTTGGCGAGATCGTCGGCGACGATCCGCGCGAAGGTTCGCGCGCCCGTGTCGCCGAGATGGGTGTAATCGAACTTGCGCATGATCTGGCCGCGCGGTCCGTCCGGCGTGGTCGGCACGTCGGGCAGCCGCGCTTCCTCGGCGGGGCGCGGAGGCAGGGTAGTGCCCGTCTTCGCGGCGGCGAGTTCGGCGGGGAGCGGCGGCGTCATCGCCAGTTCGGTGGCGCGCACCGGCCCCATCTGCTGGACCAGCGCGGCGCTATCGGCGTTGAGATCGACCAGCGGCGCGCCGGTCGCCTTGGCGACGCGGCGGACCTCGTCGGCCCAGGGCGCGAGCGTGTTGTCGAGCGTGCCGTTCCTGAACTCGCGGCGGGTGAGCGGCGTCACCAGCACCGGCACCGCGCCCGCCGCGCGCACATCGGCGACGAAGCGGGAGAGGTTGGCGGGGAATTCGGTGGTGCGATCGGTCCAGCGTTCGGGCCTGGACGACTGGTCGTTATGGCCGAACTGGATGAGGACATAGGTTTTGGCGTAGCCGGGCACCTTGGCCTCGGCGAGTGCGATTTTCCAGGAACCTTCCTGCCGATAGCTGCGCGTGCTGCGCCCGCCGCGGCCGAGATTGAGGCAGGCCACCGACGACTTGACGTGCTCGGTGCAGAACATCGAGGCCCAGCCGCTGCCCGGCGCCATCGTCGAATCGCCGACCAGGATGATCTTGACTGCCCGGATCGGCGGCGCATCCGTGCGCGGACGCTCGGCGGCCGGCGCCGCGGTCGCGAGCAGCGCGAGACCGGCGAGCGCGAGCGCCTTCACGAGAAGGCGAGCCCGCCGTTGATGTCGACATTGTTTCCGGTGAGGAAGGCGGCGTCGTCCGAAGCGAGGAAAGCGACCGCCGCCGCCACTTCATCGGGCGTGCCCTCGCGGCGCAGCGGGGTGTTGCCCGCCACCGCCGCGCGGCCCTCGGGCTTCGAAAAGATGTCGTGGAAGCTGGTGCCGATCAGGCCGGGGCACAGGGCGTTGACGCGGATGCCCTGCGGGCCGAGCTCCTTGGCGAGGCCCCGGGTCAGCGTCATCACCGCACCCTTCGAGGTGGCGTAGATCGACGCGCCGGGGCCGCCGCCGTCGCGGCCGGCGAGCGAGGAGAGGTTCACGATAGCCCCGCCCTTCGCCATGTGCGGGACGACCGCCTTGGTGACGAGGAAGGTCGATTTGAGGTTGAGGTCCATCACTGCATCGAAGAACGCCTCATCGATCTCGCCGAGCGTCTTGCGCGCGATCATCCCGCCGGCGACGTTGACTAGCACGTCGATGCGATCGCCGAACGCCGCGCAGGTCGCCTCGACCAGGGCGGACACCTCGGCGCTCTGCGTCACGTCGGCGCGGTAAAGCAAAGCCGTGCCGCCCGCCGCTTCGATCGCGGCGAGCGTCTCCTTCGCCGCCGTCTCGTCGTTGCGGTAGTTGATGACCACCTTGGCGCCCTCGCGCGCCAGCCGCTCGGACACCGAGCGGCCGATATCGCGTCCCCCGCCCGTGACCAGCGCGACCTTGCCTTCGAGCCTCATCAATCAATTTCCTTCTTCGGATGTTGGAATGGGCGCGACGCGGCCGGCGAGCAGCCACACCGCGGCGACGCCGAGCGGCACGATCGCCGCGGCGAGAATGAAGATCGGGGCGTAGCCGTGCTGCGTCATCGCCGGCACCAGCCAGGTGGTGATCAGCGTGCCGGCGACCGCCGCGGTGCCGCTCAATCCGGTCAGCGTCGCCACGGCGCCGCCCGCGAAATAGTCGCCGGGCAGCGTCTGGATGTTGTTGATCGCGACCTGAAAGCCGAACAGGATCGCCGCGATCAGCAGCACCGCGACCAGCGGGCTGCCGGCAGTGGTGGTGAGCAGCAAGGCGGGCAGCATGATCGCGCCGCCCAGCGTCACTACCGTCTTGCGCGCGGTCGGCACGTTCCAGCCGCGGCGGACCAAGGCGCCCGACAGCCAGCCGCCGCCGAGGCTACCGAGCATCGCGCCGACATAGGGCACCCAGGCGAACAGCCCGATCTGCGCGACGTTGAAACCGAAGGTCTCGGCAAGATAGATCGGCAGCCACGAGACGAACAGCCACCAGATCGGATCGAGGAAGAAGCGCGCGGCGATCACCGCCCAGCTTTCGCGGTGGCGGAGCAAAGCGGCGACGCGCATCGTCGCGGCGGGCGCCACTTCGGTCGCGGCGCCGTCGGCGATATAGGCGCGCTCCTCGGCGCTCAGCCACGGATGGCGGTCGGGATCGCCGCGATAGAGCCACAGCCAGGGGACCAGCCAGAGGAAGCCAAGCAGGCCGACCACCGCGAAGGTCGCGCGCCAGCCGAATGCGCCGAACAGCAGCGCGACCAGCGGCGCCGAGATGATCGCGCCGATCGACGCGCCTGAATTGAACACGCCGAGCGCCAGCGCACGCTCGCGCGAGGGAAACCACTGCGCGCTGGCCTTGACCGCGCCAGGCCAGTTACCGGCTTCGCTGACGCCCAGCGTGACACGAAGCAAGGAGATCAGCCCGAGCGAGCGGACCAGCGCATGCGCAGTGATCGACAGCGACCAGATCAGGACCGAGACGACGAACCCGAGCCGCGTGCCGATCACGTCGATAAGCCGCCCGAACAGCGACTGCCCGGCGGCGTAGGCGAGCATGAACAGGGTGACGAGCAGCGCGTAATCGGCCTTATCGGCGCCGATGTCCTTCGACACCGCCGGCCACATCACCGCGAGCGCGTTGCGGTCGATGTAATTGATGACGGTCGCCAGCGCGATCAGGGCGATGATCGCCCAGCGCAGCCGGCCGCGCACGGTGTCGCTCATGGTTTCGCTCCCGTGTCGAAGCGGGCGAAATGCCCCTTCCAGTCGAGCACCCGCCCGTCGAGGCTAGCGTGATGCGCTGCGTCGGCGTCGGCCGAATCGGCGATTGCCAGCGTGACGCTGCCGCCGTGCACGAAGTCGATCGTGACCAGATCGGCCTCGGCGGTGCGGACGTGGCGGAGCGCGGCGATGTTGCTCTTGTCGCCGATCACCGTCTCGGCGGAGGGATCATAGGCGCCATGCGGTTCGAGCACCGCGACGAAGGTCGCGTCCTTCGCGCCGGTGACGCGCTCGATCAGCATCGGTTCGCGGCGCAGGTTGAAATCGGGATCGTTGGCGCCGCTCTCGCCGAGGATCACCTTCGCCCCTGCGGGCGGCAGCATCCGGTAGGTGTAGAAACGGCCGTCGGTGAGCCAGGTCATCCGCGCATTAGCCGCGTCGAGCGGCGCGGTGCCGTCAACCCAGATGTGCTGATAGCCGTTGGCTTTGCCGAGCACCGGGCGCTCGGCGACGTTCGAGGCGAGCTTGAAGCCGAGATCGACGATCTGGCCGTTGTAATGAAGCGGCAGGTCGTAGGTCGCCGGCTTGTCGCCGTGGACGCGGAGCAGATCGACGACCAGCGGGTGCGCATTGTCCGCAACCGGCAGCTGGACGAGCGTGCGGCGGAACGTGACGCCGGGCCAGGCGCCCGCCATCTCTGCGGTCGAGATCTTGGTCGGCTGATTGCCCGAGAAATAAAGCTGGGTCGGCGCGACTTTCTTGCCGACATGCCAATCGGCGTCGAAATCGCTGGTTTCGTTGACCACCAGCGTGTTGTGGGCGACGGTCTGCTTCGCCCAGCTTTCGTTTTCCTCGAGGTAGCGGCCGCCTTCCTTGCTCTCGACGTTGAGGAAGCGCGCGGCGCCGTAATCGGTGACGATCGGATGGCCCTCGTCATAGAGGATCCACGATAATTTATCGAAATGGCCGTGGCCCATGCCCATCGCGGTATTCTTGGCGACGAGCACCTCGGCGGTGTCGCTAGCGTCGGAGCGCATCACCGCGATGCCGCCCTGCTTGCCCTCGGGACCGTCGCGGAACAGGGCGGATTTGTATGGGAAGGGCTTCGCCTTGCCCGCGGCGAGATCGCGCGCGACCTCGAGGCCGTCGGGGCTGAGCGTGACTCGGCCCTGCCATTTGGCGATCGACAACAGCGACGGATCGTGCGTCTCGGCATAGCCCACCGCCACCGCCTGATAGAGCTCGGCGGTGCGCAGGCTCTTGTCGAGCAGCGCGTCATTCAGCGGGAAGAAATAGCCGTCATAGGTGAGCTGGATCGTGGTGCGGACCGCCTTCAGCAGCACGCCGTCGCGATATTGGAAGATATGGCGGCCGGGATCGTTCTCGGCGATCGCGCGGGCGAAGACGACGAACGGCTGGATCGCATAACGCTCGTAATACGGCCCTTCGGTGTAATAGCCGTCGGGGGAGAACAAGAGGTCGATCTGGCGCAGGAAACCCGATTTGCCGCTCTTGTCGGTGCCCTTGAGCGCCATATCGACGAAATTCCGGTCGTGCAGCACATAGCCGGTCATGCCGACGCCCGCGCACGCCCAGCTCGCGTGGTTGTGGATCAGGTTGAACACCTCGGGCCGCCCGGTCGACAGAAAGGTCGCCATCCGGCGGAAGACGTTGTCGTCGATATTCTTTCGGTCTTCGGGTGAAAGCGTGTCGCGTATCGCGTCATAGCCCTGGATGCCGTAGACCAGCCACACGCTGTCGTTGAGGCTCTGCCAGAACAGCCGCCCTGCGGCCTGCTTCCGGTTCGACGCCGGATGCGGGCCGAGCGTCGGGTAGAGCTTCGCATATTGCAGCAGCATGTCGCGCGCGAAATGGGCGTATTTGACGTCGCCGGTGATGCGATAGAGCATCCCCGCGCCATAGAGCGCCATGTAGTTGCGCTTGTGCTGCTCATGGGTGAAGCCGCCGCCGGGATCCTTGGGGACGGGGACGTTGATGCCCGCCTTGATCGCCGCGTCGACCATCGCGCGGGTGCGCGCGACCTCTTGTGCGAACAGCAGATAGCGGCTCGCATCCGCCGCCATCGCTGTGAGGCCGGCGGGATCGAACAGCACCGGCGCGGCGCTGCCGGTTTGCGCGGCGAGCGCAGGTTGGGCGAGGCCGATCGCTAGCGCCGTTATGGGCGCAAGCCACAAGGTCCGATGGCGCATCATGCTCCCCTCACGAGATTGTCGGCGACCACCGCGCGCGGCGGCCCCTTGTAATAGAGTTCGTCGATCAGCGGCGCAGGCGTTGCATCGAACAGATTGCGCGCGATCGTGGTGTGCGGCGAACCGACGGTGTGCGTCTCGCGAATGCCGCCGCTGGCATGGAAGCGATTGTCGGCGATGCGCGTCGCCTGGACGCCCCACAGCACGATCGCGCCGCCCTCGCGGCCGCTGTCCTCGATCGTCGAGCCGGTCATCGCGAAGCGCGGGCCGAGGCTGCTCTCGTCCTTGCCGCCGCGCGACAGGATTGCGATGCGACCGACTCGGCGGAAGGCCGAGTCCGCGATCGTCACATCGCGGACGGTGTAGAAGCCCTTATCATCGGGCCTTTCGTTGCCGGCGACGACGGTGCCCGATATCGCGTCGAAGCGGCTGCCTGTGATGGCGATGGCGCGGGCGAAGGTGTTGAGGGTGGTGCGGACGATATCGAAGCCGGGCGCGCCGGCCATGTCGGTAAAGGTGCAATCCTGGATCGTCAGCGCGTAGGCGCCGGTCATCGGCGCCGCACTGGTGCGGATCACGGCGTTGCCGGGCCGGCGCGGCGCCTCGGCACCGGTGATCGCCAGTCCCTTGAGCGCAAGGCTGCCGCCGTTCTCGATGCGGAACAGCGTCGCGCCGGAAAAGGCGATCGTCGGGTTGCCGCCGACCGCCGCTGTCAGCGTCAACGGGCGGTCGACGACAATCGGCGCGGCGACGCGATAGCGCCCCGCCGCAAGCTGCAACACGTCCCCGCTGCGTGCCGCCGCGACGGCGTCGGCGAGCGGCTGGGCGGGCGTGACTTTGTGCGTCGTGCCGCTGCCCAACGCAACCGGGACCGAGCCGCCTTTGGGGTACCACGGCACGCCGACTTCATCGCGCGTCACCGGCTTCAGGTCACGCGGCGCGCCCACCTTGGCGAGCGCCGGATCGGTCGGGTAGAGCAGGCCGTTGTCGGCGCGGGCGAGCGTTACCGGGCGCCGCTCGATTCCCGGCGCTGCCGGCTTGCCGGCAGGCGACTGGACCACGTTTTCAAAGGTAATGCCGGCGATCGACGCGCCGATATGGATCGGGTCGGCGCCCTTGGCGTTGACGATCAGGTCGTCGACGAAGCGCGTGCTTTCGGGCGGAACCGAGCGTTCGGCGTCGGCGCCGCCGCCGAGGTTGATCTCGGCGGGGTCGATCACGCTGTTGTTGGCGATCAGCGCGTGCTTGACCGGTAAATAGCGGTTGATCGGTGAGTTGGGCACGCCGTTCATCACCGTGATCGCGCTGCGGAAATCCTCGCCGACGAGGCCTTCAAGATAATTGCCGCGCACCGTCTGCCGCTCGTTGATGACGCGGATGCCGCCGGTGTGCGGAATGCCGTGGCCGAAGAAGACATTGCGCTCGACGGTGTTGCCGTTGCCGTGGCGCAGCGTCAGCGTTCCCTGGGAGTCGACGAACAGATTGTTGCGGATCACGTTCGCGCCCGACTTGACCGAGATGATCTCGACCTCGCCGTCGCAGCGGTCGAACAGATTGTCCTCGACGACGCTGTGCGAATCGCTGCCCGATTCAGTGCTGGTGCCGATCCGCAGCGTCTCGCCGCCATTGCCGCCGAGCGGCGGGCGCGGCCCGAAATAATTGTGGTCGATGCGGGCGCGGTTATCGAGCGGATACGGCTTGTCGCGGATCACGACCATCGTCGCACCGTCATTGCCTTTGCCCTCGAACTGCGAGTGATCGACGCGATTGTCGGCGCCGTAGAGCGCGACCCAATGGTCTTCCTTGCGCCGGTCGGGCTGGGTGAAGCGGTCGATGACGATACCGGTGATGCGACTGTGGTTCGCCCAATGACGCGAATCGGTGCGGAATGAAACGACCACGTCGTCGGGGGTGTAGCCGTCGCGGAACACGAGGTTGGAGGCAATGAGATAGCTGCCGGCGAGCTTGAGGTTCGAACGGCCGGTGAGGATCACCTTGTCCGGATGCTCGGCGGTCAGCGTGATCGGCTTGGCCGCCGTTCCTTCACCGACCAGCTTGAGCGTTGCATCCCGCCAGGTGCCGTCGGCGAGGACGATCGTATCGCCGGCGGCAGGCCGCGCGGCGTTCAGTTCGGCAATGTCGTGAACCAGCCAGTTCCTGGCCGGGGCGGCCGTGGCAAGCGACGCCAGCGAAATCGACAACATGGCGTTGCAGACCAGCCTGGACATGTCCCTCTCCCCCGCGATTTCGATTCTTCCCACTGGACTAACCCCATGCAAATGATTGCGCAACCCGATGCTCCAACCTAACGGAAAAATTGGGCTGTCTTATTGGTATACAGTGTTGCTCGGGCAGTTCGCGCTTTAGGGCCTGCCAAAGGCAGTGCTTCGCATGTCTTCACACGGGTCGAAGATGCTGTTTGGCCGCGGGTGCGGCGTTTGGTCGTCGATCGACCCTGTTGGCGAGACCATTGGCTCGATGACAGCGGGCATTCCATTGCGCCGACCGGGTGGCGCGACAGGCAGCGAGGTGGCAGAACCGCGCCATGCGCCGCCTTCTCTTACCGTTCATCGCCGCTGCCCTGCTGACGACCACCGGATGCGACCGGCGCAGCGCGGAGCAGCCCGTGGTGGTGAGCGCGATCGGCGCGCGACCCGCGTTCGTCGATCCGGGGGCCACGCCGCTTGGTCCCGCCTCGGCGCTGCTGATGGGGGCGACCGCGCAAGGACTGGTGCGGCTCGACGCTGCCGGGCAAGTCGAGCCGGGACTTGCCGAGCGCTGGACGGTGATCGACGACGGCGCGAGCTACATCTTCCGCCTCAGCGATGCACGATGGAGCGACGGCAAGCCCGTCACCGCCGAGCAGGTCGTCACCATCCTGCGCCGCCAGCTCGGCGCGCGGTCGCGCAGCCCGTTCGCCCCCTATCTTTCCGCGATCGATCAGGTCGTCGCGATGACACCCGAGGTGATCGAGATCCACCTCGCCCGCCCGCGGCCCGACTTCCTGCGGCTGCTCGCCCAGCCCGAGCTCGGCATCTACCGTGCGAATCCGCCAGGCGGGTCGGGCCCGATGGTCTTGAAGCGGCAGATCGCCGGCGGCGGGGCGGTGCTCGCGCCCGGCTACGACCCCGATCGCGCGCTCGACGACGATGCGCCTAAGCCCGGGCCGGCCGACGACGTGGTGCTGATCGGCGAGCGCGCATCGCTCGCGATCGTGCGCTTTGCCGAGCACAAGTCCGACATGGTGACGGGAGGCAGCTTCCTCGATTGGCCGCTGATCGCCGGCACCAGCGTGCCGCCGTCGAGCCTGCACCGCGACCCCGCGGTCGGGCTGTTCGGGCTGGCGGTGGTCAGCCGCGACGGCTTCCTCGCCGATCCCGCCAACCGCGCCGCCATCGCCGAAGCGATCGACCGCGACGCGCTGCTTGCCGGCATCGCGCCCGATTGGCCGGCGGCGACCGCGCTACTGCCGGCGCAGCTCGATTCGGCCGCGCCCCCGGCCCAGCCCGATTGGGCGAGCCTGCCGCTCGACGCCCGTCGCGCCGAGGCGCAGCGCCGCGTCGGCGTGTGGCGCGACGGCGGCCATCCGGCGCCGGTGGTGCGCATCGCGCTGCCGGACGGGCCCGGCGCCACCGTCCTCTACGGTGCGGTGGGCGCCGCGCTGCTCGCGGTCGGCATCACGCCCGAGCGCGTGCCGATCGACGCCGATGCCGACCTCAGGCTGGTCGACGCGGTCGCGCCGATCGAGAATGCGCGCTGGTATCTCGTCAACGCCTGCGCATTGTGCAGCGACGAGGCGCAGGCGGCGATCGAGGCGGCACGAACCGCTCCGACGCTCGCGGCGCGCGGTCAGGCGCTCGCCGCCGCCGACACAGCGCTCACTCATGACACCGCGTTCATCCCGCTCGCCCAACCGCTGCGCTGGTCGATGGTCGGCCCGGGGCTCGACCTGTGGCAGGCCAATGCGCGCGCCTGGCATCCATTGACGCGGCTGCGCAGCCCACCCACGTAGGTATGATGGCACAGCAAACCACGCGCATGCCCCCGCACTTCGCCGCAGGCCTTGCGGCTATGGGCCGTGATCCCGCCTCGGTGCGGCGGCGGCTCGAAGGCATGGAATATCTGCTCGAGGGGCTGGTCCGCGTCCCCGGCACCAACCGCCGCTTCGGGCTCGACGTCATCCTCGATTTCATACCGATCGCCGGCGACACCGTCGCCGCGGCGCTCGGCGCGTGGCTGGTCTGGGAGGCGCGCAACGTCGGCATGTCGAAATGGCAGATGACGCGGATGGCGGGCAATGTCGGCGTCGACTGGCTCCTGGGGCTGATCCCCTGGGTCGGTGCGGTGCCCGACTTCTTCTTCCGGTCGAACACGCGCAACCTGCGCATGATCAAGCGCCACCTCGACCGCCATCATCCGTCGAGCGTGGTGATCGACGGCTGACCGTCATGCTGAACTTGTTTCAGCATCCAAGGTGCAGGGCCGCGAGATGCTTCGATCTCGCATTGGACCCTGAAACACGTTCAGGGTGACGGCGCCCCCCTACCGCACCCCTCGCCAGATCCTGATCCGCGCCGTCGCCGGCAGGCCGCCCTGGAACGAAGGGCATCGCCGATAGCGATAGGACTTGTCGAGGCATAGCCACACTTCCTCGAGCCAGCCCTGCCGGTTCGCCGTGACGCGCATCATTTCGGGCCGAAGCCCCGGGTTGGCGCGCGCCAGCGCCGCGGCGAACTGGCCGGCGGTGAGGCTGCGGCGCCGCGACAGCGCGTTCATGTCGGGATAGCGCAGCCGCGCATACAGCGCGCGCGAGCGTGCGAAGAACCGCGCCGGCGTGTCGGTCGTGCAGGTGCCGTGCTTGGCCCATTCGTGCTGGATCAGCTGCACCGAGGGCGTCGCGCAAAGATGCGCGGCGATCACCGGCCGCGGCAGCAGCGACGTCGCGCGGCAATATTGCGACCAGGCCTTGCCCACGCCGTCGGGCCACAGCCCGTGCAGCGTGAAGCCGAAGCGATTGCCGCTGCCGCAGGCGAACTTCGCATCGCGATCGCGCGCGCTGGCGTGGCAATATTGCGGCGCCCAGCGGATTGCCAGCGTATAGCCGCCGATCGGCAGCACGCGCCGGGGCTCGCTACGGCTCGGCAGCTCGGGCCGCGGTTGCGGCAATGTCGTCGGCACCGCGCAGGCATAGGCCTGCGCATGCGCCGCCGCCGCCGGCAGCACCGCCGCGGCCGCCGCTGCGGTCAGGACGACCCCGCGCATCAGAGCGCTTCGTCCGCCGCGCCCTCCGCCGCCGGCTCGCCGAACCAGGCGCGCGTGTCGGGCCGGAACAGGAACGTCACCGCGGCGATCTGCAGCAGCGACGCGACATAGCCGAGCACCGCCGATACCGAGAACGCGCCACCGCCGCCGAGCAGCCGGACGAGGCCGATCACCAGCCCGATCGCGGCGAAGGCGGCGAACACCGTGGCGATCCACTTGGCGATCGCGCTGCCGCGCCGCGCGATGAAATACCAGAGCAGCAGCGTGATCGCGAACCCGATCGCCATCGCGATCGGCAGAAAGGCGGGTCCGAACATCGCGATGCTCGCCGCCAGCCGCTCCTGCGAGGCCGACCACGAGATGACGGTGTTGATCACGCCCACCGCGAAGCCGGCGAGATAGAGTTGCTCGAAGCGAACGATCGAGGCTGGCCTGTCCATGCGAATCACTCCCCCTGTCTATGCCCGGTGCCACCCTAACCGCCGGAACAGGGGACGCAATCGTTTCAGCCGCTTATCCGGAAATCGAGCCCGATGTCGGCCGCCGGCGCCGACTGGGTGAGTCGGCCGACGCTGACATAGGTGACGCCGGTTTCTGCGATCGCGCGGATCGTCTCCAGCGTGACGCCGCCCGACGCCTCGGTCGGCACGCGCCCGCCGACCAGTGTCACCGCGCCGCGCAGGACCGGCGGCGCCATGTTGTCGAGCAGCAGGTGCGTCGCTCCCGCGGCGAGCGCCGGCTCGATCTGGTCGATGCGATCGACCTCGACGATGATCGAGGCGATCCCGGCCGCCTTCGCGCGCGCGACCGCCTCCCCGACCGAGCCGGCCACCGCGACGTGATTGTCCTTGATCATCGCCGCATCCCACAGCCCCATGCGATGGTTGGTCGCCCCGCCCATCCGCGTCGCATGTTTCTCCAGCACGCGCAGACCGGGGATGGTCTTGCGCGTGTCGAGCAGCGTCGCGCCGGTGCCGAGGATGCGGTCGGCATAAGCGCGCGTCAGCGTCGCGATGCCGGAAAGGTGCTGCAGCGTGTTGAGGGCCGACCGCTCGGCGGTGAGCAGCGCGCGCGCCTTGCCATCGAGCCGCATCAGGTGGGTTCCCGCGGAAACGCGCGCGCCGTCCTCGACCAGCCGCTCGATCCGCACATCGGGGTCGAGCGCGCGGAAGAACGCCTCGGCGATCGGCAGCCCGGCGACGGTGATCGCATCGCGGCTCGCCATGGTGCCTGAAAAGCGCGCCTCGGCCGGGATGACCGCCGCCGACGTGATGTCGCCTCCGTCGCCCAGGTCCTCCGCGAGCGTGGCGGCGACGAATGCGTCGAGGTCGAATCGGTCGAGGGTCAAGGTCATGGCGGCCTTCTAGGGCTGAGCCGGAGAGCAGGAAACCTTCACACCCTCCCCGTTCGCGTCGAGCGAAGTCGGGACACGGTTTCGAGCGGAGCGGGAAGGCCTCGGCTCCGATCGGCAATGGTTCTTCACTCGAACCGAACGGAAGAGGGATGGAAGCGCAGGGCAGCGCTCAAAACCCGGCGACCACCTCCCGGATCACGCCGCGCAGCCAGGCGAGGCCGGCGTCGTCCTCGAACTTGCCGTGCCACAGCATCACCAGGTCGACCCCGCCGCCCTCGCCCGGCGCGTCGAGCATCGCGACATCCTGCTCGCCGCCGTCGCGTTCGGCGAAGCGGCGCGGGACCAGCGCAACCATGTCGGTGCGCGCGACGATTGCGATCGCAGTCAACGAATCATAGACCACGCCGTCCCCGCCCTGCCCGGCAACCATCGTCTCGCCTGCGTCGGCGATCAGCTTGCGTTCGAGCACGCCTTCGGGAACCGCGCTGCGCAGCGTCTCGAACGGCCGGCCGGCGGAGATCGCGAGCCGTGGCGCCGCGGCAAACGCCACGTGATCGAACGGCGTCGTCGCGAGCGGGCTGCCGGCGGCTGCAATCCACACCAGCTCCTCGCGATAGAGCGGTTCGGTGCTCAGCCGCGACGGCACGCGGGTGAAGGCGCCGAAGGCCAGATCGATCCCGCCTTCGTCGAGCTCGGTCATCAGATCGGGGCCGAGCGGGACGATGCGCAGCATCACCTCGGGCGCCGCGGCACGCACCCGCGCGATCAGCTCGGGGACCAGCAATGCGCAGAAATAGGCGCCCGCGGCGATAGTGAAGCGCCGCACCGCGGTCGCCGGATCGAACACCGTCGGCGACAGCGCGCCGCGCAACTGGGCCAGCCCTTCGCGCACCCCCGGCGCGATCTCGGCCGCGCGCGCGGTCGGCTGCAGCCCGCCTGGCGCGCGGACGAACAGCGGATCGTCGAGGCCGTCGCGTAGCCTCCTCAGCGCATGGCTCACCGCCGATTGCGTCAGCCCCAGCCGCGCCGCGGCGCGTGTCACGCTGCGCAGTTCGTAAAGCGTGTCGAACACCCGCAGCAAGTTCAAGTCGACTTCCAGCATGAGCAGCATTCATACACGAAAGGACGAAATATCATTAGGCCTAATTGTGCGGCGCACTATATCTCCGCTGCCGTTCCCGCGCTCGCCCGCGGGGGCGGCGCATTTCTTTGTTCGCGCACGCCTTTTTCGACAGGGGTAGAACCGTGGCCGACCGCACGCCTTCATTCGAGACCGATCCCGCGCTGGGGCCGGACGATCCGCAGATGGAGGGGCACGATGTGGTCGGTGACGAATTCATCGCCGAGGAACAGGAGGACCTGAAGGAGGAGCGCCGCAAGC
The DNA here is from genome assembly GCA_035776635.1 of Sphingomonas sp. Taxonomy (GTDB): domain Bacteria; phylum Pseudomonadota; class Alphaproteobacteria; order Sphingomonadales; family Sphingomonadaceae; genus Sphingomonas. The sequence continues at coordinate 14,652 of DASTWI010000008.1, read as the reverse complement.
GCAGCCTGCGCAAGCCGCTGCTGCTGCTCGCGCCGGTGGTCATCCTGATTGCCGCATTGGCCTTTTATCTGCACGGCGGGCGGTATGAATCGAACGACGACGCCTTCCTGCAATCGGGGCTCGTGTCGGTCAGCCCCAATGTCGCTGGCCGGGTGATCGCGGTCGAAGTGCGCAACAACCAGCACGTCGCCAAGGGCCAGGTGCTGTTCCGGCTCGACCCCGCGCCGTTCGAGACCGCGGTCGCGCAGGCCGAAGCGCAGCTCGCCAATGCGCGCACCCAGGTCGGGTCGCTCCGCGCGCAATACCGTCAGGGCCGCGCCGACCTCACCGCCGCGCAGGACAAGGTCCGCTATGCCGAGCGCGAAGCGGCGCGGCAGAAGGAACTGCTCGCCGAGGGCATCTCGAGCCAGGCGCAATACGACCAGGCGGTGCTCGCCCTCCAGAACGCGCGCGCGGCGATCCAGAGCACGCATCAGGCCAACGAGAGCATCGAGGCGCAGCTGACCGGCGACGTCAATGCGCCGCTCGACCAGCAGCCGGGCGTGCGCGCGGCGCAAGCCGCGCTCGACCGCGCGAAGCTCAATCTCTCCTACACGGTGATCCGCGCAGCCCAGGAGGGGATCGTCGCCAATGTCGATCAGCTCCAGGTCGGCGATTATGTCGAGGCGTCGAAGCCGGTGTTCACCCTCGCCGGCACGCGCATCTGGGTGGTCTCCAACTTCAAGGAGAACCAGCTGCGCTACATGCGCCTCGGCCAGCCCGCCGAGATCAAGGTCGATGCCTATCCCGACCTCAAGCTCAAGGGCCATGTCGAGAGCTTTTCACCCGGCACCGGCAACAGCTTCGCGGTGCTGCCGGCGGAGAACGCGACGGGCAATTGGGTCAAGGTCGTGCAGCGCCTTCCGGTCGAAATTGCGATCGACAATCCGCCCTCGGACGTGCCGCTCCACGCCGGCCTCAGCGTCGAGGTGACGGTCGATACCGGCCACGTCCGGCACCTGTTCGGGCCCGACACCCCGCCCTCGACCCCGGCGCATGACGACGGCCACGCCCAGGCGACCGCCGCACGATAATGGCTGCCGAGGCGCACTCCTATCCTGCGACCGGAACGCGCCGGTTCATTACCGCGTCGGTGATGGCGGCGACGGTGATGAACTCGCTCGATTCGACAATCGCCAACGTCGCGCTGCCGCACATGCAGGGCAGCGTCTCGGCGTCGCAGGACCAGATCACCTGGGTGCTGACCTCGTATATCGTCGCCGCGGCGATCATGACCCCGCTGACCGGCTGGCTGGCGAGCCGGTTCGGGCGCAAGCGGCTGATGCTCTATTCGATCGTCGGCTTCACCATCGCCTCGGGGCTGTGCGGCATCGCCACCAGCCTGTTCGAGCTGGTCGGCTTCCGCCTGCTCCAGGGCATCTTCGGCGCCGCTCTGGTGCCGATGAGCCAGGCGATCCTGCTCGACATCAACCCGCCCGAGCGCCACGGCCCGGCGATGGCGGTATGGGGCATGGGAGCGATCCTGGGGCCGATCATCGGCCCGGCGCTCGGCGGTTATCTGACCGACACCTATTCGTGGCGCTGGGTGTTCTACATCAACCTGCCGGTCGGCGCGCTCGCCTTCGCCGGCCTGTGGTTCTTCCTTGCCGAAACGAAAAGCAAGGAGCGTATCCGGCTCGACCTGTTCGGCTTCGCGATGCTCGCGCTCGGCATCGCCTCGCTGCAGATGATGCTCGACCGCGGGCAGCAGAAGGACTGGTTCTCCAGCCTCGAAATCTGCGCCGAGGCGGTGGCGTCGGGCACCTTCTTCTACCTGTTCATCGTCCACACGCTGACCGCGAAGCGGCCGTTCATCGACCTTGCCCTGTTCAAGGACCGCAACTTCCTGTTCGGATCGCTGTTCGGCTTCTTCCTCGGCGTGCTGATCTTCTCGGTGCTCGCGCTGCTGCCGCCGATGCTGGAGACGCTGATGGGCTATCCGGTGGTGACGACCGGGCTCGTCACCGCGCCGCGCGGGCTTGGCACGATGGTGTCGATGGTGCTGGTCGGGCAGCTCATCAAGCGCGTCGATCCGCGCATCCTGATCGGCGTCGGCATGGCGCTGGTCGCCTGGTCGACCTACGACATGAGCGGCTTTTCGCTCGGCATGGACGAATCGCTGGTCGTCTCGACCGGGTTCATCCAGGGGCTCGGCACCGGGCTCGTGTTCGTGCCCTTGTCGACGATCGCCTTCGCGACGCTCGACCCCAAATACCGCAACGAGGGCACCGCGATGTTCACGCTGATCCGCAATGTCGGATCGTCGATCGGCATCTCGGTGCTGCAGGCGATGACGATCCGCAACGCCGCGACGGTGCATTCGCGGCTGGTCGAGGGCGTGCGGCCCGACAATCCCAATATCGCGCGGTCGATGCCGAATTTCGACTTCTCGTCGGTCCACAGCCTCGCCGCGTTCAACGCCGAGATCACGCGGCAGGCGAGCATGGTCTCGTATATCGACGCCTTTTACGCGCTGTTCCTCATCATCATCGTCATCTCGCCGATGATCCTGTTCATGCGCCCGCCGCGCCGCAAGGCCGAAGGCGAGCAGATGACGATGCACATGGACTGACCCGGACAATGACTGCTTTCCCAAGGTTCCGCGCCGCCCTCCTCGGCCTCGCCGCCGCGACGACGCTCGCCGGCTGCACCGTCGGCCCGGACTTCGAGCGCCCCGCCGCGCCGAGCGCGACCGCCTACACCTCGCCCGCCGACGCGAAGGTGACCCCCGCCCCCGGCCCCGCCGCCGCCTTCGGCGCCGGGCCGGAGCTCAGGTGGTGGACCGCGTTCAACTCGCCCGAACTCGACGCGCTGGTCGATCGCGCGATCGCGCACAACGCCAGCCTCGAGGCGAGCAACGCGACGCTCGCCGCCGCGCGCGAGGAAGTCGCCGCCGCGCGCGGCCGCGAGTTGCCGCAGGTCGATGCCAACGCCCGCGCCGAGCATCAGGAAGCCAACCTCGCCGCGTTCGGCTTCCAGCCGGGCGCGCTGCCGGGGCTGTCGAGCAATCCGGTTTTCGACCTCTACACCGTCGGCGGCGGGATCAGCTACGACCTCGACCTGTTCGGCAAGAACCGCCGCCGCGTCGAGCAGGCCGCCGCGGAAGCCGAGGCGCAGCTGCGCCAGACCGAGGCTGCGCACCTCACGCTTGCAGGGCAGGTGGTCAACCAGGTGCTGACGATCGCCGCGATTCGCGCGCGGATCGACACCGCCAACGCGCTGCTCGCCGACGATCAGCGCAACGTCGATCTCACGCAGAAGCGCAAGCAAGCCGGCGAAGGCACGCTGACCGAGGTGCTCAACGCCCAGAGCCAATATCAGGCCGACCGCGGCGGGATTCCGCAGCTCAACCAGGAGCTCGACGAGGCGCGCCACTTGCTCGCGACGCTGATCGGCGTGACCCCGTCCGAGCTCGGTCCCACCGATTTTGACCTCGACACGCTGACGCTGCCCGCCTCGATTCCCGTCACGCTGCCCTCGGCGCTGGTCCACAAGCGCCCCGACATCCTCCAGGCCGAGGCCGACCTCCACGCCGCTACCGCAGCGGTGGGCGTGGCGACGGCGGCGCTCTATCCCGACATCACGCTCGGCGGCACCTACAGCCAGGGGGCGCCGTCGATCGGCAACCTCTTTTCGAGCACCTATCGCGGGTTCGACCTGTTCGGCGGGCTGACCGCACCGATCTTCCACGGCGGCACGCTCAAGGCGCAGAAGCGCGCCGCCGTCGAGCGCGCCAAGGCATCCGCGGCGACCTATCGCCAGACCGTGCTCGACGCCTTCCGCCAGACCGCCGACCTGCTCGACGCGATCCAGAGCGACGCGCGCTCGGTCGCCAACCAGCACGAATCGGTCGGCGTCGCGGCGCATTCGCTGCAGCTGTCGCGGCGCAGCTTCCAGATCGGCAACTCGGGCCTGTTGCAGATCCTCGATTCGCAGCGGCTCTACGAGCGCGCGCGGATGAACCTGGTCGAGGCGCGCGCGCGCCAGTTCGTCAACGTCGCCCGCCTCTACGTCGCTACCGCCGGCGGCTGGACCGGCCCCGCCGCCCAGCCGACCGAGACCGCAGCGGCGCAATAGTCCTCCCCAACTCCTGCCCCGGCTCCGGCCGGGGCGGGATTTTTTTGCCCCCGTTCGTGTCGAATAGGGTTCGAGCGAAGTCGAGAATCCATATCGAGACACACTCACTCGGCATGTCCCTCGATATGCTATCCCGACAAGCTCGATGGCTACTCGGGACGAACGGAGTGCCGCGAAAATTCCTCCGCCCCACCCCCGCCTTGCGAAACTCTTGCGACAAATTGCCGCTACGGCTCGGCGAAACGTGATTCGTCAGGGAGTTTTCAATGCGGGTGTGGGTATGGAGCGCAGGGGTAATGCTGGCGGCCTGGCCCGCGCTCGCCTGCGCACAGCGGGCGCCCGCCCCTGACACCGGTGGCCACGCCGCTGGCCAGAGCGGCGGCGCCTCTGCCGAGGATTCGAACGACGACTATGCCGACCCCGGCGACATCGTCGTCACCGGCCGGGTGCCGCCCGGCCAGGTGGTCGGCGACGTGCAGCCCGAGCTTCAGCTCGGCCCCGCCGACGTGCGCGCCTATGGCGTCGACTCGATTTCCGACCTGATCGACGAGCTCGCCCCGGAAACGCAGAGCGCACGCGGCAGCGGCCCGCCCGCGATCCTGCTCAACGGCAAGCGCATCTCGAGCTTCCACGAGATCCGCGACCTGCCGACCGAGGCGATCCTGCGCGTCGATATCCTGCCCGAGCAGGTCGCGCTCGAATACGGCTTCAGCGCCGACCAGAAGGTCGTCAACATCGTGCTGCGCCGCCATTTCCGCTCGACCACGATCCAGCTCAACGACAAGGTCGCGACCGAGGGCGGCACCGCAACGCCGCGCGCGCGGCTCGGCGTCGTCAACATCACGCCGACCGGCCGGTTCAACCTCAACCTCGATTATCAGCAGACCTCGAAGCTGCTCGAAAGCGAGCGCGACGTGACCGGCAAGCCGCTCGACGGCGCCTTCGACCTCGTCGGCAACATCACCCCGGCGCGCGGCGCGAGCGAAATCGACCCCGCGCTCAGCGCCATCGCCGGCGAGCCGGTCACCATCGCCGGCGTCCCCGCGTCGGCCGCGGGCGGCGCGCCGTCGCTCGCCGATTTCGCCGCCACCGCCAACCAGGCCAATGTCAGCGATCTCTCGCCCTATCGCACGCTGATCCCGTGGAGCCGCGATTTCTCGGCCAACGCGGTCTATGCCCGCACGATCTTCGGCAACGTCTCGGCGACGGTGAACGGCCGGCTCGAATATACCGACAGCAAGGACGACCTCGGCCTGCCCGGCGTCGCGCTGTCGCTGCCCGCGGGGAACCCCTTCTCGCCTTTCTCCGACGCGGTGACGCTCAACCGCTATGTCGATCCCGGTATGCCGCTCCAGCAGTCGAGCCAGTCGATCGACACGCACCTCGGCATGACGTTCAACGGTTCGGCCGCCAAGTGGAACTGGAACGTCACCGGCAATTACGACCGCACCGACAGCAAGACCTTCACCGACCGGTCGATCGGGGCGAGCGCATTGCAAGCGGCGATCGACGCGGGCGACCCGGCCGTCAACCCGTTCGGCCCGCTCGCGCCGCCGCTGATCGGGCCGGGCGCGTCGAACTTCGCCCGCTCGATTTCGAACAGCGGGGAGATCAACGCGCTGGTCAACGGCTCGCCCTTCTCGCTTCCCGCGGGCAAGGTGCAGACGAGCTGGCACGTCGGCGTCTCGACCAGCGACTTCACCAGCCGCTCGATCCGCTCGGGCGTCGCGCAATCGGGCGACGTGTCGCGCGACATCGTCGAGGGCCGGTTCAACCTCGACGTGCCGATCGCCAGCCGCGCGCGCGCCATCCTGCAACCGCTCGGCGACTTCTCGCTCAACCTCAACCTCGCCGCGCACCATCTTTCCGACTTCGGCACGCTCGAACGGATCGGCTACGGCTTCAACTGGGCGCCGCTGGAGGCGGTGCGCACGGTCGTCTCCTGGACCGACAAGCACGATGCACCGACCGCTCAGCAGCTCGGCAATCCGGTGGTCAGCACGCCCAACCGCCGCGTGTTCGACTATGTGGCCGGGCGCACGGTGGACATCACTCGGATCAGCGGCGGCAACCCCAACCTCGCCGCCGACACCAAGCATGTCTTCGAGGCCGAGCTCAACGTGAAGCCGTTCGCGGACAAGGACCTCAGGCTGATCGCGACCTACACCGCGACGCGAACCGACAACCCGATCGCCAACCTCCCGGCGCCGACCGCGGCGATCGAGGCCGCCTTCCCCGACCGCTTCGTCCGCGGACCCGGCGGCGACCTCGTCAGCATCGATGCGCGCCCGGTCAATTTCGACGAGGAACGGGTCAAGACCTTCCGCTGGGGCTTCAACTTCTCCGCCCCGCTCAAGTCGAAGCTCCAAAAGGAGATGGCGGCATATCGCAACGGCGAGGGCCCGAACCCGTATGCCGGGCTGCGCCGGCGGCGCCGCGACGACGCTGCCCCGACCGACGCAACCGCTGCACCGGGGCGCGATCACGAGACCGGGCAATCGCAATCCGGCGGCCAGTCGGACAAGCCGGCCAGCGGCAATTCGGGCGAGCATCGCGCCGGAAATGACGGCAACGAAGCCCGCGGCTTCCGCGGTTTCGGGCGGCGCGGCGGACGCGGCGGCGGAGGCGGCCGTATTCAGGTCTCGGTCTACCACACCTGGCGGCTGGAGGATCAGGTGCGGCTGCGCGGCGGCTTGCCCGTGCTCGACTTGCTCCACGGCGACACTACCGGCACGGGCGGGGGCGAACCGCGCCATCAGGTCCAGGGCCGGCTCGGCTATTTCAATAACGGGCTCGGCGCGCAATTGCGGGTCAATTGGCAGAGCGGCACCCATGTCAACGGCGGCACCCCCGCCGCGCCGGAGCTGCTGACCTTCTCTTCGCTCGCGACGTTCAACCTCCGCCTGTTCGCCGACCTCGGCAATCAGATGCATTTCGCGGCGAAGCACCCCTGGGCACGAGGCCTCAGGATCACGCTGTCGGCCAACAACCTGCTCGACAGCCGCCAGCGCGTGACCGATGCGACCGGCGCGACTCCGATCAGCTACCAGCCCGATTATCTCGACCCGCTCGGCCGCACGGTGATGATCAGCATCCGCAAGCTCTTCTTCCAACGTTCTGCGCGATGACGGACGAACTCTCGCGAAGGAGGAGTGCAGGCAACTCGCGCCGGCCTCGCCGGACCGTTCGCCGCTCTTCGCGGCTCTTCGCGGCAGGCCTGAATAAACGGGATCGATTCAGGTGCCCCTGACAGCTGCTGGGTGCCGAAATTTTTTTCGTTCTCCGCATGTTCGCTTGCATTTTCGCAAAGCCGCGCAACTCCGCGCGTCGCTGCGCTGCAACGCTTCGTCGCTGCCGTGAACCGAGTCATATCAGCGACGAACCGAGTCCGTTAAGGCGGATTTACGGTCTTGCGTCGCGACCGGGTTTGGCACAATCTATTGTGGCTACGGCAGGGGGCCGACCCAATCACTGGTGATACAGTGGCTGCGATCCTATATTCGCAGCAGCACTTTGTGCGCCCCTTTGCCCGACGCGGCGGGGGATTTTTCTCCCCGCCGGATGGGTCCGGGTGTATCGTGGAGGCTCGCCTCCGATTCGAACGGACCGGGAACGAAGGTGCCACGAGTAAGGGAGGCGGACGATGGACTTCAGGGACGGGCAGGAGAGCCGGAACGACATGGCCACCGACGCGATCGAGGCAGCTGCGACGAGCGCAGTCGCCACCGTCACCGGGGTGCTGGCTGACGCCGGCCAGCCGCGCACCGCGCCACCCGAACCCTATCCGCTCGAGGTCGATCACGGTCGCGATGACCTCTTGACCGCGTTCGGCAAGGACACGCTCAAGGACCGCTATCTGCTTCCCGGCGAATCATTCCAGGACCTGTTCGTCCGCGTCGCCTCGGCCTATGCCGACGACCAGGCGCATGCGCAGCGGCTCTACGACTATATCTCGCGGCTGTGGTTCATGCCGGCGACGCCCGTCCTCTCGAACGGCGGCACCGGGCGCGGCCTGCCGATCTCATGCTTCCTCAATTCGGTGCCCGACAGTCTCGACGGCATCGTCGACACCTGGAACGAGAACGTCTGGCTGGCCTCGCGTGGCGGCGGCATCGGCACCTATTGGGGCAATGTCCGCGGAATCGGCGAGCCGGTCGGCCTCAACGGCAAGACCAGCGGCATCATCCCCTTCGTCCGCGTGATGGATTCGCTGACGCTCGCGATCAGCCAGGGCAGCCTGCGCCGCGGTTCGGCCGCCTGTTATCTCGACATCTCGCACCCCGAGATCGAGGAGTTCCTCGAAATCCGCAAACCCTCGGGCGACTTCAACCGCAAGGCGCTCAACCTCCACCACGGCGTGCTGATCCCCGACGCCTTCATGGAGGCGGTGCGCGACGGCGCCGACTGGGAATTGAAGAGCCCCAAGGACGGCTCGGTCCGCGGCACGGTCAATGCGCGCGCGCTGTTCCAGAAGCTGGTCGAGACCCGCCTCGCCACCGGCGAGCCGTACATCGTCTTCGCCGACCATGTGAACAAGAACATGCCCAAGCACCATCGCGAGCTGGGCCTCAAGGTCTCGACCTCGAACCTGTGCAGCGAGATTACGCTGCCCACGGGCAAGGATCACCTCGGCAACGATCGCACCGCGGTGTGCTGCCTCTCCTCATTGAATCTCGAGACCTGGGACCAGTGGAAGGACGAGAAGGGCTTCATCGAGGACGTCATGCGCTTCCTCGACAATGTGCTGCAGGACTATATCGATCGCGCCGAGCCCGGCATGGCGCGCGCCGCTTATTCGGCGAGCCGCGAGCGGTCGGTGGGGCTCGGCGTGATGGGCTTCCACTCGTTCCTCCAGGCGCGCGGCCTGCCCTTCGAGGGCGCGATGGCCAAGAGCTGGAACCTCAAGATCTTCAAGCACATCCGCGCGCAGGTCGACGAAGCCTCGATGCACCTCGCCACTGAGCGCGGCCCCTGCCCCGATGCCGCCGAGCAGGGCGTGATGGAGCGCTTCAGCTGCAAGATGGCGATCGCGCCGACGGCATCGATCAGCATCATCTGCGGCGGCACCTCGGCGTGCATCGAGCCGATCCCGGCCAACATCTACACCCACAAGACGTTGAGCGGATCGTGGTCGGTCAAGAACCCCTATCTCGAAAAGCTCTTGATCGAGAAGGCCAAGAACACCGACGCGGTGTGGAGCTCGATCCTCGAGCGCGGCGGCTCGGTCCAGCATCTCGACTTCCTGAGCCAGGAGGAGAAGGATTGCTTCAAGACCAGCTTCGAGATCGACCAGCGCTGGATTCTCGAACTGGCCGGCGACCGCGCGCCGTACATCGACCAGGCGCAGAGCCTCAACCTGTTCATCCCCGCCGACGTCGAGAAATGGGACCTGCTGATGCTCCACTTCCGCGCGTGGGAATTGGGTATCAAGTCGCTCTATTACCTGCGCAGCAAATCGGTCCAGCGCGCCGGCTTCGCAGGCGGGGTCGAGGCCGACAACACGATCGAAAAGCCCCGGTTCGAGCTCGGCGAGACAACCGATTACGACGAATGCCTGGCGTGTCAGTGAGGTGCGGGCGGCTTCGGATTGCGTAAGCACTCCGAAGACTCGCCACGGCGGCTAGCGGACCCGCGTAGCCGGACCGCCTGACGGCGTGGCCGAGAGAAGGAAGAGCCGATGGAACCCAGTCGCTCCCAAATGCAGCAAACCCCGGTTCGTGCAATACGAACCGAGGCTCGGGCAGCGGCTTATCCGGCGAAAGGCCTACTCCGCCTCTTCGAACAAATCCTGCGCGTTCTGCGCCGTCGCGCTGAGCCGAACGGTGTCGCCTTCGACCTCCGCCACCAGCCCCGCGGGGATGTAGTGGTGCCGCGCTCCTTCACCGCCGGGACCTTGCGGGCTGTCCGATTTGGTCAGCTTGATGCGGTCGCCGTCGACATGATCGACCGTGCCCAGGTGAACGCCGTCCGCGCCCACGACCTTCATATGCTCCCTGATGTTACTGGTATCGGCCATCGCCATCCTCCTCGTGTTGGGTCGAGAGTGAAACGAGCCGCTCGCCGCTTGGTTGCGCTCGCCCCCCTCACCCCGCTCGCCGCCTGCGCCCATCAAGTGTCGAGCGCCGTCCAGCACGCCCCCGACACGCCCGGCTTCCTGCTCGGCCTGTGGCACGGCTTCATCTTCCCGGTCGCCTGGGTGCTGAGCCTGTTCATGCCCGACGTCGCGATCTACGCCGTTCCCAACACCGGCGGCTGGTACGATTTCGGCTATTTCCTCGGCATCATGGTGTTCGGCGCCGGCGCCCACCGCGGCGGGACGAAGGTCGTCACCAGGACCATCTATCGAGAGCGGCGCTGATGCGCGCTCCGTCAACATTGGAAGCAAGATGAACGATCACGCACCTCCACTTACCGAGACGGCCCCGAAACGCCGCCACGTCGGCCAGCGGTTCTTCCCGGAAATGGGCGTCGGCGGATTCAGCCATGTCGACGGGTCGATCGCATTCTATTCGCAGATCGCCGCGCTGCTGAAGCCGGCCGACCGAGTGCTCGATTTCGGCGCCGGCCGCGGCGAACAGATCATCGACGATCCCGTCGCCTATCGCCGCAGGCTGGTCAACTTCAAGGGCCGCTGCGCGCGGGTGGACGGGTGCGACATCGACCCCGTCGTGCGCACCAACCCGTATCTCGACAGTGCCGAGGTGCTTACCCCGGGCGAGCCGCTGCCGTACGAGGACGAGAGCTTCGATCTCGTCGTCGCGCGCTACGTCTTCGAACATGTCGACGATCCCGAATGGATGGCGCGCGAACTGCTGCGGATCACCAAGCCGGGCGGCTGGATTTGCGCGATGACGCCCAACAGCTGGGGCTATATCGCGCTCGCCGCGCGCATGGTCCCGAACCGGCTCCATGCCCGCTCGCTTCGCCGTATCCAGCCCGATCGCAAGGCCGAGGACGTGTTTCCCACGCGATACCGGATGAATACGCGCGCGGCGCTGCGGCGCTGGTTCGGGGCCAGGGCCGACGTCTACGCCTGGCGCGCCTCGTCGGAGCCGGCCTATCATTTCGGCTCACCGCTGATCTTCGGCGCGTTCAAGCTGCTGCACAAGCTGCTGCCGGACGCGCTCCAGACCACATTGTACGCCTTCATCCACAAACGCCCGGCCTCCCAGGAGTAACCCCCATGTCCCTCACCGAAGCCCGCAAGCAGTACAAGCCCTTCGAATATCCCTGGGCCTATGACTTCTGGAAGCGCCAGCAGCAGATCCACTGGATGCCCGAGGAGGTGCCGCTGGGCGAGGATTGCCGCGACTGGGCGCAGAAACTCACCGCGCACGAGCGCAACCTGCTCACCCAGATCTTCCGCTTCTTCACCCAGGCCGACATCGAGGTGCAGGATTGCTACCACGACAAATACGGCCGCGTGTTCAAGCCGACCGAGATCAAGATGATGCTCGCCGCCTTCTCCAACATGGAGACGGTCCACATCGCCGCCTATTCGCACCTGCTCGACACGATCGGCATGCCCGAGAGCGAATACGGCGCCTTCCTCGAATATGCCGAGATGAAGGACAAGCACGATTACCTGCAGCGCTTCGGCGTCGACACCGACGAGGACATCGCCAAGACGCTGGCGATGTTCGGCGGCTTCACCGAGGGCTTGCAGCTGTTCGCCAGCTTCGCGATGCTGATGAACTTCCCGCGCTTCAACAAGATGAAGGGCATGGGCCAGATCATCAGCTGGAGCGTGCGCGACGAGAGCCTGCACTGCGAGGGCATCATCCGCCTGTTCCACGCCTTCGCCAAGGAGCGCGATTGCCTGACCAAGTCGGTCAAGGACGACATCATCGACCAGTGCCAGACGACAGTGCGGCTCGAGGACGCCTTCATCGACCTCGCCTTCGAGATGGGCCCGGTCAACGGCATGACGCCCAAGGAGATCAAGAAGTACATCCGCTACATCGCCGACTGGCGGCTGGGCCAGCTCGGCCTCAAGCCGATCTACCTGATCGACGAGCACCCGTTGCCGTGGCTGGCGCCGCTGCTGAACGGGGTGGAGCACGCCAACTTCTTCGAACAGCGTGCGACGGAATATTCGAAGGCCGCGACGCGGGGCAACTGGAACGAGGTTTGGGACAGCTTCGACAAGCGCCAGAAGGCGAAGGCTGGGCCTGCGGCGAACGAGGAAGAGGGCGGCGAGGGCGACATGTTCTCGAAGGCGGGGATAGCGGCGGAGTGAGAAAATATGGGTTACCGCAATAAAACATATACGATTTTCGATGGCGACAAAGACATGTGGGCCTACGCTTACATGAAGGGCTGGAAAGCCAACCGCCACATCGATTTCAACTTTTATGACGCGCACGACATCCAAAAGATGCCGCGCGCGCAGGATGAGGCATATGTAAAGGCCGGACTGCGACTTCGGCTCGAGAATACCAAACAGGCGGTCGTTCTCTGCGGCGAGAGTACTAAGAATCTTTATCGGTTTGTTAGATGGGAGATCGAGACCTGCTTAGATAAGCGGATTCCGATCGTCGTGGCGAATCTCAACAAAAGGAGATCATTCGATCCCGACAGGTGTCCGCCGATCCTCAATGGGAAAGGTGCGATGCATGTAGCCTTCGGAGCTCGAATTATAAAATTTGCGCTGGACAACTATGCCGAAAATTCAACGGAGTACAAATCTGAGACTAATTGGTATTATAAGGACAGCGTTTACAAAGATCTAGGCTATGATTGAAACCGACTTCCCTGCCCTTTATCAAGACTCAAATACGACGGCCATTGAGATACAAAAAAAATTCCTTCTCGCTACCAAAACCGTTCTTATTGCGTCTCTAATGATCGGCATGGCTCCAAATTTCCTTAATCGCGATCCATCGATAATCACCCAAATTGTTTGTTCCGCCGTCGTCATTGGAAGCTCTTCTTATTTGTTGTTTGGGAAGCCTCAAAAGATTTGGTATGGCACGAGAGCTTTAGCAGAATCCATTAAGACGTTGGCTTGGCGATATAGCTGTCGCGCAGAGCCATTTGACGGCGCTGACGATACGGACGCCACAAAATTTGAGAAATCAGTGCACGAATTGCTCCGTTCGAATGATGAAGCTGCGGCTCTCCGCTACAAATCACAAAATACCGAACTTATCACCAACAAGATGAGAATGGTACGCATGTCTTCCCTTCTAGAAAGAAGGGATGCTTACATGCAAGGCAGACTAGAAGACCAACTTTCTTGGTATAGGAAGAAATCCAAATTTAACAATAGTTATTCAAAGCGATGGTATGCCGGACTTATCTTGGCGAGCACCGCCGCTCTAGTTGTTTCTTTGATAAATTTGATGAGAGTTGACGATTTGATATCCGTTGATTTTCTCTTCGCCATTCCCATAGCTATTTTTAGCTGGATACAGGTGAAGCGATATCAGGAATTGGCCAGTTCATACGCTCTGACAGCCCACGAAATCACCTTCATCAAGGCAAATTTCGTAAGGGCGAATGCGGAAGAGCTATTCAGTAGATATGTTGCCGACGCCGAGAATGCCTTCTCGCGAGAACACACTCAATGGTACGCGCGTAAGGATGTCGGCGCGTAACTGCCCTTGACTTAGCCGTTCAGCCAGCAGAAGATCCCCATATGTTCTCCCCCTCCCCTCCCCTCGCCGCGCATCTCGATCTGATCCGCACCGCGCGGGGGCGGCGGTTCGGGACGATCCTTGCCGATCCGCCGTGGCAGTTCCAGAACCGCACCGGCAAGGTCGCGCCCGAGCACAAACGGCTCAACCGCTACGGCACGATGACGCTCGACGAGATCTGCGCGTTGCCGGTCGCCGACATCGCCGACGAGCCGGCGCATCTCTATCTCTGGGTGCCCAACGCGCTGTTGCCCGAGGGCCTGCGCGTGATGGAAAGCTGGGGCTTCCGCTACATTTCCAACATTGTCTGGCACAAGGTGCGCAAGGACGGCGGCTCGGACGGGCGCGGCGTCGGCTTCTATTTCCGCAACGTCACCGAGCTGATCCTGTTCGGGGTGCGCGGCAAGAATGCGCGCACGCTGGCGCCCGGGCGGCGGCAAGTGAATTTGCTAGCGACGCGCAAGCGCGAGCACTCGCGCAAGCCCGACGAGCAATACGAGATTATCGAGGCCTGCTCACCGGGGCCGTTCGTCGAACTGTTCGCGCGCGGCACGCGCAAGAACTGGGCGACCTGGGGCAACCAGGCCGATGACGATTACCGCCCGACGTGGAAGACCTACGCGCATCATTCGCGGGCGGGGGTAAGGATCGAGGCGGCGGAGTAAAGGCTCCAATCAGTGGGATGACGCTATTGGAACGATCCTGCGAAATCTACCCCTTCCTCCACCGACCATGACATTCGTCGCGCCATTGGTGGGGCGCGGGTTTGTCGTCGCGTGAACGATGACGGCATCTAACCGTGGCGAATTACTCCGCTGCCAGAATGCGGACGCGCGGTTCGATCTTCGTCCATTCCGCAGCGCGAGTGCGCCGTAAGTCGTAGGATGCCTGCAGATTC
>DASTWI010000007.1:0-13204 GCA_035776635.1 Sphingomonas sp. | reverse complement strand
CAGGCCCAGCCGATCGTGAACTTGTGGTAGCGGAGCATATCCATCACGCCGACGGCGGGGATCGCCGCGCCAAAGAGCTCCGGCCGCTGCGTCATCGCCGCGCCGACCAAGAGGCCGCCGTTCGACCCGCCCTGGATCGCCAGCTTGTCGGGGGTGGTGACGCCCTTCTCGACCAGGAACTCGGCCGCCGCGATGAAGTCGTCGAAGACGTTCTGCTTGCGCTCCAACATGCCGGCCTGGTGCCACTCCTCGCCGTACTCGCTGCCGCCCCTCAGGTTGGCGACCGCGTAGACGCCGCCCATCTCGAGCCACGCCAGGTTGCTGACCGAGAACGACGGCAGGATGTTGACGTTGAAGCCGCCGTAGCCGTAGAGCAGCGTCGGGTTCGTCCCATCGAGCGCGATGCCCTTCTTGTAGGTGACGAACATCGGCACGCGCGTGCCGTCCTTCGAGGTGAAGAACACCTGCTCGACGGCATAATCGGCGGGATCGAAGCCAAGCTCGGGCGCCGCCCAGACGCGGCTCTCGCCGGTGGCAGTGTCGCAGCGATAGATCGTCGTCGGCGTCGCGAAGCTGGTGAAGGCGTAGAAGGTCTCGGGATCGTCCTGGCTGCCGCCGAACCCCGCCACCGCACCGATGCCGGGCAGCGCCACATCCTCGAGGCGCTTGCCCTTGAGCGTGTAGCGGCGCACCTCATTCTTCACGTCGCGCAGATATTGCGCGACGAGCACGCCGCCGAGCAGCGCCGCGCCTTCCAGCACCGCCTCGTCCTGCGGCACGACGTCGCGCTGGATGCGCGTGGTCGAGGCGACGTCCATCGACACGATGCGGCGGCGCGGCGCGTTCTGGTCGGTGACGAAATAGAAGGTCGCGCCCTGGTTGCCGGCGAGCGACCAGTGATGCTCCATTCCGCGCACGATGATCCGCTTGGTCATGCGCGGCGAGGTGAGGTCGATCAGCGTCAGCTCGTAGCGGTCGTCGGTGCCTTCGGAGGACGACACGAGCAGCCAGTTGCCGTCGTCGGTGATCTCGGCGACGTGGTTGAGGCGCGGACGGTCGGTCGTCGAGAAGACGAGGCGGTCGGCCGATTGATCGTCGCCCAGGCGGTGGAAATAGACCGCGTGGTGGAGATTGAGCTGCTGGAAGGCGGCGCCCTTCGCTGGCTCCGGGAAACGCGAATAGAAGAAGCCGGCGCCGTTCTTCGCCCAGGCGAAGTTGGAGAATTTGACCCAATGAACCTCGTCGACGGCGGTCTCACCGGTCGCGACGTCGAGCACGCGGACGGTGCGCCAGTCGGCGCCCCCTTCCTGGATCGTGTAGAGCAGCTTGGCGCCGTCCTCCGACGGCAGCCATTCGCCGAGCGCGGTGGCGCCGTCGTCGGACCAGCTGTTGGGGTCGATCAGCACGCGGCCGTCGCCGTCGAGCGTCTCGCGGACATAAAGGACCGCCTGGTTCTGCAATCCCGAATTGTGGACGTAGAAATAGCGGCCGCCCTTCTTCACCGGCACGCCGAAGCGTTCGAAGTCGAACAGTTCGGTGATGCGGCGGCGGAAGCGGTCGCGTGCGGGGAGCGTCGCGAGATAGGCGTCGGTGACGGCGTTCTCCGCCGCGACCCATTCGGCGACGCGGGGGTCGCCGCGCACGTCGTTCTCGAGCCAGCGATAGGGGTCGGCGATGGCGACGCCGTGGTGCGTCTCGACGAGGTCTTCGCGCTGGGTGTCGGGGTAAGTGAGCTTTTCGGTCATTTCAGCAATTCCATTACCCGTTCGTGCTGAGCGAAGGGAGGTGCTGCACCTGAACACCGCTCGATCACAAACGAAAAGGGGCCGCGCCGTGTTTGCGGCGCGGCCCCCTCCGTATCGGATGGCCGAGGCGTCACGCCGCCTCGTCGAAATCCTCGCCCTGCACCGGGCCCGAATCCTGGCCCTTGGCGGCGGGGTCGCGATCGACGAACTCGATGATCGCGATCGGCGAGGCGTCGGAGGCGCGGATGCCGGCCTTGATGATGCGGGTGTAGCCGCCGTTGCGGTCGGCGTAGCGCTTGGCGAGCACGTCGAACAGCTTGGCGAGCTGCGCGTCGTCGAGCAAGCGAGCGTGCGCCAGGCGGCGGTTCGACAGGCCGCCCTTCTTGGCGAGCGTCACCAGCTTCTCGACATAGGGGCGAAGCTCCTTCGCCTTGGGAAGCGTGGTGGTGATCTGCTCATGCTTGATCAGCGCGGCCGCCATGTTGCGGAACAGCGCGGCGCGATGCGCGGAGGTGCGGCTGAGCTTCCGGCCGCCGAGACGATGACGCATTGTTTCTTCCTTCACGTTCGTCCGGGAACCGTGTCAGGTATTCCCGGCCGGGCGGTGAAATCGGGCCACCGCCCAAAGCCCTGAAGTGGAGAAAGTGGAGACCGTCGCGCGGTTTTCTCCACTTCCCCCGAAATTTTGTTCGCCCCGACGCGGAAGTAAATTCCGCGTCGTCGGACGGGCCTGCGGCCCGCCGGCCGGGCGTGATTTCGTCTCCGACGCAAGCACGCTTGCGCCGGTGCGAAATCAGCCCAAAATCTCTTGTTCCAGCTTCTTGGCCATTTCCTCGATGTTCTCGGGCGGCCAGCCGGGGATTTCCATGCCCAGCCTGAGGCCCATCGACGACAGCACTTCCTTGATCTCGTTCAGGGACTTGCGGCCGAAATTCGGGGTCCGCAGCATCTCGGCCTCGGTCTTCTGGACGAGGTCGCCGATGTAGATGATGTTGTCGTTCTTGAGGCAGTTGGCCGAACGCACGCTGAGTTCGAGCTCGTCGACCTTCTTGAGCAGATAGCGGTTGATCTGCTGCGTATCGCTCTGCGTCTCCGCTGCGGCCGGAGCCGCCTGGCCGATCGTCGCGGCATGGGCGATCGCCGAATCGTCGAAATGGACGAACAGCGCGAGCTGGTCCTGCAGGATGCGCGCGGCATAGGCCAGCGCATCGTCGGGCGTCACGGTGCCGTCGGTCTCGACCGTCAGCGTCAGCTTGTCGTAATCGAGGTCCTGCCCGACGCGGGTCGGATCGACCTTGTAGCTGACCTGACGCACCGGCGAGTAGAGCGCATCGACCGGGATGAGGCCGATCGGCGCGTCGGCCGGACGATTGGCGACCGCGGGGACATAGCCCTTCCCGGTATCGGCGGTGAGCTCCATGTTGAGCGTCGCGCCGTCGTCGAGATGGCAGATCACCAGCTCCGGGTTCATCACCTGGATGTCGCCGGACACCGCGATGTCGCCGGCCTTGACCTCGGCCGGGCCGGTGGCGGAAAGCTGGAGCCGCTTGGGGCCCTCGCCTTCCATCTTGAGCGCGATCTGCTTCACGTTGAGGACGATATCGGTGACGTCCTCGCGCACGCCGGCCAGCGACGAGAATTCGTGCAGCACGTTCTCGATCTTGATCGAGGTGACGGCGGCACCCTGAAGCGACGAGAGCAGCACGCGGCGCAGAGCATTGCCGAGCGTCAGGCCGAAGCCACGCTCCAGCGGCTCGGCAACGAAGGTCGCCTTGCGCTTGCCGTCGCCGCCCGACTTCTTCTCGAGGCCGTTGGGCTTCTTCAGTTCCTGCCAGTTCTTTGCATTGACAGACACGGGCTTCCCCTTGGTTTTGGGCGGGAGCGGGGGCTTGCTCCGGCCGTGGGAGGGTCCGGCCGCGCAGCGCGATCAACCGCGCGCGGCCGACACGGGATTTAGACGCGGCGGCGCTTGGAGGGGCGGACGCCGTTGTGCGGGATCGAGGTCACGTCGCGGATCGAGGTGATCTGGAAGCCGACCGCCTGCAACGCACGAAGCGCCGATTCGCGCCCCGAGCCGGGGCCCTTGACCTCGACCTCGAGCGTGCGGACGCCGTGCTCGGCAGCCTTGCGGCCGGCGTCCTCGGCGGCGACCTGCGCGGCATAAGGGGTCGACTTGCGGCTGCCCTTGAAGCCCATCATGCCGGCCGACGACCACGAGATCGCATTGCCCTGCGCGTCGGTGATGGTGATCATGGTGTTGTTGAAGCTGGCGTTCACATGCGCGACGCCCGCGGTGATGTTCTTGCGCTCGCGCCGACGAATGCGCTGAGGTTCGCGTGCCATTGAATGTCCTGACCTTGTCTAGAAGCTGGAAGGCAAAAGCGGCTGGCCGTCAGGCGCGCCGCTTACTTCTTCTTGCCCGCAATGGGCTTGGCCTTGCCCTTGCGGGTGCGCGCGTTGGTGTGCGTGCGCTGGCCGCGGACCGGCAGGCCCTTGCGATGGCGAAGCCCGCGATAGCTCGCGAGGTCCATCAGCCGCTTGATGTTCATCGCGGTCTCGCGGCGCAGATCACCCTCGACATTGTGATCGGCGTCGATCGTCTCGCGGATCTGCAGCACTTCCTGATCGGTCAGGTCCTGCACGCGGCGCTCGGGCGTGATGCCCAGCTTCTCGGTGATCGCCTTGGCCTTGGCCGGTCCGATCCCGTGGATGTAGGTGAGCGCGATCACCACGCGCTTGTTGGTCGGGATGTTGACGCCCGCAATACGTGCCATGAATTTGGGTCTCCTAGCTCCACAGGACGCGGCATGGCCGCACACGTCCCATCTCATCGCGTTGCGATCCGAAACGCACGATTGCCGGCAAGCGCACAAGAGCGCCGCCGGAAAACCGGTGTGTCGGAGTAAGCGTCAGTTAGGCGCGCGGGGAGGCGGAGTCAAGCGCCCGTCACGGCGACGGCAGAAGGATGCTGGCGGCGAGGCCGGGGTGGCTGTCGTCGAGCGCCAGCCGGCCGCCGTGGAGCCGGGCGACCGCCTCGACCAGCGACAGGCCGAGCCCCGCGCCGGGCGAGCTTCGCGCGCGGTCGAGCCGGCCGAAGCGGCGCATCGCTTCCTCGCGGTCGGCTGGTCCGATGCCGGGGCCGCGGTCGGCGACGGTGAAGCGCACGCCATCGGCCTCGCGCGCCAGCGATAGGGCGAGCGCGCCGCCGCCCGCGGCATGGCGCAGCGCATTATCGATCAAATTGGCGAGCGCCTGCGACAGCAGCTCACGGTGGAGCGGCATCGGCGGGATGCCTTCGTCGATAGCGACCGTGAACGTCATGTTCGCCTCCTCGATCGCCGGCGCGTAGAGCTCGGCGAGCTCGGCGATCAGCGTCGCCGGCGCGATCGTGGTGAAGCGGTCGCGCCCCATCGCCGCCGAGCGGCTGATGTCGAGCAGCGTCGTCAGCGTGCGCATCATCGTGTCGGTTTCGGGGAGCAGCCCCGCGAGCGCCGCGTCGCGTTGCGCACCGTCCTCGGCCAGCGAGGCGGTTTCCGCCCGCGCGCGCAATCGGGCGAGCGGCGAGCGCAAATCATGCGCGAGCGAGTCGGTCACCGCGCGCAATTCGCCGACCAGCTGCTCGATGCGGTCGAGCATCGCGTTGAGCCGCTGCGCGAGGCGGTCGAACGCATCGCGTCCATTGGCGACGATCTCGACCCGGCGCGTAAAATCGCCCTCGCCCACGCGCTCGACGACGCGGGCGATGCGCGTGAGCCGCCGCCCGACGAAGCGCGTGACCAGCAGCCCGGCGATGATGCCGGTGGCGATCGCCAGCAGGATGGAGAGGCCGACGACGCGCGCGATCGTGCGCTGCTCCTGCTCCCAATCGTCGAGCAGACGCCCGGTCATCAGCCAATAGGGACCGACGCGGTGGATGGCGAACCCCGCCTCACGCCCCGCCCAGGGCGGCTTGCTGCCCGGCACGGCGATGGCGAAGGGAGTCCGCACCACCGGCTGCACCGTCGTCACGTCCGGGCCGACCCCCATCACCAGCCGGCCGCGCGCGTCGATCACTGCGAGGATCAGCGTGTCGTCCTCCGGATCGCGCGCTTCGTCGATCGCCTGCGCGAGCGCGGGAAAGCCGCCGTGGCGATAGACCGCGACAAGGCCTTGCGCCTGCTCGACCGTGTCGCGGCGCAGCGCGGCGATCGCATCGTTGTGGATGCCGTTCCAGATCAGGAACACCGACGCGAGGCTCGACAGCAGCGCCAGCGTGATCGCCAGCAGCGCGAGCCGCGCGGTGAACGACACGCGCATCAGGCGGCGGGCGACAGGCGATAGCCGGCGCCGCGCACGGTGTGCAGGATCGGGCTGTCGAACCCGTCCTCCAGCTTGCGGCGCAAGCGGCCGATATGGACGTCGACGACGTTCGATCCGGGGTCGAAATGGTAGTTCCAGATCTTCTCGAGCATCATCGTGCGCGTCACCACCTGGCCGGCGTGGCGCGCGAGATATTCGAGGATGTTGTATTCGCGCGCGCCGAGCGTGATCGGGCGGCCCTGGCGCGCCACGGTGCGCGCAAGCAAGTCGATCTCGAGGTCGCCGACGGTGAGACGGGTCGGCTTGCCGTCGCCGACGGGGCGCTCGGCGCGGCGCATCAGCGCTTCGACGCGGGCGGAGAGTTCGCCGAACGAGAAGGGCTTGCAGAGATAATCGTCGGCGCCGGCACGCAGGCCGTCGATGCGATCGTCGACCGTGCCCAGCGCCGAGAGGACCAGCGCCGGCGTGGCGATCCCCGCCGCGCGGATCGCGCCGAGCATGGCGAGCCCGTCGAGCCCCGGCAGCATCCGGTCGGCGACGATCAGGTCGAACACCCCCTCGCTGGCGAGGAACAGCCCGTCGCGGCCGGTGCCGCAGGTCTCGACCCGATAGCCCGCCTCGGTCAGCCCCTTGGCGAGATAGGCGGCGGTCGCCGCGTCATCTTCGACGACGAGGATCTTGCGGGTCACGGACGAGGCCCGAAGCCGCGGGCGGGCGAGCGGCCCGCCTTCCTCAACGGATGAGTCCTGTTCACGCCAAATGCTCTAAAGCAACATGCCCCGGAACTGAACGTCCGCGACGCCGCCTTGTCGAGTCAAAATGGCCGGCAGGAAGCTCCCGCTCCCCGCCGGCCGCGACGCTCGAGGAGAGGCGCCGCAGGCGATTACGACGCCGTGTTGCCCGAAGCCGGAGCAGCGGTTGCCGGCTTGGCGGTCTTCGACGTCTTGGTCGTCTTGGCGGTCTTGGCCGTCTTCTTCTT
Organism: Sphingomonas sp.; assembly: GCA_035776635.1. Taxonomy (GTDB): domain Bacteria; phylum Pseudomonadota; class Alphaproteobacteria; order Sphingomonadales; family Sphingomonadaceae; genus Sphingomonas. Next base: position 6,181 of record DASTWI010000007.1, on the reverse strand, counting down.
CACGACGTGATGCTTGGCGGCGGGCGCCTTGCCGGTGGCGGCCATCGCGGGGACGGCGACGAGCGACAGTGCGGCGAGCGGGGCGAGGATACGAAGGGTCATCGTCAAATCTCCGAATGCGGCGGCGGAAATGCCGACTGCCCCGCCCTTTTACCCGCAGCCGGACCGCCGCACGGTGACGCGGAGATGACAAATTCTTCATTTGGCCGGCGGCACAGGTCCGTCCGTGCTCCCGCGCCGGCTCAACGGCGCAGCGTTCAGCCCTTGCCGTCGAGGATCGCCTCGATCGCGTGCGTCACCGCGTCGATGTCGGCCATTCCGTCGACTCGGCGGACGAGGCCGCGCGCCTCGTAGATCGGCAGGATCGGCGCGGTCTTGGCGCGATATTCGGCCATGCGGGTGCGCACCGTCTCGGCATTGTCGTCGGGGCGGCGCTTGAACTCGTGGCTGCCGCAGACGTCGCAGGTGCCCTCGACCTTGGGGCGCTTGAACGTGTCGTGATATCCCGCGCCGCATACCGCACAGGTGAAGCGGCCGACGATCCGCTCGACCAGGGCGTCCTCGTCGACCTCCAGTTCGATGACGGTGTCGAGCTTGCGGCCGCGCGTCGCGAGCAGCAGGTCGAGCGCCTCGGCCTGCGCCGCGGTCCGGGGATAGCCGTCGAAGATCAGGCCGACGCCTGCATCCAACTGGTCGAGCCGCTCGCCGATGATCGCCGAGACGATCGCGTCGGAGACGAGCTCGCCGGCGTCCATCACCGCCTTGGCCTTGAGGCCGACCTCGGTGCCCGCCTTGACCGCCGCGCGCAGCATATCGCCGGTCGAAAGCTGCACCATGCCGCGGTCGGCGACGAGGCGCGCCGCCTGGGTGCCCTTCCCTGCCCCCGGCGGGCCCAGCAGGATGATGTCCATCGGCAACGCTCCCCTGTCGATCGTCGTCACACTACCGTTCGTGCTGAGCGAAGTCGAAGCACGGTTTTTGCCGGACCGCTCCAAACGCCCTTCGACAAGCTCAGGGCGAACGGAAGGGTCGACATCCTTCGACTCAGCGCAGCCGCCCGCCCTTCAGCCGCGCCTTCTTGATGAGGTCGCCATATTGCTGGGCATAGAGGTGGCTCTGGATCTGCGTCACCGTGTCCATCGTCACGTTGACCACGATCAGCAAGCTGGTGCCGCCTAGATAGAAGGGAATCGACAGCGCCGAGACGAGATATTCGGGCACCAGGCAGATCACCGTCAGGTAGATCGCGCCGACCACGGTGATGCGAGTCAGCACGTAGTCGAGATAGATCTCGGTGTTCTTGCCCGGCCGGATGCCGGGGATGAAGCCGCCGTGCCGCTTCAAATTGTCGGCGGTCTCCTCCGGATTGAACACCACGGCGGTGTAGAAGAAGGTGAAGAACATGATCCCCGCGCCGTAGAGCAGCATGTAGAGCGCGCTGCCGTGCTGGAGATACTGGTTGAGCGTGATGACGACGTCGCCCCACCAGCTTTCGCCCGACACGGTCTGGCCGGCGAACTGGCTGACCGTCAGCGGCATCAGCAGCAGCGACGAGGCGAAGATCGGCGGGATCACGTTGGCCATGTTGAGCTTCAGCGGCAAATGGCTGCGCTCGGCCTGCATCCCGCGCTGCGTCTGCCGCTTGGGATATTGGATCAGGATGCGTCGCTGGGCCAATTCCATGAAGCACATGAACAGCACCAGGCCGACCACCGCGACGATGATCAGGATGATGTTGAGCGTGCTCATCGCGCCGGTGCGGCCGCCGTTCAAGAGGTTGATGAGCTGCGTCGGCATGTTGGCGATGATGCCGGCCATGATGATCAGCGAGACGCCGTTGCCGATGCCGCGGCTGGTGATCTGCTCGCCGAGCCACATCAGGAACATCGTGCCGCCGATCAGGCTGACCACCGCGGCGATGCGGAACAGCATCCCCGGCAGCACCACCGCCTGCACGCCCTGGTTGGCGCCCAGCGCCTCAAGCCCGACGGCGATGAACCAGCCCTGGATCGCGGTCAGCCCGACGGTGCCGTAGCGGGTATATTGATTGAGCCGCATCCGGCCCGATTCGCCTTCCTTCTTGATCGCGGCGAGCTGCGGGCTGAGCGAGGTGGCGAGCTGCACGACGATCGAGGCGGTGATGTACGGCATCACGCCCAGCGCGGTCAGCGACATGCGCTTCAACGCGCCGCCCGAGAAGGAGTTGAAGAAATCGAGCACGCCGCCCGTCTGCGACTGCGACAGCAGGCCGAGCGCGCTGGGATCGACGCCGGGCAGCGGGACATAGCTGAGCAGCCGGAACACGATCAGCGCGCCGAGGGTGAACCACAGGCGTTTCTTGAGGTCGGTGGCCTTCGCGAAATTCGCGAGGCTGATGCTGGAAGCCGTCTGGTTGGCTACGGATGCCATCGTGCTGATCGTCCTGGAAACTGAAAGCGGCGGGAAAGCAGTCTCCCGCCCCCGCCGCTCATATAGTCGCTGTTGGCGGCTTGTCTAATGGCGTCGACCACGCCACCCGACCTTCCGTTCGCTTCGAGCGCCGTCGAGGAGCGTGTCTCGACTGCGCTCGACACGAACGGAGGGGATTACGCCTTCGCCTTACCCTTCGCGGCGGCCTTGGCCGAGCCCTTCTTGGCGGCGGCCTTCTCCGACGCCGGGACAAGGGCAGGGATCTCGACCGAGCCGCCGGCCTTCTCGACCGCTTCGCGCGCCGACTTCGACGCACCGGCGACGACGAAGCTGAGCTTCGCGGTCAGCTCGCCCTTGCCGAGCAGGCGCACGCCGTCCTTGCCGCCACGCGCCAGGCCGGCGGCCTTGAGCGCTGCGTGGTCGATCGTGCCCTTGGCGTCGAGCTTCTTGGCATCGACCGCCTTCTGGATCGCGCCGAGGTTCACCTCGGCATAGTCCTTGGCGAAGATGTTGTTGAAGCCGCGCTTCGGCAGCCGCATGTGGAGCGGCATCTGACCGCCCTCGAAGCCGGCGATCGAGACGCCCTCGCGGCTCTTCTGGCCCTTCTGGCCGCGTCCGCCGGTCTTGCCCTTGCCCGAGCCGATGCCGCGCCCGACGCGCATCCGGCCCTTGCGGGCGCCATCGTTATCGCGGAGTTCGTTGAGTTTCATGGTTTGCACTCGCTTTCGCTATGTTCGCGCTGGTCACTTAAAGCCCCTCCCCTTCAGGGGAGGGGTTGGGGGTGGGGCAGTCAGGGACGCTCGTCGCAACGAGACATTCCCCACCCCAACCCCTCCCCTGAAGGGGAGGGGCTAGAGAGCGTCACCCCTCCACGGTCACCATATGCTGCACCTTGCGGATCATGCCGCGCACTTCGGGCGAGTCCTTGAGCTCGACCGTGCGGTGCATCTTGCCCAGGCCGAGACCCTTGAGCGTGGCAAGCTGGTCCTTGGTGCGACGGATCGGCGACCCGGTCTGGGTCACCTTCACCGTGGCGGTTGCGTCCTTCTTGGCTGCCATGTCGGCTTACTCCGTGACGGCCGCGGCGTCGGCCTCGGCGGTCTGCGATCCGCCGCGGCCGAGCAGGTCGGCGATCTTCTTGCCGCGGCGCTGCGCGACGCTCTTGGGCGAGTGCTGCTCGCCGAGCGCCTCGAAGGTCGCGCGGATCATGTTGTAGGGGTTCGAGGTGCCGACCGACTTGGTCACCACGTCGGCGACGCCGAGCGATTCGAAGATCGCGCGCATCGGACCGCCGGCGATGATGCCGGTGCCCTGCGGCGCCGAGCGCACCGTCACGCGGCCCGCGCCGAAATGGCCGTTGCCGTCATGGTGCAGCGTGCGGCCCTCGCGCAGCGGCACGCGGATCATCGCCTTCTTGGCCGCCGCGGTCGCCTTCGAGATCGCTTCCGGAACCTCGCGCGCCTTGCCGTGGCCGAATCCGACCCGGCCCTTGCCGTCGCCGACGACGACGAGCGCCGCGAAGCCGAAGCGCTTGCCGCCCTTCACCGTCTTCGAGACGCGGTTGATGTGGACGAGCTTTTCGATCAGCTCCTCGCCGCCCTCGTCGCCGCCGCCCCGACGATCGTCGCGCCGGCCACGCCCGTCACGACCGCGACCGCCACGGTCGCCGCCACGCCCGCCGCGCGGACCACGGCCACGACCGCCGCCGGGGCCTCCGGTGTTCGGACCGGGGACGAAATCCTGCTGGTTGGTGTCGGGCGCCAGCGTGTTCTCGGGCTGGTTGCCCTCGCCCGTGTTCTCGTCAGCCATGCTCAGAACTCCAATCCGCCTTCACGGGCGGCCTCGGCCAGCGCCTTGACGCGGCCATGAAACAGGAAACCGCCGCGATCGAACACCACCTGGGTGACGCCCGCCTTCTTGGCGGCAGCCGCGAGGCGCTTGCCGACATCGCTCGCCGCGCCGATGTTGGCGCCCGACGTGCCGCGCACGCCCTTTTCAAGGCTAGAGGCCGAAGCCAGCGTCCTGCCCTCGGCGTCGTCGATCACCTGGGCATAGATGTGCTTGCCCGAGCGATGCACCGACAGCCGCGGACGGCCGGCGCCACGCGCCTTCAATGCGGTGCGGTTGCGGCGACGCCGCTTTTCGAAAAGAGAAAGACCCTTGGTCATCACTTCTTCTTCCCTTCCTTGCGGAAGATATACTCGCCGCGATACTTGATGCCCTTGCCCTTGTACGGCTCGGGCTTGCGCCAACGGCGGATCTCGGCGGCGACCTGGCCGACCTTCTGCTTGTCGATCCCGCTGATCTCGACCGTGGTCTGATCGGGAGTCTTGATCTCGATCCCCTCGGGCACTGCGAAGTTGACGTCGTGGCTGTAGCCGAGCTGCAGCTTGAGCGTCTTGCCCTGCGCGGTGGCGCGATAGCCGACGCCGGTGATCTCGAGCGTCTTGGAGAAGCCCTCGGTCACGCCGGTGACGAGATTCTGCACCAACGTCCGCTGCATACCCCAGAAGGCGCGGGCGCGCTTGGTGTCGTTGGCCGGCTGCACCGAAATGCCGCCGTCGACCATCTCGTAGGTGATCTCGTCGGCGAGCGGCATGGTGAGGGTGCCCTTGGGGCCCTTCACGCTGAGCTGCCCGTCGCCGATGTTCGCGGTGACACCGTTGGGAACGGCGATCGCCTTCTTACCGATGCGGCTCATCAGAACACCTCCGCCAGCACTTCGCCGCCGACATTCTGGTCGCGCGCTTCGGCATCCGAAAGCACGCCACGCGGCGTCGAGACGATGGTGATGCCGAGGCCGTTCTGGACGCGCGGCAGTTCCTTGGAACCGCTGTACACCCGGCGACCCGGCTTCGAGACGCGCGCGACGTGCTTGATCGCCGGCTGGCCTTCGAAATATTTGAGTTCGATGCGGATGCCCTTGGCGGGCCCCATCTCTTCCTCGGTATAGCCGCGGATATAGCCCTCGCGCTGGAGCACGTCGAGCACGCGGACGCGCAGCTTCGAGCCCGGCGACAGGACGGAATCCTTGCGCGCGCGCTGGCCGTTGCGGATGCGGGTGAGCATGTCACCCAGGGGATCGGTCAATGCCATTGATCTAATCCTTACCAGCTCGACTTCGTGACGCCCGGGATCAGGCCCTTGTTGGCCAGCTCGCGGAGCTGCACGCGGCAGAGACGGAACTTGCGATAATAAGCGCGCGGACGGCCGGTGACCTCGCAGCGGTTGCGCACGCGGGTCGGGTTCCCGTTCCTCGGGATCTCCGCCATCTTGAGGCGCGCGATCAGGCGCTCGGTCTCGTCGAGCGACTGGTCCTTCGCCTGCGCCTTCAGCTTCGCGTAGCGGCCGGCGTACTTCTTCACCAGCTTCTTGCGCCGCTCGTTCTTGTTGATCGAACTCAGTTTCGCCATGACTTAAGTTCTTCCTCTATTACGCGGCCTGACGCTGGTCGGCGTCGGCCTGCGGGAACGGGAAACCGAACAGACGGAGCAGCTCGCGCGCTTCCTCGTCGGTCTTCGCCGTGGTGGTGACGATGATGTCCATGCCGCGGACCTTGTCGATCTGGTCGTAGTTGATCTCGGGGAACACGAGCTGTTCCTTGAGACCCATCGCATAATTGCCGCGACCATCGAACGACTTGGGGTTCAGCCCGCGGAAGTCGCGGATGCGCGGCATCGCGATCGTGATGAGACGATCGAGGAACTCGTACATCCGCTCGCGGCGCAGCGTGACCTTGCAGCCGATCGGCATGCCCTCGCGCAGCTTGAAC
>DASTWI010000006.1:0-10295 GCA_035776635.1 Sphingomonas sp. | reverse complement strand
TGGCGGAAATTCTCGATCTCCTCGAGGCTGACTGCGAGCTTGCCGGTCGGCTTGCCATCGCGGTCGATCTCCTTGACCTGCGCGAGGTAGAGAAGCGCGTAGAGCAGCATCGAGGCGTGGCCGACCGACAGCACGAAGCGGTCGCGGTTGGGCCAGTCGGGCTTGTCGGGGTCGGTGCGGAGGAACTTGCTCCACAGCGTGTAGCCGACCGGCGCGAGCGCCATCGGCGTGCCGGGATGGCCCGAATTGGCCTTCTGCACCGCGTCCATCGCCAGCGTGCGGATCGTGTCGATCGCCAGCCGCTCGGGGCTGCCGTCCTCGCGGAACTCGGTGCTCGGCGGCTTGGCGGTGGTCGCGGTGTCGGTCATTCGGTCTTCCCCAGCTATGTGCCGAACGCGGGTGCGCGCGGCTTTGTTTCGTCAGGTGCGCGCCAGCCGTTCGACCCGGCCGTCGGCGGCGATATAGGCCGCATCGATCTCGGTCACGAACAGGCCGTGGCCCATCACGCCCGGAATCGCCGCCAGCGCCGCCGCCAGCGCCTCGGGCGCGTCGAGCGCGGCGACAGCGCAGTCGAGCACGATATTGTCCTGGTCGGTCAGATAGGGATCGGGCCCCGCCATCCGCAACTCGGGGACGGCGCCGAGTTCGGCCAGCGCGGCCGCGGCGAAGCTGCGCGCGAAGGGCAGCACCTCGACGGGCACGCGCGCGGCGCCGAGGCGGGCGACGCGCTTCGAACCGTCGGCAATGGCGATCATCCGGTGCGCAGCGGTCGCGACGATCTTCTCGCGCAGCATCGCGCCGCCGGCGCCCTTGATCGCGCGCAGGACGGGGTCGATCTCGTCGGCGCCGTCGATCGCGAGATCGATCGCGGCGACATCCTCGAAGTCGAGCAGCGGGATGCCGTATTGCGCGGCGAGCCGCTCGCTGGCGCGCGAGGTCGCGACCGCGTCGATCCGCAGGCCCGCGGCGACCTTCGCGCCGATCGCGGCGATCGCGTGCGCCGTGGTCGATCCGGTGCCGAGGCCGACGACCATGCCGGGTTCGATCTCGGCAACCGCGGCTTCGGCGGCGAGTCGCTTGTCGTCGTCGATCATCGCCTGCCCAACACCTTCCCTTTTGGAAGAGACTCGCTCTAGCCCTCCTCCGTGACAAAGCAACCTCGACCGTCGGCGTAACGACCGGCCGAAACATTTGTCGCTCGTTGGGGGTTCACCCCGCCATGCTGATCGTTAAGAAGGCCGCGATGGCCGATCCCCGCGACCTTCCGCCGCCGCCAGCCACGCTGCTCGACGGCGCTAGCCTGTTCCTCGATTTCGACGGCACATTGGTCGAACTCGCCGAACGGCCCGAGGCGGTCGCGGTCGATGCGGCGCTCGCCGGGCTGCTCGACCGGCTCGCCGAGCGGCTGGACGGGCGCGTCGTGCTGGTCAGCGGGCGGTCGATCCAGCAGCTCGACGGGTTTCTTGAAGAGGCGGGCGCGATGCTCGGCTTTGTCGGCAGCCATGGCGCGGAGACGCGGCTTGCGGGCGGCGCCATCGTGCGGCCGGACCGCCCGGCGAGCCTCGACGCCGCCGCGCGGCTGTTCGCCGACGCCTTCCGCGGCCGCGACGGCGTGGTGATCGAGGCGAAGAGCCTCGGCGTCGGGCTGCATTATCGGCTCGACCCGTCGGCGGAGAATGAGGCGCACGCGATCGCGGAAGCGTTCGCCGCGGCCAACGATCTCGAAGTGCAGCACGGCAAGATGATGGTCGAGCTGCGCCTCCCCGGCCACGACAAGGGTTCGGCGATCGCCGCGCTGATGGACCGCGCGCCGTTCGCCGGCCACCCGCCGGTGTTCCTCGGCGACGATCTGACCGACGAGCCCGGCTTCGTCGCCGCGGCGGCGCATGGCGGCGCCGGCATCCTGGTCGGGGCGGCGCGCGAGACGACGGCGCGCTATCGGCTCGACGGCGTGGCGGCGGTGCGCGGCTGGCTGGGCGGCGCGGCATGACCGCGACGCTCGACCTCTGGCCGATCGGCAATTGCCAGGTCTCCGCGCTGGTCGATCGCTCGGGCCGGTTCGTGTGGGGCTGCACGCCGCGCGTTGATGGCGATCCCGCCTTCTGTTCGCTGCTCGACGACAAGCCGCCCGCCGGCGAGGGCGCCTGGGGCTTCTGGGAGATCGACCTCGACGGCGTGGTCGAGACCGAGCAGGCCTATCTGCGCAACACGCCGGTGCTGGTCACGCGGCACACCGACAAGGCCGGCAATGCGGTCGAGGTGATCGATTTCTGCCCGCGCTTCCGCCGGCTGGGGCGGATGTACCGGCCGGTCGCCTTCGCGCGGATCGTGCGGCCGGTCGCCGGCGCGCCGCGCATCCGCGTGCGGCTGCGCCCGGCGCGCGACTGGGGCGCGGCGCGGGCCGAGCATACGCGCGGATCGAATCACATCCGCTACCTCGTCCAGGGCAGCACGCTCAGGCTCACCACCAACGCGCCGATCGGCTGGATCGAGGACGAGCGGCTGTTCCGCGTCGAACGGCCGCTGCATTTCTTCCTCGGCCCCGACGAGAGCTTCTCGGCCGACGTCACCGAGGCGCTCGAGACGATGCTGGAGCGCACCACCGAGGAGTGGCGGCATTGGGTGCGTGGGCTGGCGACGCCGATGGAATGGCAGGAGGCGGTGATCCGCTCCGCCATCACGCTCAAATTGTGCCAGCACGAGGAGACCGGCGCGATCGTCGCCGCGCTGACCACCTCGATTCCCGAACATGCCGATTCGGCGCGCAACTGGGACTATCGCTTCTGCTGGATCCGCGACGCTTATTACACGGTGCAGGCGCTCAACCGATTGGGCGCGCTCGATGTGCTGGAGGGCTATCTCGAATATCTCCGCAACATCGTCGATAACGCCGCTGGCGGGCATATCCACCCGCTCTACGGCGTCGGCGGCGAGCAGACGCTGATCGAATATGAGGCGGAGGCGCTCAGCGGCTATCGCGGCATGGGGCCGGTGCGCGTCGGCAACCAGGCCTACGAGCAAGTCCAGCACGACGCCTATGGCCAGATCGTGCTGTCGAACGTCCAGGCCTTCTTCGACCATCGGCTGCTGCGCATGGCCGGTGTCGAGGATTTCGAGGCGCTGGAGCCGATCGGCGAGCGCGCCTGGGCGGTCCATGATCAGCCCGACGCGGGACTGTGGGAGCTCAGGACCAAGAGCCATGTCCACACCTATTCGGCGGCGATGTGCTGGGCGGCGTGCGACCGGCTCGCGAACGCCGCCGCCGCGCTCGGCCTCGCCGAGCGCGCGGAGTTCTGGCAAGGCCGCGCCGACACGATCCGCACGCGGATCGAGGAGGCGGCGTGGCGGCCGGAGGGCAACAAGCTGTCGGCGACCTTCGCCGGCGACGACCTCGACGCCAGCCTGATCCAGCTGCTCGACTTGCGCTTCCTCGCGCCCGACGATCCGCGGTTCCGCGGCACGCTGGAGGCGGTCGAGGCGGGCCTCAGGCGCGGGTCGTACATGCTGCGCTACGCCACCGAGGACGATTTCGGGCTGCCGCACACCGCGTTCAACGTCTGCACCTTCTGGCTGATCGAGGCGCTGCACTTCACCGGTCGCGACAGCGACGCGCGGCAGTTGTTCGAGGAGATGCTGGCCCGGCGTACGCGCGCGGGGCTGCTCAGCGAGGATATCGACCCGGCCACCGGCGAGCTGTGGGGAAACTATCCGCAGACCTATTCGCTTGTCGGACTGATCAACTGCGCGGTGCTGTTGTCGAAGCCCTGGAGTGCGATCCGCTGAGCCGGCTCATCGTCATCTCGAACCGGGTATCCGCCCCGCGCCCGGAGCAGCCCGCCGCGCAGGGCGGTCTGGCGGTCGCGCTGACCGCCGCGCTGAAGGCAAGCGACGGCATCTGGTTCGGCTGGTCGGGCGAGACCGGCGACAGCCATCAGCTGCATTTCGAGACCCATGGCGGCGTCACCTCGGCCACGCTCGACCTCACCGAGCAGGAGGTCGAGGAATATTACAACGGCTATGCCAATTCGACGCTATGGCCGCTGTTCCACTACCGGCTCGACCTGACCGAGTTCGAGCGCGACTATCAAGGCGGCTACGAGCGGGTGAACCGCATCTTCGGCGAAAGGATCGCGCCGCATATCGCGCCCGACGATCTCGTCTGGGTCCACGATTATCACATGATCCCGCTGGGCTGGATCCTGCGTCAGCAGGGGCTGGAGAACCGGATGGGGTTCTTCCTCCACATCCCCTGGCCGCCGACCCGGCTATTGGTCGCGCTGCCCGACCACCGGCGACTGGTCGAAGCGCTGTTCGCCTATGACGTGATCGGGTTTCAAGCGGCCGAGTGGCTCGAATCGTTCCGTCATTACGTGACGCATGAGATGGACGGGTCGCTCGGCGAGGATGGGCGGATCACTGTCGGCGGACGCACCATCCGTGCGATCTGCTGCCCGATCGGCATCGATGCCGAGGCGTTCATCGCCAGCGCCAACGGGCAGGCGGCGCGCGACGTGCGGCTGCGGGTTCTCGAAAGCGGCGTAGGGCGGTCGATGATCATCGGGGTCGACCGGCTCGATTATTCGAAGGGGCTGGCGGAGCGGTTCCTCGGCTACGAACGCTTCCTGCACAAGAACCCCGATCGTCGCGCGCTCGTCTATCTGCTGCAGATCGCGCCGCCGTCGCGCACCGACGTCCAGAGCTATCAGGACATTCGCGCCAATCTCGACGCGCTGTCGGGGCGGATCAACGGCCAATATGCCGACATCGACTGGGTGCCGATCCGCTACGTCAACCAGGGCTATCCGCGCGAGACGCTGGCCGGCGTCTACCGCGCCGCGCGGATCGGTCTCGTCACGTCGCTGCGCGACGGCATGAACCTGGTCGCCAAGGAGTTCGTCGCCGCGCAGGACCCCTATGATCCGGGCGTCCTCATCCTGTCGCGCTTCACCGGCGCCGCCGAGCAGCTCGAAGACGCGCTGCTCATCAATCCCTACAGCGCCGACGACGTCGCCGACGCGATCGGCACGGCGCTGTCGATGCCGAAGGAGGAGCGCATCGCGCGCTGGAACCGGATGTTCGATATCGTCCGCAGCCACGACGTGATCTGGTGGCGCAAGCGCTTCGTCGAGGCGCTGGAGACGGCATAGGCCGGCCGCAGCCAGACGCACCGTTTCGGATTGACGCATCTTGCTCTAGCAGGAGCGGATGGACCAGCCGCTGTGGCAGATCGGACCCATTCTTCCCTGGCTCGATTTGGGCGGGCTGGCGGTGTTCGCCGCGACCGGCGCGCTGGCGGCGGCGCGGCGCGGGCAGACGCTGGTCACGCTCGTCTTCTTCGCGCTGATCACCGGGGTCGGCGGCGGGACGGTTCGCGACCTGTTGATCGGCGCGCCGGTGTTCTGGGTGCGCGACCGGTTCGCGGCGCCGGCCTGCCTCGCCGTCGCGCTGATCATCTGGGCGACGCCCGAGCGGTGGTGGAAGGGATCGGCGCTGGCCTGGCTCGATGCCGCCGGGCTCGCCGCCTACGCCGTGTTCGGCGCAGGCAAGGCGCTCGATTTCGGCGTCCCGCCGGTGCCGGCGATGGTGATGGGGGTCATCTCCGCCTGTGTCGGCGGGATCATCCGCGACGTGCTGGCCGGCGAGCCGTCGATCCTGATGCGGCCCGAGCTCTACGTCACCGCAGCGGCGCTCGCCGCATCGCTCGATGTCGGGCTCACGCTCGCCGGGCTGCCGCGGTTCGTCGCCGCGGGAGTGGCGGTCGCCGCCGGCTTCGGGCTGCGTGCGGCGGCGATCCACTGGAGGCTCGCGCTGCCGGCCTACCGCGGGCGGCGGTGAAGCGCGACTTGCGAATTCCGGAACACCGACCGGGAAAGCAACCCGCGATGATCCGATTTTCTGCTAATCCCGCACCAGGCCGACTTCGCTGAACGAGCGGGGTTCCTCCGGCGGCGCGGCCGAGTCGTTCAGCTCGCACTGCCAATAGCCGACGTCGATCCAGCGGCCGTGCTTGTAGCCGACCTCGCGGAAGAAGCCGGCGCGGCGGAAGCCGACTGCCTCGTGCAGTGCGATCGAATGATCGTTCGGAAGCGCGATCGCACCGATCGCCTGGGTGAATCCCTGCGCGCGCAGCGTGTCGACCAGCGCCTCGTAGAGCAGCCGCCCGACGCCCTGGCCCTGCACCGCGGCGGCGACGTAGATCGAGGTTTCGACCACCCAGCGATAGGCGGCGCGCTCGCGGAAGCGCGCGGCATAGGCGTAGGCGAGCACCCCGTCCTCGTCGCCGTTGGTCGCGACCAGCCAGGGATAATAGCCCTCGCCCCCTTCCATCCGGCGGCGCATCGCGCGCGCGTCGGGCACCTCGGTCTCGAACGAGACCACGCCGGTCAGCACATAAGGCGCATAGATCGCGGCGATCGCGGCGGCGTCCTCGGGCCGCGCGGTGCGGATCGCGATCATGCGCCGAGCTTCGCCAGGATCGCGTGCATCAGGGTGACGTCGCCGGGCGCCGGCCGCGCCGGGCCGAGCGCGCCGCATTCCAGGCAGCGCGCCTGGATCGCCGCGCCGTTCGAGATGCGCCGCATGTCGCCGAGCACGTCAGCGAACACCGCGCGGCGCTGCGCTGCGATCCGGCTGAACGCGTCGCCCTGCTGGCCGACGCCGTCGTCATCGCCGTCGCGGGCGAGCTTCATCGCCAGCTCGGCCCATTTGCTCGGCTTCTTTTCCAGATAGACCGGATGGACCTTGGCCGGATCGAGCCCGGCGCGCTTCGCCGCCTCGGCGATCGCATCCTTCAGCGTGCCGAAGCGGTCGACGAGGCCAAGCTGGCGCGCGGTGCCGCCGTCCCAGACATGGCCCTGGCCGATTTCGTTGACTCGCTCGGGCGTCATGTGCCGGGCTTCGGCGACGCGGGCGAGGAACTCGTTGTAGCCGTGCTCGATCCCCGCCTGGAAGATGGCATCGACGGTGGGGTTGGTGCCGCCGACCACGTCGGGCTGGCCGGACAGCGGCGTGGTCTTCACGCCGTCGGTGGTGACGCCGATCTTCTTCAGCGTGTTCTCGAAGGTCGGGATGATCCCGAAGATGCCGATCGAGCCGGTGATCGTATTGGGCTCCGCGAAGATCATGTCGCCCGCGGTCGAGACCCAATAGCCGCCCGAGGCTGCCAGGCTGCCCATCGAGACGATCACGGGGAGCTTCTGCGCCTTGGCCTGGAGGATCGCCTGGCGGATCTGCTCGGAGGCGAAGGCCGAGCCGCCGGGCGAATCGACGCGGACGACCAGCGCCTTCAGGTCCTTCTTGGCGAGGCCGTCGAGGACGAGCTTCGAGATGGTGTCGCCCGCCGCCTCGCCGGGGCCGCCCTTGCCGTCGACGATGTCGCCGGCGACGGTGATGACGCCGATTGCGTCGCCACCGGTCGGCGCGGGGTGCGCGTCGATATAATCGTCGAGGTCGATCGTGTCGAAGCTGCCCGCCGGCTTGCCCGAGTCGACGCCGGCGATCGCGGCGACGCGCTTGCCGAAGGCGATGCGGTCGCCGAGCTTGTCGACGATGCCGGCGGCGAGATTGGCCTTGGCGATGTCGCCGCCTGCCGCGATTACCGGCTTGTCGGGCTGAGTCAGGAATTGCGCGAGCTGCGCCTTGGGCCGCGCTTGCTTCACCCCCTGCTGCCACTGCTCGAAGATCGCCTCGTAGAGCTGGCGGTCGGCCTCCTTCGCCTCGGGCGAGGCGTCGGCGCGGGTGTAGGGCTCGACATAGGATTTGAACTTGCCGACGCGATAGACGTGGACGTCGACGCCGAGCTTGTCGATCAGCCCCTTGTAGTAGAGCTGCGAGCCGCCGGGCCCCATGAACAGGCTGCCGCCCATCGGATTGACCCAGATCTCGCTCGCTTCCGACGCAAGGCGATAGCCCGAGTCGGTATAGGCGGTGGCATAAGCGAGCACCGGCTTGCCGCTCGCACGGACGCGGCCCAGCGCGTTCGCGACTTCGCTGATCGCCTCGGGATAGCCGCCGCCGAAGCGGTCGAGGTCGAGCACCACCGCCTTGACGTGCGTATCGTCTTTCGCCGCGTCGAGCGCGCGGACGAGGTCGCGCAGGCGATATTCGCGCGGCTGGTCCTGCCCGCTGAAGATCGCCGTCGGACTCACCTCGTGCGGCTGCTCGACGATCGTGCCGTGAAGGTCGAGCAGCAGCGCGCCGTCGCGGATCGTCGCCGGCCCCGGCCGCGCGTTGAGCGCCGCGAACAGCGCACCGAAGAACAGCAGCATGAAGATCAGGACCAGCGCGTCCTTGATGCCGACCAGGACCTTCCAGGCACCCCGAATGAGTTTCACCGCACCGCTCCCTCGCTTGCCCGCACGGGCCCTCGCTTCTCGCTAGAACATCGGGCAGCATGAGTAAACGTCCCGTGTTAGCCGACCAATACAGGCCGGGAACGCGCGGGGGAAATTTTTCCTTGCCCTACCCGTTGACGATGCCGCGACAGCCGCACATATCCCGCGCCGTTGGCACTCTCCGCTGGTGAGTGCCAGATTCCAGTTAAACCCATTCGTGAAGGAAAGGATGGCGCATGAACTTTCGTCCGTTGCACGATCGTGTTCTCGTTCGCCGCGTCGAGGCTGAGGAAAAGACGGCCGGCGGAATCATCATCCCCGATACCGCCAAGGAAAAGCCCCAGGAGGGCGAAGTCGTCGCCGCCGGCGCCGGCGCCAAGGGCGAGGACGGCAAGGTGACGCCGCTCGACGTCAAGGCGGGCGACCGCATCCTGTTCGGCAAATGGTCGGGCACCGAGGTCAAGGTCGATGGCGAAGACCTGCTGATCATGAAGGAAAGCGACATCCTCGGCATCGTCGAGGCCTGATCGCACCCGCGCGACACTCTCCACTTTCTCCACTTTACGCCAGAAGGAACAGCCAATGGCAGCCAAGGACGTTAAATTTTCGCGTGACGCGCGTGAGCGCATCCTGCGCGGCGTCGACATCCTCGCCGACGCGGTCAAGGTCACCCTGGGGCCGAAGGGCCGCAACGTTGTGATCGACAAGAGCTTCGGCGCTCCGCGGATCACCAAGGACGGCGTCGCCGTCGCCAAGGAAATCGAGCTCAAGGACAAGTTCGAGAACATGGGCGCGCAGATGCTGCGCGAAGTGGCCTCGAAGACCAATGACAATGCCGGTGACGGCACCACCACCGCGACCGTGCTCGCCCAGGCGATCGTGCGCGAGGGCATGAAGTCGGTCGCCGCGGGCATGAACCCGATGGACCTGAAGCGCGGCATCGATCTCGCCGTTCACAAGGTCATCGAAGACCTCCAGGGCCGCTCGAAGCCCGTGTCCGGCTCGAACGAGATCGCCCAGGTCGGGATCATCTCGGCCAATGGCGACACCGTCGTCGGCGAGAAGATCGCCGAGGCGATGGAGAAGGTCGGCAAGGAAGGCGTCATCACCGTCGAGGAGGCCAAGGGCCTCGAGTTCGAGCTCGACGTGGTCGAGGGCATGCAGTTCGACCGCGGCTACCTGTCGCCCTATTTCATCACCAACCCGGAGAAGATGACGGTCGAGCTCGCCGATCCGTACATCCTGATCCACGAGAAGAAGCTCTCGAACCTGCAGGCGATGCTGCCGATTCTCGAAGCCGTGGTGCAGAGCGGGCGTCCGCTCCTCATCATCGCAGAGGACATCGAGGGCGAGGCGCTGGCCACCCTCGTCGTCAACAAGCTGCGCGGCGGTCTCAAGGTTGCCGCCGTCAAGGCTCCGGGCTTCGGCGATCGCCGCAAGGCGATGCTCGAGGACATCGCGATCCTCACCGGCGGCGAGATGATCAGCGAGGATCTCGGCATCAAGCTCGAGAGCGTCACGCTGAACATGCTCGGCCAGGCCAAGCGCGTCACGATCGACAAGGACAACACGACGATCGTCGACGGCAATGGCGCCCGCGAGAATATCGAGGGACGCGTCGGCGCGATCCGTCAGCAGATCGAGACCACCACGTCCGACTACGACCGTGAGAAGCTGCAAGAGCGGCTGGCGAAGCTCGCCGGCGGCGTTGCGGTGATCAAGGTTGGCGGCGCGACCGAGATCGAGGTGAAGGAGCGCAAGGATCGCGTCGACGACGCTCTCCATGCGACCCGCGCGGCGGTCGAGGAAGGCATCGTCCCGGGCGGCGGTACCGCTCTCCTCTCCGCGACCAAGGCGCTCGAGGGGCTCAAGGGCACCAACGACGACCAGACCCGCGGCATCGATATCGTCCGCAAGGCGCTGCAGGCCCCGGTCCGTCAGATCGCCCAGAACGCGGGCTAT
>DASTWI010000005.1:0-14449 GCA_035776635.1 Sphingomonas sp. | reverse complement strand
CTAGGCCACGTGGACAAAGGTTGACGCGGTGACTGCGGATTGATTCAAGGTTGCCTTTTGGAGGCGGCGTTGGGTGAGCGGATCGGTGTTTCGGACGAGGATTGGGCGCTGATCGGGCCGTTGTTGCCGCCCGAGCGTGGGCGAGGGTGTCGCCCGGCGAGTGATAATCGGCCCTATTTCGAAGGGATGCTGTGGATCGCGCGAACCGGCGCGCAGTGGCGTCAGCTTCCTGACGAATACGGCAAGTGGAACAGTGTCTTTCGTCGGTATCGACGGTGGATCGAGGGCGGGGTGTTCGATGCCATGCTGGAGAGCCTGGCCGAGATCGCCGGACGAGAGCGATCGGCCGACATGATCGACAGCACCGTCGTCCGCGCTCACCATTGCGCGGTCGACATAAAAAAGGGACTCAGCAAACGCAGGGGCTCGGCCGCTCGCGCGGCGGCTTCACGACCAAGCTCCATGCCCGTTGCGACGGCAAGGGTCGACCGCTCGGCTTCGTCGTGACACCCGGCCAGACCCATGATGTTCATGGGTTCGCGCCGCTTTTCCGAATGATCGGCGATCGTATCGAGGCGTTCCTCGCCGATCGCGGCTATGATGCCGACGCCATTCGCGCCGAGATCGCCAGCGCCGGCGTGCAGGCCGTCATCCCCGCCAAACGCGGCCGCCGCCATCCGGCCCTTCACGATCGCGACAAATACCGTCTGCGCAACGTGATCGAGCGTTTGTTCAACAAGCTCAAGAACTGGCGACGCATCGCCACACGCTACGACAAAACCAAAGAATCCTATCTCGGCTTTGTCAGCCTCGCCTCAATCAAGCTATGGCTACCCTTTGTCCACGTGGCCTAGGAGAAAGTCGGTATGAGTCGTCATCGGTCATGGTGGCGCTCCGAACTTAACTGCTTCAACGATCATGCCCTTTTCGTTGTCTCAACGCGGACAATAGGGCGATATCGTCTCCCGCTGCGTCACGATGGTGTTGCTCGGCACGTCCGGGAACGTCACGCTGCCCGTGATAGTCTCGCGGATCCCAATTCGGCCGATGAAAGACACGCGCGATGAGGGCGAGATCGGCATGTTGATCGTCCGTATCGCGGGTGCTCGTATTCGAATGCCGCGGCGACATGTTCGAGGCTTCGGCGGTGACGTGCGGATTGACGACGGTCTGCCTCTCCCGATGCCTAGGCTCACGGGAGCGCGCCTTGCTCACCGTCCGCGCAACTGGCCGATTAAGCGTCTTTGCTAATTCTGAAATCGACGGTCTATTCCTCGGCATTTCAACGGCCGGGAGGTTCGCCGTTTCGACTACTGGCATCCGGGACGGACCACGGGCAGCATAGCCATCGTCTGGCGTTGCTTGCCCGTGCCTCATTGCTTCTGCTTGGGCGAGAATTCCTCGTTTTAGTGCCGGCGGCGCAAACTCAGGATTCTTGATCGCGTGTGCATAACCATGCTCGATCGCCAACGCGAAGATGCGCTGTTTGAATTCCTCACTGCCGCGCACCTTCACGGCGTCGAACTTGTCCACCGCCAGCCGAAGCGCAGCCAACGCGGCCTCATCGCTGCGCGATGTCACCTCAATCCGGTCGCCGCGATCGATGAATGCGGTGCCTTCGCCGGGGCGAGCATAGCGCATGCCGTCAAGACATTGGTGGGCGACATAGCCATCGACGGATCGAACCGCAGGGGCATGATTGCGAACCTTTCCCCAAAGCGCCTCCTCGTTGATCCCCGCCTTTCGGAATCGCCATTGCCGAGCAGACCACTCCTCATTCTCCTCGTAATAGAAGCTCTCGAGATCCCGGGCCGGCTTTTTTGGCTTCGCCAGGTCGCCCTTCCCCCGATTGGCTGCTATTTGACGGAGCGCTTCAAGCGTCGGGCTCGGAGCGCGGGTAGATCGAGCCTGACGCGCCACCTCGGCGATTTTCTGCTGCGCGCACCACTCGTCCCAAGCCGCGCGCTGCGCCCGATACTCCTCTGCTCGAAAGGCGCCGGGCAATCGGTCCTGCTCAGTGGCACGGGGCACGATCCCGACATGCTCGTCACGTTCAACGAACAATCCGAGGCGCTTAGCCAGCGCCGCCATTGTGATCTTGCGATGAACCGCTGACGCCTTGACGGCTTCGTCGCCGATCCTGATCACTGCGCCGCTGCCGCGGGTTTCATAGGCAATACCGCGCTCGGCAAGTCGGTCGTGAAGATCGGCCCATGAGCCCGCCTCGCGAATAATCGGCAGCGCGACCTCCTGCGCGATCCGCTGAACCGATTTGTATCCGGTCCGGATTTCGAACGCGGCAGCAGCCGGCTTGATCGTTTGCTCACCCTCGATGATGCGGCGTTTCGCACTCTCGCCGTAGGCGAGCTCGCCGTCCACGACGACATACCTGGCATCCGCTTCCGCTTGCCAACCGAAGTGTTCGACGACCAGCGCCACGACTTGATGGGCGGCTTCGAGATTAAAGCCGCCATTGATCTCAACGACGCGGCCGGTCTCAGCATCGTAGCGATTGAGCGCCAGATGAAGGTGCCGATTATGGGTGTCGCCGTGTAGGGCATATATCACCTGATGGTCGGCAACGCCGAGGTGGTCGACGAACATTTCGACGGTGCGATCGACCTGCTCAGGCGTCGGAAACTCTCCCTCGCGCCACGACAACAGCCAATGGTCGATCGGGTTAGGGCTGCGCACCGCGACCTGCGCCGTCGCCATCATTTCCAGGCGCTGACCGTTCAGCGTCTTGTTGACAAACCCCCGACTGCCGATGTGCAGCAAGCGCTCGGTCGAGAGGTCCGGCCCCTTTTCGCTCGTCATATAGGCGACCAGATGGTCGCGATATGGATTGTCCTTCTCGGGCAGCTGCATGTAATCGATCAGGTGCTTCGCGTGACGGGCGCGTTCGACGCCCGCGTTGCGGCTTGATGGGCGTGCGGGCACCTTCTTGACGATCATACCTCGATCTCGTTTTCGAGGGCGTCGTCCGGTGTCTGTTTGGCGAGGGCATCGATCGCATCGCTAACCCGATCCAATGTCGCCAGAATGGCAACGGTCGGCACACCCTGTTTGGCGGCTAGCCGCCGCAACTCGTGACCGACACGGTGAAGCGCCGCCACCTGCCGCAATACGGGATGAACACGGGTCCGCCCGCCAAGCACACGACGACGGATGAGTTCGGAAATGGTCATTGTTCCCGCCAACTCAACGACGCGTTCGTGCTCCTCGTCGGTCACGCGCGCGATGATCGTCTTGCTACCATCCTGACGTTCGCGCTTCGCGCGCGTGCCGCGCTTTTTAAGCGAATGCTGACCTTCCCCCGACATTGCCCCCACCTCCCGTGCGACAAGCCTCCAGCGCGGAGCATGGCTATTCTACCCTAGCGTGGTGTATTACACCACCCATCCTGCTACTACTTTCATTTGACGACGGCGGAGGCTTCGCCGGAGCTTAATTTCGCCTTTACACTTGCTCAGGTGACCACTCCAGTCCGGCGACCGCCGGGTCGGACTGCATAGCGGGCGACTTATGTATCAGAGCATTATCTGATTGACGCGTCGGATAATGCTCTGATACATAGATTGCATCGACCAATAAGGGCGGGGATCATGAGGCAGATTGAAGGCAGCTGCACCCGGCATATGGATGCCCGTATGAACCAGCGGGGCATTCCCGGTGCACTTGTGGAGCTCGTTTTATCCCACGGCTACTGGGAGGGCGATGTGTGCAAGCTGGGCCGCAAAGACCTGCGCCAACTCAAGGACGATGTCGAGCGCCTCCGCTCGACCGTAATCAAGGCGCTCGACAAAGGCGGCATCGCAGTCGTCGAGGCAGGCGGGGCGTTCGTGACCACCTATGCTCGCCCGACGACGCGAGGGAGCCGGAAGTGAGCGTTGTAGCAGAACTTGCGCGTACGCTCTGGACGCACACGGGCATTCGCAGCGCCGAAGCGGCGCCAATCGCTCTCGCTGCCTGCGTCGCTAGCCAACTCGGTATCGAGGCCGAGACGCCGCAGAAATTATTCTCCGGGCTTGCCGAGAGACTGAGGCCGACTGGCCACGCTGACGCATTGATGCGCGTTCGCGGTTGGCTGGAAGATGCTGATTTTGAGGAAGCGCAAATCCGGGGTCTCGAGAGCCTATTGCCCCTTCAGGTTCCGGCGGAGATCGATTGGACTGCGGAACTGGACGCGCTTGTCGATGAGGCGCGATACCGCGAGCAGTTCATTCCAATCAGCGCCAATATCGGCGGCGCCATTGGCGCCGCGCTGGACATACCTGCTGGCGACACAATCGCCTGCTTGAACTCGGGCAGCGCGACCATTGCTTGGGCTCTTGCCCGGCACCGCCCGGTAACGCTTCACATATCCAACTGGCGGACGGAAATCATCATGGCCCTGCTGGCCTTTGCCGATGGCCGCCCGCTGCGCGTCGACCGTCGCAATCCAATTGAAACGATCCCGCATTCGGACGGCTCCTTCACCTTCGGCGCGGATAACCCGCCCCGCGCCGGGAAATATGATCATCTGATATCCGTCCCCTCCTTGGGTTATCGAATGAGCAGTGGCGCCGCGGCCGGTATGCTGTTCGAAGTTTGGCAGGTCGAGCAACTCGGCCATCGCGCACGCAAGAGCTTCATTACGCTCCTGACGGACGGGGTTCTCTTTCGTGAGAGCCGCAATGAGGTCGCGTTTCGCGAGCAGCTTTGCGCTACAAGCGGGCTTACCATCACCAGCCTGCCGCCGGGAATTTTCGGACGAGCCAGCGGGGTCCAGGTTAATCTGCTGAAGATCGACCAGATCGACAAATTCGGGGTCGTTTTCGTTGATAGCCGGACGATGGAGCGCATCAGCCGCAGCGGCCGCGAGCAGGAAGATCTTGTCGTCCGCCAAATTGAACGGCTGGGTTCGGCTCCCTCGCGCATGGTCGGCATGGAAGAGCTTGCCGCGGCGAACTTCAACCTGCTCCCCAGCCGTTATGTCGTCAGCGCCGAGGTGGCGCGGATGGACGAGGCGCTCGCTGAACGCCAAACTGTCCGGCTCGGCGACATTGCCGGTATTATTCGCCCACGCGCGCCACAACCCGTGCGAGGCGGACACCGCGATGACGACGTGATTTGCCTTGAGATCGCAGTCGGCGACATAAGCGACGGTAGAGCAGGAGTGCCCTCCAAGGAGGTCCGTTTCCCGGTGAAGGAGGGCGAGAGCATCGGGAAAGTCATGGTCCGCTCAGATGACATTCTCATCAGTATCAAGGGCAATGTCGGTGCGGTCGGATTGGTCGATTCCCACCGCGTCATCCTAGATGCGACGAAGGGCACGCCCGAGATCGTCTCCCAAAGCCTGGCCATAATCCGGCTGGAAAGTGGGAGCCCGATCAAGAGTCCGCGCCTCCTCGCCGCCATCCTCGCCTCGCCGCAAATGCGCGCGAAGCTGCAGGCGATGGCGGCTGGCACGACCGTGCCCGCTCTGCCGATCAAGGCGGTTCAGGATCTTGCGGTGCCGTTGCCGAATGAAGCGGAACTTACCGAAATCCAAACCCGCATCGAGGAGCTGGATGCGATGCAGGCGGATATCGATCAGCGCATCGCCGACCGGCGCGACATGCAGGATGCGCTCTGGCGCGAATTCTGGAACATGCCCTCCGATCAGGACGACGCATGACCTCGAAGCACATCAACGAAAGCACGATGCCAATGGCCAGTGACCCTAAAGAAATCGAAACCAGCCTGTTCAAGATGGCGGATCAGCTCCGCGCCAATTCTGGGCTGAAGCCATCGGAATACAGCCGTCCGGTGCTCGGCCTGCTGTTCCTGCGTTATGCCGAAGGCCAATTCGCGCGGGTCGAGGCGACGCTGGCGCCGAAGCCCGGATCGCGGCTCAGGCCGGGGCCGGACGATTACAAGGCGCAAGGGGTGATCTACCTCTCGCCCGAAGCGCGATTCTCCTACCTCGTTGACCTGCCCGAAGATGCCGATCTCGGCCGCGCGCTCAACAACGCGATGAAGGACATCGAGCGCGACAATGCCGAGCTCGAGGACGTGCTGCCGAAGAATTTCAACGATATTCCCAAGCACACGCTGATCGAGCTGATCCGCCTGCTCGCGCCGCTCGAGATCGACGGCGACGCGTTCGGCCACGTCTACGAATATTTCATGGGCGAGTTCGCCAAAAAGGAAATGCAGAAGGGCGGCGAGTTCTACACGCCGAGCGCGATCGTGCGCCTGATCGTCGAGATTATCGAGCCGTTCCACGGCCGCATTCTCGATCCGGCGTGCGGCTCTGCCGGCATGTTCGTCCACTCGGCGGATTTCGTGAAGCGCCACCAGCGCTCGCCCGATCGCGAAATCAGCCTATTTGGAATGGAGAACACGCGTGAGACGATCCGGCTCGCCAAGATGAACCTCGCGGTCCACGGTCTTTCGGGGACGATCGCCGACACCAACAGCTATTATGACGACGAGCCGTTCAAGGGGGTGCCGCTGGTCGGCGGGTTCGATTTCGTCATGGCCAATCCACCGTTCAACGTGTCGGGCGTTGACAAGGCCAAGCTCAAGACGAAGACGGCGAGCGGCGCCGAGGTGGTAAAGCCTCGCTTTCCTTTTGGTCTGCCGAGCACCGACAACGCGAATTATATCTGGATCAGCCAGTTCTATTCGGCGCTCGACGAGAGCGGCCGTGCCGGCTTCGTCATGGCCAATAGCGCGGCGGACGCGCGCGGCAGCGAGGCGGAGATCCGCCGCAAGCTGATCGAAAGCGGCGCGGTAGACGTGATCGTCTCGGTCGGCCCCAATTTCTTCCTGACGGTGACGCTGCCCTGCACCTTGTGGTTCTTCGACCGCGCCAAGACGCGCAGCGATCGGGCGGACCAGGTGCTATTCATCGACGCGCGCCACGTCTTCCGCCAGGTCGATCGCGCGCACCGCGACTTCACGCCTGCGCAGATCGAGTTCCTCGCCAACATCGTCCGCCTTTGGCGCGGGCATGAACCCGAACTGGCGTTCGGATCGGAACCCCTGCTGCGGGAGCGGCTGGGCGGGCTCGACGCCTACGTCGACATCCCCGGCCTGTGCCGCGCCGCGACGCGCGAGGAGATCATGGGCCAGGGCTGGTCGCTCAACCCCGGCCGCTATGTCGGCGTCGCCGAGGGCGAGGCGGACGACGAGGACTTCCGCGAGAAGCTGGAGGAATTGCAGGAGGAGCTGGAGCGGCTCAACGGCGAGGCTGCGGTTTTGCAGGAGCGGATCGCGGCGAATGTGGCGGAGTTGCTGGCGTGAGGTGGCCGATGGCGAGACTCGAACAACTCACGCAAAGCGACCGCCCTATCACTTATGGGGTGGTAAAACCGGGTGACGAGCGTCCCACTTACGGAATCAAGTTGATCCGCGGCGGAGATGTCGCCGAAGGCCGGATTGCGGATAACCTCCGCACCATCACACAAGAGGTATCCGCGCCTTACCGCCGAACCCTTCTGCGCGGAGGGGAGTTACTCGTTTCCCTCGTCGGGAATCCCGGCGAAGTTGCAGTCGTTCCGGCATCGCTGAAGGGCGCAAACCTCGCCCGCCAAGTTGGAATGGTGGCGCTCCGCTCGAAAGTTTGCACCAAATATGTCATGTATGCGCTGCGCTCGCCGGCGGGCCGCGCCTCCTTATTCGCCCATACAAAAGGGTCGGTGCAACAGGTCATCAATCTTGCGGATTTGAAGCGTGTTCAAATCCCGTTTCCGCCAGATAGGATTCAGCGCCGCATCGCCGACATCCTGTCCGCCTATGACGACCTGATCGAAAACAACACGCGGCGCATCGCCATCCTCGAAGACATGGCCCGCCGCCTGTTCGAGGAGTGGTTCGGCAATGCGGACGAAGTGAGCGGATCGCAGCCAATCAGAATCGACAGGCTGATCGATTTCGATCCTAAGACCAAGGTGCCCAAGGAAGGGCGCAAGGCCTTTCTTCCGATGCCGTGCGTCCAGACCAACTCAATGGTCGTTTCGGAATGGGAGGAGCGCGAAGGCAATTCCGGCTCCAAGTTCTTGAACGGCGACACGCTTCTAGCCAGAATTACGCCATGCCTTGAAAACGGGAAGACCGCCTTTGTTGATTTTCTTGGCGGTGGTGAAGCAGGCTTCGGATCAACGGAGTTCATCGTGATGCGTGGTCGATCCGCGCCGCCGGAGTTCGTCTATTGCCTCGCGCGCTCCGGCGCGTTTCGTGAGCACGCCATCAAAAGCATGAGCGGCGCCACAGGCCGGCAACGCGTGAGCAGTGCGGCGGTCGCGCAATTCGAGATTTCCGAGCCGGATCCGAATCAGCTCGAAAGGTTCGGCAAGGTCGCCAGACCCATGTTTCAGATGATCCGGTCGCTCGCCGACGCCAACACAAAACTCCGCCGCACCCGCGACTTGCTCCTGCCCAAGCTGATCTCCGGCGAGGTCGAGGTCGGCGTCGCCGGAGAAGCGTTGGAGGCTTCTGCCGCGTGACGCATCCCGCCGGCCTCGACGATCTCGGCCGCTTTCCCGGGCGCGAGGAATCGCTCGGCAGCGTCCTCTCTACCTTCGGCGAGGGCGCGATGGTCGAGGAGCCGGCGGTAGCGCGGCTGATCGAGCTCGGCTGGCGGCACGAAAATCTCTACACTGAGGCACCTTCGCCGGACGCGCCCGATCCGCGCACCGGGCGCACCAGCTTTCGCCAGGCAATGCTGCCCAATCCGCTCCGCGCGGCGATCGCCCGACTCAATCCCGATCTCGACGATGAGGCGATCGCGCAAGCCGTCGAGGAAATCATGCGCTGGCGCGGCGACATGCATGACGTCGCCGCCAATCGCGAGGTGATCGCGTTGCTCCGCGACGGCGTCGAAGTGCGCACCACCGGCCCCGACGGCGCCCCCGAAACCCGCATCGCCCGCGTGATCGACTGGCGCGATCCGTGCGCCAACGACCTGCTGATCGGCCAGCAGGTGTGGATTGCCAGCGAAATCCACAAGCGCCGCGCCGACCTGATCGGCTTCGTCAACGGCGTGCCCCTACTGTTCATCGAGCTCAAGGCGAGCCACCGCAATGCCCAGGCCGCCTACGACCAGAACCTGCGCGATTACCGCGACACCATCCCGCACGTCTTCTGGGGCAACGGCATCGCCGTCCTCTCCAACGGCGACGACGCGCGGATCGGCGCGCCGTTCGCGCCGTGGCAGCATTTCAAGGAATGGAAGCGCATCGACGACGAGGGCGCCAAGGGCGTCGTCAGCCTCGACACCGTCCTCACCGCCGCCTGCGCCCCCGATCGGCTGCTCGACATCGTCGAGAATTTCGTCGTGTTCGAGGAAGCCCGCGACGGCCTCATCAAAAAGATCGCGCAGAACCACCAATATCTGGGGGTCAACAAGGCGGTGGCCGAGATCGGCCGCGCCCAAGGCGGCCGGCTCGGCGTGTTCTGGCACACGCAGGGTTCGGGCAAGTCGCTGTCGATGCTCACTTTCACCCAGAAGGTGCTACGCACCCGGCCCGGCGGCTGGACGTTCCTGATCGTCACCGACCGACAGGAGCTCGACGATCAGATCGCCGAGTTCTTCCAGGCCTGCGGCGCCTTTTCGCTGCCGCTGCCCAAGGTGCAGGCGCAAAGCCGCGCGCACCTGAAGGAGCTGCTCGCCGGCAATGCGCGCTTCGTCTTCACGCTGATCCAGAAGTTCGGGACCGAGATGGGCGCGACCTATCCTGAGCTTTCGCAGCGCGACGACATCATCGTCGTCACCGACGAGGCGCATCGCAGCCAATATGACGTGCTCGCCGCCAACATGCGCCGCGCGCTGCCCAATGCCGCCTTCATCGGCTTCACCGGCACGCCGCTGATGGCCGGCGAGGAAAAGACCCGCGAGGTGTTCGGCGATTACATCTCGGTCTACAATTTCAGCCAATCGGTCGAGGACGGCGCGACCGTCCCGCTTTACTACGAGAATCGCATTCCCGAGCTCCAGCTTGCATCCGGCGATCTCGACGAGGCGGTCGACGCGATCGTCGCCGAAGCCGAGCTCGACGACGACCACAGCCTCGCGCTCGAACGCAAGCTGGCGCGGCAATACAGCCTCATCAAGCGCGACGACCGGCTCGATCGGATTGCCGAGGACGTCGTGCGCCACTTCATGGGACGCGGCTATCGCGGCAAGGCGATGTTCATCGCCATCGACAAGGAAACTGCCGTCCGGATGCACGGCAAGGTCCGCGCCGCCTGGGACGCCGCGCTTGTCGAGAAGGCGAAGGCGGTCCAGTCGCTCGCCGGCGAAGCGCGCAAGGCCGCGCAGGCCGAGCTCGAATGGCTGCACGAGACCGATATGGCGGTGGTTGTCAGTCAGGGGCAGAATGAAATCGCCGACATGGCCGCCAAAGGCCTAGACATCCGCCCGCATCGCGAGCGGATGGTGAAGGAGGACTTGGACGAGAAGTTCAAGGCGCCGGCCGATCCGCTCCGGCTCGTCTTCGTCTGCGCGATGTGGATCACCGGCTTCGATGTCCCGACCTGCTCGACCGTCTATCTCGACAAGCCGATGAAGAACCACACGCTGATGCAGACGATCGCGCGCGCCAACCGCACCGCGCCCGGCAAGTCGGCGGGTCTGATCGTCGATTATGTCGGCGTGTTCCGCAATCTGCAGAAGGCACTGGCGATCTACGCCCAGCCCTCCACCGAGGGAGCGGAGCCGATCGAGAACAAGGCAGCGCTGGTCGAACGGCTCAAAGCGGCGGTCGATGACGCGATGGATTTCTGCCGCCGTCGCTCAATCGACCCGCACCGGATCGTCGACGCCAAAGGCTTTGACCGGATCGCCCACCTCTCCGAAGCCGTCGATGCGGTGATGGGCGCCGATCAGGAACAGCAAGCGTTCCTGCGCCACGCGGGCAACGTATGGACGCTGTTCAAGGCGGTGCTGCCCGATTCCGCCGCCGATCAATGGCGCGTCGAAGCCGCCGTTCTCCACGTCATGGCCGCAAAGGTTCGCGCCCTGCGCGAGGATCCCGGCCGAAAATCCCGCATCCAGCGCGTCGCCGACGAGATCGAGGCGCTGCTCGACGACGCGATCCTCGGCATCGAGATCACCGCACCGGTGCGGACCGGTGACGACATGGAGGGCCTGTTCGACCTATCCCGCATCGACTTCGACAAGCTGCGCGAGCGTTTCTCGAAGGGCCAGAAGCGCAGTCAAACCCAGAAGCTGCGCACTGCTGTCGAGCGCAAGCTGGAGGAGTTGGCCGCCCAGAACCCGACGCGCTCGTCACTGATCGAACGATTTCAGGAACTGATCGCCGAATACAACGCCGGCAGCCTCAACGTCGAGCGCCTGTTCGAAGCGCTACTCGCCTTCGTCCATGATCTCGATGAAGAGGAGCATCGAGCGATCCGCGAAGGCTTGTCCGAAGAGGAGCTCGCGATCGTCGATATCCTCACCAAGCCCGAACCGGAGCTAACCGATGACGAACTCGCGCTCGTCAAGCAGGTGGCCAAGGCAATGCTCGAGACGTTGAAGCGCGAGAAGCTGGTGCTCGACTGGCGCCTGAAGGAACGCGCCAAGGCGGCGGTGAGAAGCGCGATTCAGCACGCGCTCGATGCCCTTCCTCCTGCGTTTGATGACACGATCTGGCAGGGCAAGGTCACCCAGACATACGAATGGATTTTCGACCACTACCCTGGCGCGGACGCGCCGCCTCAGTAGCAATACCACATGCTTCGGACACCCGTTTGACGCAATCCGGAAGCCGCTGTAGGATCGATGATGCACCACGTTGAGGTGCTACGAAACCGCTACGAATGACAATTCGGCGCCCATCTAAGTAACTGATTTTACATCGCAGATCGCGCTTTCGACCCCTCCCGTAGGGGTCACCAGCGATTTCAATCAGTTAAGGGATGGTTGGCAGCGGAATTGGCGGAGTGTCAAATATCCGTCAAATATCCTGATTGCGACAAACTGCGGGAATCTACGACGGATTGAGCCTTTGGCCGGATAGCCGATGCGACCGTTCACTCGCCTTTTGATGATGTAGCAGGACCGGCGACAACCCGATGTCGTTCGATAAACGCCCGGATGCTGGCGACATGGACAAGCGTTTTTTGACCGCTCTTCGACGCTTCGATCTCGCCGGCGTTGAGAAGCCGATAAAGAGCGGCACGACTGACCGAGAGTAATTGTGCGGCTTCGGGCACGCGCACCGTAAGCCGCTCCAGTGGAGGAATTACGTTGGCCGGTTCCTCGGCCTCCAGCTCGATCGTGATACTCTTACGCTTTGCGGCGCTCATGGCGTATCCGTTGGAATTCACGGTCGCTTGCAAGAAATACCGTGAGCATTTGTGGGATCAATGCGGTGACCGGCTCGCTCTCTCCGTAGGTTTCGCCGTAGAGCGCGGCATAGTCGTCCAGAGCTTGCTTGAGATCCGGCGATGCACTGAAAGTCAATTTCACCGGTGTGCGATCGGGCAGCCTGTCGAGCTTGATTCCCACCATGTCAGTGGCTCCCAACCCGCGCGATCACCAGATCTTTGTGCACCACCAATCTGACCGGCGTGCCGGGTCGGATAGTGATCGTCGGCTGGATGCCGAGATCGTGTTGGGTCATCTGGTCCCCTGCCCGCGCGGCGCTGTCCTGCGTCGACATCCGGATCGCGTGCACGAGATTGCTCTGCCCCGACAGCGCCAGTTCGGGACTCACCCCGAGCAGCGTCGACAACGCAACCCCCTTGAGTAGCCGCCAGGTGTGGAAATCCACCTTATCGGCAAGCCCGGCATAGCCGGACGGATCGGTAGCGGGCACATTGTCGATTCGCAGCGAGTTTCCGTCCGGCATGATGATCCGCTGCCACACGATCAGCGCCCGCTTTTGCCCGAACGCCACCACGCTGTCATAACTGCCGATCAGCCGCGCGCCCTGCGGGATCAGGAGAATCCGGCCGGTGGCGCTGTCATAGGTGTTCTCCGTGACCTGCGCCGTGACGAGGCCGGGGAGATCGGAACGCAGGCCGGTAATCAGGCTGGCCGAAATTACGCTTCCGGCCGAGAGCGTATAGGGTGACGGCAACGGCGTCAGCATGTGCGGATTCACGTCACCACGCGGATCGAAGTTGGAGATGAACGCCTCCTTGCGTCCCTGCGCGTTGGGATCGTTGGTCGAGTCGAGCGCCAGCTTGGGCGTATTCGCCGCTATCGCGGAAGCCGCCGGCGCAACCGTCTGCGCGGCTTCGGCTGCATCACCCGGCTGCCGACCTTTCACCAGCACACCCGACTCGCGCGCCGCTTTCAGTTCGGCAAGCTGCCGCTCGCGTTCGGCGACCTCTGCCTGCTTCAGGTGCTGACGCTCTACAGCCCGAAATCGCACAAGCTCAATTTCCTGCGTTCGCAAGCCGAGAGCCACGACCTCCGTCTGATCGAAGTCTGGCCGCGCGACACGCGCTTCGCCCCACGCTGTTTCGAGCTGCTGCGTCGCGCCTATGTCGATGCCCGCTATTCACCGCACTACAAGATCACGCCGGAAGAACTGGAATGGATCGGCCAGCGGATCGATCTGTTGCAATCTCTGGCCAAGCAAATCTGTGAAGAAAGATTGGCACTCGGTTAACACCGCCGCGACTGGCGATCCGCGCGGAAGCGCTGTTTGCATTGTCCGACGACGGCCACCCTCCTATCGTCTTCCCACATCCATCCCACTTGTCGACGATGCGAACCAGTGCGTTGTCGATCCATCAAAAGGAGCTGGATTCTACTTCTAACCGGTAACAATCAGGGGAGCACGTCATGTCGAGCCGGCGGCGGATCGTGTCTAGGTCAGTCCCACAAGCCATGTCCTTCTCCCTGCCTAAACCACCGTGCCTCGGGCGGCGGGGTGGGCGGCAAGAGCGGACCGGCAGCCCCGCCGAGGAAGGCGCGGTGCACCCGCAGGGCCGCAACGCAGTGGAGGACCGGCGCAGCCGGTTGCGGCGCGCCGCGGCGGGGCTAGAGGGTAGCGACGCCCACCTCGCTGGCCGAGGCACCTACGCCGGCGCGCAGAGCGCGCCGACCGCATTGGCTGGGCCGCAGGTCCAGCGGGAGCGAAGCGACCTGGCTGCGCGTCCGCGCGGCCACGACAACGCCGGCACCACGCCACGGCACACCTGCCAGCGCCCCGTCGATTGATATCATTGGATAATTCGCCACCAGCGACGGCAGGACGTTTTCAGCGACGGCGCTTTTTCGCGTGCTAACTCAACACCCTACGACCCATCAGACGGCGCGTCTTTTATCTCGCCGTAAATCCCCAAGTCCCCTCCGGCGCCCCATGTCTCCAACGATGAGCACCTAGAGCGGTTTCCGCGCGACGTGAATCGTTGGGGATTCACAGCGGCCTGATTTTCTGATTCACAATCCATGCTGGAAAGGAGGCCAGCATGGATGGGCCGAACGCTTTCACAGGATCTTCGGGATCGGGTGGTCGCCGCT
>DASTWI010000004.1:0-142375 GCA_035776635.1 Sphingomonas sp. | reverse complement strand
TGTCAATTTCGACAATCTGACGCCACTTTATCCCGAGCAGAAGCTGACGCTCGACCCGCAAGACCCCACGGTCAAGGACAAGTCGGCGCGCGTCATCGATATCGTCTCGCCGCAGGGCAAGGGGCAGCGCACGCTGATCGTGGCGCCGCCGCGCGTCGGCAAGACGGTGATGCTGCAGAACATCGCCAAGGCGATCACCGACAACCATCCCGAGGTGTTCCTGATCGTGCTGCTGATCGACGAGCGGCCGGAGGAAGTCACCGATATGCAGCGCTCGGTGAAGGGCGAGGTCGTTTCCTCGACTTTCGACGAACCTGCCAACCGCCACGTCCAGGTCGCCGAGATGGTGATCGAAAAGGCCAAGCGTCTCGTCGAGCACAAGAAGGACGTGGTGATCCTGCTCGATTCGATCACCCGCCTGGGCCGCGCCTACAACACCGTCGTACCGTCGTCGGGCAAGGTGCTGACCGGCGGCGTCGATGCCAACGCGCTGCAACGCCCGAAGCGCTTCTTCGGCGCGGCGCGCAACATCGAGGAAGGCGGCTCGCTTTCGATCATCGCGACCGCCCTCATCGACACCGGCAGCCGCATGGACGAGGTGATCTTCGAGGAATTCAAGGGCACCGGCAATTCCGAAATCGTCCTCGACCGCAAGGTCGCCGACAAGCGCATCTTCCCGGCGCTCGACGTCGGCAAGTCGGGCACGCGCAAGGAAGAGCTGCTGGTCGACAAGGCCAAGCTCTCCAAGATGTGGGTGCTGCGCCGCATCCTGATGCAGATGGGCACGATCGACGCGATGGAGTTCCTGCTCGACAAGATGAAGGACTCGAAGACCAACGAGGATTTCTTCGACAGCATGAATCAGTGAGCGGCCTGATTTAGCGTCTCGCTAAACCAGGACTCGCGAACGGACGGCCGGCGGGCCGCAAGGCCCGACCGACGGCGCGGATTTACTCCGCGCCGTCTCTTCCCATCATTGCTCCTGCGAAAGCTGGAGCCCGGGGCTTCTGAACGCCACGCTTGCGACACTGGACTCCCGCTTTCGCAGGACCACCGCCATCGATCGGCCCTAGGCCCATCTGCCCGGCCCTGCTAACGCGCACCCATGCCCGATTTCAGCATCGCCGACGTCTTCTCCACGGCCGGACTCGCCACCCTGGCGCAGGTGATCATGATCGACCTGATGCTGGCCGGCGACAATGTCGTCGTGCTCGGCACGCTCGCCGCCGGTTTGCCGGCCCGCGACCGCAAGCGCGTGCTGGCGATCGGCGTCGGCATAGCGCTGGTCTGCCTGGTCAGCTTTGCCTTTCTGGCGACGCGCCTGCTCCACGTCGTCGGCCTACTGTTCGCCGGCGGTCTGCTGTTGCTGTGGGTCGCCTGGAAGCTTTTCCGCGAAATCCGCCCCGGCGCCGCGGCGGAGGACGGCGAGGAGCCCGCGATCGCCGGCGGCGGCCGCCCGCCCAAGAGCTTTACCAAAGCGGCGATCCAGGTCGCGCTCGCTGATCTGTCGATGAGCCTCGACAACGTCCTCGCGGTCGCCGGCGCGGCGCGCAATCACCCCACCGTGCTGTTCTTCGGCCTCGCTCTATCGGTGACGCTGATGGCGGTCGCCGCCAATTTGATCGCCCGGGTGATCGAGCGCCACCGCTGGATCGCCTTCATCGGCCTCGCGGTGATCCTCTACGTCGCCGGCTCGATGATCTATCACGGCATCGTCGACCCCGAGATCGGCGTAAAAACGCTGGTCGGCTAACGACGAAGTCAGCCGAGATGCTCAGCGAAGAATGCCGCGGTGCGCTCATCGGCGAGTTCGGCTGAACGTTCCGAGCGCCGCTTGCCGAATTCGGTCGCGAAGCCGTGGTCCTCGCCCGGATAATCGCAGATCGTCACCTTGGGGTGATCGTCGAGCCCCTCATGCATCCGCGCCTGCGTCGCCGGATCGACGAAATGGTCCGCCTGCGGAACGTGGAGCAGCACCGGATTAGCGATCGCGTGCTTCTCGCGCAGCAGAGTGTCGATCCCGACCGCATAATAGCCGACACTGGCGTCGGCGTCGGTGCGCGCTGCGGTCATGAACGCCAGCCGACCGCCGAGGCAATAGCCGACCACGCCGACCTTGCCGTCGCCGAGGCGCGTGCGCGCCGCCCTGATCGTCGCCTCGATATCGCGGATCCCTGCGTCCTGATTGAACTTGCCCATCAGGCCGAGCGCGCGCTGGAATTCGGGCTCGATATCGGGATCGAGCTCGATGCCGGGCTCGAGCCGCCAGAACAGGTCGGGCGCGAGCGCGAGATAGCCCGCCTCGGCGAGTCGGTCGCATTTGCGGCGGATGCCGGCGTTGACCCCGAAAATCTCCTGGATGACGATGATCGCGGCGCGCGGCCGCGCCGCCGGCTCGGCGCAATAGGCCGTGAACGAACCCGCGCCGTCGAGCGCGTCGATGGTGATCGTATCGGTCATAGCAAATCGACTCCCAGGACCTTGCGCTCGAATTCGAGCAGCCATCGCTTGGTCGCGACCCCCGCGCCGGCGGAATAATGGCCGAGCGCGCCGCCGCTTCCGATCACGCGGTGGCAGGGGACAACGATCGGGAACGGATTGCGCGCGCAGGCTTGGCCGATCGCCCGCGCCGCCGAGTCGACACGCCGCGCGAGAGTACCGTAACTTTCTGTTTTGCCGAACGAAATATTGACCATGCCCTGGCGCAGGACGCCCCCTCGAGCAGTCGCCGCGGGTTCGAGCGGCAGATCGAAATCGCGCCGCTCGGCAGCGAACCATTGCAGCAGCTGGTCGGCGGCTGCGCGCACCGCGCGCGCTGTTCCACGTGAAACGGCGGTTTCGTCGTCCTCGATCCGGATCGATTCGAGCATATGTTCGCCGCCGCGGAGGCGGATCGTGCCGATCGGCGTTGCGATCAGGGCTTCGTCGCGGGCATACATCGTCCGTCGAGGCTAGCAGCAGAAACGCCCGGGCCTCAAGCGGAGACCGTGATGAAGATCAACCTCGAGATCGACTGCACCCCGGAAGAGGCGCGGCGGGTGATGGGGCTGCCCGATCTCAGCCCGCTGCATGAGAAATATGTCGGCGCGCTCGGCGAGATGATCGACCCCAAGGCGCATCCCGAGCTGATCGAAACGATGATGAAGAGCTGGGCGCCGGTGGGCGACAGCGCGATGGCGTTCTGGCGGCGCATGTTCGAGGAAAGCAACGCGGGCTGATGGACACGATCTTCGCGGTGTCGAGCGGCGCCCCGCCGGCGGCGATCGCCGTGCTGCGGGTGAGCGGACCGGCGGCATTGGCCGCGGCGACGGCGCTCGCCGGGCGCTTGCCGCCGCCGCGCCGCGCCGGCCTGCGAACGCTCGCCGATCCGCGCGACGGCACGCCGCTCGACCGCGCGCTGGTCCTGGTCTTTCCGGGACCCGACAGCGCCACCGGCGAGGACGTGGTCGAGCTGCACCTCCACGGCGGCCGCGCCGTCGTCGCCGCGGTCGAGGCGGCGCTGGCGGCGCAACCGGGCCTTCGCCCGGCGGCGCCCGGCGAGTTCACCCGCCGCGCGCTCGCCGCGGGGCGGATCGATCTCGCCCAGGCGGAAGGGCTGGGCGACCTGCTGACGGCCGAAACCGAGGCGCAGCGCCGCGCCGCGCTGTCGGCAGCGGAGGGCGCGGTGAGCCGGCAGGTCGGCGGATGGAATGCGCGTCTGCTCGAGCTCGCCGCACGGACCGAGGCGCTGCTCGATTTCGCCGATGAGGAGGACGTCGCCGACGGCGCCGAGGATGCCGCGCGTCTCGCCGCCGAAGCGCGGTCGCTGGCGGATGAAATCGCCGGGGCGCTAGACAATCCACCGGTCGAGCGGCTGCGCGACGGCATTCGCGTTGTCCTCGCCGGCGCGCCCAATGCGGGCAAATCGACATTGCTCAACGCGCTTGCCGAGCGCGAGGCGGCGATCGTCTCGCCGATCGCCGGCACCACGCGCGACCGCATCGAGGCGGCGGTGGTCCGCGACGGGCTCGCCTTCGTGCTGACCGACACCGCAGGGCTTGCCGCGACGACCGACGATCCGATCGAACGGATCGGCATCGCCCGCGCGCGCGAGGCGATGGCCGCTGCCGATATCGTCGTGCTGCTCGACGAAACGCCGGTTCCCGCCGGCGCGATTGTCATTCCGATCTATCCGCGCTGTGACGAGCCGGAGCGCGCGGGAGGAGCCGACCGGCTCGCGGTATCGGCGCGCACCGGTGCAGGGGTGGCGGCGCTGTGGCGAGCGATCGCGGAGGCCGGCCGCGGGCTGGTCCCCCGGCTCGACCGGCTGGTGCTCAACCGTCGCCAGCGCGACGCCGTCGCTGCGGCGCAGGCGGCATTGATCGACGCCTCGGCCGAAGCCGACCCGCTGCTGATCGCCGAGTATCTGCGCCGCGCCCGCATGGCGCTCGACCGCGTCACCGGCGCGAGCGATACCGAAGCGATGCTCGACGCGCTGTTCGGCCGCTTCTGCATCGGCAAATGAAGCGTTCCACGTGGAACGTTTTGACATCGCGCCAACCAGCGCCTAGCGGACGCGCCATGCAGCGGTTCGACGTGATCGTGGTCGGCGGCGGCCATGCCGGCACCGAAGCGGCGGCGGCCGCGGCGCGGCGCGGCGCGCGGACCGCGCTCGTCACCTTCGACCGCGACAAGGTCGGTGCGATGTCGTGCAATCCGGCGATCGGCGGGCTGGGCAAGGGGCATCTCGTCCGCGAGGTCGACGCCTTCGACGGGCTGATCGCGCGCGCCGCCGACGCCGCGGCGATCCATTATCGCATGCTCAACCGCAGCAAGGGCAGCGCGGTGCAGGGGCCGCGCGTCCAGGCCGATCGTCGTCGCTACGCCGCCGCGATCCAGGCGATGCTCGGCGCCGAACCGAAATTGACGATCGTCGAAGGCGAAGCGGCCGAATTGCGGCTGGGGGAGGGCGGCCGCATCACCGGTATCGGCCTTGCCGACGCGACCCGGCTCGAGGCGCGGGCGGTGGTGCTGGCGAGCGGCACCTTTCTCGGCGGCCGGCTGTTCTGCGGCGACGAACGCGCAGCCGGCGGCCGCGTCGGCGAGCGCGCAGCGACCGCGCTCGGCGCGCAGCTGCGCGCGCTCGAACTGCCGATCGCACGGCTCAAGACCGGCACCCCGCCGCGGCTCGACGGCCGAACGATCGACTGGGCCGCGCTCGCCGAGCAGCCGTCGGATGTCGAGCCCTGGACGATGTCGCCGATGACGCCGCGGCGGCTTCTGCCGCAGCTTGCCTGCGCGATCACCCGCACCACCGCGCGAACCCACGACATCATTCGCGGCGCGCTCGATCGCTCGCCGCTGTTCACCGGCGCGATCGCCGCGGCGGGTCCGCGCTATTGCCCGTCGATCGAGGACAAGGTCCACCGCTTCGGCGATCGCGACGGACACCAGATCTTCCTCGAACCCGAGGGGATCGACGATTCGCTGGTCTATCCCAACGGCATCTCGACCTCGCTGCCCGCCGACGTCCAGAGCGCGCTGATCGCGAGCATCCCCGGCCTCGAACGCGCGGCCATCGTAACGCCGGGCTATGCCGTCGAATATGATCATATCGATCCGCGCGTGCTCGACGCGACGCTCGAGGTCCGCGACCGGCCCGGGCTGTTCTGCGCCGGCCAGATCAACGGCACCACCGGTTATGAGGAAGCGGCGGGGCAGGGGCTCGTCGCCGGGCTCAACGCCGCGGCGGTCGCACTCGATCTCGTGCCGGTCGTGCTCGACCGCGCCGATTCCTATCTCGGGGTGATGATCGACGATCTCGTCCTGCAGGGCGTCACCGAGCCCTATCGCATGCTGACTGCGCGCGCCGAGTTCCGGCTGCGGCTACGCGCCGACAATGCCGAATCGCGGCTGTCGCCGATTGTCGAGGCGATCGGCTGCCTCGGCGTCGAGCGCCGCGCCCGGCTCGAACGCCGCCGCCGCAATCGCGCCGCGATCGACGACATGCTCGCGCGGCCGCTGACCGCCTCGGCGCTCGCCGCGGCGGGCGCGCCGGTCGGGCAGGACGGCGCGCGCCGTCCGGCGGGCGAGTGGCTGCGCTTCGCCGGCGTCGGGATCGATCATGTCGCGCCGGCGGACTGGCGCTCGCCCGATCCGGAGCTGCTCGTCGAAATGATCGAGGACGCGCGCTACGCGCCTTACGTCGAGCGGCAGGCGGCCGAGCTCGTGCAGCTTCGCACCAACGATGCGGTGCAGCTGCCCGCCGCGTTCGACTTTGCCGCCGTCCCTGGCCTGTCGATCGAAATGATCGAGCGGCTGAGCGCGGCCCGCCCCGCCACGCTCGGTGCGGCAAGCCGGATTCGCGGAATCACCCCGGCGGCGCTGTCGGCGATCCTGCTCCAGGCGCGCAAATCGGCGGCATGACCGAAGAGGAAGCTCGCGGCCGGATTCGTGCGCATTGGGGCGTTTCACGTGAAACATTACTCGCCAAACTGGTGGATGGCGTCCTCGCCGAATCGTCCCGCCAAAACCTCATCGCGCCGAGCACGGTCGATGCGATCTGGACCCGACACGTTGTCGATTCAGCCCAGCTGCTCGATCTCGCCGGCAATTTGACAGCCCCTTGGCTCGACATCGGCACCGGCGCCGGCTTTCCAGGACTGGTCGTCGCCTGCCTTCGCGATGCGCCGATCACGCTGTGCGAACCCAGGCGCCGGCGCGCCGACTTTCTCCGGTTTCTTGCCGACAATCTCGGGATTGGCGCTCGTGTCGCTGTCGAGCCGGTGAAGGTCGAGCGACTCACCGCTCGATTTGGAATCATTTCTGCCCGTGCGGTCGCCACCCTCGATGCGCTGTTCGCCGCGGCGACAGGGGTATCCGATCGCGGCACGCTGTGGCTGCTGCCGAAGGGACGAAGCGCGCGCGAAGAGGTGGAAGCCGCGCGCAAGACGTGGCATGGTTCGTTCCACGTGGAACAGAGCATAACCGATCCGGAGTCGCGAATCGTGGTCGCCAGCGATGTGAGGCGTCGATGACTTGCATCGCCGTCGCCAACCAGAAGGGCGGGGTGGGCAAGACCACCACCGCGATAAACGTCGGCACCGCGCTCGCCGCGATCGGTATGCGCGTGCTGCTGGTCGACCTCGATCCGCAGGGCAACGCCTCGACTGGGCTCGGCATCGCGCACGCCGACCGGAAGCTGTCGACTTATCACCTGCTGATCGATGGCGGCCGTTTGGAGGACGCCTTCATCCCGACGCGCGTGCCCCGGCTCGACATCGTCCCCGCGACGGTCGATCTGTCGGGCGCGGAGATCGAGCTGGTCGAGTATGACGACCGCACCCATCGTCTCGATCACGTCATCACACGCAGCGAGGGGCCGTGGGACGTCGTCATCATCGACTGCCCGCCGTCGCTCGGTCTGCTGACGTTGAACGCGATGGTCGCGGCGCATTCGCTGCTGGTGCCGCTGCAATGCGAGTTCTTCGCGCTCGAGGGTCTCAGCCAGCTGCTCAGCACGGTCGAGCGCATCCGCTCGCGCTTCAATCCCGGCTTATCCATTCTCGGAGTCGTGCTGACCATGTACGATCGCCGCAACCGCCTGACCGAGCAAGTTTCCGACGACGTCCGCGCAGTGCTCGGCCGCGTCGTGTTCGAAACCGTTATCCCGCGCAACGTTCGCCTGTCGGAAGCGCCGAGCCATGGCGTGCCGGCGCTGATCTATGACCATCGCTGCGCCGGATCCGAAGCCTATATCGCACTCGCCCGTGAGCTGATCGCTCGCTTGCCCAAAGCCGCCGAGGCCGCATGACCGATTCCGCTTCTTCCGCTGCCCGCAAGCCGCGCCCCGGACTCGGCCGCGGCTTGAGCGCGTTGATGGGCGATATGGCGCGCGAGGAGCCGGTCGCCGGCAAAGGCGCGCCGTCGTCGGGCGTGCGGACGCTGCCGGTCGGCTCGCTGTCGCCGCATCCGGGTCAGCCGCGCCGGCACTTCGACGATATTGCGCTCGACGAGCTTGCCACCTCGATCGCCGCGCGCGGGGTGATTCA
This sequence comes from Sphingomonas sp., assembly GCA_035776635.1. Taxonomy (GTDB): domain Bacteria; phylum Pseudomonadota; class Alphaproteobacteria; order Sphingomonadales; family Sphingomonadaceae; genus Sphingomonas. The sequence continues at coordinate 134,345 of DASTWI010000004.1, read as the reverse complement.
GCCGATCGTCGTACGCCCGCATGGACATGATTACCAAATCGTCGCCGGCGAGCGCCGCTGGCGCGCGGCGCAGCGGGCGCGGCTCCATGAAGTGCCGGTCATCGTCCGTGACTTCGATGATGTCGAGACGCTCGAAATCGCGCTGGTCGAGAATATCCAGCGGCAGGATCTCAATGCGATCGAGGAGGCGCAAGCGTATCAGCGGCTCATCGACGATTTCGGCCATACTCAGGATGCGCTCGGCAAGCTCGTCCACAAGTCGCGCAGCCATATTGCTAACTTACTGAGATTACTGGAACTTCCTGGAAAAATTCAGGAACAGGTGATCGACGGCAGCCTTACCATGGGCCACGCCCGTGCGCTGATCGGCGCGCCCGATCCGGTGGCGCTGGCGCGACGCGTGGTCGATGAGGGCCTGTCGGTCCGCGATACCGAGAAACTGGCGCGGGCCGCCAAGCCGCGCAGCAAGGCGGCGGTCGATCGGCGCGAAGGGGATGCCGATATCGCCGCACTCGAGCATCAGCTCGGCGACCTTCTCGGGCTGAGGGTGCGTATCAGCCACGGCGCGAGAGGCGGCACGCTCGCGCTCCATTATTCGACCCTCGACCAGCTCGATATGGTCTGTCAGCGGCTGAGCGGCGAGGGAATCTGAGCCCGCGCTCCGGCTCGACTCGTTACGAATGGCCTTTGGGAGCCGCCGACGGTTTTGGCGGCGCGGGCGCCGGAGGCGCACTCTGTGGCGCGATGGTCGATTGAGGCGGCGCTGCGGACCCGGGGCGGGGAGCCGGGCCGATGATCGCGGCGGTCTCGATCACGTCGAGTGCGTGACGCGCCGCGATATAGCGATGGGCCGCGGTGATCCAGCGTTGCGCCTTGGGCGCGCCGGGCAACCGCGAGACTTCGGCGAGCGCCGCTTCGACCTGACCGCCTTCGAGCAGGTGGCGCGCGCGGCTGAGCCGATCCGACGGCCGCGGCGAGGGCGCGCCGTCCTTGCGCAGCACGATCAGGTTGGCGAACGCATTGCGCAGGCCGCCCCACCAATTGTCGCGCCCGCCGGCAACGAGGTCGGGACCGATCGAGGCAAGGCCGAGGCGCAGATCCTCCAGCGTGACCGGCGCGCGCGACGCCTGGATGACCGTCGCGACGGCGCGCGGCTGGGTCGCGCCGAACCGCTCGCGCAGTTGGCCCTCGATATAGCCGAGGCCTAATCCCCGATCGAGCGCACGCCGCGCCGCGAAGGCGACGAGCAGCCCTTCGGCGCGCGTTGCATTGCCCGACGCGGCGGCGGCCTGGTTGTTGATCGTCGCCGCGCGCGCCTCGAGCGCGGAAAGCTGCCCGGCGAGTGCTGCCTCGCGCGCTGCGAGCGTATCATAGTCGGCAAGCGTCGGCGGCGGCCCGGCAGTCGCTTGCGCTGCCGGCGTGGCCGCGGCTTGGGAACTAGCCGCAGGAGCGCCCCAGGGCAGCCAATGGCCGTAATAAGCGTTCACCAACGCCATCACTGCCAAGCCGGCGAGGAATGCGATCGCAACGACCAGCGCGACCCCGCGCCAGCTCGTGCGGCGGCGCTGTCGCAGCGCTTCAAAGGGATCGTCGCCGGCCATCCGCGCCCTTATCCCCGCGCCGCCCGCCGCGGTCAATCGGTGAGCTGAATCGCCGTTGCGATCAACGCCGCGTCGGAGGGCTGCGGCGCGACGCGGACGTCACCCCAGCCGTGTCCCGCCGCGCGCGCGACCGCCTCGCTCAAGGTTGCGATGCGGATCGCCCGCCGGTCCAGCCGAGCGGCGGCGGCGAGCTCGTCGAAGCGGCGCGCCGCCCTGGGCGAGTGCAGCAACACGATCGCGCGTTCGGCGAGGGCGAGCCGATCGGCATCGATCGCCAGCGCCTCGCTGGCATAGACGATGACCGCGCGCGCGATCGCGCCGCCGACGTCGAGCGCACGGTCGCGCCCGCACAGCAGCAGCCCGCGGCGCACTCCTCGTGCTTCGGCGAGGCGCGCCAACTCGGCGCCGTCGGAGTCGCCCGTTGCAGCGATCGCAAGCCCCGCCTCGCGCGCGGCCCGCGCCGTCGCAGGTCCGACGGCATAGACAGGAAGCGCCCGCAGGCCGGAAAGGCCCGGCCCGCCCAGCCGCACCGCATTGGCGCTGGTCAGCAGCAGCGCGTCGTGCTGGGCGGCTGGCGGCGGGATCCACGGAACCGCGTGCGTTTCGAACAGCGGAAGGACGATCGGTTCGTGTCCCGCCGCGACGATGCGAGCGGCAGTCGCCTCGGCGCCGGGGCTTGGGCGCAGGACGAGCAGCGGCCGGCTCACCCAGCGAACAGCGCGCGAATGACGGGCGGCGCGCGCTCGAGCAGCTCGACCGCAAGCGCCGCGGCGACCGCTCCGCCGTCGGCCCCGGTTCGCTCACCGGCCTCCGCCACGCTGCCGTCGGGCGAATAGAGCGTGGCACGCACCGTCACGACATCTTCCCTGACGGTCGCCAAGGCGGCGACCGGCGAGTGGCAATCGGCCTGAAGCGCAGCGAGCAACGCCCGCTCGGCGGCGACGCAGCGGTGCGTGGGCGCGTCGTCGATCGCCGTCAGCAACGCCCGCGTACGAGGATCGTCGGCACGGGCCTCGACCCCGATCGCGCCCTGCGCCGGTGCCGGCAGCATCACATCGGCCGGGATCGCCACGCCCACCTCCGGCCTGCCGAGCCGGTCGAGCCCGGCGGCCGCGAGCAGCGTCGCTTCGGCCTCGCCCGCGGCAAGCTTGGCCAGCCGCGTGTCGACATTCCCGCGGAACAGCACGATCTTGAGATCGGGCCTGAGCGCGAGCAGCTGCGCGCGACGCCGCGGCGAACTGGTGCCGACCCGTGCGCCATGGGGCAAAGCGTCAATACTGCCGGCGCCGATCAGCCGGTCGCGGACGTCGGCGCGCGGCAGCATCGCGGCGATCGCGATTCCCGCCGGCCGGATCGTCTCGACGTCCTTCATCGAATGCACCGCTGCGTCGATCTCGTGCGCCAACAGCGCACGGTCGAGCTCCTTGGTCCACAGCGCCTTGCCGCCGATGTCGGCGAGCGCACGATCCTGCACGCGGTCGCCGGTGGTCTTGACCGGAACGACGGCGATCGCGTCGACCGGCCAGCCGTGCGCGGCGGCGAGCGCGTCGCGCGCCAGATGCGCCTGGACGAGCGCGAGCGGCGATCCTCGGCTGCCGAGGCGGAAACGAATGGCCATCGCGACTTGTGCTAGCGGCGGTTGCGGCTAGAGGAAAGCCCATGGCGCTGATCCTCGGCCTTGAATCGAGCTGCGACGAAACCGCCGCCGCGCTGGTGCGCAGCGACCGTACGATCGTCGCGCACAAGCTGGCGGGACAGGAAGCGGCGCATCGTCCCTATGGCGGCGTCGTTCCCGAAATCGCCGCCCGCGCGCATGTCGAGATGTTGGCTCCCCTTGTCGAGCAAGCTCTCGCCGAGGCCGATGTGCGGCTCGACCAGGTCGATGCGATTGCCGCCACCGCCGGCCCGGGGCTGATCGGCGGCGTGATGGTCGGGCTGGTCACCGCCAAGGCGCTCGCGCACGCCGCCGGCAAGCCGCTGGTCGCGGTCAACCATCTTGAAGGTCACGCGCTGTCGCCGCGACTCGCCGACCCCGGCCTTGCGTTTCCCTATCTGCTGCTGCTTGTTTCCGGCGGTCATTGCCAGCTGCTGTTCGTCGAAGGCGTCGGGCGCTACCGCCGCCTCGCGACGACGATCGATGACGCCGCGGGGGAGGCGTTCGACAAGACCGCCAAGGCGCTCGGCCTCGGCTTTCCCGGCGGCCCGGCGGTCGAGCGCGCCGCGGCAGCAGGCGATCCGCAGGCTGTCCCGCTGCCGCGCCCGCTGGTCGGCAGCGCCGAGCCGCATTTTTCTTTCGCGGGGCTCAAAAGCGCGGTGCTGCGCGCTCGCGACGCCGGCGGGTGGCGGGCGGAGGATATCGCCGCCTCGTTCCAGCAGGCAGTGGTCGAGTGCCTGATCGACCGCACCACGCGGGCGATCGACCGGGCGGCGGGCGCGACCGCGCTGGTCGTCGCGGGCGGGGTCGCCGCAAACCAGGCGGTGCGCGCTGCGCTGGCCGAACTGGCGCGCGTCTCCGGCCTGCGCTTCGTCGCACCGCCCTTGTGGCTGTGTACCGACAATGCCGCGATGATTGCCTGGGCCGGCGCCGAGCGCTTCGCCGCCGGACTCACCGATCCGCTCGACACCCCGGCGCGCGCGCGCTGGCCGCTCGATCCCGCCGCCGAACGCGCGCGCGGCGCGGGGGTCAAGGCGTGAGGATCGGCGTCCTCGGCGGCGGCGCGTGGGGCACCGCGCTGGCCCAGGTCGCCGCGGCAGGCGGCGCGCCGGTGACGTTATGGGCGCGTGAGCCCGAGGTGGTCGAATCGATAAATCGCTGCCATTCCAACGCTCTGTTCCTGCCCGACGTCATGCTGTCGCCCGCGATCGTTGCGACCGGCGACCTCGCCGTGCTGGCGGGAATGGACGCGCTGCTGGTGGTCGCGCCGGCGCAGCATGTCGGCGCGGTGCTCGGGCAGCTCGCCGTCGGCACGACCCCGCTCGTCCTGTGCGCCAAGGGAATCGAAGCGGGAAGCCGCCGGCTGGTCGGCGAGGTCGCCGCGGCGGTCCACCCGTACGCGCCGATCGCGGTGCTGTCGGGCCCGACCTTCGCGCATGAGGTCGCCGCCGGTCTGCCGACCGCGGCGACGCTCGCTTGCGCCGACGCGGGCGTGCGCGACGCGCTGATCGCGGGGCTCGCGCGGCCGGCGTTCCGCCTCTACGCTTCGGACGACGTGACCGGCGCGGAGATCGGCGGCGCGGTGAAGAACGTGCTGGCGATCGCTTGCGGGGTGGTCGAGGGCGCGCGGCTCGGCCAGAACGCGCGCGCCGCGCTGATCGCGCGCGGTTTCGCCGAGATGACGCGGTTCGGCCTCGCGCGCGGCGCCCGCGCCGAGACCCTCGCCGGTCTTTCCGGGCTCGGCGATCTCGTGCTGACCTGTTCCTCGACCAGCTCGCGCAACTTCTCGCTCGGCGTCGGGCTGGGGCAGGGAAGGCCCGCTGCCGCGCTGCTCGCCGACCGCCGCACCGTCGCCGAGGGTGCGTTCACCGCCCCGGTGCTGCGCGAGGCGGCGATCGCGGCGGGGGTCGAGATGCCCGTTACCGAAGCGGTCTGCGCCCTCCTCGACGGCGCGCCGGTCGAGACGGTGATCGCCACGCTGCTCACCCGCCCCCTGCGCGACGAGCGGGGCTGATGCCCGTCCGTCCTTGAATGGCGCTCCTGCGAAAGCAGGAGCCCAGGGATAAATGCGTTACCGCCCGTGGCTCTGGGCTCCTGCTTCCGCAGGAGCACGGTGATAGGGGTAACGCAGACACCTCAATCCTCCTCATCGCCCCGCTGCAATTTCAGCTTCCGCACCAGCCACGGCATCGTCAGTCCCTGAACGAAGATCGAGAAGGCGACCACCGCGAAGGCGACGGTGACGATCGTGTCATGCTCGGCAACCGAAGCAGGCACATTGAGCGCCAGCGCCAGCGCGAGCGCGCCGCGCAGGCCGCCCCAGAACAGCACGTGCTTGTATTTCCATGGCACCTTCAGCCGCGTACGCGCGAACGACGCCATGACGGGATAGACCGCCGCCGCCCTGCCTGCGAGCGACAGTGCGGTCGCGATCACCGCCGCCTCGATCACCGCCAGGAAGGGCATCTGGGTTTCGCTGCCGCCGATCAGGATGAAGATCAGCGAATTGACCAGGAAGGCGACGAACTCCCAATGGTGCAGGACGCCCGCGCGCCCGTCGTCGGAGATCGAGCCCAGGAATCCGTAATTGCCGACGATCAACCCCGCGGTCAGCGTCGCCAACACCCCGGAGGCATGGAAATGCTCGGCGAGCAGGAACGCGCCATAGGCGATCAGCATGGTCAGCGTGACCTCGACCAGCCGATCGCTGGTGCGCCCGGCCACGCCGATCAGCGGCAGCGCGACCGCCGCCCCCGCAATCACTCCGCCGGCCACCGTCTTGACGAGATCGAGAGCGATTTCACCGCCGCCCATCGCTCCGCCGCCCGCCGCGATCGCCGCCAGCACTGCGAAGCCGACCGCCGCGACGCCATCGTTGAGCAGGCTTTCCGCTTCGACCAGCAAGTGGAGCCGCGGCTCGACGCGCATCGCCTTGAACGCGGCGATCACCGCCACCGGGTCGGTCGCGGCGATCAGCACACCGAACAACCCGGCGCCGATCCAGCTCCACCCGACCAGCCAGTGCATCCCGCCGGCCACGACCACGGTCGCCAGCACCACTCCCACCGTCACCAGCGCGATCAGCAGCGGCAGCTCGCGGCGGAACGGTCGCCACGGGATCTGGATCGCCGCCTCGAACACCAACGGCGGCAGGAACACGTAATAGATGAGACCGGGGGTGAGCGGCGGCGCGATTCCCGGTGCGAACACCGCAAGTGCGATGCCGGCGGCGACCAATCCGACGCTGTACGGCAAGTCGAACCGCCGCGAAACGATTGCGACCAGCGACGCAACGAACAGCAGAGCGCCGAGTGTCGGAAAATCAAATCCTTGCATCCGCTCCTCGGTTCACCGCGCGCATCATGGCATTCATCGCACCCGGGGCGCTCGGCTATATCCAGTTCAGCCGCAAAACCGCATGATTCCGCAGCGTCGGGGTGCGGGTATGGTGGCGTAATGCGGGTCCAACGAACGAGAAACCGATTTGGTCTGGTGAGTGCCGCGTTGATCGCGGCCGCGGTGCTGCTGGTCGGGTGCAAGTCGGACAGTCTGGTCGGCGGCGGGCTGGCGACGCTGGTGCCCGCCAAGCCTGCGTATCACGTCGCGGTGCCGGTGCCGCCTGCGCCGAAGCGTCCGCGCCCGCCGCAGGCATTGCAGGCGACGCTCGCCGCGCTCACCGCACAGTTCGGCGGCAAGGTCGGCGTTGCGGTGCAGAGCGTCGGCGAAGGCTGGACCGCGCATAGCCACGGTGATCTTTATCTGCCGCAGCAGAGCGTCAGCAAGCTCTGGGTTGCGCTGACCATGCTCGACGCGGTCGATCGCGGGCAGCTGCGCCTCAGCGATCCGATCACCGTGACGCGCGATGATCTCACCGTGTTCCATCAGCCGGTGGCGATGCTGGCGATGAAGGGTGACGGCTATCACACCACGGTCGGCGATCTCGACTATCGCGCGCTGACCACCAGCGACAACACCGCCAATGACCGGATTCTCAACGCTGCGGGCGGCCCGCGCGCGACCGCGGCGATGTTCGCGCGCAAGGGGATCGTCGGCATCCGCATCGGCCCCGGTGAGAAAGTGAAGCAAGCGGCGACCGCGGGCCTCACCTGGAAACCCGAATATTCCTTGGGCATGGCGTTCCAGGACGCGCGCGCGAAGCTGCCGGCGAGCGTCCGCGAGGCCGCGTTCAACGCCTATGTCGCCGATCCGATGGACGGCGCGCAGCCCGACGCGATCGTCGACACGCTGGCGCGGCTGGTCCGCGGCGAGCTGCTGTCGCCCGCCTCGACTCGCTGGCTGCTGGCGACCATGGCCGATTGCAAGACCGGATGGGCGCGCCTCAAATATGCGCTGCCCGACGATTGGCAGATTGCGCACAAGACCGGCACGGGCCAGGATTGGGGCCGGCGCACCGCGGGCTTCAACGACGTCGGCATCATCACCGCGCCCGACGGCCGGATGTATACGGTCGCGGTGATGATCGGCGACACTAGCCGTCCGGTGCGCGAGCGGCAGAAGTTGATCCAGGACGTTGCGCGGGCGATCGTCGCTGCCAACCGCGACCAGCCCATGGCAATCGCGCAACAGGATTCGGCGCGAATGGGCGGACACGGCGCAAACTAGTTTGTCTGGCGCGCGCCCTGCGCTAGACCGCCGGGCGACATGCCCAACCATCTCTATCTGGTCGACGGCTCCGGCTACATCTTCCGCGCGTACCATCGCCTGCCGCCCTTGACCAATATCCGTGGCGAGCCGGTGGGCGCGGTCTATGGCTATACCACGATGCTGTGGAAGCTCGCGGACGAGCTCCACAAGTCCGATGGGCCGACCCATCTGGCGGTGATCCTCGACAAGTCGGCGCATTCGTTCCGCAATGAGATGTACGATGCGTACAAGGCGCACCGCCCGCCGCCGCCCGAGGATCTCGTCCCGCAATTCCCGATGATCCGCGACGCCACGCGCGCCTTTTCGCTGCCGTGCATCGAGGAGGACGGCTGGGAGGCCGACGACCTCATCGCCAGCTATGCCAAGGCCGCGCTGGCGCAGGGCTGGCAAGTGACGATCGTCAGTTCCGACAAGGACCTGATGCAGCTGATCGAGCCGGGGCTCGACCTCTACGACACGATGAACAACCGCCGCTTGGGCGCCGAGCACGTCGTCGAGAAGTTCGGCGTGCCGCCGTCGCAACTCGGCGAGGTGCTCGCGCTGATGGGCGACAGCGTCGACAACGTTCCGGGCGTCCCCGGCATCGGCCCCAAGCGCGCCTCCGACCTGATCCGCGAATTCGGCACTGTCGAAGCAGTGCTCGCCGCCGCGCCGTCGATGAAGCCGTCGAAGATGCGCGACAACCTCGTCGAACACGCCGACATGGCGCGCCTCTCGCGCAAGCTCGTCACGCTCGCCTGCGACGTTCCGCTCGAACACCCGCTCGAAGAACTAACCCTCCAAGGCATTCCCGAAGCCCCTCTGCGCGCTTTCCTCGAACATCACGGCTTCAAGTCGCTGCTACTGCGCCTCGGCCAAGTCGCCGATGCTCCCGCGCCGGAGCCCGCCGTTACGGTTCCGGAGGAAGAGGAGCCGCCGTGCGACCACGACGCCTATGAAACGGTGGTCGACGCCGACGCGCTCGACCGCTGGATCGATGCGGCGCGCCAACAGGGCTTCGTCGCAATCGACACCGAAACCACCGGCAAGGACGCGACCTGCGCCGATCTCGTCGGGGTCAGCATGGCGCTCGTCCCCAACCGCGCTTGCTACATTCCGCTCGCCCACGGCGGCAGCGACATGTTCGCCGAACGGCCGCAGCAGATCGACCGCAATGTCGCGCTGGCGAAGCTCAAGCCGCTGTTCGAGGACGAAAGCGTCCTCAAGATCGGCCACAATCTCAAATACGACCTCATCGTGCTCGGTCGCTGCGGGATCGATGTCGCGCCTTATGACGACACGATCGTGATGAGTTTCGATCTCGACGCGGGGCTGCACGGCCACCGCATGGACGAGCTCGCCGCGACCCACCTCTCGCATTCGTGCATCGCCTATAAGGACGTGGTCGGCACGGGCAAGAAGCAGCTCGGCTTCCACGAAATCGATCTCAAGAGCGCCACCCGCTACGCCGCCGAGGACGCCGACGTCACGCTGCGCCTGTGGAACCGCTTCAGGGCGCGGCTGCCGGTCGAGGGCGCGACGCGCGTCTATCAAATGGTCGATCGCCCGCTCGTCGCAGTGGTCGCCGGCATGGAGCGGCACGGGGTGAAGGTCGATGCCCAAGCGCTGTCGCAGCTCTCGACCGAATTCGCGCACCAGATCGCCGCGCTCGAAGGTCGCATCCACGCGCTCGTCGGCGGCCCGTTCACGATCGGCAGCCCCAAACAACTGGGAGACGTGCTGTTCGAGCAGCTCGGCCTCAAGGGCGGCCGAAAGGGCAAGTCGGGCGTCTATTCGACCGACGTCAACGAGATGGAGCGGCTCGCTGCTGACAAGGATCAGCCCCTGGGCGCCGAAATCGCGCGGCTGGTGCTCGACTGGCGCCAACTGACCAAGCTCAAATCGACCTATACCGACGCGCTGCAGGCGCAGATCAATCCCGAAACCGGCCGCGTCCACACCAGCTACTCGCTCACTGGCGCGCAGACCGGCCGCCTCTCCTCGACCGACCCCAACCTCCAGAACATCCCGATCCGCACCGAGGTCGGCCGCCAGATTCGCGACGCCTTTGTCGCCGAGCCGGGCAACGTCATTCTCGCCGCCGACTATAGTCAGATCGAGCTGCGCCTCGCCGCGCACATGGCCGACGTTCCCGCGCTTCGCCAAGCGTTCGCCGACGGCGCGGATATCCACGCGATGACCGCGACCGAATTGTTCGGCGAGGTCAACCGCGATACCCGCGCGCGCGCCAAGACGATCAATTTCGCGATCCTCTACGGCATCTCGCGCTGGGGGCTCGCCGGCCGGCTCGAGGTAACGGCGGAGGAGGCGCAGGTGATGATCGACACCTATTTCCAGCGCTTCCCCGGCATCAACCGCTACATCGCCGAGACGCTGACGCACGTGCGCGAGCGCGGCTTCACCGAGACCCTGTTCGGCCGCAAGACGCACTTCCCGCGCATCAAGTCCAAGGTCCAGCACGAGCGCCAGGGGGCAGAGCGTGCCGCGATCAACGCTCCGATCCAGGGCACCAGCGCCGACATCATCAAGCGCGCGATGACCCGCATGGGACCGGCGCTGGCGGAGGCGGGGCTGCCGAACGTGCGGATGCTGCTCCAGGTCCATGACGAGCTGGTGTTCGAGCTGCCCGAGGGCGACGTCGAGAAGGCGCGGCCGGTGATCGAGGACGTTATGGCGACCGCCGCCGAACCCGCGGTCAAGCTCTCGGTCCCGCTCGGCGTCGAGATCGGCGTCGGCCCGAGCTGGGGAGCGGCGCATTGAGCGTTCGCTCCGGGTACTTGCGCCCTCTCCTCCGTTCGGTTCGAGCGAAGTCGAGAACCGTTACCGAGCGTAGCCGAGACATTCTCGCTCCGTTGGAAAACGTGTCTCGACTTCGCTCGACACGAACGGAAACGGGGACATGACGGTGACCCCCCAGGACGACATCGCCGCGCTCGCCAAGGGCGGCCGCACCAATGTCGCCGGTTTCGTGCTGCGGCTCGTCGCACGCATCCCGTTCCTGTTCATCGCCGGCCGGCTCTACGGGCCGGAGCTGGTCGGCCGTTTCGCGCTCGCCGTCGTCGTCGTCGAGCTCGCCGCGCTGGTCGCGACGCTGGGCCTCAAGCGCGGCCTCGCCCAGGCGCTCGCCAAGGCCGATCGCCCGCACGTCCATGTCGTGTGGGACGCGATGGCGGTCGCCTTCGTCGTCTCGCTGATCGCCAGCGCGGTGCTGATCGCCTTTCCGCAGGTGATGTATCCCGACAGCGATATCCACGGGCTCGATCGTTTCCTGCCGTGTATCATCTTCGCCAGCGCCTGGTCCGACGTCAGCCTCGCCGCGCTCGCGTATCGGCACAATATCAAGGCAACGGTGACGGCGCGGGCGGTGATCGAGCCGTGGACAATCTCGATCGGCGCGTGGGTGATGTCGTACGTCTCGTTCCACGATGGCCTGGTGCTCGCCTATGTCGCGTCGATGGCAGCGGCGATGATCGCTTCGGTGATCCCCTTCATCAGGAGCTATGGCTTGCCGCACGGCTGGAGCCCGCGCTTCCGCCCGCTGCTTGCGCTCGCTCGTCAGAACATGCCGCTTGCCGGCGCCGACGCGATCGAATGGGGGACGCGCAACGTCGATCGCTTCATCCTCGGCCTGCTGTTCGCGCCGAAGATCGTCGGCATCTACTACATGGCGCAGCAGATCGCGTCGCTGCCGCAGAAGTTAAAGACCAGCTTCGAGCCGATTATGGGCCCGGTGATCACCAAAAGCCTCGCCGAGCACGATTATCACGCGGTCGCCAACCAGATCCGCCAGGTTGCGTTCTGGACCGTTGCGGCGCAGGCGGTGATCGCGCTGATGGGGGCGATTCCCGGCAAGGCGGTGATGGGCGTGGTCGGCCCCGAGTTCGTCGCCGGCACTGCGGCGATGGCGTTCCTGCTGATCGCCGAAGTGCTCGCCTCGACCGGCACGGTATGCGAATCGGCGCTGGTCTATGTCGCGCGGCACCGCAACCTGATGATCTCGCTGACCATGCTCGGCGTGCAGATCGCATTGAGCTTCGCGCTGGTCCTCGGCATGCGAGCGCTCGACTGGCCGACCAACTATCAGGCGGCGGGGCCCGCGATCGCGCTGATGCTGTCGGTGGCGATCACCTCGACGATCAAGGCACTGCTGCTCCGGCATATCCTCAAGGCGCCGGTGTCGGGCTTCCGCTGGCCGCTGGTCTGGGCGGTGCTCGCGGCGATCGCCGCGGGTACGGTGTTCACCTCGCTCCCGCACCGTTTCGAATGGATGGAGCTGGTATTCGGCATCCCCGCGATCGCGGGCGCCTATATCTTCGTCCTATGGCGCTGGGCGTTCGGCCCCGAGGATCGCACGCTGTTCAGGAAGCTGCCCGGCCCGGAAGAAGCGACGCTGCCGGTGTGAACCCGCCCCGTACCTCCGCTCGCACTGAGCTTGTCGAAGGGCGGGTTGAGCGCGGCAAATCGTGCTTAGACAAGCTCAGCACGAGCGGACGTCAAGTCAATGCCGGAAGTGGCGCATCCCGGTGAACACCATAGCCAGCCCGGCCTCGTCCGCCGCCGCGATCACCTCGTCGTCGCGGATCGAGCCGCCCGGCTGGATCACCGCGGTCGCGCCCGCCTCCACCGCGGTGAGCAGCCCGTCGGCGAAGGGAAAGAAGGCGTCCGACGCCACCGCCGATCCGATCGTCCGCGGCTCGCTCCAGCCGGCCTTGCCGGCGGCGTCCTTCGCCTTCCACGCGGCGATCCGCGCAGATTCGACCCGGCTCATCTGTCCCGCGCCGATTCCCGCGGTGGCGCCGCCCTTGGCATAGACGATCGCGTTCGACTTGACGTGCTTCGCCACCGTCCAGGCAAAGCGGCAATCAGCCAGCTCCTGCGCGGTCGGCGCGCGCTTGGTGACGACCTTGAGCTCGCCCTCGATCAGCGCATTGTCGCGTGACTGCACCAGCATCCCGCCGGCGATCGTCTTCATCACCAGCCCCGGCCGCGCCGCGTCGGACAGGTCGCCGGTCAGCAGCAGCCGCAGGTTCTTTTTCTTCGCGAACAACGCCTTCGCCGCGTCCGATGCCTCGGGCGCGCAAACCACCTCGGTGAAGATGTCGCTGATCGCCAGCGCGGTTTCCTCATCGAGCGGCCGGTTAAGCGCGACGATCCCGCCGAACGCCGACACCGTATCGCAGGCGAGCGCGGCCTTGTAGGCGTCGAGCACCGTGTCGGCGGTCGCAACCCCGCACGGATTGGCATGCTTGACGATCACGCAGGTCGGCGGCCCGTCGCGGAACTCGGCGACCAGCTCGAGCGCCGCGTCGGCGTCGTTGTAATTGTTATAGCTCAGCGCCTTGCCCTGCACCTGTTCGGCCTGCGCGATGCCCCGCGCGGCCGGCCCCATCGGCAAGTAGAGCGCCGCCGCCTGATGCGGGTTCTCGCCATAGCGCAGCGTGTCGGCACGCTTCAGCGGCACCGACAGCGTGTCGGGGAACGCCTCGCCCTGATCGGCGAAGGCGAACCATGAGGAGATCGCCGCATCATAGGCCGCGGTCGCCGCGAACGCCTTGGCCGCTAGCCGCTTACGGTCTTCCAGCGTCGTCGTCCCGCCCGCGACCAGCGCATAATCGGCCGGATCGGTGACGATCGCGACATAAGCATGATTCTTCGCCGCCGAGCGCACCATCGACGGCCCGCCGATGTCGATATTCTCGATCACCTCGTCGCGCCCGGCGCCCTTCGCCACCGTCTGCGCGAACGGATAGAGGTTGACCACCACCAGGTCGATCGCGCCGATCCCGTGCGCTTCCATCGCCGCGGCGTGCTCGGCATCGTCGCGCACCGCCAGCAGGCCGCCGTGGACCTTGGGGTGCAGCGTCTTGACCCGCCCGTCCATCATCTCGGGAAAGCCGGTCAGGTCGGAAATGTCGCGCACCGCCAGCCCCGCCTCGCGCAGCGCCTTGGCGGTGCCCCCGGTCGAGACCAGCTCCACACCCTTGTCGGCCAGCGCCGTGCCGAGCGCGACGATCCCGCTCTTGTCCGACACCGACAGGAGCGCGCGTGTGATGGTGATCTCGGTCATGCGAGGGCCTTTTCATCCGTTCGCCCTGAGCGAAGTCGAAGGGCGGGTGAGGGGCTGATCGGGCTTCGACTTCGCTCAGCCCGAACGGGAGGGGGTGCGGCTCCCCATTAGCCGTCAACTCGCGCGCTTCAAGACCCAGCTGACATTCGCCCCGCCCGCGGGCGCCGCGCCGCTCACCACCAGCTGCGTCGTCGGCTGCGGCCGGCCGTCGCCGTCGATCCACACGCTCGCCTCGTTCGCCAGCGTCCCGCCGCGGCAGCGGAACTGCCACGCCGCGCCGCCGGGTAGCCGCAGCAGCGCCGCCATCCCGTCGGCGGTCGGCGACACCTCGACGCCCTGGCCCAGATGGAACCGCACCGCGAACGGCGTCGTCGCCAGCTTGCGCCGCCGCCCGGTCGGCAGCAGCATATCCTCGCCGCGCAGCTCGCGTCCGTCGCTGGTCAGCACCAGCTGCCGGCGGTGGACGAAGCCGAACCGCCGCGCATAGCCGTCGTGGCTCGCTTCGATCCGGCTCGCGGCGTCGCTCTCCTCGCGCGTCAGCTCGACCTCGGCGACGCCGCGCCCGAGCATCCCGTCGGCGAGCACCGCGGTCGAGTTGCTGTCGGCGACCGCCAGCGTCGAATGCGCCGCGGTGCTGCGCAGGCCCCGCACCAGCGCCGCCGGCACCTGCGCCACCGCGGTTCGCGCGCCGCCGCAATTGACCACGATCCGCGCCGGCCCGTCGGACATCTCGAACGCCAGCGTCGAGGCGCAGCCGGTGCGCATCAGCCGCGCGATCGGCGGCGGCGCGGCATCGACGATCACCACCGTCTTCTGCGCGGCGAGCCGCTGATAGCCCCAGTCGCGCGCCTGCTTCAGCGGCCGCGCGCGCACGCCGGTCGCGGCGACGATCTCGTCGAGCCGCTCGCCCGTCACCGGGCCGCCGCCCTGCCAGCTCGACAGCCCGCGGTCGCCATGGGTCAGCCCGGTGAGCGCCGGCACCATCTTCGCCAGCACCGCCGCGGTCGCCGCCGGCGGCTCCTTGCGCCGCACGACATAGGCCTCGCGCAGCATGGCGAGCAGCATGACGATCTCGAGCTGCGCGACCGGCGATCGCGACACCGTGCCGCCGTCCTCGAATATCGAGGCTTCCAGCGCCCTGGCCAGTCCCGTCTCGCCGATCGCGCGGCGCGTGTCGCCGCCCGGGATCAGCAGCCCCGCGGCGATCACCCCGCACCAGGTCGCGATCCGCGGCACGCCCACGGCCAGCTTGTCGGCGCCGCGGTCGATATGCCGCGCCCCGCGCGCGAAGGCGTTGAGCACCGCCGATCGATAGACGAGGTCGGTCGAGGACAGGATCAGCGGCGCGTGCGCGGCCCAGAACAGCGTGCGGCGGCCGATCAGATCGTGCCGCCACGCCGGCTCGGCGACCGCATCGGCATGGGCGTCGAGCCATTTCTGCATCAGATATTCGGCGATCGGCGTCGCCTGCGCGCGCGTCGCGACGGTGGACAGGTCGCGCAGCCAGGCGAAGCTGTGCAGATGCTCGGCGAAGCGCGGCGACCAGTCGGGATGCGCAAGGTCGATCCGGTCGATCGGCCGCCCCTCGCCGGCGACCGTCAGCATCCCCTTCATCAGCGCGTTGCCGCGCCGCACGTCGCCCAGAAACGGATCGTCGGGCACCGCGATCAGCTTCAGCGGATAGCGCCCGCGCAGCCGCAGCGTGTGGATCGGCGTGCGCCAGGTCAGCCGCGCGAACCGCTCGGCCAGCCGCTCGGCGAGCGACAGGCCCTTGTCGCTCCCCAGCCGGATCAGCCGCTTGCCCTGCTCGATACCGTCGGCGGCGGCCTCGGGCGTCGGCTTCGCGCTCACCCGCCCCTCAGGGCGCGGATATTGTCGGCGTAGCGCGCCGGCCCGCCGCGGAAGGTGGCGGTGCCGGCGACCAGCGCGTCGGCGCCTGCATCGATCGCCTGGCGAGCGGTCCCGGGATCGATGCCGCCATCGACCTCCAGGTCGATTCCCTTGCCCAGCCGGTCGATCATGCCGCGGATCGCTTCGATCTTCCTCAGCTGGCCGGCGATGAAACTCTGCCCGCCGAATCCCGGATTGACGCTCATCACCAGCACCAGATCGACCTCCTCGAGCAGATACTCGAGCGCGTCCTCCGGGGTTCCCGGATTGAGCACCACGCCCGCGCGTTTTCCCAGCGACCTGATGTGCTGGAGCGATCGGTGGATATGCGGCCCCGCCTCCGGATGGATGGTGATCGTGTCGGCGCCCGCCTCGGCGAAGGCGTCGAGATAGGGATCGACCGGGGCGATCATCAGATGGACGTCGAACGGCAGGCGCGTCACCGGCCGGATCGCCTTCACGATGGCCGGGCCGATCGTGATGTTGGGCACGAAATGCCCGTCCATCACGTCGATATGGATCCAGTCCGCGCCGGCGGCAGCGACCGCGCGGACCTCCTCGCCCAGCCGTGCGAAATCGGCGCTGAGGATCGACGGGGCGATGCGAACGGGGCGTGTCATGCCTTTCGCATGTACCATGGCGTCATGCGCCCGCAAGGGTGGTGCGGTCAGGCCGTGCGCATCATCCGGGCGATGAAGAAGCCGTCGCACCCGCCCGCCGCGGCAATCGTGCCGGGCAGCGTCCTCAGCCACCCTTGCGCCGTCGCCGCGACGCCCTCGGGCAATTCGTCGGCAAGCACCGGATCGATCGCGAAATCGCGCCGGGCGGCGAGGAACCGCTCGACCTGCGCCTCGCCCTCCTCGGGTTCCAGAGAGCAGGTCGCATAGACCAGCAGCCCGCCCGGCCGCACCCAGCCGGCGGCGCGGTCGAGCAGCCGCGCCTGCAACGCCGCCGCCTCCTCGATCAGCGCGGGCGAGACGCGGTGGAGCACGTCGGGATGCCGGCGGAAGATGCCCGTCGCGCTGCACGGCGCATCGAGCAGCACCGCGTCGGCCGGCGCCTCGGGCGCCCAGTCGAGCGCATCGGCGGCGATCGCCTCGGCGGCAAGCCCGGTCCGCGCCAGATTGTCGGAAAGTCGCGCCAGACGACTTTCGGAGACATCGATCGCGCTGACCCGCCACCGCGAGGCGGCGAGCTGCAGCGTCTTGCCGCCCGGCGCCGCGCAGACGTCGATCGCACGGCCGTTGCCGCCGCCGATCAGCCGCGCCGGCAGCGACGCGGCGAGGTCCTGCACCCACCACGCGCCCTCGGCGAAACCGGGAAGCGAGGGCACCGGCGAAGGCTCGGCGAGGCGGACGTGGCCGGGCAACAGGCTCGTGCCCGGCAGGCGCTTCGCCCAGGCTTCGGTCTCGTCCGCCGCGCGCAACGTGACGTCGAGCGGCGGCGGCGCGGCGATCGCGCGCGCCGCCGCGGCGACTGTCGCCGGTCCCCATGCCCGCTCCCAGCGCGCCGCGACGTCGTCGGGCAGCGCGGGAATTTCGGACAGGCTCGCGCCGCGCCGCATCAGCGTCCCGAACACGCCATGGACCAGCTTGCGCGGGCCGCCATCGACCAGCGGCAGCACCGTCGCGATCGCGGCGTGCGGCGGCGTCCCGAGCGCCAGCGCCTGCGCCAGCGCGATCCTGAGCGCGAATCGCGCCTTGGCGTCCTCGGGCAGCGCCCGCGCGGTCGCCGAATCGATCAGCGCGTCGAGATCGGGCAGCCGCCGCAGCGCCTCGGCGGCGATGGCGTGGGCGAGCGCCCGGTCGTTCGCCTGAGCAAGCCCGCGCGCCGCGCCGTCGAGCGCCGCTTCCAGCGCCTGCCCGCGCCGCAGCACCGCGTCGAGCAGCCTCAGCGCCGCCCTCCGCGCCGCCACGCCGGGGGCGTCAGCGGCCGTCTCCCGCCTTGATCTTGCGCGTGGTCGAGCCAATCTCGGGTCCTCGTTGTCCGGAGAACCGCCATGGGCCGCCGCCCGCCCCACATCAAGCCGCCCGCGCATCTTTCCAAGAACCCGCCGGTGCCCGAACCCGACCCGCTCGACCCCCAGCCCGGCAAGGAGCACGACCCCCTCGGCCTCGACCCGACCCGCTACGGCGACTGGACGCTCAAGGGCATCGCCGTCGATTTCTAACTCCTATTCCCAAAGAAGCGGCCGATGCGTTGCCGCACCGGCCTGAGGTGGTTCGCAGGAGGAACCTCGGGGAAAGCCGTCACCCGTTGTATGCGCGCTCGCCGTGCTCGCCGAGGTCGAGGCCCTCGCGCTCGACTTCGGGGGTGACGCGCAGGCCGGTGACGGCCTTGGCGATGAAGATTGCGATCGTCGTGCCGACCGCCGCCCAGACGATCGTCGTCACCACAGTCTGGAGCTGGACCCAGAGCTGGTGTCCCATGTGCCAGTCGGCGCCGCCGGGGCCGCCGAGATAGGGGGCATAGACCACGCCGGTGCCGATCGCGCCGACCATGCCGCCGATTCCGTGGACACCGAACGCATCGAGCGCATCGTCATAGCCGAGGCGCGGCTTGAGCACCGAGACGGCGTAATAGCAGATCACGCTCGCCACCGCGCCCAGCACGATCGCGCCGAACGGCCCCGAATTACCGGCAGCCGGCGTCACTGCGACGAGGCCGGCGACGATGCCCGAGCAGAAGCCGAGCGCCGAGCCCTTGTGGCCGTTGACCCGCTCGGCGAGCATCCAGGCGAGGCCCGCCGCCGCGGTCGCGACGAAGGTGTTGATCATCGCCAGCCCCGCCGAGCCGTTGGCCTCGAGCGCCGAGCCGGCGTTGAAGCCGAACCAGCCGACCCACAGCAGCCCGGTGCCGATCCCGGTCATCGTCAGCGAGTGCGGGGGCATGTATTCGGTCGGGTAGCCGATCCGCTTGCCCAGGATCAGCGCGGCAACCAGCGCCGACACGCCGGCGTTGATATGGACCACGGTGCCGCCGGCGAAATCGAGCGCGCCCTTGGTGAAGAACAGGCCGTTCGGCGCCCAGACCATGTGCGCGACCGGAAAATAGACGATCGTCAGCCAGATGACGGCGAACACCATGACAGCGGAAAACTTGATCCGCTCGACCACCGAACCCAGCACCAGCGCGACCGTGATCGCGGCGAAGGTCATCTGGAAACAGATGAAGACATATTCGGGAATCGCCACGCCCGCCGTGAAGGTCGCCGCTGTCGAAGCGGGGGTCACGCCGGCGAGGAACGCCTTGCCGAACCCGCCGACGATCGCATTCCCGCCGTCGCCGAACGCCTCGGTATAGCCCCACATCACCCAGACGAGCATCGCGAGTGCGGCGACCGCGCCGATCTGCGTCATCACCGACAGCATGTTCTTGGCGCGCACGAGACCGCCGTAGAACAGCGCGAGGCCCGGCACGATCATCATCAGCACGAGCAGGGTCGCGGTCATCATCCAGGCGGTGTCGCCCTTGTCCACCGTCGGCGCGGAGGCGGCCGCGGGGGGCGCCTGGAGCGCGGCGTCCTGCGCCCAGGCGGGAAGCGCGGCGAACAGCGCGAGCCCGAGGGCGGGAATTCCGGAAAGTCGATAGGCCAGCTTCATCTGTTCCCCCCTTGTCAGAGCGCGGTGCGGTCGGTTTCGCCGGTGCGGATGCGCACGGCGTGCTTCACATCGAGCACGAAGATCTTGCCGTCGCCGATCGCGCCGGTGTTGGCCGACGCCTGGATCGCCTCGACGACGCGGTCGGCCATGTCGGCCGCGCAGACGATCTCGATCTTGGTCTTGGGCACCATGTTGGTCGAATATTCGGCGCCTCGATAGATTTCGGTCTGGCCCTTCTGCCGGCCAAAGCCCTTGACCTCGGTGACGGTCATTCCGGCGATGCCGACTTCGTTCAGCGCCTCGCGGACCTCGTCGAGCTTGAACGGCTTGATGATGGCGATGATGAGCTTCATTCCCGCCCCCTTGCTTGTGCGAACGACGTTCAGCAAAGCGCGTGCCAGAGTCGAAACGGCGCAGAATCGAGCCGTTTCGCGTCATCAAATTTCAGGATGCGGCAGATTTTTGTGCAGCCGCGAAAGGCTGCCTGCTTTTTGGGCAGCTACGGCACGAGGACGGTATCGACGGCTACGGGGAGCGTTTCGGGATAGTCGAGCGTGTAGTGCAGGCCCCGGCTTTCCTTGCGGTGCAGCGCGGAGCGGACGATCAGGTCTGCGGTCTGGAGCAAGTTGCGCAGCTCGATCAGGTCGGGGGTGACGCGAAAGTGGCCGTAATAATCGGCAATCTCTTCGCTTAGGAGCTTGATGCGGTGCGCCGCGCGCTCGAGCCGCTTGGTGGTGCGGACGATACCGACGTAATTCCACATGAAGCGGCGGATCTCGGTCCAGTTCTGCTTGATGACGACTTCCTCGTCGGAATGCGTGACGCGGCTTTCATCCCACGGGCGGATCGGCGGCGGCGGCGGGAGGTCGGCCCAGGTGCGGTCGATATGGCGCGCCACCGCCTCGCCGAACACGAAACATTCGAGCAGCGAGTTGGAGGCGAGGCGGTTGGCGCCGTGGAGGCCCGATTGCGTCACCTCTCCGGCGGCGTAGAGGTGCGGCAGGTCGGTGCGGCCATCACGGTCGATCACCACCCCGCCGCAGGTATAATGCTGGGCGGGGACGACGGGGATCGGCTCCTTCGTCATGTCGATGCCGAGGCCGAGCAGCTTCTCGTAAATGGTCGGGAAGTGCGCCTTGACGAAATCCGGCCCGCGCGCGCTGATATCAAGGTGGACGTAATCGAGGCCCAGCCGCTTGATCTCATGGTCGATCGCGCGGGCGACGATGTCGCGCGGGGCGAGCTCGGCGCGGGGATCGAAGTCGGGCATGAAGCGATAGCCGGTGGTCGGGAGCTTGAGCTGCCCGCCCTCGCCGCGCACCGCCTCCGTGATGAGGAAGTTCTTGACCTCGACATTGTAGAGGCAGGTCGGGTGGAACTGCATCATCTCCATGTTGGAGATGCGGCACCCCGCGCGCCATGCCATGGCGATGCCGTCGCCGGTCGCGCCCTTGGGCGCGGTCGAGAACAGATAGGTCCGCCCCGCGCCGCCGGTCGCGAGCACGGTCGCGTTGGCGGTGAACAATTCGACATGGCCGGTCGCGCGGTTGACGGCGTAGACGCCCCAGACGTTGCCGGCGCCCGAATAGCGTTCCTCGTGGCGGCCGGTCGCGAGGTCGATCGCGACGCGGTCGGGAACCAGGGTGATGTTGGGGTGCGCCTCGGCCGCGCGCTGCAGCGCCTCCTGCACCGCCCAGCCGGTGGCGTCGTTGACATGGACGATGCGGCGGTGGCTGTGCCCGCCCTCGCGGGTCAGGTGGAGGCCGTCGCCGTCGGTATTGAACGGCACGCCCAGATCGACGAGGCGCGCGATCGCCTGGGGCGCGTTCTCGACGACGAACTCGACGATCGCGCGGTCATTGAGGCCCGCGCCGGCGATCATCGTGTCCTCGATATGGCTGTCGAACGTGTCGCCGGGCTCGAGCACCGCGGCGATCCCGCCCTGCGCCCACGCGGTCGAGCCTTCGTTGAGCTGGCCCTTGGCGAGGACGGTGACGTTGAACCGGTCCGCCAGGTTCAGGGCGGCGGTCAATCCGGCGGCACCCGAGCCGATGATCAGGATGTCGCTGGTGGCGGTCATCGGCGCGATTCCGGGGTGAAGTGAAGAAAGTGGAGAGTGTCGCGCGGGTCGAGCCAGGCTGCGGCAAAGACCGCGGGAAAACGGATCGACGAGAAGGACGACAAGGCCGACATCGCCCCCGTCTGGCAGCAAATTTCCAACTTTCCTAGTGGCGGCTTGCGCTCCGTTGCGGACATGCCTCTTTATCGTCACCCCGGCCTTGAGCCGGGGTCCCGCTGTTCTTCTTTCCCGAAGGATAACAACCGGTTCGACGACAAGAAGAAAAGAAGCGGGACCCCGGCTCAAGGCCGGGGTGACGGAGGGTGAGGAATGTCGGCTATCCGCCAACTGCGGCCATTGAGCGTTCGTGGAGGGCGGTTGTGGCTCGAGCGGGCGGCGGAACGATTGCGTATCCCGCCGGGAAAGCGCACATGTCGGCCTTGATCGACGGGAGGGACGGGATGGATCGTGCCGGATTCTGGGCGCCGCGGCTGTTGAGCGTCCTGCGCATCGTCGCCGCGTTGCTGTTCATGGAGCACGGGCTGATGAAGCTGCTCCACTTTCCCGCGGTGCAGCCGGGCGTGCCCGATCCGCTGCCGGCGATGCTGGTCGCCGCGGCGTGGCTGGAGGTGGTCGGGGGCGGGCTGCTGGCGCTCGGGCTTATCGCTCGGCCGGTGGCGTTCATCCTGTCGGGCGAGATGGCGGTCGGCTATTTCATGGCGCATTTCCCGCAGAGCTTCTGGCCGGGAATCAACGGCGGCGACGCGGCGATCCTGTTCTGCTTCCTGTTCCTCTATCTCGCCGCCGCGGGGCCGGGGCCGTGGAGCCTCGATGCGGTTTGGAAGAGACAACCGCCCGAGGCACTTTCCCAATAATATGCCTGCGCCATCTCTCCGTTCGTCCTGAGTAGCCGCGTAGCGGCGTATCGAAGGACACGGCGCTTCGATACGCGGCCTCGATACCGCCCTTCGCGCCTGTTCGGTCGCTACTCAGCGCGAACGGATATAGGAATGTCTTTCCGTCAGCCGTTGGCGGCACGGGTGAGGCTGAGGAACACATCCTCCAGATCGGCCTCGCGGGTCGAGACGTCGACGATACCGTAGCCGTCGGCCTGCACCGCGGCGAGCACCTCGCCGGCGTTGACCTTGTCCTTGGCATAGGTGATCGCCAGCACGCGGTCGTCCTTGACTTCGATTCGTTCGAAGCAGCGGTTGGCCGGCGCGGCGGCGATGTCGCGATCGACCGTCACCTCGACCAGCTTTTCCTGCGTCATGCCGACCAGGGTGCGGGTCGGCTCGTTGGCGATCACTTTGCCGTGGTTGATGATCGCGATGCGGTCGCAGAGTTGCTCGGCTTCCTCGAGATAATGCGTCGTCAGCACCACGGTGACGCCGGCGTCGTTGAGGCTGCGGACGTAGCTCCACAGCTGCTGGCGAAGCTCGATATCGACGCCCGCGGTGGGTTCGTCGAGGACGAGGACGGGGGGCGAATGGACCATCGCCTTGGCGACCATCAGCCGCCGCTTCATGCCGCCCGAGAGGGTGCGCGAATAGGCCTGCGCCTTGTCTTCGAGATGGACGGCGCGGAGCAGTTCCATCGAGCGGCGCTTGTTCTTCGGCACGCCGTAGAGGCCGGCCTGGATCTCGAGCGTCTCGAACGGGGTGAAGAACGGGTCGAACAGGATTTCCTGGTTGACGATGCCGATCGACACCTTGGCGTTGCGCGGGTGCGCGTCGATGTCGAAACCCCAGATCGACGCGCGGCCGCTGGTCTTGTTGACGAGGCCGGCGAGGATGTTGATCAGCGTCGACTTGCCCGCGCCGTTGGGGCCGAGCAGTCCGAAGATCGAGCCGCGCGGCACCTCGAACGAGACGTCGGTCAGGGCTTGCTTGCCGCCTTCGTAGGTCTTGTTGAGGGAGTCGATGGCGATGGCGGCGTCGGTCATGCGTGGGCGTTTAGGGCGAAGCGATGCCGTCGCCAATCCCCTCTCCCACTGGGGGAGGGGTTGGCGATTGCCTCCCGCTTTCCCCCTTGCTATCGGCACGCCCATGATTCCGCCGCCCGAAACGCTCCGAGTCACGCATCGCCGCATCGCCTGCGACGGCACCGGCAACGGCTTGCCCGCCGCGCTCGGCCATCCGCGCGTGTTCCTCGAGATCGACGAGCACGGCTATGTCGATTGCGGCTATTGCGACCGGCGCTTCGTCCTTGCCGGCGGGCCTGCCGACGGGGTCGATCCCGCCGAGCTGCCGGACATCGCCTCGGGCGCGAGCCCGTCGGGCGAGGCGAGCTGACCCCTTAGACTTCGCTGTCCCGGCGCCTATATTCGCGGGCATGACACCGCCAGCCGATCCCCGCGCATTCCTGTATCGCTCCGGCGAGCTCGATCCCGACACCGCAAAGGCGCTGACCGCCGAGACGCTCGCCAGGGCCGACGACGGCGAGCTGTACCTGCAATACCGCAAGAGCGAGGCGTTCGGGTTCGACGACGGGCGGCTGAAGACCGCCAGCTACGACACGCAATCGGGCTTCGGCCTGCGCGCGGTGTCGGGCGAGACCACCGCGTTCGCGCACGCCAACGAGCTGTCGGCCGCCGCGATCCGCCGCGCGGGCGAGACGATGGCGCTGATCGATCCGTCCGCGCGCGCCAAGGCGGCGGCGCCGCAGGGCACCAACCGGCATCTCTACACCGACGCCGATCCGATCGACCTGGTGCCGTTCGCCGACAAGGTGAATTTGTGCTTGGGCGTAGACGCCGCGGCGCGGGCGCGCGATCCGCGCGTGTGCCAGGTCTCGGTCGGACTGTCGGGATCGTGGAGCGTGGTCGAGATCGTTCGCCCCGACGGCTTCGTCGCGACCGACATCCGGCCGCTGGTGCGGCTCAACGTCTCCATCGTGGTCGAGGCGAACGGGCGGCGCGAGACGGGCAGCTTCGGGATCGGCGGACGCTATCTCTACGACCGGCTGATGGGTCCGGAGGTGTGGAACCGCGCGATCGACGAAGCGCTGGCGCAGGCGCTGGTCAATCTCGAATCGGTCGATGCGCCCGCCGGCGAGATGACGGTGCTGCTCGGGCCGGGCTGGCCGGGGGTGCTGCTGCACGAGGCGGTCGGGCACGGGCTGGAGGGCGACTTCAACCGCAAGGGGACGAGCGCGTTTTCGGGACGGATCGGCGAGCAAGTGGCGGCGCCGGGGGTGACGGTGGTCGACGACGGCTCGATCCTCGACCGGCGCGGGTCGCTCAGCATCGACGACGAGGGGACGCCGACGCAGGAAAACGTGCTGATCGAGGACGGCATCCTCAAGGGCTATATGCAGGACCGGCTCAACGCGCGGCTGATGGGTGTCGCGCCGACGGGCAACGGCCGCCGCGAGAGCTTCGAACACGCGCCGATGCCGCGGATGACCAACACCTTCATGCGCGCCGGCAGCGACGATCCGGCCGAGTTGATGAGCCGCGTCAGGAAGGGCATCTTCGCCAAGTCGTTCGGCGGCGGGCAGGTCGATATCGTGTCGGGCAAGTTCGTCTTTTCCTGCACCGAGGCGTACCGGATCGAGAACGGCAAGCTGGGCGCGCCGATCAAGGGCGCGACACTGATCGGCGACGGGCCGACGGTGCTGACCAAGGTCAAGGGGATCGGCAACGACCTCGCGCTCGACGAAGGGATCGGGACGTGCGGCAAGGCGGGCCAGGGCGTCCCCGCCGGCGTCGGCCAGCCGACGCTGCTGGTCGAGGGGCTGACGGTCGGCGGGACTGCGGTATAGCATTCCGATCGCTCCCGGTCCGGCCGAAGATGTGATAGCGAGCGGGCATGTCGGACTTCTTTCCTGCGATCGGCGACGCGCATCGCGACTTCATTGCTGCGGCGCCGGTGTTCTTCGTCGCGACCGCGGCGGCGGAGGGGCGGATCAATGTGAGCCCCAAGGGAATGGACACGTTCCGCGTGCTCGATCCGAACACGGTCGCCTGGCTCGACCTCGGCGGGTCGGGGAATGAGACGCAGGCGCATCTGGCGGCCGACGGACGGATCACCATCATGTTCTGCGCGTTCGACAATCCCGCGCGAATCCTGCGGATCTACGGGCGCGGCGTCGCGGTGCTGCCGCAGGACGAGGGGTTCGCGGAACTCGCCGCGCACTTCCCGCGGCTGCCCGGCGTGCGGCAGGTGTTCCGGATCGCGGTCGAAAGCTGCATGACGAGCTGCGGCTGGGGCGTGCCGCGGATGACGCTGGAGCGCGAGCGCGAGACGCTGGTCAAATATCACGCGCAGCAGGACCCGGAAAAGCGGATGGCCAAGATCGCGGGCCGGACCGAGAGCATCGACGGGCTGCCGCTGCGCGTGCAGTCGCATATTCCGGAGGCGGACCCGATCGGGTGACGCGCGACACCGGCCGCCGGCGGGACGCGGCCCGGCTCAGCGCGCTCGCGCTGCGATCCTCGCCACGGTGACGAACGCCGACTGGGCGAGGATCGGCCCGGCGGTCGCCGATCCCATCATCCCGCGCTCGGCCTGGCGGACGCGGTCGATCGCCGCGCTCAGCGTCGCCGGCGACCAGCTCCTCAGCGCGCGCGTCGTCGCGGCCTTTTCGCGGAAGAAGACGCGGTTGCCTGCGAGCACGTCCTCGACCGAGCGGCCGCCCTCGATTTCGGCGCGCATCTCGGCAAGCGCCATCAGCCGGCGAACCAGCCCGCGCAGCACCGGAATCGGCGAGGTCCCCGCTTCGTCGAGGCGCGCCAGCTCGGCGCCGACGTCGGCGACACGACCCTCGATCGCCGCCTCGATCGTGCGCCCCATCTCCGCCTCGCCGAGATCGGCGCCGACCGCGTCGAGCGCGGCGTCGTCGAGCTCGGCCGGGCGGTCGGGTGCGGCGTCGAGATAGAGCGCCAGCTTCTCGATCTCGCGCGCCATCACCGCGCGGTCGCCGCCCGACGCTTCGGCCAGCCGCCGCGCCGCGCCGCCCGCGGTGCGAAGTCCGTGCTCGCGGGCGATGGTGGAGGCGAGCCGCTCGGCATCGGCGCCGTCGGGCACGTAGCAGGCGAACGCCATCGCCCTGGGCGAACCCTGCGCCAGCTTGACGACCTTCGCGGTCGATTTGACCCCCGGCGCGATCGCCACCACCGGGTTGCCCGCCTGATCGGCATCGAGCAGCGTGGTCAGCGCCGCCAGGCTCTCCTCGCCGACGCCGGCGACGCGGATGAAGCGCGCGCCCCCGAACAGCGACAGCGACGCCGCCTCGTCGGCCAGCCGTGCCGGATCGCTGCGCAGCGCGCTACCGTCGAGATCGACCCGCTCGGCATCCGGGCCCATCGTCCGCGCCAGCCGCTGCGCGAGGTCGGCGGCGCCGGCCTCGTCGGGACCGTGGAGCAGGTAGAGGCGGACGTCGGGACTGGGCGCGTCGAGCGCTGCGCGGATTTGGTTGAAATTGGCCTTCACGGCCCGGTCACTTGGCGGTCTTGGTGCGCTGCGCGTAGAGCGCGAGCCGCTGGACGATCTTGTCGGCGACGGTGTCCGACAGGTTTTCGAGCGCGCTGTTCTCCGCAGCGATGGTGGCATATTCGGACCCGACCACGTCGATCCCTGCGTCCGACCCGGCGCTATCGTCGAGCAGCACCGTGCCCTTGGCCAGATCGACCAGCTGGAATCGCGCGCGCAGCGTGCGGCGCTCGCGGGTGATCGCGTCGCTGCGGTTGACGCCGAGCCCGGAAATCTGGTCGTCGAGCGTCACGTCGAGCCGGTAGAGCGGCTCACCCCCGCCCATCGCCGACAGCCGGTCGCGCAGCGCATTGCCGACCAGCCACCCCGCCTTGCCCGCGATCGGCGCCACCTCGACTCGCGCCAGCGTGGTGGCGACCGGCCCCGCGGTGCCGCCCGCGTACATTGGATGCAGCCCGCATCCCGTCAGCCCCAGCAGCAGCGGCAGCAGCAGCGCCGGGGGCAGCAGCCGCCTCATGCGACGAGGTTGACCAGCCGGTCGGGCACGACGATCACCTTCTTCGGCGCCTTGCCGTCGAGCAGGCGGACGACCTTGTCGCTGGCGAGCGCGGCGGCCTCGATATCGGCGCGCCCGGCGCCCTTGGGCAGCGTCAGCGTGTCGCGCAGCTTGCCGTTGATTTGAATCGCGATCGTCACCTCGTCCTCGACGAGGCAAGCGGGCTCGACCTCGGGCCAGGGCGCATCGGCCACGAGGCCGTCGTGCCCGGCAGCGGCCCAGGCTTCCTCGGCGACGTGCGGCACCATCGGCGCGACGAGGCGTATCAACGTGCGGATCGCGGTGCTGCGCGAGGCGGAAGGGCTCGCCTTCTCGATCGCGGCGACCAGTTCGTAGATCTTCGCGACCGCCTTGTTGAACGACAACGCCTCGATGTCCTCGGCGACGCCGGCGATCGTCTGATGGAGCTTGCGGTCGAGCCCCTTGTCGTCGCCTTGCGCCTCTTCGAGGCCGTCGAACAAGCGCCACAGCCGCTGGACGAAGCGCCACGATCCCTCGATCCCGGCCTCGCTCCACGGCAAGTCGCGCTCGGGCGGCGAATCGGACAGCATGAACCAGCGCACCGCGTCGGCGCCGTACTGGTCGACGATCGGCTCGGGATCGACGGTGTTCTTCTTCGATTTCGACATCTTCTCGACGCGGCCGATTTCCACCGGCCGGCCGGTCGCGATCTCGATTCCGTCCCGCACGTCCGCCGGCGACAGCCAGCGCCCGTCGGCCGAGCGGTAGGTCTCGTGCGTCACCATGCCCTGCGTGAACAGGCCGGCGAACGGCTCGGCGATGTCGATCATGCCGATATGCTGGAGCGCGCGCGTCCAGAAGCGCGCGTAGAGCAAGTGCAGGATCGCGTGCTCGACCCCGCCGATATACTGGCCGACCGGCAGCCATTTCTCGGCCGCCGCCTTGTCGAACGGCCTGTCGTCGGGCTGGCTGGCGAAGCGAATGAAATACCAGGACGAATCGACGAAGGTGTCGAGCGTGTCGGTCTCCCGCAGCGCGCCGCCGCCACAGCTCGGGCACTCGACGTGCTTCCAGGCCGGATGGCGGTCGAGCGGGTTGCCGGGCACGTCGAACGTCACGTCCTCGGGCAGTTTGACCGGCAGCTGGTCCTTGGGGACGGGCACCGGACCGCACGTCTCGCAATGGATGATCGGGATCGGCGTGCCCCAATAGCGCTGGCGCGAGACGCCCCAGTCGCGCAGGCGATAGACGGTCGAGCCTTCGCCCCAGCCTTCCGCCTCGGCGCGAGCGATGACGGCGCGCTTGGCGTCCTCCACCGGCAGGCCATCGAGGAACTCCGAATTCACCAGCTTGCC
This sequence comes from Sphingomonas sp., assembly GCA_035776635.1. Lineage (GTDB taxonomy): Bacteria > Pseudomonadota > Alphaproteobacteria > Sphingomonadales > Sphingomonadaceae > Sphingomonas. The sequence continues at coordinate 105,500 of DASTWI010000004.1, read as the reverse complement.
GGGGCCGGTATAGGCTTCGTCGCCTTCGAACACCGGGTCGGTCAGCTCGCCCTCGGCGACGACGCGGCGCACCGGCAGGCCGTATTTGCGCGCGAAGTCGAGGTCGCGCTGGTCGTGCGCCGGCACGCCCATCACCGCGCCCGAGCCATAGTCCATCAGCACGAAATTGGCGATGAAGACCGGCAGCGTGATCGCGGGATCGAGCGGGTGGACCGCCTTCAGCCCGGTGTCGAAGCCCAGCTTTTCCTGCGTCTCCAGCTCGGCCGCGGTGGTGCCGCCCTGCTTGCAGCGCTCGATGAACGCCGCGGCGTCGGGATTGCCGACGGCGACCGCCTGCGCGACCGGATGATCCGCCGCGACCGCGACGAAGCTCGCGCCGAAGATCGTGTCGGGACGGGTGGAGAAGACCTCGATTCTCCCCTCCCCTTCAGGGGAGGGGCTGGGGGTGGGGGAGTCAGGAACGACAGCGCTCGGGACATGCCCCACCCCAAACCCACCCCAGAAGGGGAGGGGCTTTTTCAGCGCAAACCCAAACGTCAGCCCCTGGCTCTTGCCGATCCAGTTCTCCTGCATCAGCTTGACCTTGTCGGGCCAGGCGTCGAGCCCCTTGAGGCCCTTCAGCAGCTCGTCGGCGAACTGGGTGATCTTCAGGAACCACTGGCTCAGCTTGCGCTTCTCGACCAGCGCGCCCGAGCGCCAGCCGCGGCCGTCGATCACTTGTTCGTTGGCCAGCACGGTCATGTCGACCGGGTCCCAGTTGACCGCCGATTCCTTGCGATAGACGAGGCCCGCTTCGTACAGGTCGAGGAACAGCGCCTGCTCCTGGCCATAATAGTCGGGGTCGCACGTCGCGAGCTCGCGCGTCCAGTCGAGCGCGAAGCCCAGCCGCTTCAGCTGCGCCTTCATCGTCGCGATATTGGCGCGGGTCCAGCCGCCGGGCGCGACGCCTTTTTCCATCGCGGCGTTCTCGGCCGGCATACCGAACGCGTCCCAGCCCATCGGATGCAGCACCTCGTGCCCGGTCATCCGCTTGTAGCGCGCCAGCACGTCGCCCATCGTGTAGTTGCGCACATGCCCCATGTGGATGCGCCCCGACGGATAGGGGAACATCTCCAGCACATAGGCGTGGGGCTTGGGCGAATCGTCGCGCGCGGCGAAGGTGCGGCGCTCGTCCCACACCTTCTGCCAGGCCGCGTCCGCCTTCAGCGCGTTGAAACGCGACGCCATGGAATTCCTCGTCTTATCGGGCGGCGACCGACTGCCGCCTCAGGTCGCGCGCGCGGGTCAGGATGATGTCCTCGAGCTTCTGCACCGTCGCCGCCTGGACGGGCGCATCGACCCAGCGGCCGTTCTGGTTGATCTGCCTCAGCGCAGCGACGCGCAGCGCGTCGGCGCGCAGGTCCTGGTCGAGGATCGTCACGGTCAGCTTCATCCGCTCGGCCGGCGCGTTGGGATTGACGTACCAGTCAGTGACGATGACGCCCCCCGCGGAGTCGGTCTGGACCAGCGGCATGAACGACAGCGTATCGAGGCTCGCGCGCCACAGATAGGAATTAACGCCGATCGAGGTGATCTTCGCCGCGGCCATGTCGGCCTGCGGACGGTGGTGGCCGGCGCACGCGGCGATCGGCAGGGCGAGCGAAACCATGATCGCGGTGCGCAACGGGCGGTTCATCGGCGGTTCCCTGAGCGGCTGGATGGGTCAATCGGCTTCTATAGAGCCTCTTGGCCCCGCCGCAAGCGCACCGGCTGTGGGAAGCGCGCAACACCCGGTGTCAAATCGACTCCGCACGGTGGAATTATGTCCGAGAATCATGATATCGGCGAGCAAGGGATTCGTAGAGGATCGATGAAGGGATTTCGGGCCATCACCGGCGTGGGGTTGGGGGCGCTTGTCGCCGCCGCCATCGCCGTGTCTCCGGCGCTCGGCTTCCCCGGCCAGGACGACGATGCGCCGCATCGTCCGGCGACCCTGGGGTTCGAGGGCGGAATCGGCTCGTTCACTCCCGCCGCCGCCGATCCGCGACTCGCCGCTGCGCTGGCCCGCAGCGGGCTCGGCTCGACCAGCGGCTTCCGCTTCACGCCCTCCGAACGGCACGATGGCGATCGCCACGACGTGACCGTCGCGGTGCGCGCACGCTCCTCGCACACCGCCGCCCGCAACGCCCGCGAGATGGCCGACAACGACGATCTCAGGATTACGCCGATCGCCTATGACCTCGGCGTCGCCGTGGGGTGGAAGCGGTTCGCGATTTCGGGCGACGTGACCCGGCTCGATCTCGGCGCGATGCCGGGCAGCCGCAAGTCGGCCGACATCGGCATCAGCTACACCGGCCGCCGCGTCAGCGCGCGAGTCAAGGTCGGCACCGAACGGCCGATCAACGATGCGCCCGCGCTTATCCAGGATGCGCCGAGCAGCATGATCGACGTCGGCGGTTCCTATTCGCTGACGCGCAACCTCGATGTCACCGCGGGCGTGCGCTACAAGTCCGAACAGGCGCGCGACCGGCTGCAGCGGCTCGACGACAACCGCCGCGACAGCCAGGCGGTCTATATCGGCACCGCCTTCCGCTTCTGACGCTTCGAGCTGCCGCTCGTCCTGAGCCTGTCGAAGGACGTCAGCCCGATCGCGGCAGCCACGCATCGATCGCCGCCCAGCCCCAGAATCCCGCGCGGATCAGCGCCCGCCCGCGCTTCGACGTCATACCGCCGAGCGCGACCGCGCGCACCGGCAGCCCGGCGGCGATCCGCCGCGCCGTCCGTGGCCCCAGCGCCGCCGCATCGGGATGCGAGCGGGTCGGCTCGACCGGCGACACGAACAGCAGATCGGCGCCCGCACGCACCGCGGCGCCCGCTTCGCGCCGGCTGTGCGCCGGCCAGGTGATCAGGCCGCGCCCGCGCCGGCCGTGGGTTCCCGCCTCGCCCGGCCCCAGCGGCCCCGCCCCGGCGCGGACCAGCACCAGCCGCCGCGCCCGCGCGATTGCCGCCACGCGCCGGAACAGCGCGCGCCGCTCGGCGGGCGGCGTGCGGTAATGCCGGAACACCACCCCGCTCCCAGCCGGCAGCCGGCGCAGCGCGGCCCAGAGCCCGTCGCCCATCCGCTCATCGGTCATCAGCCACACTCGGGGCGGCGCGCTGGGGTGGCGGGGCGTCACGCGCGTTCCTATAGCAGCGCGCATGACACCCGACGACAGTTCCGCGCGCCTGAGCGCCGTCCACGAGCAAATCGCCAAGGCCGCCCGCCGCGCCGGCCGCGCGCCCGAATCGGTGACGCTGATCGCCGTCTCCAAGACCCACGCCGCCGAGGCGGTCGCCCCGCTGATCGCCGCCGGCCAGCGCGTGTTCGGCGAGAATCGCGTGCAGGAGGCCGAGGCGAAATGGCCCGTGCTGCGCGAGGCGACGCCGGGCATCGCGCTCCACCTCATCGGCCAGCTGCAGTCGAACAAGGCCGAGGCCGCGGTCGCGCTGTTCGACGCGATCCATTCGCTCGACCGCCCGTCGCTCGTCGCTGCGCTCGCCCGTGCGATGGAGCGCACCGGCCGCCGCCCCGCTTGCTTCGTCCAGGTCAATATCGGCGACGAGCCGCAAAAGGGCGGCGTCGCGATTGCCGACTTGCCCGCGCTCCTCGGCGAGGCGCGCGCTGCCGAACTGCCGGTCGCCGGCCTGATGTGCATTCCCCCCGCCGACCGCGAGCCGGCGCCGTATTTCGCCTTGCTCGCCAAGCTCGCCCGCGAGGAGGGCGTCGCCGGACTCAGCATGGGCATGTCGGCCGACTACCCGACCGCGGTGACGCTCGGCGCCACCCACGTCCGCGTCGGCACCGCCGTGTTCGGGGCGCGCGCATGAGCGTGCCTGGCTTCCGCTTCAAGGCGCTGATCTTCGACTTCGACGGCGTGCTGCTCGAAAGCGAATATGCCGGCAACGCGCAGATCGCCGACTATCTGACGCGGATCGGCCACCCGACCACCGCCGAGGAGTCGATGGCGCGCTTCATGGGCCTGGCCGGCGCCGACTTCATCGCCGCGATCGAAGGCCATATCGGCCGCCCGCTCCCCGCCGATTTCCACGAGACGCGCGCCGCCGAGGACGCGCGCGTGCTCGCCGAAGGGCTGGATCCGGTCGCCGGCGCGATCGCCTTCGTCCGCAGCCTCCCCGCCGATCTGCCGCGCGCGATCGCCTCGTCGAGCTCGGTCCGCTGGATCACCACGCACCTCGACCATCTCGGCCTGCGCGAGGATTTCGGCACCATGATCTTTTCGGGGAGAGAGCATGTCGCTCGCGGCAAGCCCGCGCCCGACATCTACCTCCACGCCGCCCGGGAGCTCGGCGTCCCGATCGAGGCGTGCGCGATCCTCGAGGATTCGCCCGTCGGCGCGACCGCCGCCGTCGCCGCGGGCGCCTATGTCATCGGGCTCGTCGCCGGGCGCCATTGTTCTCCCGACCATACCGAGCGGCTGCGCGCGATCGGCGTCGACGCGGTCGCCTGCGACTTCGCCGAGGTCGCGCGGCTGATTGCGGGGTAGATCGGCCGTGGCCCCCCCTGCTTCCGTTCGCCCCTGAGCTTGTCGAAGGGCCGTCCTTTTCAGCTACGACGGAGAGCGGTGCTTCGACTTCGCTCAGCACGAACGGCTTTTTATCAGGGTTGGTATGCTGGTTGGCCCGACGACGGCAAAGCCGCCGTCGGACGGGTTCGGCGGAGCCGACCCGCCGGCCGTGGGGTCCCCGCAAAGTATCACTTTGCGGGGTGCCCCGTGACGGGCGCTGCGCTTCGCGCGCCGGCGGCGGCGTGGCGCCGCCTGCGCCCGTCAGTACATATGCTGCCCGCCGTTGATCGACAGCGTCGATCCGGTGATGAACCCGGCGTCCTCCGCGCACAGGAACGCCACCCCGCGCGCGATCTCCTCGGCGCGGCCCAGCCGGCCGACCGGGATCTTCGCGACGATCTTCTCCAGCACGTCGGCCGGCACCGCGGCGACCATGTCGGTGTCGATATAGCCCGGCGCGATCGCGTTGACCGTCACCCCCGCGCGCGCGCCCTCCTGCGCCAGCGCCTTGGTGAAGCCGTGGATGCCGGACTTGGCGGCAGCGTAATTGACTTGCCCGTATTGCCCCGCCTGGCCGTTGATCGAGCCGATGTTGACGATCCGCCCCCATTTGCGGCTGCGCATCCCCGGAAACACCGCCTTGGCCATGTTGAAGCAGCCGCCCAGGTTGACGCGCATCACCTCGTCCCAATCGTCGTGCGTCATCTTCAGCATCGTGCCGTCGCGGGTGATGCCGGCGTTGTTGACCAGCACGTCCACTTCGCCGAGCTCCTCGGCGATCCGCTGGCACCCGTCCTGGCACGCCGCGAAATCGCCGACGTCCCATTTATAGGCCCTGATTCCGGTCCGCTCCGTAAAGGCCCTCGCGCGCTCCTCGTTGCCGGCGTAATTGGCGGCGACGGTCATGCCGGCGTGCTTCAGCGCCAGGCTGATCGCCTCGCCGATGCCGCGGGTGCCGCCGGTTACGATCGCTACACGGGTCATTGGCCGTCTCCTCTCCTTGTCCCCGCCAGACCGGGCAGAGCACGAACGCATTATCGATGACTAGGGTTCGGCGCCGCCCCCTTCAAGATCGCGCGAGCTGCGCCAGCTTGGCGACGGTGTTCATGTTGCGCGCGGTGCCGTCGCGCGCGGCGGGAATGCGCAGCTTCGACGCCGCCATGCCCTCGCCGTAATGGACGTAGAGCTCGCGCGTCCCGAGCCGCAGCTCCTCCTCCTGCCGCCCGGTGACGCGATCGAGCGCATCGGCCGGCGGCGCAGCGTCGAGGAAGATCGCGACCACGCGATTGGGCGCGGCGTCGGGGAACGGATTGGCGGCTGCGACTGCGGCCATCTCCTCGGCGGTGCGCACCAGCACGCCGACCGGCTTGCCGGCATAGGCCTCCAGCCGCGCCTCCAGCACCGCCTTGATCTCGGGCTCGGCGGCATCGCTCGCGAACAGCAGGTTGCCGCTCGCGATAAAGGTGCGCACGGCCGCGAACCCGGCCTCCTCGCCGATGCGCTTCAAATCGGCCATCGGCAGCTTGCCGGTGCCGCCGACGTTCACCGCGCGCAGCAGGGCGATGAAGGAGGTCATGTCCAGCCTTCGAGTTCGCGCGACAGAAGGGCGCGGAGCATCGCGATTCCCGCGGCGCCGTCGTTGAGGCAAGGCAGATAGGCGAAATCGCTCCCGCCCGCGGCGAGGAACGTCTCGCGCCCGCGGATCGCCAGCTCCTCGAGCGTCTCGAGGCAGTCCGCCGAAAAGCCCGGCGCGACCACCGCGACGCGCCGGACGCCCTTGCCCGGCAAGGCAGCGAGCGTCGCGTCGGTCGCGGGTTCGAGCCACTTGGCCCGGCCGAAGCGCGACTGGAACGCGATCGTCAGCGCGCGCCCCAGCGCCTCGCCCAGCAGCCGCGCGGTCTTTTGACAGTGGCAATAATAAGGGTCGCCGAGTTCGAGCGTCCGCTGCGGCATACCGTGGAAGCTCGCGACGATCGCCTGCGGCTCGAAATCGAGCGCGGCCAGCCCCGCCTCGACCGACGCCTTGAGCGCGTCGATATAGGCCGGATCGTCATAATAAGGCGGCAGCGTGCGCACCGCCGGCTGCCGGCGCATGGCCGCCAGCGCCGCGAACGCCTTGTCGTTGGCGGTCGCCGTCGTCGCCGCGCAATATTGCGGATAGAGCGGCGCGAGCAGTATGCGGTCGCACCCCGCCGCGGTCAGCGGCGCGAGCCGCTCGGCGATCGCCGGCCGGCCGTAGCGCATCGCCCAATCGACGATCACCCCCGGCCCGAACGCCCCGTTCAGCGCTGCCGCCTGCGCCGCGGTGATCGCGGCGAGCGGCGAGCCGGCCGCGCTCCACACCTGCGCATAGGCGTGCGCCGACCGTTTCGGCCGCGTCCGCAGCACGACGCCGCGCAGGATCGGCTGCCACAGCGCCGGCGGGATCTCGATCACCCGGCGATCGGATAGGAACTCGGCGAGATAGCGCCGCACCGCCTTGGGCTCGGGCCGATCGGGCGTGCCGAGGTTGATCAGCAGCACCCCGATCCGGCGCGGCGCAACCGGCGGATGGTCGGCCGGCGTCATGCTTCGCCCGGCGTCAGCGGCAGCGCGCGGATGCGGAACCCGGTCGCCGATTGCAGCGCATTGGCGATCGCCGGCGCGACCGGCGGCACCGCCAGCTCGCTGACGCCGCCGGGGTCGGCCTCGCTCGCGATCAGCTCGACGAGGATGTCGGGCGATGTGGCGAGCCGCGGCAGGTCGAGGTCGCGAAAGCCGCGCGCATCGGCGAGGTTCTCGGTGAACCCGGTCGCCGCGCCGACCGCCTGCGCGACGCCGAAGATCAGCCCGCCCTCGATCTGCTGGCGCACCACGTCGGGGTTGACGACGCGGCCGCAATCGACCGCCGCGACCAGCCGATCGACCACCGGCCGCTGCGCTTCGTCGAGATGCGCTTCGGCGAGCACCGCGATATGGCTGCCGCGGAAGCTGTGGCAGGCGATCCCCTGCCCGCTGCCGCCAATCCCGCCGCCCCAGCCGCCGAGCGACGCCGCGGTCGAAAGACACCGCGCGAGTCGCGTGTCGCCGCCCAGCATCGCGATGCGGAACGACACCGCCTCGGTCCCCGCGACATGCGCCAGCTCGTCGATGAAGCACTCGGTAAAAAAGGCGGTATAGCTGTGCGCGCCCGACCGCCAATGCCCGGTCGGCACGCCGATCTCGGCCGGGTGATGGTCGATCGCATAGTTCGGAATCGAATAGAAAGGCTCGGCTCCGGCAACCGCATAGGCGTCGCCCCCGCCGCCGAGCGCGCGGCCCGCCGCCATCGCCGCGTCGCCCCCCATCAGCCGCCGCGCGAGTTCGCGCCCGGTGCGCGGCGCGGCGATCTTGGCGAGCCAGCCGAGCACTTGCCCGTTGGCGTCGAGCCGCGCGCTCATCCGCGCCGCCGCCGCCGCGCGATAGCGGTCGTGGAGCAAGTCCTCGCTGCGCGACCAGACCAGCTGCACCGGCCGCTTGAGCTGCTGCGTCAGCAGCGCCGCCTGCTCGGCCGCGAGATGCTCCAGACTGGCGCCGAACGACCCGCCGATCAGCATCGGATGCACCGTGACGTCGCGCTCCGCCATGCCCAGCGTCGCCGCCGCCGCGGCGCGCGCCAGCCCCGGCGCCTGCGTCGGCAGCCACAGCTCCAGCCGGCCGTCGTGGAGGTGCGCGGTCGCGGTCATCGTCTCGACCGGCGCATGGACCGCGAGGCCAACGCGATAGTCGGCGGTGACGAGATCGGCGCCCTTGAACACCGCTTCGAGGCTGCCCGCCTTGGCCATCCGCGTGCCGGGCCCGTCGAGCGCCGCGTTGAGCGCTGCGTCGATCGAGTCCGAATTGACGATCGCTCCCCTGGTCTCGAAGCGCGGCGCGAGCGCGTCGAGCGCCCGGTTCGCCGCCCACCAGTTGGTCGCCGCCGCCGCTACCCAGCGCGGGTTCTCGATCACCTCGACGACGCCGCGGATGCGGTCGGCGGCGGCGCGATTGGTTCGGATCAGCCGCGAATCGCCCACCGGCCCCTGGCGGATCGCGGCATAGACCATGTCGGGCAGGCGGATGTCGCCGGCGAAATTGGCCGAGCCGTCGATCTTCGACGGCACGTCGAGCCGCGGCAGCGCGCGCCCGACCAGCCGCCCGGTCTCGCCCTCGCGCCGCGGCACCTCGCGCGGCAGGTCCTCGTCGGCCGCGGCGGCGGCAAGCTCGCCGAACCGCAGCCGGTCGCCGCCGTGGATGACGAACCCGCCCGCGGTCCCGCACGCCTGCCAATCGACGTCCCAGCGCCGCGCCGCCGCCTTGCACAGCAGCACCCGCGCGGCCGCTCCCGCCTCGGCAACACTGTCGCCGAACATCCGGATCGAGGTCGAACCCGCGGTCAGCATCAGCGCGCTGCGCCGCGCGTGCGACCGCCGGAACCCTTGCGGCAACGCATCGAACACCCCGGCGAACAGCTCCTCGGCGGCCAGCGGATTGGCGTAGAGCGGGTTGAGCGGCGCCGCCTCGACCCCCACCGTCCGCCAGTCGGCGCCCAGCTCGTCGGCGACGATCTGCGGCAGCGTCGTATAGACGCCCTGCCCGTGCTCGGCCTGCGGCACCGCCACCGCGACATGCCCATCCTCGCCGATCTTGAGCCAGGCGTTGAAGATATGCTCGCCCTCGGCGGCGGTCAGGTTCGGCCGATAGCTGCGCGGCCACAGCGCCCAGGCAAGGACCAGCCCGACCCCGGCCCCGCCGCCGATCAGCAGCGTCCGCCTGTCGATGCTCACCCCGTCGCGCGCTTCCGCCATACGGGCGGCTTAGTCGATCGGGCTGCGACTACAAGAGTCCTGACCTTCAGAAGAGACCAGTGCGCGGTAGCGATTGCGCAGCGCGATCTTGTCGATCTTCTCGGTGCCGAGCCGCGGCAGCGGGCCTTCGGACACCCACATGCGCGCGGGCAGCTTGAACGCGGCGATGTGGAGCGCAAGGAACGTGCAGAGCTCTTCGTCGGTCAGCGCCTCCCCCTCGCGATACCGCACCACCGCGCCGGGCACTTCGCCATAGCGCGCGTCGGGCAGCCCGAACACCGCGCATTCGGTCACCGCGGGATGGCGATAGATCGCCGCCTCGACTTCCTGGCAGGCGATATTCTCGCCGCCGCGGATGATGATGTCCTTCTTGCGGTCGACGATGAACAGATAGCCGTCCGCGTCGAGATGCCCGACGTCCCCGGTCAGGAAGAACCCGTCGGCTGTGAACGCCGCCGCGGTATCCTCCGCCCGATTCCAGTAGCGCGTGAAGTTGCACACCGACCGGATCGCCACCTCGCCGCGCTCGCCCTGCGGCACCGGCCGCCCTGCGGCATCGACGACTGCCAGCTCGACCAGCGGCTTCGACGCGCGCCCGGTCGAATCGGGCTTGGCGAGGTAATTGTCGCGCCAGTTGCCGCAGCCGACCGCGTTGGTTTCGGTGAGGCCATAGCCGATCAGCGGCGCGCTTCCGCCCATCTCCTCCTTGATCCGCCGGACATGCTCGACCGGCCGCGGCGCGCCGCCCGCGGCGAAATCGGTGACCTTCGACAGATCGTATCGGCGCCGGTTGGGGTGCATCAGGATTTCGTAGCTCATCAGCGGCACGCCGACGAAATAGCTGACGTCCTCCGCTTCGATCAGCCGCATCGCTTCCTCGGCGTCCCATTTGGGCATCAGCACCAGCTTGCGCCCCATTGCGAAGCTCTGCAGCAGCACCGGCACCTCGGCGGTGACGTGAAACAGCGGCACGTTGAGCAGGGTCGCCGGCTGCCCCTCGGGCGCCGCGCCGTTCTCGGTCGCGATGCCCAGCATGACCAGCGCCTGCGCAAGGAAGTTGAACGTCCCCTGCACCACCGCGCGATGAGTGCTGAGCGCCCCCTTCGACGCGCCCGTCGAGCCCGAGGTGAACAGGATCGTCGCCTCGTCCTCGCCGGCCATCTCGGGCAGCGCCGTCGCCGCCGATCCGCCGTGCGCCGTCACCGGCCGGAGCGCCTCGGCGAGCGCCGGCCGGTCGTCCACCGCCATTACCGCGCAAGGCACGTCGGCCGCGGCCAGCCGCTCGGCGCGCGGCGCGTCGGCGAACACCAGCCGGCATCCGACCTCGCCCACCGCCGCGGCGAGCTCTTCGGCCTGCCACCAGCCGTTGAGCAAGGTGGCGATCCCGCCCGCCATCAGCACGCCCATGTAGAGCGCGATCCACGCCGGCGAGTTGCGCATCGCGATCCCCACCCGGTCGCCGCGCGCGATGCCGAACCCGTCGACCAGCGCCGCCGCCACCGCCTTCGCCTGCGCATGGACTTCCGCGAAGGTCAGCCGCTCGTCGCCCGCAACCAGGAAAGTCTTGTCGGCATGTTCTGCGCAGAAATGCGCGAAATAGTGCGGCAGCGCGGGCGGTGCGGTGGCGATCACCGGCAGCGTCCGTCCGTCGCGCTCGACCGTCCCCAGCGCGAGCGGCCCGCCCGCCGCGGTCAGCCGCGCGAGGCCGGCCTCCATCCTCAGGTCGAGCGCACTCGGCATCACTCTCTCCTTGGTGTTCTCGTCGGACAACCTTATGGAGACGGCAATCATCGGGGAAGAGCCTTGATCCTGACCGAACTCGCCGCCGCGGCGGCCGACACGCGCCATTATCTCCACTGGACCGACCTCGGCCTCGATCCGGTGATCTTCCGGATCGGCTTCTTCAGCCTCAAATGGTATTCGCTCGCCTATATCGCCGGCATCGTCATCGGCTGGTGGTATCTGTTGAAGCTGATCGACCAGCCCGGCGCACCGATGGCGCGGCGCCATGCCGACGACCTGGTGTTCTACGTCACGCTCGGCGTCATCCTCGGCGGGCGGATCGGCTATGTCGTGTTCTACGCGCCCGAGATGTTCCTGCACCCGTTGCAGATCTTCAAGCTGTGGGACGGCGGCATGTCGTTCCACGGCGGGGTGATCGGCACCTCGATCGCGCTGATCCTGCTCGCGCGGCGGCACGGCCTCAACTGGCTGCGCATCCACGATTACGTCGCGTGCTGCGTGCCGTTCGGGCTGTTCTTCGGTCGTCTCGCCAACTTCGTCAACGGCGAGCTGTGGGGCAAGCCGACCACCGTCGCCTGGGCGATCGTCTTCCCGCACACCGTTCCCGCCGGCATGATCGAGCCGCCGCGCCACCCCAGCGAGCTCTACGAGGCGGCGCTCGAGGGCATCGTCCTGTTCGTGATTCTGTGGTTCGCCTTCTGGCGGACGAAGTCGCGCTACGATCCGGGCAAGCTCACCGGCATCTTCCTGGTCGGCTACGGCTGCTTCCGCTTTGTCGTCGAATTCTTCCGCGAGCCCGATTCGCAATTCGCCGGCACCGTCTTCGCCACCACGATCCACATGGGGCAGGTGCTGTGCGTGCCGATGATCCTCGGCGGGCTGTGGCTGATCATCACCGCCCGCGCCCGCCGCCTGCGCATCGAGCCGATCGCCGGCAGCGAGAGCGTGGCGTGAGTCGTTCCCCTCCCGCTTGCGGGAGGGGCTAGGGGAGGGCCTGTTCCACCATGTCCGCCGCCGGTACGACAAGCCCGCCCCCGACCCCTCCCGCAACCGGGAGGGGGGATTTGCCCGACCGCCTCGCCCGCGCGATCACGCTCGCCGGGCCGGTCCCGGTCGCCGAGTTCATGGCGGCCGCCAACGCGCATTATTACGCCACCCGCGACCCGCTCGGCCCGACGGGCGATTTCGTCACCGCGCCCGAGGTCAGCCAGATGTTCGGCGAGCTGATCGGCCTGGCGCTCGCCGACGCCTGGGACCGCGCCGCCCGCCCGCCCGCCGCCTATGTCGAGCTCGGCCCCGGCCGCGGCACGCTCGCGGCGGACGCGCTCCGCGCCATGGCCAAGGCCGGCCTCGCTCCGCCAGCGCATTGCGTCGAGGCCAGCCCGGTGCTCCGTGCGAGCCAGGCCGAGCGCTTGCCGGACGCCACGTGGCACGACGATCTCGCCACGCTGCCAGACGACCGCGCGCTCCTCGCCGTCGCCAACGAATTCTTCGACGCGCTGCCGATCCGGCAGCTGGTCAAGGGCGCCGACGGCTGGCGCGAGCGGCTCGTCGCCTGCCAGGACACGCTGTTCCTGCCGATCGCCGGCAAGCCGGTGCCCGACGCGGTCATCCCGCCCGGGCTGCGCGACGCCCGGCCGGGCGCGATCCTCGAAACCTCGCCGGCGGCGGTCGCTGTCGTCCGGGCGCTGGCAAGGCGCCTCGTCGCGCAGGGCGGCGTCGCGATCCTGGTCGACTATGGCTACGAAGGTCCGGCGATCGGCGACACGCTGCAGGCGGTGCGCGGCCATGCCTATGCCAATCCGTTCGACGCGCCCGGCGAGCAGGACGTGACCGCGCATGTCGATTTCGCGACGCTGAAGGCAGCGGCGGAAGCCGAAGGCGCGGCCGCTTGGGGCCCGGTCGATCAGGGCGATTTCCTCCTCGCGCTGGGCATCGACTCGCGCGCCGCCGCGCTCGCCCGCGCCGCGCCGACTCGCGCCGACGATCTCGTCGCCCAGCGCCAGCGGCTCGTCGCGCCCGACCAGATGGGGCGGTTGTTCAAGGTGCTGGCGATCGCCGCGCCGAGCTGGCCCGGACCAGCGGGGGTCGCATGATCGCCTATCGCGCCGCGCTGCCCGCCGACGGCCGCGAGCTTGCCGAGATGGCGAAGCGCTGTTTCACGGAAACCTTCGGCACGCTCTATCGCGCGTCGGACCTCGCCGGCTTCCTCGACGACGCGTTCGGGGCAAGCGGCTTGCCGTCGCAGCTCGACGACCCCGCCTTCACCGTCCGCCTCGCCACCGAGAACGGCCGCATCATCGGTTTCGCCAAGCTCGGCCCGGTCGCCTTTCCCGGCGACTGGCCCGCCGGCACGATCGAGCTCCACCAGCTCTACGTGCTCGGCGGCTGGCACGGCGAGGGCGTCGGGCCGGCGCTGATCGACTGGGCGATCGCCGCCGCGCGCGCCGCCGGCTGCCAGGCCATGGTGCTCAGCGTCTATATCGACAACGTCCGCGCGCGCCGCTTCTACGAACGCTACGGGTTCGAGGAGATCGGCCGCTACGACTTTCGCGTCGGCGAGACGATCGACGACGACCGCATCATGCGGCTGGTGCTGTGAGCGGGGTCGAGGTGATCCGCGCCGCCGCGCTCGACGGCGTGCCGCACGGCTTCCTCGGCCGGCGGGGCGGCGTCTCGACCGGCGCCTGTGCCGGGCTCAACGTCGGCACCGGCTCCGGCGACGACCTCGACGCCGTGGCCGAGAACCGCCGGCTGGCGACCCAGGCGGTGCTCCCCGGCGCTGCGCTCGCCACGGTCTATCAGGTCCATTCGGCCGATGCGGTGATGGTGCGCGCCGCGATCGACGGGCCGCTGCGCCCGCGGGGCGACGCGCTCGTCACCGACCGGCCGGGGCTCGCGCTCGGCATCCTCACCGCCGATTGCGCGCCGGTGCTGCTCGCCGACCGCGCCGCGGGAGTCGTCGGCGCGGCGCACGCCGGCTGGAAGGGCGCGCTCGCTGGCGTCACCGATTCGGCGATCGCCGCGATGGAGGCGCTCGGCGCCCGCCGGGATCGCATCGCCGCCGCGATCGGCCCGTGCATCGCTCGCGCCAGCTACGAGGTCGATGCCGCCTTCGTCCGCCGCTTCGAGGATGCCGCCCCGGAAAACGAACGCTTCTTCACCGCCGGCCGCACCGGCCATGCGCAATTCGACCTCGAAGCCTATGTCGCCCACCGCCTCGCCGCCGCCGGCCTCGCGCGCGTCGAAACGCTCGGCCTCGACACCTATGCCGACGCAAGCCGCTTCTACAGCTACCGCCGCGCCACCCACCGCGCCGAACCCGCTTACGGCCGCCAGATCGCGATCATCGGCTGCGCCTCGGCCTAGTGCTCTTGCTTTCGCAGGAGCACGACGATCCCCTACCAATGTTGGAAAACACCTGCCACACTCGCCGGATGCGCCGGCCTTCGCCTCCCGCACTTCCCGTCACCGCCGGTCGCTCGCAACGAGCCAAGCTGATACTCTCCAGGGCGTCAACTTTGTCCACTTCGGCTGCCGCTATTCACGAATTTCCAAGCACTTGTCCTTCAACCGCACGGTTGAACGAAAATCGCCGTCTCACGCCGCCGGCCGCCCTCGCGCGCGCTGTCGCAATTCGATAGACCGGGCGCATCACGCGCGCGCAACCAGGACGCGCCGTCCCGCATTGGAGAGAGCATGACCGATATCACCGACGAGCCGGAGACCGTGATCACCGGCACCACCCCGCGTCGCAAGCCAAAGCCCGAGGTCGACCGCATCGGCGGCCGCAAGCTCAAGCCTTCGACGCTGATGATGGGCCACGGCTACGACCCGATGCTCTCCGAAGGGTCGCTCAAGCCGCCGATCTTCGCCACCTCGACCTTCGTCTTCCCCAACGCCGCGGCGGGCAAGCGCCATTTCGAAGGCATCACCGGCAAGCGCCCCGGCGGCGCCGAGGGCCTGGTCTATTCGCGCTTCAACGGTCCCAACCAGGAAATCCTCGAGGATCGATTGGGCGTCTGGGAGGATGCCGAGGACGCGCTGACCTTCTCCTCGGGCATGTCGGCGATCGCCACCTTGTTCCTGGCGATGGTCAAGCCCGGCGACACGATCGTCCACTCGGGCCCGCTCTATGCCGCGACCGAGACGCTGATCGCGCGCGTGCTCGGCAAGTTCGGCGTCCATTTCCTCGACTTTCCCGCCGGCGCCAGCCGCGAGCAGATCGACGAGGTGCTCGGCAAGGCCAATGCCGGCCGCGTTGCCCTCATCTATCTCGAAAGCCCCGCCAACCCGACCAATGCGCTGGTCGATATCGAGGCGGTGCGCGCCAGCCGCGACGCGATCTGGGGCGAATCGCAAGACAAGCCGCCGATCGCGATCGACAACACCTTCTTGGGCCCGCTGTGGCAAAAGCCGCTCAAGCACGGCGCCGAGATCGTCGTCTACAGCCTCACCAAATATGCCGGCGGCCATTCGGACCTGGTGGCGGGCGGGGTGCTCGGCACCAAGCGTCACATGGATGTGATCCGCGCGATGCGGAACACGATCGGCACGATCACCGATCCCAACACCGCGTGGATGCTGCTCCGCAGCCTCGAGACGCTCGAGCTGCGCATGACTCGCGCCGGGGAGAACGCCGCCAAGGTCTGCGAATTCCTCCGCCAGCACCCCAAGATCGAGCGAGTCGGCTATCTCGGCTTCCTGAAGGACGATGCCCAGGCCGACATCTACCGCCGTCATTGCACCGGCGCCGGCTCGACCTTCTCGCTCTACGTCAAGGGCGGGGAAAAGGAGAGCTTCGCCTTCCTCGATCACCTCAAGATCGCCAAGCTGGCGGTCAGCCTCGGCGGAACCGAGACGCTGGCGAGCCACCCGGCGGCAATGACTCACCTCTCGGTGCCCGATGCGCGCAAGAAGGCGCTCGGCATCACCGACAATCTGGTGCGCATCTCGATCGGGGTGGAGGACGCCGACGACCTCGTCGCCGATTTCGATTCCGCGCTGAAGGCGGTGTGACGCCCGCACCGCCGCTGCCGCGCCGCCCGGTACGGCAGCGGCGGCGGGCCGATCCACCAGGACGATGGTGCCGCTTACAGAGACCAAGCTGGGCACTTAGATCATTGGGAGAATTTGCATACCACGCTGAACGATTGGCCAAACCGCGACCTAAAGCTGGTAGTCTGGAGCATCGTCTTCGGGAGGCCAAGGCGGGTATACGATCGGCTTCTCACCGAAATGTCGCCGAACGGCGCGCGCGCGACGCGCCACAATATCCTCTTCGGGGTCGATCTCGTCAGGATAGATATACGCGACTTCGAACCTGCCGTCGCGAATCACATACTCCATCTCCGCCCACCGATCATCGCCATCCTGCGCTTCCCACAGATCAAGAAGCGCGAAAGGCAATTCTTCGATGACCGGCCGCCGATACAGGACCTGATTGCCAAGTTCCTTGAAGATCGATTCCCCGACGACGTTATGGTCTAATTGGGCATAGAGAAGCGTGCCGTCGAGCGGATATTCGCGATCCTCCGCCAGCAGCCGCCCGATTTCGTTCAGCAAGCGCTCCGTCTCGTCATTTGCCACGGTTTCTCTCCGATCGCTCGTTGGGAAATTTCAGGCTCTTTTCATAGCCATCGACCGTCCACCACACGTCGATCACGGACGGTCGCAACGGGAGCGGGTGCTTTAGGAGATGCCGCGCGGTCGCTCGGAGAGGCGGCCCGCGCCGCGTCCTTGTGTATGGCGCGGCCTGCCATGTTTCGTGATTGCCGAGCCGGCCGATTTTCCGACGCAGTCGTGCCGCCGCCCCATTGGCCATAGCGCCTTCCGCCGCCAGCGAACGTGAACCTTCCGTTCTCCGGATCATGCCATGGATTGAACTTGAACTCGAGCCCCTCCGCGTTTCGCAGGGATGGCAATCTGCCGGTCCGCAGCCAAACCGAGAAAGCGCGCCGTCGCTCGTCGTCTGATAAATCGATCATGCCGCCTCGCCATCATACGCGGCGAGAACATTTGAGCAACATTTTCCAACAAGTCAAGCCTTGGCCTTGCCGTTCGTGTCCAGTTTTGCCTTCGGCAAGATACAATGTCACGAATGGGGTGACCCGGGCATTCCTGCTTCAGTATTGTTGAGCTGAGCGAGCAAGTGACGCGCTTCGTTTCGCCGAGCCCGTGCATCCTTGAGGGGTAATCGGGTGCCAAGCGCGAGCTTCTTTTCCACCCGCTTCGGGTTACCTGCCTCATCGCGCCCATCAACTCGATATTTCATGCGCCAGAGCATCCCGCCCGACGGCTGAACCAGAAGGAACAGGCCCTTTTCGTCGGCGAGCTTGTAGGGCTTTGCCTTGGGTTTGGAATTAAGGAGAATGGTGCTCGTAAGGCTATCGAATGGCCCCCAATTCTACCGATTGCAGGCGAACAGAGGTGAACACCGAAGGTCAATCCGGTGCAGCACTTAGCGGATTTCTGCGCTTTTCTCAGCCGCTCGCGAATTTCAACGAACTGGAAAATGGTGCCGCTTACAGGACTCGAACCTGTGACCCCCGCATTACGAATGCGATGCTCTACCAGCTGAGCTAAAGCGGCGCTCACGCCCTGGTCGGCGCTGGAAGGCGGCGCGAGTATCAGGTTGCGGGGGCGCTGACAAGCGGCAAGGGGGGCGCCATGACTTTACGCAAAGTTTACCACATCCGATGCACAACTGCCTCGACTGGAACGGGGACGAGGCATGGATACCGCGCGCGGCTACGACGACCGGATCGACATCGACGACCATGACGACGACCCGCACCACGATGCCGGCGAGGCCCACCTCGCGATCGGCAGCGACGAGCGGCGGATGCACGTCCGCGCCTACAACCACTGGGTGTCGCTGCTCGCCGGGCGCGCCTATCCCTCGATCGAGGATCTCGATCCCGACAATATCGCCGATTTCGGTCCCAACAGCGTGCTGCTCGATTTCACTGCGGGACTCGACAATCCGCGCATCCAGTTCCTCGGCCGCGGGCTGCGCGAGGAATGCGGGCTCGACGCCGCGATCACCTCGATCGCCGACGTGCCGAGCCGGTCGCTGCTGTCGCGCCTCACCGACCATTATCTACAGATCATCGCCAATCGAGCGCCGATCGGCTTCGAGGCCGAATTCGTCGGCGCGCGCGGCAACAACACGATGTACCGCGGGATCCTGATGCCGTTCTCGTCGGACGGCGATGCGATCGACTTCATCTACGGCGTGATCAACTGGAAGGAGATGGTCGACGCCGCCACCCAGGCGAAGCTCGACGCCGAAGTCGACGCATCGGTAAAGAGCGTCGCGCCGCGCCCTGCGCCGACCGCGCCGGTCTGGGCCGACGGCCCCGGTTCGGCGCTCGCCGAACCCGACGTGGTGGTCGAGGAAGAGCCGCTGCCCGCCGCTGCCTCGCTTGCCGACCGGCTGATGCTCGCCCGCCAGACCGCCGCCGCGGCGCGCGCCGCCGATACCCGCAGCCGCGCCGCGCTCTATCGCGCGCTCGGCCGCGCGCACGATTTCGTGCTGGCCGCCGCCGATGACCGTGAAGGATACGCTGCGCTGCTCGCCGAGGCCGGGATCGCCATGCAGGCGCGCGCGCCGATGACGCCGGTGGTCAAGCTGGTGTTCGGCGCGGATTACGACAAGACGCGGCTCACCGAATTCGGCACCGTGCTCGCCGAGGCGCGCCGGCTGGGCGTCGGCCATGGCGGCCTCGTCCCGTTTCTCGAGGCTGCCGACGGCGGCATCAAGGGCGTGGTCAAGGCCGCGCGCGCCGAACGCCGCCCGGCGAAAGCGACGAGCAAACTCGCGCGCGCGCGCGCGACGCTCGATACACGACCCACGCTCGCCAGCGTCGCGATCGAGACGCATGCCGCGACCGGCGATTATGTCACGCTGCTCGCCCGAGCGACCGCGGACGGAATGCTCGACATTGTCGCCAGCATCGATAGCGAGGCGGCGCTGATCGAGCGCGCGATTCGCGCCGCGGCGGCCTGACGCGCTTCGTTTCACAAGTCGCCCGCTACCACGCAACAAAGCGAGGCGATCGCGCCGAAGCCGCGCAGCTTTCGGGCGTAGTTCGCGCGCCTCTTGAGAAGGATTCGACGCGGGCGCATAGCGCGGTCCATGTCGACCAAATCGCTCAAATCGCTGTCGGACGAGCTGGCTGATCGCCTCGTCGACGGCGCCCTTCCCGGTGAACTCCAGGGCTTCGGCCCGGCCGAGCGCACCGAGGCCGCCCGCTTCGTCGCCGCGCTCGCCGAGGTGCGCAAGCCCGGCACCGCGCGCGTCGCGCTCGAGACCCTGCCCGGCGCCGACGAAGGCCGGCGGCGGATGCGGCTCGCGATCGTCAACGACGACATGCCGTTCCTGGTCGATTCGATTGCGGCGACGATCGGCGCGCACAACATCGCGGTCGAGCGGATCATTCATCCGGTGATCTGCGTCGCGCGTGACGCCGACGGTCGGATCGAGGGTGTCGGCGGGCGCGAATCGCCCGAATCGATGGTCTACATCGAGATGGACCGCGTCGATGCGCGCGATCGCCGCGCGCTGGTCGCGGCGCTCGATCGCAATCTCTCCGACGTTCGCGCCGCCGTCGGCGACTGGCACAAGCTCGAACGTGCGATGGAGGCCGACGCGATCCAGCTCGGCAAGACCGAGCAAGGCTTCGAAGGCGCGGCGCTGCTCCACTGGTTCCTCGACCGCAACTTCACGCTGCTCGGCCACGAGACCTGGATGCGCGGGGACGGCATCGGCGAGCGGCTGGGGATCGCGCGCAACGACCACGCCGCCCCGATCCTCGCCGCCGGCTCGCGCGAGCGCGCCGTCGCCTGGTTCGAGAAAGGCGGCGACGCACCGCTGCTGCTCAAATCAAACCTGATTTCGACCGTCCACCGGCAGGTTCCGCTCGACCTTGCGCTGGTCCCGGTGCTCGACACGATGGGCAAGGTTGGCGGGCTGTCGATCCATGCCGGCCTGTGGACCAGCGCGGCGTTGAGCGCACCGCCTCAGGCGGTGCCGGTGCTGCGCGCACGTCTCGCGCAGCTGGAGGCGAAGTTCGGTTTTGACCCCAAGGGACATACCGGCAAGGCGTTGACCCACGCGCTGACTGCGCTGCCGCACGATCTTGTCACCGCATTCCAGCCTGAGCAGCTCGAGGAGCTCGCGCTGACTGCGATGAGCCTTGCCGACCGGCCGCGGCCCAAGCTGGTGATCGTCCGCTCGACGTTGGGGCGGCACCTGTTCGCGTTCGTCTGGCTGCCGCGCGACGACCTCACCACCGCGCGCCGGGTCGCGATCGGCGAGATGCTGTCGGAGGCGTCGAGCGCCGACCTGCTCAGCTGGTCGATCGCGATGGAGGACGGCGTCGTCGCGCTGATCCGCTACACGCTCGATTTGCGCGGCGAGACTCGCGTGCCGGACACCGCCGCGCTCGACCAGCGGCTTGAGCGCATGGTGCGCGGCTGGCAGCCGGCGGTCGAGGCTGCGCTGACCGAGCATGTCGAACCGGCGCGCGCTGCACGGCTCGCGCTGCGGCATGCGGGGCTGTTCCCGACCGGCTATCGCAACGCCAACGAAGCGGCGGAGGCGGCGTGCGATATCCTGCGGCTCGCCGCGCTCGACGGCACCGACGATCGGCAGGTGCGGCTCTATCGCTGCGCGCGCGGCACCTCGAGGCTAAAGATCTACCGCTACGGCGGGCCCATTGCGCTGTCGGATGCGGTGCCCGTGCTGGAGAATTTCGGCTTTCGCGTGATCGAGGAAGTGCCGACCGAGCTTGTCGGCGAGGATAACGGCTTCATCCACGATTTTCTGATCTCTGCGGCCGACGACCGCTTGTGCGACGGCGACCGGGCGGTGCTCGAGGGCGCGATCGCGGCTGTGCTCGAAAATCGGGCGGAGAACGACGCGTTCAACCGGCTGATCGTGGATGCCGGGCTGGCCCCCCGTGCGGTCGTGCTGCTGCGCGCCTGGTTCCGTTACCTGCGCCAGGCGGGGGTGAGTTACGGCCTTGCAACCGTAGTCGATGCGCTGCGCCGCGCGCCCAAGGTGACGGCGGCGCTGATCGATGCGTTCGATGCCGCCCACGACCCCGCACAGAAGACCCGCGACGCGTCGGTCGCGGCGGCGAAGAAGGCGATCGACCGCGGGCTCGACTCGGTGTCGGCGATCGACGACGACCGTATCCTGCGCGCGTATCGCAACCTGATCGCGGCGATCCTCAGGACCAATGCCTTCGCCCCGGCCTCTCGGGAAGCGCTCGCGTTCAAGCTCGACAGCCACAGGATTCCGGGCCTGCCTGCGCCGCTGCCGTGGCGCGAAATCTGGGTCTACAGTCCGCGCGTCGAAGGCATCCATCTGCGCGCCGGACCGGTCGCGCGCGGAGGCCTGCGCTGGTCCGACCGGCGCGACGATTTCCGCACCGAGATCCTCGGGCTGATGAAGGCGCAGCGCGTCAAGAATGCGGTGATCGTGCCGACCGGCGCCAAGGGCGGTTTCTATCCGAAGCAACTGCCGTCGCCTGCGATCGATCGCGACGCGTGGCTTGCCGAGGGCACCGAAAGCTACCGCATCTTCATCCGCGCCTTGCTGTCGGTCACCGACAATATCGTCCAGGGCACGGTCGTCCACCCGGCGAAGGTGGTGATCCACGACGGCGACGATCCCTATTTCGTCGTCGCCGCCGACAAGGGCACCGCGACCTTCTCTGACGTTGCCAATGCGATCGCGATCGAGCGCGACTTCTGGCTCGGCGATGCCTTCGCCTCGGGCGGCAGCCACGGCTATGACCACAAGGCGATGGGCATCACCGCCAAGGGCGCGTGGATCTCGGTGCAGCGCCACTTCGCCGAGCGCGGGGTCGACGTGCAGACGCAGTCGATCCAGGTCGTCGGCTGCGGCGACATGTCGGGCGACGTGTTCGGCAACGGCATGCTGCTGTCGAAGGCGATCCGCCTCAAGGCGGCGTTCGACCACCGTCACATCTTCCTCGACCCCGATCCCGATCCGGCGGCGAGCTGGAAGGAGAGGAAGCGCCTGTTCGACCTGCCGCGGTCGAGCTGGGCCGACTACAACGCCAAGCTGATCTCCAAGGGCGGCGGCGTTTTCGCGCGGACCGAGAAGACGATCAAGCTGTCGAAGGAAGTGCGCGCCGCGCTCGGCGTCGAGGCGACCGAGCTTGAGCCGTCGGCGCTGATCTCAGCGATCCTCAAGGCACCAGTCGACCTGATCTGGTTCGGCGGC
Source organism: Sphingomonas sp. (assembly GCA_035776635.1). Classification (GTDB taxonomy): domain Bacteria; phylum Pseudomonadota; class Alphaproteobacteria; order Sphingomonadales; family Sphingomonadaceae; genus Sphingomonas. The sequence goes on along the minus strand of DASTWI010000004.1, from coordinate 83,148 downwards.
ATCGGCACCTATGTGAAGGCCGCGGCAGAGAGCAACGCCGACGTCGGCGATCCCGCCAACGATCGCCTCCGCGTCAATGCCGAGGCACTGCGCGCGGTGGCGATCGGTGAGGGGGCCAATCTGGGCGTGACGCAGGCAGGGCGCATCGCCTTCGCTGCGGCCGGCGGACGGATCAACACCGACTTCATCGACAATTCGGCGGGCGTCGATTGCTCGGATAATGAGGTCAATATCAAGATCGCGTTGAACCGTGAGGTGATCGAGGGGCGGCTCGCGTTCAATGACCGCAACACGCTGCTCGCGGCGATGACCGAAGACGTCGCGAAGCTGGTGCTCGAGGACAATCGCCTGCAGACGCTCGCGTTGTCGATCATGGAGAATGACGGCGCGCGCGCGCTGCCGAGCTATGTCCGCGTGATCGAAATCTTCGAAACCGCAGGCCGGCTCGATCGCGCGGTCGAGGGGCTTGCCGGGAACGACGATCTGCTGCGGCGCGAGCAGGAGGGGCGCGGGCTGACCCGCCCCGAGCTCGCGGTGCTGCTGGCGACCGCCAAGCTTGCGCTGCAGGATGCGATTGAGATCGCTGGTCTCGGCGGCGCACCCGAGCTGATCGGCGACCTCCACGCCGCCTTCCCTCCGGCGATGCGTGACCGTTTTGCGGAGGCGATCGACGCGCACCGGTTGCGTGGCGAGATCGTCGCGACCAAGCTCGCGAACCGCATGGTCAACCGGATGGGCGTGCTCCACCCGCTCGAACTGGGCGAGGAGGAGGGGGCGTCGCTTGCCGATATCGCGGCGATGTTCGTCGCCGCCGAGCGATTGTTCGACCTGCCCGCGCTCTGGGCCGAGATCGAGACCGCCGAGATGCCGGAGGCGGCGCGGCTCGCGCTGTTCGACGAGGTCGCGGTGGCGGCGCGCTCGCAGATCGCCGACCTCCTCCGCGTCTGCCAGCCTGGAACACAGCCGGGAGCAGCGATCGCGCGGCTCCAGCCCGGTATCGAGCAGCTCGGCCGCCAAGCCAAGGAGCTGCTGCTCGATGAGGCGCGCGCGCACAGCGCCCGGATCGCCGACCAGCTCACCGCCGCCGGCGCGCCGAAAAAGCTGGTCGCGAGGGTGGTGCGGCTGTTCGAGCTCGACGGTGCGATCGGGCTCGCGGATCTCGGCCAGCGGCTGGGAATCGACGAGGCGGTGCTGACCCGCGCCTTCACCCGATTGGGCGCGGCGCTCGGGCTCGACTGGGCGCAGGCCAATGCCGCGCGGATCGCCTCGAGCGATCCGTGGGAGCGGCTGCTGATCGCCGGCCTCGCGCGCGATTTCCAGCAATTGCGGCTGGAGTTCCTCGCGCGTGGCGAGGGCGATCCGCAAGCGGTGGTCGAGGCCTGGCTGGAGGCCAACGCCGCACGCGTCACCCAGTTCAACCGGCTCGTCGGCCGCGCCCGTCAGGTGCCGGCCCCGAGCGCGGCGATGCTGGCGCAGATCGCCGGCCAGGCGCGGGTGCTGCTGGGGCGGTAGGCACGGATCAGGCGGGGCGCTTTCTCGCGGCCACCGCAGCGCGCCAGCCGCGAGCGCGCCACCACATGACGAGACCGGTGACGGCGAGCGCGGCGGGCAGGATGCCGCCGACGAAGATGATCGCCTGCCAGACCGGTCCCATGCCCTCGCCGTCATGGATGCGGCGCATGGCGCCGGCGAGGCCGGGGCCGCCGTGGGGGCGGTCGGGCACGGGGGCGACGGCGCCGTCGCGGTCGCCGATGGTCAGCGTGCGGTCCTCGAGCGCCACGCGCCAGTCGGGATCGGCGCCGGCGGTCGGCCAGGTAATCGTGCGTACCGTGCCGCCCGCGCGCTCGGCAGCGGCGGCGATCGTATCGAGCGATTGCGTCGGCGCCGCGATCGGCTGACCGCCGCGTCCCGGCAGACCGGCAGGCCGGCCGCCGCCGAACAGGCCGGGAAACGAAATCCACGCGCCGGTCAGCGACAGCACGAACAGCGGCAGCGCGATCCAGAAGCCCACCAGATGATGGAGGTTGGTGTCGAGATTGCGATGCCGCCGCCAGCGCAGCCCCTTGAGCCAGCTGCCGACGGTCGGCCACCACAGCCACAGGCCGGTGAAGCACGACAGCATCATCGCCACGCCGATCCAGCCCACGATCTTGCGCCCGATCCCCGGCACCATCAGGCTGCCGTGGAGGCGATGCATGACCCTGAGCACGCCGGTGCCGCTGTCGGCGACGTCGAGCACGCGCGCGGTCGGCGGATCGAGCCAGACCGAGATGCGGCTCGGCGGTCCGGCGCGGCGTTTGGCGCCGGACATGCTCGCCTGAAGGACGACCGGCCCTTTGCCGTCCGGAAAGGTGAGGCTGGCGATCGGCTGCCCCGGCCCCAGCACCGCGCGCGCGGCGTCGGCATAGGCGTGCGGCGGCAGCAGCGCGGCACCGCTCACCGCATAGCGCGCTGGATTAAGCAGGCGGTCCACCGGTTTGTCCCAGACGAGCAGCGCGCCCGACAGCGACAGCGGAATGATCAGCACGGCGAGGATCAGCCCGATCCATTTATGCACCTGAAACCAGGCGCGGCGGAGCTGGAGCTTGGTCATGCGGAGGCCTTCAGCATTCCGCCCAGCGGCGGAGCAGGTTGTGATAGACGCCGGTGAGCGTGATCACCGCAGGGTCGGCCTGGCCGCTGGTCGCGGCGACCTGTTGCACCGCTGTATCCAGCTCGAACAGCAGGCGGCGCGCGCCGTCGTCGCGGACCATCGACTGGATCCAGAAAAACGCCGCGGTGCGCGTGCCGCGCGTCACCGGCTCGACGCGATGCACGCTCGAGGCGGGGTAGAGCACCATATTCCCGGCGGCGAGCTTGACGCGCTGCTCGCCGAACGTGTCCTCGACCACCAGCTCGCCGCCGTCGTAGCTGTCGGGATCGTCGAGGAACAGCGTCGCCGACACGTCGCTGCGGATACGGAAGTCGCTGCCGCGCCGGATGCGGATCGCGGTGTCGACATGCGCGCCGAACGCTTCGCCGCCTTCGTAGCGGTTGAACAGCGGCGGGAAGACCTTGAGCGGCAGCGCAGCGGCGACGAACAGCGGCGCGGCGGCGAGCGCATCGAGCACGATGCCGCCCGCGCGCGCCGCGGCGTCGGAGCCTTCGGCGAGCTGACGGTTGCGCTTGGCGAGCGCCGATTGCGCGCCGGAGGTGGCGTTGCCGTCGATCCATTCGCCTGCCTCGACGAGTGCGCGCACCTCGGCGAGCCGCTCGGGGCGGAGCACGTCGGGAATGGCGATCAGCATGACGACGCCGCCTTCCGGAGCGCGGCCACGCCGCGGGTTGCGAAACCGGGAATGCCCGATCGCTCAAGCCAGGCGCACGCCTTGTCGACGAACGCGGCTGTGGCGGTTTCGCCGGCGCGGGACAGCCAGCGAACCGCCTCGTCGATCCGGCCGGCGGCGCCCAGCATCCGTGCATGGTTGAACGCGCCGCGGAAATCGCCGCCCTCGGCCGCGCGCGCGTAGCAACGCGCGGCCTTGGTCATGTCGCGTGCCACCGCCCAGCCATCCTCGTGGAAGCTGCCGATGAAGTTGATCGCCTTGGCGTTGCCGAGCGCGGCGGCCCGTTCAAGCCAGCGGAGTGCCTCGGCCTTGTCCTCGGCAACGCCCTCGCCGAGCGCGAGGAGCGTCGCGTAATTATACATCGCCCAGTCAAGCCCGCGCTCTGCGGCGATGCGGAAACATTCGGCGGCGCGGTCCTTGCGGACCGGGGTGCCCCAGCCGAGGTCGTAGCAGCGCCCGACCATGTTGAGCGCCATCACATGATGCTGCGCGGCCGCTCGGGTGAACCAGGCGAGCGCGGCGCGCCGGTCTTGCCGGACGCCGGTGCCGTCGAGCAGCATTTGGCCATAGACCGCCTGCGCCTCGGCGATGCCGGCTTCGGCGGCGGCGCGGATGAAATCGGTGCGCGCCTCGGACGGAGCCGCAAGGCGCGCGGCGATCTCGTCAGCGGTGAGGGCGAGCACATCCTCCCCGGAACGCAGGAGCCCGCTCAAAACCGCACCTCCACGGTCCCGAATACCGTCCGCCCCGGCGCGATCGAGGCATAATGCGAGGCATAGGCCTGGGTGAAATAGGTCTCGTTGGTCAGGTTCTGCGCGTTGACGCTGAGGCCGACATGGTCGGTCAAGCGATAGGCGACGCGCGCGTCGAAGCGCCAATGGCCGGGAATCTCGCGGACCAGCGTCCTGGTCGCGGGGATCACCGTCACCGTGCCGTCCGGCGCCAGCGCGGCGCTGCGATTGTCGGCGTAGCCGCCGATCTGGCGGCTTGTATAGAATGCGCCGCCGCCGAGCTGCAGCCGATGGGTCGCCTGAATCGTCGTCCACAGCGTGAAGCTGTTCTTCGCGGTATTGGGCGCCTGCCGACCGGTGGTGACCGATGGCACCTGAATCGTCGTGCTGGTTCCGGCGACCTTCAGCGCGGTGAAACCGCCGTCGGTGATTATCGGATCGAGATACGTGTAGCCGCCGAACACGCTCCAGCCCGGCAGGATCTCGCCATTGGCCGACAGTTCGATACCGCGCACGCGGGTCCTGCCGATAAACGCGACGTCATTGTCGGGGCCGGTGACGCGCGCATTGTCGGTTTCGGTCTGGAACGCGGCGGCGGTCAGCGCGAGCCGGTCGTGGAACAGATTTGCCTTGGCGCCGGCTTCGTAGGACCGGGTCTTCTGCGGCTTGAGCGCGTCGATGTCGATCGCGCTCTGGCCGCGTCCGGGAGTCAGCGCATTGTCCTCGCGCCCCTCGCCGAGCAGGCTGTTGGGCGGCGTCGCCGAGGTGGCGTAGGAGGCATAGAGGCTGAGATCACGCGCCGGCTTGAAGACCAGGCCCGCCTGCCAGTTGAACAGGTCGTCACGGCGCGTGAGCCGCGTCTGGGCGCCGCCGGCGGGGATCAGCGTCGATTCGAAATGGTCGTAGCGCGCGCCGAGGTTGAGGATCAGCTGAGGCAGCAGCGTGATCGAATCGAAACCATAGACCGACAGCGTGTGCGCGTCGTTCTGCGTCTCGGTCGTGGGGTCGCCTTTGACGATCGGCGCGATCGTGGTCGAGGTGTCGCTGGCATAGTTCACCCACGGGTCGCGCGGGTTGGGGTCGAACAGGTCGGTGCAATAATAGCGCGCGATCGTCTCGGCGTTGCAGCGCGGGCTGATCGTCGATCCGGTCGCCAGCACGAAAGCGCCGCGGCGCGCCTGCTCCCACGAAATCTCCGTGCCGACAGCGAAGCTGTGCGCGATCGCGCCGGTCTTGAACGTGCCGAACAGGTCGGTCTGATCGACCAGGCTTTCGGCATAGCCGTAGCGGGTGTTGGCGCGGCGCCAGACCTGGCCGCCCGTATAGACATTGCCCTGGCTGTCGTCGGGCAGCGCGAAGCTGTAGGCCTGGTCGTTGTGGGTCCAGCGCGCGGTATTGCGCAGCGTCACGCCGCCGAAATCGTGCTCGAAGCGGATCGTGCCCTGGTCGGTGGTGGTGTCGCGAAAGTCGCGATCGACCAGGCCGTAGAAGGCGTCACGCCCGACATGGCCGGTCTCGCCCCACGCCAGCGTCACGTCACCAAGCGCCGGGCGAGTATGGATCACGCCCGTGCCCGGGGCGTTGCCGATCGTGTAGAGGTAGGGAATACCGCTGTCGGGCAGCTCATGGCTGGTCAGGTGGTAATAAGCGAGCGTCAGCCGGGTCGGCGTGCCGAGCCCGATCGTCAGCGACGGCGCGACGCCCCACCGCGTCTGCCAGATCGCGTCGCGGCCAGCGACGTCCTGGTCGTGCGCCATCGCCTCGATACGCACCGCGATCGTGTCGGTGAGCCGGCGGTTCACATCGAGCGTGCCGCGCTTGTAGTCGGCATTGCCGTAGGACAGATCGACCACGCCGAAGTCGGCCGCCTCGGGCAGCTTGGAGATGATGTTGATCGTGCCGCCGGCCGAACCCCGCCCGCCGAGCGTCGAATCGGAGCCGCGCACAACCTGGACCGAAGCGACCGCGAACACTTCGCGTGTCTGCGCCGCGGTGTCGCGCACGCCATCGACATAGGTCGAGCCCTGGCTGTCGAAGCCGCGGATGAACGGGCGATCGCCGATCGGATTGCCGCCCTCCGCCGCGCCGAAGGTGATTCCGGGCACGGTGCGCAGCGCGTCGGCGAGCGTGGTGGCGCCGGTCTCCGCAATCACCTTGGCGGGAAGGACGACGACCGATCGCGGGGTGTCGATCGGCTTGGCGACGTCCTTGGCGCCGCGCCGCTCGCGCTCGCCGGTGACGAGGATGTCGTCATGGCTCTGCACTTGCCCGGGATCGTTGGCGGCCGGCGGCGAATCGGCCGGGGTCTCGGCGAGCGCCGGGCCTGAGACGAAGGCGCCGACGCAGCTCAGCGCCAGGAAGGCAGGCGCGGCGGCACGCGGGCGGGCGGCTGGCGATGGCATGGAAAACGTCCCCTTCGATTGCTGTGATCGAAGGTGCTGCTATTGAGAGTCGTTCGCAGTGTCAACGCTATTGCGAAACATTCTCATCATTGACGGCGAACAACCACGTCCGGATCGCACTCGCGAGGTTCGGCGGCGGCTCGGCGAGGATCCGCAGCGCGTCGATCTCGGCGATGAGGGCGTTGAGCGGCAGCGCGCGCGCCGCCGCCGCGCGTTCCAGCGCTTGCCAGAACGACGGCTCGAGGCTGATCGAGGTTTCGTGCCCGGCGATCGTCACCGACCGCTTGACCGGGCCGGCAAAGCCGCCGGGGGGCGGGGCCAGGGGTAAGCCTGTCTTCATTCCCGGTCGAACAGCGCGGCGAGCTGTTCGATGATCGTGCCGCCGAGCTGCTCGGCATCCATGATCGTCACGGCGCGCTGGTAATAGCGCGTCACGTCATGGCCGATGCCGATCGCGATCAGCTCGACCGGCGAGCGCTGCTCGATCCAGCCGATCACCTGCCGCAGGTGGCGTTCGAGGTAGCTTCCCGAATTGACGCTGAGCGTCGAATCGTCGACCGGCGCGCCGTCGGAAATGACCATCAGAATCTTGCGGTCCTCGGGCCGCGTGATCAGCCGCTGGTGCGCCCAGAGCAGCGCCTCGCCGTCGATATTCTCCTTGAGCAGCCCTTCGCGCATCATCAGGCCGAGCGAGGTGCGCGCGCGGCGCCACGGCTCGTCGGCCTGCTTGTAGACGATGTGCCGGATATCGTTGAGCCGCCCCGGATGCGGCGGCCGGCCCGCCGCGAGCCACGCCTCGCGGCTCTGCCCGCCCTTCCACGCGCGGGTGGTGAAGCCGAGGATCTCGGTCTTGACCCCGCAGCGTTCGAGCGTGCGAGCGAGGATGTCGGCAGAAATCGCCGCGATCCCGATCGGCCGCCCGCGCATCGAGCCCGAATTGTCGATCAGCAGCGTGACGACGGTGTCGCGGAATTCGGTGTCGCGCTCGATCTTGTAGGAAAGCGAGTGCGTCGGATTGACGACGACGCGCGCCAGCCGCGCGGCGTCGAGCAGCCCTTCCTCCTGGTCGAAGTCCCACGAGCGCGATTGCTGCGCCATCAGCCGGCGCTGCAGCCGGTTGGCGAGCTTCGACACCGCCGATTGCAAATGGACGAGCTGCTGGTCGAGATACGAGCGCAGCCGGACCAATTCGTCGGCGTCGCACAGGTCGGTGGCGCCCACCACCTCGTCGAATTGCGTCGTCCACACCTTGTAGTCGAACGCCGGCGCGAGATCCGACCACGGCCGGTTGGGACGGACGGGCAGAAGCCCCTCGTCGCCGTCGTCGCCGGGCTCGCCCTCGGCGTCGTCCATGCTGTTCTCGTCGAGCTCGCCTTCGCCGTCCTGATCGTCGCTATCCTGCTGCTCGCCGCGCGCTTCGATCTCGCCGTCGCCCTGCTCGCCGGGCTCCTCGCCCTCGTTGCCTTCGTCGCCTTCCTGCTCGTCCTGGCCCTCGTCGTCGCTGCCGCCTTCGTCGGCCTCGTCGGGCAGCATCTCGCCCTCGGCGAGCTCGAGGTCGCGCAGCAGCTTGCGCGACAGGTCGGCGAAGACCGCCTGGTCGTCGATCGCGAGGCCGAGCGCGTCGAGATCGCCGCCGACCTTCTCCTCGAGCCAGTCGCGCACCAGCGCCATGCCCATCGCCGCGGCGGCGGGCGGCGCACGGCCGGTGAGCCGCTCGCGGACCATCAGCCCGAGCGCGGTCGATAGCGGCACCTCGTCCTTGCTGCGCGCGCGGGTGATCGGATCGGAGCGCAGCCGCATCGCCAGCACGGTCTCGAGATTGTCGGCAATCCCTTGGTAGCCGCGCGAGCCGAGCGCCTCGACCCGCGCGCCCTCGACCGCGTCATAGACCGCGCGCGCCACCGCCTCGGAGGGCGCGTGCCGCATGTGCAGCGCGTTGTCGTGGAGCCGCAGCCGCAGCGCGAACTGGTCGGCGAAGCCGCGCGCCTCGGCGACCTGATCGGGCGGCAACTGGCGCGCCGGCATCGGCACCTTGATGTGCTTGCCGGTCTGCGACGGCGCATCGGCGGTGAAGGCAAGCTCCACCTCGCGCTCGTCCGCCAGCGCCCGCGCCGCGCCGCCGAGCACATTCTTGAAGCGGTCGAGAGGAGTTTCGGACGCCATTTATGCCTTGCCGACGACGCTCTCCGGCAAATCCTTCCCGAACACGCGCTGGTAATATTCCGCGACCAGCGGGCGTTCGGCCTCGTCGCACTTGTTGAGGAACGACAGGCGGAAGGCGAAGCCGATGTCGCCGAAGATCAGCGCGTTTTGCGCCCAAGTGATCACCGTGCGCGGGCTCATTACCGTCGAGATGTCGCCGTTGATGAAGCCCTTGCGCGTCAGGTCGGCGACGCGGACCATGTCCTCGACCACCTTCTTGCCGTCGGGCTTGTCGTATTCGCCCGACTTGGCGAGCACGATCTGCGCCTCGGTCGCCGCGGGCAGGTAGTTCAGCGTGACGACGATGTTCCAGCGGTCCATCTGCCCCTGGTTGATCTGCTGGGTGCCGTGATAGAGGCCGCTGGTATCGCCCAGGCCCACGGTGTTCGCGGTGGCGAACAGGCGGAACCAGGGGTTGGGGCGGATCACGCGGTTCTGGTCGAGCAGGGTCAGCTTGCCCTCGGTCTCCAGCACGCGCTGGATGACGAACATCACGTCGGGGCGGCCGGCGTCATATTCGTCGAATACCAAGGCGGTCGGGGTCTGGAGCGCCCAGGGCAGCAGGCCTTCGCGGAATTCCGTCACCTGCTGGCCGTCGCGCAGCACGATCGCGTCGCGGCCGACGAGATCGATGCGGCTGATGTGCGCGTCGAGGTTGATGCGGATGCACGGCCAGTTGAGGCGCGCGGCGACCTGCTCGATATGCGTTGACTTGCCGGTGCCGTGATAGCCCTGGACCATCACGCGGCGGTTGTGCGCGAAGCCGGCCAGGATCGCCAGCGTGGTGTCGGGATCGAACACATAGGCCGGATCGAGATCGGGAACGCGCTCGTCCGCCTCGCTGAACGCGGGGCATTCCATGTCCGAATCGATCCCGAACAGGTCGCGGACGTTCACCATCTTGTCGGGCGCGTCCATGATCGTGGTTTCGCGGCTGTCGGGCTGGGTGTTGGGGATGTCGGTCATGAGGAACTTCCTGCTGTCGCGATTTCCCTAGGCGCTCGGGGCCTCGGAAGTCGAGACGGGATTTCGCCCTTCGCCTCCGGAAAAGTGCCGATCGCCGGGTTCAGTCGGCGATCTTGTCGGGCAGGCCGAACAGCGAGACGAAACGGGCCGCGGCGGCGCGGTCGCCGACGAGGCGCAGCGTGCCCGCCGCCTCGCTCTCGGCGAACGGCCGCTTGCCGTAGACGGTGATGACGAAGGTGGTGGTGTCGGTTTCGAATGCAAGGTCGGCGGCGTCGGTCTCGCCGCGCCGGATCGTCAACTCGCCATCGGCCAGCTCGCCGACGAAGGCGTCGGTGGGGAAACGGAAAGCGATCGTCATCCGTTCGCCGGCTGCCTTGTCGCGATCGATCATCGTCCTCAGCGACATCATTGCCGAGGCGGGCGACAGGAACAGCATGGGATTGTGCCGCCGCGAGCGAGTCGCCCAGCGGCCCATTTCCTGGAAGATCGGCTCGGTCGCATAGCCCCAGGGTGTCAGCTCATAAACCTGCACCGATCCCGGCGAGGGCAGCTTGCGCCGCGTGAGGATGCCGTGCGCCTCCAGTCCTTCGAGCCGCTGCGTCAGCACGTTGGCGCTGATCCCCGGCAGGTTCGCCTTTATCTCGCTGAAGCGGCGCGGCCCGAACATCAGCTCGCGCACGACGAGCAGCGCCCATCGCTCGCCGACGAATTCCAGCGCCAACGCGGTGCCACAGGCGTCGTCATACCAGCGCTTCGTCGTCGTTTTCACTCCATCAGTCACTTTTTATAACTTCCTAGTTGCTTTTAATAACTCAATGCGGCATCAGCGTCAAATCCCGAGTCGCCGCGAGAGCGAGAACAGGAGAGACACGATGCGCGATACCGCCACCCTGCCCCCCGACGCCGAGCTCACGCCGGCCCGTGCGATGGCCGCGGCGCTGCCGACGCGCTGGCCGGGCGAAAGCGCCGAGTATCGCGCCGCACGCACCGAGCTGCTCGCCGAGGAAATCGAGCTGCGCCGCCAGATCCAGCGAGTCGCGCAGCATCGCCGCGCGTTGCCGGCCGGCCCCAAGGCGAAGGATTATCGCTTCCTCGATGCCGACGGGAATGAACTCGGGCTGATCGACCTGTTCGGCCGCCACGACACGTTGTTCACCTATTTCTGGATGTTCGGTCCGGAGCGCGAACGGCCGTGCCCGATGTGTACGTCGTTCGTCGGTTCGCTCGACATTCCTGCGCCCGACATCGAGCAGCGCGTGGCGCTGGCGATCATCGGCCGCTCGCCGGTCGCACGCCAGCTCGCCTTCGCGCGGGAGCGGGGTTGGGATCATCTCGATTTCTACCAGATCGTCGGCGACGTGATGGTCGAGGATTACCGCCTGCTGGTCGACGGCGAAGAATGGGCGAGCGTGCTCGTCTGGCGGCGCGACGGCGACGCGGTGCGGCTGTTCTGGGCGGCCGAAGGCGGTGCCGAGACCGCCGATCCGGGATTCGACCCGCACCTCGCGCCCGACCCGACGCCGCTGTGGAACATCCTCGACTGGACGCCTGAGGGACGCGGCACCGACTGGTATCCCAAGCTCGAATATTGACGCACCTGCGAGAGGAAACATGCGATGTCCAAGATGGTCTTCGTCAATCTGCCCGTCACCGACGTGACGCGTTCGACCGCCTTTTACGAGGCGATCGGCATGACTCGCGATCCGCGCTTCTCGAACGAGGCGGCCTCGTCGATGGTGTGGTCCGACACGATCGTCTTCATGCTGCTCGACACCGCATTCTACGCGACCTTCACGACCAAGCAGATCGCGGACGCGCATCGGACGAGCGCGGCGCTGCTGTGCCTGTCGATGGACGGCCGCGAGGCGGTGGACGCGATGGTCGAAAAGGCGGTGGCGGCGGGCGGCAAGGCCGATCCGGGGCCGAAGCAGGACATGGGCTTCATGTACGGCCGCAGCTTCGAGGATCCCGACGGCCATGTCTTCGAGCCGATGTGGATGGACCCCGCGGCAGTGGAGAAAATGAGCGCCGGCGAGATGCAGGCGGCCTGATCCACCCCCTCTTCGGGCTGATCCAAGCCTGTCCTGAGCGAAGTCGAAGGATCGCAGCCCGATTGTCCCAACCCGCCCTTCGACACGCTCAGGGCGAACGAATGACAGGAGATTCCCATGCCCACGCTTCCCACCATCACCACCTTCGCCTGGGTCCCCGATTTCGCCCGCGGTTTCGTCCGCGACATTCGCGCGCGCTGGGCGTTCGAGGAGACCGGCCAGGCCTATGACGTCCGACTGATCGACGGGCCCTATTCGAAGAGCCCCGAGCATCGCCGCTTCCAGCCGTTCGGCCAGGTGCCGACCTATTCGGACGGCGAAGTCGAGATTTTCGAATCGGGCGCGATCGCGATCCGGATTGCCGAGCAGGGTTCGGGCCTGCTGCCGGACGATCCCGCCGCACGCATCCGTGCGATCCAGTGGGTGATCGCCGCATTGAACTCGGTCGAGCCGCGCGTGATGCAGCTCTCCGTGGTCGATCTGTTCGAGGCCGACCGCGACTGGTCGAAGGCGCGACGGCCGAAGGTGGTCGAGGACCTCAAGAGCCGCCTCACCGATCTTGCCGCCGCGCTTGGCGACAAGACGTGGCTCGACGGCGGGACCTTCACCGTCGGCGACCTGATGATGGTCTCGGTGCTCGGCGGGTTGCGCAATACCGACATGCTCGCAGATTTCCCCAATCTTGCGGCCTATGTCGCGCGCGGCGAAGCGCGGCCGGCGCACGTCAAGGCAATGGCCGACCATCTGGCGGTCTATGCCGATCAGGCAGCGGCCTGAGGAAATAGTCATGAGCCTGACCCGAAGCTTCGCCATAGGGATGATCGCCTTCGTGGTTACAGCCGTGGCGATCCTGATCGATCATCATCTCGCAGGCGCCGTGCTCGCCTGACGAGCCAGTTGAGGAGAGGAGCAATGACCTACATCCAGGGCTTCGTCGTGCCCGTGCCCAACGAGAAGAAGCAGGCCTATCGCGACATGGCGGCCGATGCCGCGTCGTTCTTCAGGGAATATGGCGCGCTCAGGATCGTCGAATGCTGGGGCGAGGACGTGCCGGACGGCAAGGTGACGGATTTCCGCCGCGCGGTGCAGGCGGGCGAGGGCGAGAACGTCGTCTTCTCGTGGATCGTCTGGCCCGATCGCGCGACCTGCGATGCGGCGGCGGAAAAGATGCAGACCGACGAGCGGATGAAAATGCCCGGCGACATGCCGTTCGACGGCAAGCGCATGATCTACGGCGGTTTCGCGCCGATTTTCGATACGGAGGACTGACCGATGCCCAATCCCCACGGAACCCCGATCTGGTACGAGCTGATGACCGCCGATCCCGATGCGGCGAAGACCTTCTACGACAAGGCCGTCGGCTGGACGATCGATGCCCTGCCGATGGGCGAGATGGACTACCGCATGATCGGCACGTCCGGTGGCAGCCATGTCGGTGGCGTGATGCGGCTGACCGACGACATGGTGAAGGGCGGGGCGAAGCCCGGCTGGTTCTTCTATATCGGCGTCGATGACGTCGATGCAACCGTCGCGAAGGCCGAGGCCGCCGGCGCGAGCGTCGTCATGCCGGCGTGGACGCTGGAGGGCATCGGCCGGATGGCGATGCTCCGCGATCCGCAGGGCATTCCCTTCTACGTCATGCGCGGGGCAAGCGAGGAGAACAGCACCGCTTGGGACCGCACCGGCATGGGCAAGTGCAACTGGAACGAGCTCAGCACCGACGACCAGCAGGGGGCGCTCGATTTCTACGGCGCCGTCTTCGGCTGGACCTATCCCGACAAGATGCCGATGGGCGCGATGGGCGACTATGTGTTCATCGACGCCGCCGGGCAGCGGATTGGCGCGATCATGCAGCGCCCCGCCGACAGCCCGCCCGCCAACTGGCGCTTCTATTTCCGCAGCCCCGACGTCGAAGCGGCGGCGGAAAAGGTGAAGCAGGGCGGCGGCACCGTCCATATGGGCCCGATGGAGGTCCCCGGCGGCGATCGCATCATCGTCGCGAGCGACCCCGAGGGCGCGATGGTGGGCATCGTCGGCCCCGGCCAGTAAGGAGAGGAACGATGAGCGAGATGACCACCTGCCTGTGGTTCGACCATGGCGAGGCGCGCAAGGCCGCCGAATTCTATGCCGCGACCTTCCCCGACAGCCATGTCGGCGCGCGCCATGCGTCGCCCACGGACAATCCGTCGGCACGGCAAGGCGACGAGCTGATGGTCGAGTTCACATTGCTCGGCCGGCCGTTCGTCGGCCTCAATGGCGGGCCCAATTTCACGCCCAACGAGGCAGTGAGCTTCATGGTCTTCACCGAGGACCAGGAGGAGACCGACCGCTATTGGAACGCGATCGTCGGCAATGGCGGCGCGGAGAGCATGTGCGGCTGGTGCAAGGACCGCTGGGGCTTTTCGTGGCAGATCACGCCCCGCGCGCTGATGGCGGCCACCACCGATCCTGACCGGGCCGCCGCGAAACGCGCGATGGAGGCGATGATGACGATGCGCAAGATCGACATCGCCCGAATCGAGGCCGCACGACGCGGGGAAACCGCCGATGCGTAGGATCGTCGGCGGCGCGTTCGTTTCGCTCGACGGGGTGATGCAAGCTCCCGGCGGGCCGGACGAGGACACGCAGGGCAGCTTTACAAATGGCGGATGGATGGCTGCGCTTTTCGAGGAAGCGGTCGGACATCAGGTCGACACGCTCTTCGCGCCGCCCTTCGATCTCCTGCTCGGCCGGCGCACTTACGACATTTTCGCCTCGCACTGGCCGTTCATGCCTGCCGACGACCCGATCGCCGCGACCTTTGCCAGGATCGAGAAATATGTGCTGACCCGTTCGGACGAGAGCCTCGAATGGCAGGGCAGTCATCGGCTCGCGGATATCGACGCGCTCGCCGCAGTGAAGGCGGAGGACGGGCCGACGCTCGTCATCCAGGGCAGCTCGACGCTCTATCCGCAGCTGCTGCGGCGCGGGCTGCTCGATCGGCTGGTGCTGATGGTGGCGCCGATTACCCTCGGCGCCGGCAAGCGGCTGTTCGGCGAAGGAACGCCCGCGGGGGCATTCAAGCTGGTCGAACAGCGCCAGACACCGGGCGGGATCCTGATGTCGACCTACGAGCCCGATGGCGCGCTGAAGACCGGCTCGTTCGAAATGGAGACGCCGACCGAGCAGGAAATGGCGCGGCGCAGCAAGATGGTAGAGGGGCACTGGTAATGCTGGAACTGTTCGCTCATCCCTTCTCCTCTTATTGCTGGAAGGTGCTGGTCGCGCTTTGGGAGAACGACATCGCGTTCACCTATCGCCCGCTCGATCCCGACCATCCTGAGAACGACGCGGAATGGACGCGGCGCTGGCCGCTCAGGAAAATGCCCGTCCTGCTCGACGGCGAGCGGGTGGTGGTCGAGACCAGCGTCATCATCGATTACCTCCAGGCGTTCCACGCCGGCCCGATACGGCTGATCCCCGATGATCCCGCCGCCGCAATCGAGGTCCGCATGCTCGACCGCATTTCGGACGATTACGTGATGACGCCGATGATCAAGCTGGTGTTCGACGCGATGCGCTCAGAGGGCGAGAAGGACCCGGCCGGTGTCGCCGACGCGCAAACGACGCTCGATACGATCTATCCGTGGTTCGACGAACGACTTGCCGGGCGCGAGTGGATGGCCGGATCGGACTTCAGCCTCGCCGATTGCGCTGCCGCGCCCGCCTTGTTCTACGCCGATTGGGCACGCCCAATCCCGGAGGCGTGCGCGAACCTGCGGGCGTACCGAGCCCGAGCCAATGCACGCCCGACGATCGCCCGTGCGATCGAGGAGGCGCGGCCGTATCGCGGCTTCTTCCCGCTTGGCGCGCCCGATCGCGACTGACGATCGCTATTCCGGGTCGATCCTGCCGGCGGCGACACGATACCAGGTCGCGCTGCCGATCGTTTCGAAGGGCGCGCGCTCGGTGCCGGTCATCCAGACCTGCCCGCGTCCGGCGAGCCGGCCGAACAGCGCGGCGCGACGCACCGGGTCGAGGTGCGCGGCGACCTCGTCGAGCAGCAGGACCGGCGCGCGGCCGGTCCGGCGAGCGACGAGCTCGGCATGGGCGAGGACGAGGCCGAGCAGCAGCGCCTTCTGCTCGCCGGTCGAGCACAACGCGGCCGCTTGGTCTTTGGCGAGATGCGTGACGGCGAGGTCGGCACGGTGCGGGCCGGCGAGCGTGCGCCCGGCGGCGGCGTCGCGGCGGCGGCCGGCGGCGAGCGCGGCGGCGAGGTCTTCCGTCTCGCCCTCCGGATTGATCAACGCGAGGCGCGCGCGGGCGAACATGTCGTCGGGCTGAGCAACGATGGCCTCGCCGAGCGCCGTCACGGCGTCGCGGCGTGCGGCGTCGATCGCGGCACCGTGCTCGACCATCTGCGCCTCGAGGGCCGTTAGCCAACGCGAATCGGGCGCCTTCCCAGTCTCGCGCGCTTCGGCGAGCAGGCGGTTGCGCGCGCGCATCGCCGCGTCGTAGCGCGTCGTGTGCTGAGCATGCGCGGGCGCGAGCGCGAGCGTCAGCCGGTCGAGGAAGCGGCGGCGCTCGCTCGCGGGCTCGACGAACAGCCGGTCCATCGCCGGGGTGAGCCACAGCACGGTGAGCCAGTCGGCCAGCGCGCTCGCCGCCGCCGGCGCGCCGTTCACCCGAACGAGGCGGCGATTGGGCGCGGCGGGCTCGATCCCGGTGGCTAGGTCAACGAGGGGCTTTAGGGTTGCCGCCACGCCGAAACCGCCGCTTCCGCCCTGCCGCGCCATCTCGGCGAGCGGCGCGCGCCGCAGGCCGCGGCCGGGCGCGAGCAGTGAAATCGCCTCGAGCACGTTGGTCTTGCCCGCGCCGTTATCGCCGGTCAGCACGACGAACCCCGCGCCCGGCGTGAGCACTGCGTCGGCATGGTTGCGGAAATCGGTGAGGACAAGGCGCGACAGCATGTGCCGACGCGCTTAGCGTGTTTGCTGGTTTCAGGCGACCGCGGGCTTCTGCCGCTGTGTGCTGAGGTAAGACGCGAGCTCTTCGCCGAGCTCAGCCTGCGCCTTGAGGTAGGCGGCCGGCTTCGCGATGCCGAGCCGCGCGCGCGCCGCCTCGATCGGCTCGGCCATCAGCACCTCGTAATCCTCGCCGGCGAGCCAGCGCGCCTTGCGGCCGTGGCGATAGCCTTCCCAGACGGCTTTCGCGAACAGCGTATTGCCCGTGACCTTGAGGCTCTTGAGCGCGGCCGCGCCGCCGATCCACGCCCAGCCGAGCCCGCCGACCTGTGCATAGCTAAACGCGACGAGGCAGGCTTCGCCCAAGCTCTCGTCGGCCTTGTAGCCGGTCAGCACGTGCCAGATGTCGTGGATATCGCGGATCCGTCGTCCGAACCAGCCGTAGGGGTGCGCCAGCTCGTCCTCGCGGATCACCTTGGAAACCTCGGCGAGCCCGTCTGCGGAATAACCGGTGGTCTCCAGGAAGTGCCGATAGGCAGCGCCCACGGTGCCGGGAGCGAATTGCGCGACCCAAGCCTTGTCGCTGAAGCGCTGCGTCAGCTCGACGCGATCATAGGCGAGCCGCCCGCCCTCCTCGGTGGCGATCAGGCGCGCGTAATTCCGCTCGGAATTGCCGACGTTGAGCGCCTTCATGATCCGGAACACCTGGGTAGTGTCGTCGCCATTGGCGAGCAGCTTGCGGATCGCCTCGAACGCGATGCGCCAGTCGCGGCGGCCAGTGGTGCCGGGGAAGGGAGGAAGTTTCGCCATCGACTCGGACCCTCTACTTACATTGATGTAAATAGCCGGGTGACGGCCAATGGTCAAGCCCGGTTGGGAAGCGCCGGATCGGTGCTGCCGCGGACCTCGAGCCGATAGTCGAGCAAACGCCGCCAGGCGGGGTCCTGCGGCTGGCGGCGGTAGCGCGGGTCGGTGAGGATATCGACCGCCGCCGCGGCCATCGCCGCCTTGGGCTGGACGATCGTGGTGATCGGCGGCCAGGCGGCGCGCGAGGTCGGCGCATCATCGAACCCGGCGATCGCGACGTCGGCAGGCACTTCGAGCCGCAGCTTGGCGGCGATCATTAGCACCCCCAACGCCATGTCGTCGTTGCTGGCGAACACCGCGCTCGGCCGGTCGGCGCGGTCGAGCAGCGCCTCGCCGAGCGCGAGTCCGGAACGGACCGAGAAATCGCCCTCCACGACCAGCGCCGGATCGACCGCGAGCCCGGCGGCGGCCATGGCGTCGCGGAATCCGGCATAGCGCTTGGCCGAAGCGTTGTGCGCGGGATCGCCGGCGATGAAGCCGATCCGGCGATGGCCGAGCGCGATCAGGTGACGAGTCATCTCGGCGGCGGCGGCGGCATCGTCCATGCGGACGAAGCCCGATCGCGCCTCATCCCCGCCCGGCGCGATGCGGACATAGGGCAGGCAGGCCTCCTCGAGCACCTTGAGCACTGCATCGTCGTCGCACAGCGGCGGGGTAAGCATCGCGCCGTCGAGCCGCAGCATCGCCAGCGTCGCGGCGAGCGCAGCGGCCCAGTCGCGCTCGCCGCGGTCGATCGGTTCGACCAGCATGTGATAGCTCTTGTCGCGGCAGCGCATCAGCGCGCCGAGCTGGACGTCGGCGGCATAGCCCGAGGCGGGGTCGTCGATCAGCAGGCCGAGCAGGTACGAGCGCGAGCTCGACAGGCTGCGCGCGAAGGCGTTGGGGCGATAGTCGAGCTCGCGCACGACGCGCATCACCGCCTCGCGCTTGTCGGGGCGGACAT
This sequence comes from Sphingomonas sp., assembly GCA_035776635.1. GTDB lineage: Bacteria > Pseudomonadota > Alphaproteobacteria > Sphingomonadales > Sphingomonadaceae > Sphingomonas. The sequence goes on along the minus strand of DASTWI010000004.1, from coordinate 64,717 downwards.
GCGCCTCGCCGTTGATGACGCGCGAGACGGTCTTGGCCGAGACGCCGGCGCGTTCCGCAACGTCCTTGATCGTCACGACCATGCGACGGCCCTTTCGCTGCGGCGATGCAACCGTGCGAAGCCGGCGATCAGGAGATAGCACAGCGCCGGCAGCGTCAGCGAGGCCGCGAGCCCCATGCCGTCGGCGATCATCCCGGTCAACACCGGCACGATCGCGCCGCCGACCACCGCCATGCACAGCAAGGTCGCGCCGGGGGTGGCGAGCGCCGGATCGCGCGGCAGCGCAAGAACGTAGATGGTCGGGTACATGATCGAATTGCACAGCCCGACCGCGATCAGCGCCACCGCGCCCGCCGGGCCGGGGAAGCCGGCCGCGACGAGTGTGAGCGCGGTCGCACCGAATGCCGCGGCGCCGAGCAGCGCGGCGGGGGCGAGGCGGCGCATCGCGAAGGCACCGAGCACGCGCCCGACCATCGCGCCCGCCCAATAGAGGCTGACCAGCTGCGCTGCGGCGACCGGCGCGGCGCCGATCACCTGCGGCAGCACGAGATAATTGGTGAGCAGCGCGCCGATCGCGACCTCGGCGCCGACATAGGCGAAGATCGCCGCGGTGCCGGCGACGAGCCGGCGATCGCCGAGCAGCACCGGCCAGTCGAAGCGCGTGCCGAGTGCGCTCGCCCGGCGCGACGGCCCGAGCAGGTTGCGGTGACCGACGAACGCGGCGGCGAGCACCGCGAGCAGCACGATCGCGAAGACGAACGGCGGCGCGATCGCGGCGACCGCGCCCAGGCCCGCATCCGCCCCGCGCGCGTCGAGCACGAACGCCGCACCGGCGAGCGGCGCGACGACCGTGCCGATCGAATTGAACGCCTGCAGCAGGTTGAGCCGGAACGCCGAGCGATCGACCGCGCCGACCACCGCTACCACGGTGTTGCCGGCGATCTGCAGGAAGGTGATGCCGCCCGACAGCGCCAGCAGCGCGGCGAGGATCAGCGCATAATCGTGGAAGCCGTGCGCGACGAGGAAGAACAGGCACGACACCGCCATCACGCCGAGCCCGACCGCGGCGGCGCGCATATAGCCGAGGCGCAGGATCGCATGGCCGATCGGCAGCGCGAACAGCAGATAGCTCATGTGGAAGGCGAGCTGGATCAGCAGCGCCTGGGCGTAGCTGAGGCCGTAGACCAGCGTCATCCGCGGCACGAACAGGCTGATCAGCGACGACAGGAAACCGCCGATGAAGAACACCCCGATCGACAGGGTGAACAGGCGCCGTGCGGGATCGGCGGGAGCGGAAACGGTGGCCACCCCCCGGTTGTAGGCCGTGTGCCGGCCGGGTGTGAAGCGGAGAAAATCGTGCCCCATCGAGACGACTTTCCTTTCCGTCACTGTCTTGACATCGATGTCGATAATGCGCCAGACCGTGCGCCGAGCTCGACGGAACAAGGAGCGCGAGAGAGTTTGTCGAAGGCGCCGGCCCTCCATGGCCGGCTTCTTCCCCGCACAGGACCGCCCGATCGGTCGCCTGAGGAGATCGCTTCGGCGCGCATCGCTGCGCGGAACCAGCTCCCCCCCGGTCCTTACGGGAGCCGGGTCGTGGCGGTCACCGACTCCCAGCGGTGGCCGCCTTTTTTATCGGCGCGGCCGACGACCGGTTCTCGCTCGCCTTCGGACTGTCGTGCATATTTTTCAAGGACCTGCCGCTCGATGACGTCGTTGATTGCCCGCACCCTGATCGTCGTCGCGCTGGCCACGGCGCCCGCCGCGCTCCTCGCGCAGCAGCAGCCCTGGAACGATCGCAGCCAGCCGCCCGCTGCGCGCGCCGCGGCGCTGGTCAAGGCGATGACTCGCGCAGAGAAGCTGCAATATGTCCACGGCCTGTTCCCGCCGAAAACCGAGCCCAGACCGGCCGACATGGTCCCGTCGGCGGGCTATGTCCCCGGCATTGCGCGGCTCGGCATCCCGACGCTGCGTGAGAGCGACGCGAGCCTCGGCGTCGCCAACCAGGTCGAGCAGCGTAAGGGCGACGTCGCCACCGCGCTTCCCGCCAGCCTCGCCACCGCGGCGAGCTTCGATCCCGCGCTCGCCTTTGCCGGCGGCGCAATGATCGGCGCAGAGGCGCGCGCCAAGACCTTCAACGTGCTGCTCGCCGGCGGGGTCAACCTGACGCGCGACGCCTGGGGCGGGCGCGACTTCGAATATCTCGGCGAGGATCCGCTGCTCGCCGGGGTGATGGCGGGCGCGTCGGTGCGCGGCGTGCAGTCGAACCACATCGTCTCGACGGTCAAGCATTATGCGCTCAATCCGCAGGAGACCGATCGCATGCTGGTCGATGCGCGGATCGGCGAGGCGGCGCTGGTCGACAGCGACCTGCGCGCCTTCCACATCGCGATCGAGGACGGCAAGCCGGGGTCGGTGATGTGCGGCTACAACCTCGTCAATGGCGACTGGGACTGCGAGAACCGCTTCCTGCTGACGACGGTGCTGCGCGATCGCTGGCGCTATCCGGGCTTCGTCATGTCCGACTGGGGCGCGGTGCATTCGACCGAGAAAGCGGCGCTCGCCGGGCTCGACCAGGAATCGGGGCAGGAGCTTGATAGGGAAATCTATTTCGGCAAGCCGCTCGCCGATGCGGTCGCCGCTGGGCGTGTTCCGGAAGCGCGGCTCGATCGGATGGTGATGCGGATCCTGACCGGGGTGATCGCGAGCGGGCTCTACGACGACCCGACCCCGGCGACCGTGCAGCCGATCGATTACGACGCGCATGCCGATGTGGCGCAGAAGGTCGCCGAGGAAGGCATCGTCCTGCTCAGGAACGAGGGCGGCGTGCTGCCGCTCGCGAAGAGCGCGAAGCGGATCGTGCTGATCGGCGGCCATGCCGATGCCGGCGTGCTGTCGGGCGGCGGCTCGTCGCAGGTGCGCTCGGTCGGCGGCGTGCCGGTCGAAATCCCGCTCAAGAGCGGTCCGGCCGCCTCGTTCGCGCGGATCACCTGGCACAATTCGTCGCCGCTCAAAGCAATCCGCGCGCTCGCGCCCGGTGCCGAGGTGACATATATCGACGGCAGCGATCCGGCCGCAGCCGCCGCGGCGGCGCGGGACGCCGATGTCGCAATCTTCTTCGCCACCCAGTGGCGCACCGAGGCGGAGGACCTCGCGTCGCTGGCGCTGCCCGATGGTCAGGATGCGCTGATCGAGGCGGTCGCCGCGGCCAATCCGCACAGCGTCGTCGTGCTCGAAACCGGCGGGCCGGTGCTGATGCCATGGCTGAACAAGGTGCCCGCGATGATTGAGGCCTGGTATCCTGGGCAGCGCGGCGGCGAGGCGCTGGCGCGCATCCTGTTCGGCGCCGTCAACCCGTCGGGCCACTTGCCGATGACCTTCCCCGCGAGCGAGGCGCAACTCCCTCGTCCCCATCCCGTGACTCCCGCAGGCGGCGCAGGGCCCGATTCAGCGAGCAATGCCGGATCGGGCGATTCGAGCGCGCTCGCTCCGTTCCCGGTACCCTATCGCGAGGGGGCCGATGTCGGCTATCGCTGGTATGCGCGACAAGGCGAGACGCCGCTGTTCCCGTTCGGTTATGGCCTCGGCTATTCGCGGTTCAGCTATCGCGCGGCGCGTTTCGCCGGCGGCGCCGAGCCGGGCGTCGAGGTGACCGTCACCAACGACAGCGACCGCGCCGGCGTGGCGGTCCCGCAGCTTTATGTCGCCCGAGCCGGCGAACAGGCGCGGCTGGCGGGCTGGCAGCGCGTCGCACTGGCGCCGCACGCCAGCCGGAGGGTGACGATCGGGCTCGATCCGCGCGCGCTGGCCGACTGGCGCGAGGGGGCGTGGCAGCTCCCCGCCGGGCGCTACCGGCTGACGCTCGCGACCGACGCAGCAACGCCGATTGCGAGCGAGAGTGTCGCTTTCGCGCAACAGACCAACAGGGAAACGCACTGATCACGCACGATTCAGCGCGGATGCGCGCCGTTTCGCGACAAATGCCGTTGACATCGATGTCTGCACCAATAGGCATTGCGATGAAGCGAGGCGACATCGCTTGCCATCACAACCAACCGGCCGCGCAACCGCGGCCGAACTAAGGGAGGAGTATATGAGGGGGATCACCATGTCGGCTGCGCTGGTGCGGTCGGCTTCTGTTATCGCTATCGCAACTGGCCTGGCAGCGTCCACGGCCGCTTTTGCGCAGACCGCGCCCGATCCGCAGCAGGATACCGCGCCCACCGACGTCGGCGCCGCCTCCGGTAACGCCGCGGTCGGGCAGGACATCGTCGTCACCGGCATTCGCGCCTCGCTCGAGCGCTCGATCGCGATCAAGCGCGATTCGACCGGCGTCGTCGATGCGATTTCGGCCGAGGACATCGGCAAGTTTCCCGACACCAATCTCGCCGAATCGCTGCAGCGCATCACCGGCGTGTCGATCGACCGCGTCAACGGCGAGGGGTCGCAGGTCACGGTGCGCGGGTTCGGCGCGCAGTATAATCTGGTCACGCTCAATGGGCGGCAGCTCGCGGCGACCAGCATCCAGGCGGTCGGCGGCGACCAGGGCGGCGACGGCGCGGGCGGCTTCAGCCGCTCGTTCGATTTCGGCAACCTCGCGTCGGAAGGCGTGCAGACGCTCGAAGTATACAAGACCGGCCGGGCTGCGGTGCCGTCGGGCGGCATCGGCGCGACGATCAACATCGTCAGCCGCCACCCGCTCGACGCGCATCAGAGCGGGCTGACCGGCAGCATCGGCGTCAAGGGCGATTTCGACACCAGCTCGATGGACTGCATCGATTGCGGTGCGCGCGTTACGCCCGAGCTGTCCGGGCTGGTCAGCTGGAAGGACCAGGACGATCGCTTCGGCGTGGCGCTGTTCGGCAGTTATCAGAAGCGCAACTTCAGCGTGCCCAGCCAAGCGAACGACGACTGGAACATCCGCACGCTGAGCGACTTCCTCAATCCGTCGCAAGGATTCGTCACTGCGAACACCAAGATCAACAACATGCCGTCGGACCCGAACACGCTGGTGTCGGTGCCCAACGACAGCCGCTATCACTTCTCGGAAGACAGCCGCGAACGGATCAACGGCCAGGCAATGCTCCAGTTCAGGCCGGTCGATTCGCTGACGCTCTCCGTCGACGGCCTGTTCGCGCAGGACCGTGCGTCGGAACGCCGCTCGGATGAATCGAACTGGTTCAACCGTCCGTTCGATGAAGTGACCTTCGACGACAATCCCGGAGTCGCGACTACCAAATACCTCCACGAGGTCATCAACGGCGTGAAGGATACCGGGTCGGAACAGGCCTACCGCGCACAGAAAAACCGGCTGTGGGACGTCGGTGCCAACCTGAAATGGGACGTCAGCGACCGCTTCACGCTGGCACTCGACGGCCATATCGGCAAATCGGAGAGCCTGCCCGACAATCCCAACGGCCAGACCTCGACTACGGTCGCCTTCAGCTCGCCGATCCTGACCGCGCACTCGCTCGATTGGGGCACCAACGGTTTCCCGGTCCAAACCGTCGAGATCGACGATTCGATCAAGGGCAACGGCAATGGCGTGTGGGATCTCGGCGATCTCGCCGGGCAGGTGCAGCGCCAGTTCCGTTCGACCCAGACGCAACGGATCAAGGAAGCGCGACTCGACGCCGGTTGGCAGGCAACCGATACCCTGCGCTTCGACGTCGGCGGCGACTATCGCACCACCAAGACGCGCCAGACGCAGTATAACACCAGCCAGACGCTCGGCGACTGGGGCAACTCGCTGCCGCCGGAAATCGCGGCGGTGGCGCCGGGACTGGTGCGTGAGTTCTGCCTGGTCTGCCGCTTCCACCACAACGACCCGAAGGCGTCAGGCAACGACCTGATCGCGTGGCGCACCGAGGATCCGACGGCGCTCTACAACGCGCTCTACAACTATTACATCAACATGCCGGCCGACGCGAACGGCGTCTCGCCCGACGGGATCAACCACCAAATTCGTGTCGACACCAACAACGACAACCGCGTCCAGGAAGATATCTGGGGCGCCTATGCCCAGGCGAGCTGGAACGGCACGATCGCCGGCATGAAATCGGGCCTGGTCGCAGGCGTCCGGTTCGAGAGCACCGACGTCAAGGCGCTTTCTTACCAGCTTGTCCCGCAGGCGATCGTCTGGACGGCCGACAACGACTTCTTCATCAAGAACTCGGCAGACCAGCAGGCCGTCACCGGCAAGGGGCATTACACCAATTTCCTGCCGTCGATCGACTTCCAGATCAGCCCCTTCCGCAACGTGATCGCCCGTCTCTCGTACAGCAAGACGATCGCGCGGCCGCAGTTCGGCAATCTGTTCGCGGCGACGAGCGCGGGCACGCCGCCGCGCGCCACCGCAACCGGGGGCGTCGCGACGGGCAATCAGAACAATCCCGACCTCGATCCGCTCGATTCGGACAATTTCGACCTCTCGCTCGAATATTATCCGAAGCCTGACAGCTTCTTCTCCGTCGGCGTGTTCGACAAGCGGGTCCACAATTTCATCGGCAACACACTGGTCAACAAGAACCTGTTCGGGCTGACCGATCCGACCTCGGGCGCGGCCGGCACGCGCTCGGGCGGCGGCAAGCAGATCCTGCAGAACGTCGGAGCCGACATCACCGACGTCAACCTGTTCACCGCGAGCGCGCTGGTCCAGCAGCATGGCGGCGATATCGCGGCGGCGCAGGCCGAATTCCTGCAGCATTACGACACGACGACGCACTCGGTGAATCAGACTTTCGCGGACGATATCTTCGCCACCGTCGATATCGCCGGCGACAGCAGCGATCCGCTGATGAACTTCTCGGTCAACACCCCGATCAACAACAAGAATGCCGAAATCTGGGGCATCGAAGTCGCCGGCCAGTGGTTCTTCGGCAATACCGGGATCGGCATTGCCGGCAGCTATACCCTGGTACGCGGCGACGTCGGGATCGACGTCAACGCCGATCCGTCGGTGAACCAGTTCGCGCTGGTCGGCCTGTCGGATACCGCCAATGCGACGCTGATCTACGACAAGAACGGCATCTCGGCGCGCCTTGCCTATAACTGGCGCGGCAAGTTCCTGTCGCAACTCAACCGCGACAGCTATCACAACCCGGTCTTCACCGCGCCGTACAGTCAACTCGATCTCAACGTCAGTTTCGATCTGAACGATCACCTGTCGCTGACCTTCGAGGGCATCAACCTGCTCGAGGAGGGAGTGCGGACGTACGGCCGCGACAAGATCAACACCTGGTTCGAAACCGAAGGATCGGCGCGATATCTGCTTGGTGCGCGGTATCGTTTCTGATCGGCCGAGGTTACGAACAGAAGGCCGCTCGCTCGCGGGCGGTCTTCCTTTTTACGGCCGCGGGAGCATCGATCGAGCCTGTTTCGATTTTTGGTTCGACACTTTAAGCTCCGGCGGTTCACGATGATGCGCAGGCGATGAGCGGACCCGTCCTCCTCAACAATATCGACCATGCGGACGTGCGGGTGCGGCTCGGGTATGGCCCGGCGTTCGGCGACGCGGTCAATCAGATTGACCTGTTCCCGACCGAGTTCGAAGCGGCGCAGCGTGATTATCCCATCGTCTTTCGCCGCAATCCCGACGGCGGGTATCGCGCGGTTGCGCTGCTTGGGCTCGATCGCGACGAGAACCTGTTTCTCGATCGCGGGGAGTGGCGTGCGCGTTATGTCCCGGCACTGATCCAACGCGGGCCGTTCTCGATCGGTGTGCCGCGCGACGGCGGCGAGCCGATGATCCACATCGATCTCGGCCATCCTCGTATCAGCCGAAACGAGGGCGAGCCCTTGTTCCGTGAACACGGCGGCAACGCGCCCTATCTCGACCATATCGCCAAGGTGCTGCAGCTCATCTACGCCGGGGTCGATGCCGCGGCGCCGATGTTCGCCGCGTTCGACGCGCTCGACCTGATCGAGCCGGTGACGATCGATATCGAGCTCACCGACACCCGCCGCTATCGCGTGCCCAATTGCCATACGATCGACCGCGCACGGCTGGCGCAGCTTGACGGAGAGGCGCTGGCCGAGCTCCACCGCAACGATTTCCTTCGCGCCGCGATGTGGGTCTCCTCGTCGCTCGGCAACGTCAGCCGGCTGATCGAGCTCAAGCTTGCGGCGGAGCGCGATGGTTGAGGTCGCGCGCCGGACCGAGGTGCTGAACGGCATCGCACCTGACGCGATTCCGTTCGACGCCATTATCGCCGCCGATCGGCCGGTCATCGTCAGGGGCGTGGCGGCGGATTGGCCGCTGGTTCGTGCCGGCCGTCAGGCAGCGGCGACGGCGATGGCCTATTTGGCGCAGTTCGACGCCGGCCGGCCTCTCACCGCCTATGTCGGTCCGCCCGAGATCCGGGGGCGGTTCCACTACGACGAAGCCGGAACGGGGATGAACTTCACCGCCGAGCGCATGACGCTCAGCGCGTTCCTCGGCCGTGTCGCGCGCCACCTCGGCGATCCCGAGCCGCCGAGCTTCTATATCGGATCGACCGACATCGACGCGTTCCTGCCCGGCCTGAGGCGCGACAACGACCTCGTGCTTCCACCGCGAATCAGCGCGCAGATGCCGCCGCTCGCGAGCATCTGGATCGGCAACCGCACGATCGCCGCGGCGCATCATGACATGTCGAACAACATCGCCTGTCCGATGGTCGGGCGGCGGCGCTTCACGCTGTTTCCACCCGATCAGGTCGCCAACCTCTATCCTGGCCCGCTCGAGCCGACTCCCGCCGGCCAGGTCGTCAGCATGGTCGATTTCGCGGCGCCCGATCTCGACCGCTATCCGCGTTTTGCCGAGGCGCTGGCCGCGGCCGAGGTCGCCGAGCTCGAGCCCGGCGACGTGCTCGTCTATCCCGCCTTGTGGTGGCACCATGTCGAGGCGCTCGACGCATTCAACGTGATGATCAATTATTGGTGGAACGCCGTGCCGTCGTTCATGGACACGCCGATGACCACGCTGCTCCACGGCATTCTGAGCCTGCGCGACCGGCCCGAGTCCGAAAAACGCGCGTGGCGCGCGCTGTTCGATTATTATCTGTTCGGCCCGGCGAGCGATCCGGCGGCGCACTTGCCGGAGGCGTCCCGCGGATCGCTGGCGTCGCTCGACCCGGTCGCGGCACGGCGGCTGCGCGCGCAGATCATCAACCGATTCAATCGCTGATCGAGGGGAGGGGAATGGATCGAGCACCGGTCACGCGAGTGGTCATCGCCGGCGGCGGCACCGCCGGATGGATCGCCGCGGCGGCGCTGGCGCAGCGGTTGCGCTCGCTTGTCGAGATCACGCTGGTCGAATCGGATGCCATCGGCACGGTCGGCGTCGGCGAGTCGACGATCCCGACGGCGCGGAGCTTCCACACGTTTCTCGGCATCGACGAAGCCGCGTTCATGCGCGCGACGCAAGCGACCTTCAAGCTCGGCATCTCGTTCGAGAACTGGCACCGGCCGGGCGACCGCTATTTCCACTCGTTCGGCAGCGTCGGGCGCTCGACCATGCTGGCCGATTTCCAGCATTTCTGGCTCGAGGCGCGCCGCCAAGGCTTCGGCCGCGCCTTCAGCGACTATTCGCTCGAGGCGCGCGCGGCGGCGCTCAACCGTTTCGCGACGGCGCCCGATTCGGAACTCGCCTATGCCTATCATCTCGACGCGACCGCTTATGGCCGCTTCCTGCGCGTCCTTGCCGAGGCCGCCGGCGCGCGCCGGGTCGAGGGCATGATCACCGGCGTCGAGCAGGACAGTGCAACCGGCGCGATCGACGCACTGGTGCTCGCGTCGGGTGAACGGGTCGAGGGCGACTTGTTCATCGACTGCACCGGCTTTCGCGCGCTGCTTATCGGGCAGACGATGAAGGTCGACTTCGAGGATTGGAGCCCGTGGCTCACCACCGACAGCGCCGTCGTGGTTCAGACCGAGGCACACGGCGAGCTCGTCCCCTATACCCGCGCGATCGCCCATGAGGCGGGGTGGCGCTGGCGCATTCCGCTGCAGACTCGGGTCGGGAACGGCTTCGTCTTCTCGAGCGCGCACATGACCGACGACGACGCGCGCGCGGCGCTGACGGGGGACATCGACGGTGCTCCGGTGGCCGAACCCCGGCTGATCCGTTACCGCAGCGGCTATCGTCCGCCGTGGAAGGCCAATTGCGTCGCGCTGGGACTCGCCGGCGGCTTTCTCGAGCCGCTCGAATCGACCAGCATCCACCTCATCATGATCGCGGTGACACGGCTCATCCAGCTGTTCCCGTTCGGTGGCGCGACGCCGGCGCTTGCCGCGCGCTTCAACGCGCAATCGCGCCACGAATGGGAGAATATTCGCGACTTCCTGATCCTGCACTACAGCCGTACCGCGCGCGAAGAGCCGTTCTGGCAGCAGTGCCGCGAGGCGGCCGTGCCCGACAGCCTCGCTGCGCGGATCGCGCTGTTCCACGAGGCGGGAATCGCGTGGCAGGGCGCGGACGACTTGTTTCGCATCGATTCGTGGGTGCAGGTGATGATGGGCCAGGGTCTTGCACCCGAGCGATACCACCACCTGCCGCAACTTTCCTCTCCGGACCAGCTGCGTACAGCGCTCGCCGATCTCGACGGCACGATCGAGCGGACGGTCGCAGCGATGCCGAGTCACGCGGATTTCGTGCGCCAGCACTGCGGAGGGACGGCCTAATTTGGTCCAAAGTGGATTTTTATTCCATAATTCTATGACTTGATCATTCCGCCGCTTTGCGGAAGAACAGGGCTGTTCGCAGGAGGGGGGCTCCAGTGTGACGGATTGGCAAGGGATGGTCTGGGCGACCGACATCGTCGCCCGTGAAGCAATATTGTTCGCTGCGACTGGGATGGTGATCGGCGGCATCGATGACCTCGCGATCGATTTGATCTATTTCGGCCTCGTCGCCTGGCGACGGGTTGCGCGGCGCAACTTTCCACCGCCTGTGTGCGCAGATTTTCCGGTTCGGGCCGATGCCGGCCCGATCGCGGTATTCATCGCCGCCTGGGACGAAGCGGCCGTGATCGGCGCCATGCTGACGTCGACGCTCGCTCGCTTCGACTATCCCAACTACCGGATTTACGTCGGGGTCTATCCGAACGATCGCGGAACGATCGAAGCGGTCACCGCAGTGGCCTGCCACGACGAACGGATCCACCTGGTGGTGGGATCTAACCCGGGACCGACCAGCAAGGCCGATTGCCTCAATACGCTCTGGGCGGCGCTCCTCCGCGACGAGGCTTCGGAGGGCTGGCGCCCGAACGCGGTGGTGCTGCACGACGCGGAGGATGTCGTGCATCCGGCGGAGCTTGCGATTTTCGATCGGCTGATCGAGCGGCACTGGGTCGTGCAACTGCCGGTGCTGCCGCTCGTCGACCGCCGTTCGCGATTCGTTGCGGGCCATTATGCGGACGAGTTCGCGGAAGCGCATGGAAAACAGATGGTTGTGCGCCAGGCATTGGGAGCCGGGCTGCCGCTTGCCGGTGTCGGATGCGCGATCGCGCGCCCGGCGCTCGACGCGATCGCCGCGGCGCGGCACGGCGAGCCGTTCGACCCGGCGAGCCTTACCGAGGATTACGAAATCGGCCTGGGACTCGACGCTATCGGCGGACGTGGCGTCATGGCGCGGATTGGCGAGGCGCCAGGGCGCGGAGTGGTCGCCGTCCGCGCCTATTTTCCGGATCGGATCGACGCGTCGGTGCGGCAGAAGGCGCGCTGGATGATCGGCATCGCGCTTGCCGGATGGGATCGCGTCGGGTGGGGGCACCGCGGCGACTGGCGCGAGCATTGGATGCGGATGCGCGACCGGCGCGCCCCGCTCGCGGTGCTGGTGCTCGCAGCGGCTTACCTCGGCCTCGTTTCCTGGACAGTGTCGTTGTGACCGGCCAATAATTGTATCATCGAGAACCGGCGGGATTTGGCGGGACGAAGCGGGATATATCGGGACGCAGGAATGGCGAAAACGCGCGGTTTCAGCGGCGTGAGGGTGCTCAATCGAGCCTCGCGCGGAATTTTTGGCCCGTTTCCCAGTTCACTTTCCCAGTTCGGGCGTTGCAACGGCGCTGAAACCCGCAGAAATCCGTCGGCGGCTGCCGGCGTTTCCCAGTTCCTCGAAAGCTGACTTCCCCGTTTTCGGAAGGCGCGGAAATCTGCGGATTTCAGGACCATCTTGGGCATCAATTCGACACGATCAGCTCAGTAACGCGCGCGGCCTTGTCCATGCCCGGCAGGGAGTAGGTGACGGACACCTCCTCAACGTCGAACGATGCGAACAGGGCACGCATTTCCGGCGTCGCGTTGATGCTGAGGACGAACCGGCCGCGAAGGTCGGCGAGCAGGTCGCGGAGGCGCTCGAAATCGGCCGGCGAGAAGACATCGGGGCCATAGTCACGCTCACAACCGTGATAGGGCGGATCGATGTAGAAGAGCGCGCCGGGCCGATCGCAGCGGCGGATGAAGGCATCATAAGACAGGCGCTCGATCTGAACGGGTTCGAGCCGGTCGTGGATGTCCTGGAGGAGCGGTTCGAGCGTCGAGAGGCGGAACTTGCTCGGCGCGCCATAGCTCACCCCGAAGCTCCTCCCAACGACCTTGCCGCCGAAGGCGGTCCTCTGGAGATAAAGAAAGCGGGCGGCGCGTTCGAGATCGGTGCAGGTGTCGGGGTCGACAGCGAGCAGGCGGTCAAACTCGGCGCGGCTGGCGAAGCGCCATTTGAGCATGTCCAGGAACGGCTGATAATGCCGCTGAAGGATGCGAAACAACGTCGTCACGTCGGCGGAGACGTCGTTGATGATCTCCGCCTGCGGCCGGCGCCGGCGCCGGAAAAAGATGCCGCCCATGCCGATGAACGGCTCGGCATAGAGGTTGTGGTCGATCGCGTCGATGCGGGCGACGAGGCGGCGCGCGAGGTTGCGCTTGCCGCCGATATAGCCGGCAGGCGGGCGAACGGGGGTGACGGGTTGCAGCGGGGCTGCAACGGCAGTGAACGGACTCGACTCCACGACCTTATTCTCTCTATCTGCGCCCGCCCGAGCTCGGGTGGCGGGACGGTTCCGGCAGGCATGCGCCGGCGTCGTGGCGGGTCTCATCCGCCGGTTCGGGGCGTTGGCGCGCCCCTGCCCCCGCCTCGACCGGCGAGGGAATTGAAGGGCGGCGCGCGTCGGGCTATAGAAGCCCGCGGCGGACGCGACACGGTGAACCTTGCGGCCGTAGCACCGGACCTCTCCGGGAGCGCAATGCGAGGGATGCAAGTCCTCGCCGCCCGCCGCACCTTACCTTCCATCATAGAGCACCGTCGTTCCGGCGAGCAGGCGTTTCAGCGAGGCCTGGTTCTGGACGCGATAGCTGGTGACGAACAGTCCGGCACCGCTGGCGGTGCGCTTGACGACGGCGACGAGCCAGCGCTCGCCATCCAGCCTGGCGAATTTGAGAATGGTGTCGCCCTCGACAGCGACGATGTCTGCGCCGGCGCCGAGGCTCGGCAGCTTGCGATAGTCGGCGACCGTCAGCTCGGGATGACGGCCGCGCTGCTTGGTATAGGTGTCGCTCGACAGCACGGCGACGCGTGCGTCGGCGCCGATCGCTGCGCGGGAAGCATCGTCGAGCACCATGACGGGGAATGACGCGCCGGGCTCGTCGAGCGCCTGCAGGAAAGCATCCGACTGCACGAGCTCGTCGAGCGTGGTGCGCGCGGCCGAAATGTCCAGGGCGGCGGAGGCCTCAATCGTCCGCGTAGCCTTGTCGGCAACGGCGGCCATGTGCGCCTTTCCGGGGTTGTAGGCGAACCCGGGCGAGATGCCGGCGGGCACGGCGACGGGTGTGGGCGACCCGGCGCGGTAGAAGAGCCTTGGCGGGCCCTCCCTGGGCGGATCGGTGACGTGCCAGCCGTGACGGACAAGATCGCGATCGGAAAGCTGGCGGACGGTGCAGCGGCAGTTCCAGCCGCAGGGCGGGAAGTGGGTGTCCCACCACGGATGATCGACGGGCAGGATGGTGCCGTGCCAGATGCGGTGCTGCGGGCGCGTGCGCGCGTCCATGACGGCGGTGTAACGGAGATAGGGGCGCTGATCCTTGAGCGCCTGGATGCGGGTCCAGCGGCCGGCGGCGCGGCTCATCCGCAGGTTGGTGTCGAAGATGGTGCGCAGCCGGCGCGGGCCGACGACGATCGGATGGTCAGCGCCGGTGAGATCGCGGTCGGTGACGTCGCCCCACCAGCCGGCCTTCTGCAGCTCGGGAACGATCCGTTCCTGCCATTGCTCGAACGTGCCGCCGTTGGCGATCACGTCGTCGAGCGAGCCGCGGATCGTGTCGAGGAGATCGAGCTTGGCGACCTTCGCGACGGTGAAGGCGCGGGCGTGGTCCCCATGCCACATTTCGCTCCAGCGGTTGGTGACGCGCAGATCGTCGCGCGCGCGGAAGGCGGCGACGGTCTCGTCGGGCGGCAGTCCGATTACGGACTGGATCGGGAGTGTGTCAGGCATTGGCTTGTGGCATCAATGCTGTTCGATCGGCGGGGGAGAGATGATGCGAACAGGGAGGATTAGAGCCGTTGGTCTGGTGATTATTGCCTTGGCTGCGGGCTGCTTCGGCGGGTTTCTCACGGGGACCGTGTTGTCGCCCGGAAGCACCCTTTCGCCGCTGTGGTCGAAAGAGTTCGTGGCATCGTCCTCCGGCGCGGCGATAGGCGCAGGATTGACGCTTGTGGCAACGATCTGGTTCGCGAAGATAAATCGTCAGGTGGATGCACAAACGGATCGTAAAATCCTGCGCAGGTATCTTCTCCGCCTTCTCGCCGATTTGGTCCATCTCCACGACGGCCTCAGGACGACGGGCAATCTGAACCTTCTCAAAGTCCATCAGCTCGAAGAAAGAATACGCCGCGCTTCCGAGGTCGCCGCCGCGATGAAGGAGCTGATCGTTTTTGACGACCTCGATGTGCTCGATGCAGTCCTCGAAGTTCGCGCTGCCCTTGAGACGTGGGGTCGACGCTGGATCAGTAACCCCGATCCGGATTCCTTCGACGCACTGCTTGACCGGAACGGCCGTTCGCGCATTGCGTGCGAACAGATCAGCGAGAAAGTACGGGAAGCGCTCGATGCGCTTGACGAACACGAGCAGCGCGCGCCCTTCATAACGCGGGTCCGCACTGCAGTCTTTTCGACGAACCGCTGATCGATTGGTGCGCGACGCGAGATCACGGTCGATCATGCTGCCGCCCTCCAAAGGATGGGCTGCTGATTGCGCGGGATGCGGTGACTGCTCGCGACGACCGACGCGGCGCCAGCGGAGGGAGGGCAACCAGCTCATTTCGGCCGCCTCCAGCTCGCTGCGCGCATCTCCATCGACGAGGGGATGGTGCGCGGGTCGATCTTGGGCTTGCGCGGCCGATAGGGCGTTGCCGCCGCGGTCCCGGACGTCTCCGGGACCGCGGACGGCCTCTGTTGCGGGGCGCTGCCTGAAGCACGCGAGGGCGAGGCCGATACCTCGCCGCTGGGGGCCTTGAGAGCCGTACCAGACGCCCCTCTCGGGTATTGCGGCCGAAGCGCGGCGGCGCGGGCCGGAGAGACCTGCGCGCGCCAGCGGTTGAAGTTGTGGCGGGTGAAGCGGCGGATCACGCCGTCGCTCCGGCGATCAGTTCGAGGACGCCGGCAATCTCTTCCAACAGGCCAGCTTCGTCATCGGGCTCGCGGAAGCTGAGCGCGTCAGGCCTGCGCCAACCCTTGGCGTGGACGCGAATGCGATCGATCAGTCCCCGCAGGCCTTCGGGCGGGCACGTCGGCGGCGACGCCGCGCGATATTGGTCGAGCTCGGTATGTGCGGCGTCGATCTGAGCCTGCAGTTCATGGCGGAGGTCGCGTTTCTCCTGGACGAGCGCCGAATTGGCGGCGAGCAGGTCGGCGATACGGCGCCGGGTCGGCTCGGCGTCGCGGACCACGGCCGCAGCGATCGCGCGGGCGGTGTCGCGCTCCAGCTGGAAGGCCGTCACAAGGTCGAACAGATGCGCCCACCCGCCGGGCAGCTCGACCATGCGGCGGAGATAGGCATCGTCGATCTCCGCGATCATGCTGCAGCCTCGATCGCATGGACAACCGCCCAGCCAGCGGGAGTGAGCCAGATGTGGCCGTTGCCTGCCACCTTGACCATGCGGAAGCCGGTGCCGCCAAGACGGTCGTCTTCGCCCTTGCGGTGCGACCCGAGGCGTTTGGATGCGGTCGCATTCGCCCATCCGCGCGATTTGCCGGCACGCCATGAAACCGCGTGTGACTTAGGGCTGCGGCATTGGCCGCGAGCCAGCAGGGCTCGCTCTTCAGCCGCGAGGCACCGAAGCAAAAGAACTTCGGGGTCGGTCAGCCGCGCCCGTTCGGCCGATGCCCGTGCGCGGCCGACCGCTGCATGGGCGTGCGCCTCCGAAGCATGTTGGACGCCGATCGCCTTGGCGATCTCGGGGCCGGTCTTGCCAGCCCGTCCGAGCTCATAGGCCTTGTCGGCCAATACGAGATCCATCACCCCTCCTCCGTGTCGTCGGTGAGCGCGTCGATCCGCAGGGCGAAGCCGGCGCGCGCGAGGGCCTCGGTCATTGACTGATCGTCGCCGAGCTCGGCCTCGCGGGTGAGAATTTGCAGCGCTTCGTCACGCGATTTGGCCTTCCGCAATTGTTCGAGGAGCGGATCGGTAATGGCGGTCCACCAGCCTTCGTCGGCCATGATCTGATCGACCGCGTCGTCCACGATGTCGCGAGGCTGGGCGGGCGCCGCCTCGGCGAGGCTGACCTCGCGCAGGCCGTCGGTCCAATCCTCGTCGATCGCCTCGAAGATCTCCGGGCCGAGCACGATACGCCCGCGATAGGGCTGGACCTTCGACAGATCGACACCATTGGCCGCGTAGGTCAGGGTGACGTGGGGATGGTAGTCGGGGAAGTCCCAACTCGCGCCCTTCTCCCGCATGCTGCGGTTGCGCCAGGCGAGATCGCCGTTGGCGAACAGCAGCACAACGGCGCCCTGGTCGCCGAGCCGATCGACCAGGCGGGGCCCGCCGGGCTGCACTGTCAGGTCGGCGCCCGGCACGAAGTCGGCCGCCATGGCGAACCAGTTCACCGGCGCGCGCGAATAGGCGATGGTGACATGCATGTCGCTCGCCGGCACGGTCGAAGCGAAACCCTGAGATCGCGCCCAGGCGATGATCTCGTCGGCATTGAGGACGCGGCGATAGACGTAGAGCGGTTGCGGGTCGGCCGCGGCGAAGGCAGTCGGCTCGGGTTCCGGATCGGCGTTGCGATCCACGCCCGGCGCCGCGCCGTCGCCGGGATTGGCGGACCGGCTGGGCTCGGCACGCTCGTAGCCGTCGCCGTAGCGGTCCTTGAAGCTTTCCTCGGTGCGACGCCACCCGATGCGCGACAGGATCTCGTCGGTCTCGGCCGCCTCCTTGAGGTCGTCCTCCTCTTCGACGATGCGGACGACGATCGGGCTCGCCACGTCGGCGCCGAAGTTGAGGTCGGTGAACCAGCGCGCCGGGCCAGCGTTGAAGCTGTCGCTGAGCAAGTCGGCGTCGGCCTTGACCACCTCCAGCTTGACGTCTGCGTGAACCTGTCCCTGCGCCTTCGACGACCCGTTGTCCGTGGTCATGGTCTGCGACAGGACGATCTTGGCTATCGCGCCGTCCATGTAGCGGCAGAGCGTCTCGAAATCGGCGCCGCGTTGCGCGAGCTGGAGGAGCTCGACGGCCATGCCTTCGGGCACGACGAAGCCGGCGTCGTTGGCGATCGCCTTCAGCGCCGCCAGCAGCTTGTCGATGTCCTTCTGGGTACTGCCGCGCGGATAGGTGCCCTTGGCGGTGGGCACCGCGAACTTGTCGAGGAAGGTATTCCAGAAACCGACGCCGTTGCGCTTGAACCAGGTCGGCCAATAGAGCGCTTCGGCAAGGCCTTCGCCGTAGGTGGTGTCGTCGTCGGTACCGCCGGCGGTGACGGTCCAGAACTTGCGGTCTGGCAGGATCTCGCCCGACATGTTGGCGATGGTGAGGAGGCGCAGACGGCCATCCTGGTCGAACCGGAAGCGTCGGGCGTGACGGACCTTGATCGCGCTCCACCCGATCAGCCCATTGTGAGGCGCCCAGCACAGTTCGGCGACGGCGAAGCCGTAGAAGGGCGCCCACAGCATCTTTTCGGTGCGGCGATCCCAGCCGATCGCCTGGAGATTGTCCTTCAGCGCTTCGGCCGCCGCGATCGAGCGCGGGTCCTTATCGTCGCCCGGAATGACGTCCCAGTCGCGCGACACCACCGCACTGATGCGCTGCTGCATGCACGATTTGACCTGGTCGTCGCGGCGGACGCGCTCGTAGATACCCCAGTCGGCGACGCCGAGCAGGCGGCGATCGCGGGGCTGCTCAAGCTCCTGCACCCATGGACGGGTGATGTCGCGACCGTCGCGCGTGGTGGCGATCTCGCCAGCGAGATCGGCCGGGAACGACGGCTCGGCAAAGGCGCTGGTGAAGCGGCGCGCGAGGCTGCGCAGATTAACCATCGGCGCGCCTCATGAGCAGCGCGTCGATGCGGTCGCGCTCGCGATCGAGCACCTGGACAAAGCCGCGCGCGTCGAGCGCCGTTGTCCCCTCGCTCACGGCGCGGGTGAGCGTGGCAAATCCGCCCTCGACATAGGCGATGACGACAAGCACCTTGCGGCCACCGCTTTCGAGTAGCTTGACCAGCGCCTCGGCCTCGTCCCGCGCGAGGCGGCCGACCGCCTCGTCGGATTGGTTCACCATCCGTCTCCTTGTCCGAAGTCATCGCGGCGCCTGATCGTGCCGAAGCCGGTGTCGGTCGTGACGAACTCGGCGCCGCCGGCGCGCTCCTCGCCAAGCGCGTGGAGGTCGATCGGCTGCACGTCCTGGTCGGCGGCGGCGACGAGGTTCATCAGCGCGATGGCATAGTCGCCGTGGCGCTTGCCCTTGGCGCCATCGGCTTTGTCGGCGACGCGATCGACGATCATCGGCACGCCACGGACCAGCTTGATCAGCCGCAGATCCTCGACGATCGGCTCGGCCTGAGGCAGCAGGATCGTGCGATCCTCGAACCGCGTCTTCATGCGCGGCATGCGTTCGAGGTAGGTCTGCTCGGTCGCCATGACGCGCTCGATGCGCTCGAAGCCCCAATCGGTCGCCATATCCTCGGCGAGCTGCTGGCCGTTGCCGCGGGCGTCCATGTGGCCGGTCGACCACATCGGCAGCGCGCGCACGAGGAAGTCGAGGATCTGTTTCTGCTCGCGGAACGGCACGTTGCGCAGCTCCAGCCCGAGCGGGTTGCGCAGCACGGTCGAGGGATCGATCTGGCCGAGCGCGATCGCCGACAGATCGCTCGACCGCGCAAAGTCCTGACCGAAGAACGAACGACGGTGCGGGTCGAACAGCTGTTTGACGACCGGCGCGATCACGTCGCGTAGCCATTCGGCCACATAGGTGCGGCGCCACTCCATATCGCGCCGTTCGAACCCGTCCTCCAGCGTGAGCCGCTCGATGCGGAAGTCGGGCGTCATGCACGCCTCGATCGTGGCGCGGGGAAGATAGACGCCCGAGCCCCGCGCCGGGATCACGTCGAGCTCCTCGGCGGCGGCGTCGCCATAAGTCCTGCGCAGCTCGGCCTTCCAGGCCTGCTCGGCATGCAGCGACCAGGTCTTGCCGGTGCGCAGGCAAATGCGCTTGTAGAGGCCCTGGCGGCACGCCTCGTCGAGGGTGAGGCGCTGGACATAGCCGGGGCGCTTGCCGCCTCTGATCTCCTCGATCAGGAGATTGAACGGGTTGTCTGCGCCATCGTGGGTGGAAATGACAACGACGCGCCCGCCCCACATCAGCAGCGCCAGCGCCGCCTTGAGCAGCTCGTCGAGCTCGTCGTGGAACGCGGCCTCGTCGATGATGACGACGCCCTGGCGGCCGCGGAGCGAGCGCGGCTTGGAGGTGAGCGCGACCACAGCGTGGCCTGATGGAAAATCGACGCGGAATGCCTTGATGCCGTCCTTCGATCCGTCGTCGAAGGTGAACTCGTTGACATCGGCGGCGACGTCGAACGCCTTGGCGAAGTCACCGCAATAGCCGATGAACTCGCGGGTCATGTCGAGGTTGAAAGCGATGTAGAAGACGTCGGAACCGCCTTTGGCGGCCGCGGCAGTGAGCACCGCGTCGGCGGCGAAACCGTAGGTGAGGCCGGTGCGGCGCGACTTTTCCGAGACGAACAGCGGGTGTTCGTGGCTGCGCCGGATCGCCTCGACCTGATAGGGAAGCAGGACGGCGGGGATGTCGGCGCGCTGGAGCTGCTCGATCATCGCCGTCTCCGCGGCTGGCGAACGCCGGCTTTCGGATCGAACCAGTCGATGCCGCCCGCCTGGATGCGGCCGAGGACGCGGCAGGCCTCGTCGTAGCCGGCCTGGCCGTCGATGCTGACGAGGTCGAGGTGCGGCGTTGCATGACCAGTGCAATCGGGCTTCCGGTGGTTGGAAACGCGGATGATCCAGGGGCGGCCGTTGCGATCGCGAACAGTCAGGTAGCGCGATGGCGAGCTGGTGACGCGGCTGGCCTGGACGCTGCCGACCGCCATGCCGAGCTTGCGCGCGAAGTCGGCAAGACGGATCGCCAGATCGGCATGTGCGCCGGGCTGGAAGTGGCCGGCGCCCGCCACGATGCGCATGGTGCCGCTCATTGCGCGTCGATTCCGAGGATGCCGGCACGGATGCGGCGCAGCGTCTCCTCGCTGGCGCCGGCGGCGCGGCCGGCCTGGTCGGCGGCGTCGGCCGCGGCAGCGCGGGCGCGCTTCGCTTCCTCCTCGCGGATTTTGGCTTCGCGATCGGTGTCGATCTTGGCCGCCGCCATCGCGTCCTTGGTGGCGCGAGCGAGAAAATGGAGATCCTTGCCGTCCAGCTGGACGATCTCACCGCTGGCGATCGGGAGGATCGCGCGCGTCATCACGCTGGTCATGAGCTGCGTGAGCAGGCGACCATCGAGATTGTCGCTGTCGCCGAACTCGCGGCCGAACTGCTCGGCGATGATGCGCAGGTCGCGCTGTTGGCGGGCCAGCTCGGCGAAGCCCTTTGAGTAGCGGCCCACTGCTGAGCGCGAGATATGATCGGCGCCGAGGGCGTGGAGATGCTCGACAATGGCGTCGATCGTCGCGCCGCGCTTGATGGCGGCGTCCACCTCGGCGCGGATCGGCTCGGGCAAGTCCTTGACGGAAGAGCGGCGCCCCATGTCACTCGCCCGTCTTATGGCGACTGACGCCGTCGACGGTCAGCATCCCCGCCGCCACGTCCCGCCCTTTGGAGAGAACGCGGGTGACGACATAGGGGCCGAGATCCTCGGCATGAACCAGGTCCACGCCGGCGAGCCATCGGAGCTGGTCGGCGACGTCGCAGGCGGCGACGCGATGGCCCAGGGCCACGAGCTGCATCGCCAGCGTGTCGTGATTGTGCTCGCCGCCGATCTCCGTCAGCAGATCGAGGATGGCGCGGCGGACGACGGGAAGCGCGACAGGCGGGATCATTGCGCGAGCCCGCGTTCGATTAACGTGTGGAGGTAATCGTTGAGGGTGCCGACCTGCTTCTCGATACCTTCGAGCGTGCTTTCCATCGCCTCCGTGCGGCTGGAGATGTTCGACATCTGCTTGAACAGCTCATGCCGGCTCGGCGGCCGCTGCTGATCCTGCTCGATCAGCTTGAGACGGGTCTCGTGATCGTTGATTGCGGTGGCGATGCCGGTGAACTTGCCGTCAACGCGCGTCCGCTCGGCGGCCAGCTCGGTTTTCAGCGCGAATTGCGAGCGGAGCCAGAACAGCCCCGCGGTGATGATCAGCGGGGTGACGACCGATGCGATCGGCCAGAGAACACGGACATAATCGAGCCAGGACAAGGGCCACCCCCGGATGCGCAACGACGACGCAAGCGGTTGTGCTGGAGGTGGCTGGCGGGAGCGGGCTTCCGTATTCGGAAGCCCGCGGGGTCAGGCGAACAAGTCGGTCTGACGTGGATCGTGACGGCGGCGTGCGCGGGCCGGCTCCGCGTTCTGCCCTTCGGCGGTCTGATTGACAAGATAGGCGACGTAGGTGCGGCTGGTGCCGAGGATGCGCTGCGCATCGGCGCCTGTCATCTGGCCGGCGCGGACGGCGGCGATGATCGAGGCACGGCGGGCGCGATCGACGGCGGCGCGGCCGACCGGCACCTGGAAGCGATTGCCGCCATAGACGCTGGCGAGAATCCGCGCCGCCTCTTCGTCGATGACGTCGGCGAACGGGCAGCTTTCGGGCTTGCGCGAGATATAGACCTGCGCGCCGCCATGCGCCGCGACGATGCACAACGTCGCGTAGGGGCCGATATGGGCGGCCATTTCGAGCATCTGCTCAGTCCAGCCGCGGCCGGGCTGCACATCCTCGGGGATGGGCAACTGGTCGAGGCGGGGAAGGTCGGCGCGGCTCGCCATCAATCGACCGCCTTGCGGCCCTGCGTGCGGCGCAAGCGCTTGCCGAGCAGCTTGATCACCGCGTCCCATTCATGGCGCGACCAGTCTTCGGGTTGCGGAGACACCTTCAGCGCTTCGGCGGCATAAAGCTGATACCAGGAGCCCCAAGCGGCGCCGGTTTCGCGCAGCTTGCGCCAGATCGCGTCGGCTACCGCGCGGCGGTCGCCGAGTTCGCCGGGCTCCTTTTCCCAGCGGACGCCTTCGCGCGCCGCCCAACTCTTGAGCCCCTCGACGACGGCAGAGGCTGACCGGTGGTCGAGAAAGGACAGCGCCGACACGCCAGTCTGGCGGCGCACGAAGGCGTCGATCGCGTGGTCATTGGGCTCGGCGACGGCGCCCAGCCAGTAGAGCGTCCACCACAAGGCGCGGATCTTGCCGATGTGCGCGCGGTGGCCCGACGGGCCCTTCCAGTCCTTGTTGAGGCGGTCGAGCACCTGGCCGAGTTCCGCGAAGGTCATTTGCGTTGTCGAACGCTTGCCGGTGAGGGCGAGATGAATGTCGCGGCGGGCGTCGTCGTCGAGGCCAAGACGATTGCAGGCGGCACGGATCGCGCGGACCAGCTTGGTACGGCTGTCGTTCTTGCCTTCGGCCGTGCGCAGGCCGCGCTGGGCGATTTCGGCGAAGCTCTTAGCCATGCGCCGCCTCCGGGTCCGCGGGAGCGAGAGGGAGGGCGGTGCCGCAGCGGCCGCATTCGGCCGAGGCACGCCCGACGAGGAAAGCGCGATAGCCGCAGCCGGGGCAGGCGGTGCCGGTGCGGTAGACTGGCAGATAGCCGCGCTGCGGCTGGATCGCGCGATAGTCGACCGACGCCAGCGCCGTCTTGCCGCACCGCCGTGATCGCTCGACATAGATGTGGAGCGTCATGCGAACCTCCCGCCGCTGGCGTGGAGCGCGGCGAGCAGCGCGGCCGATCCGGCGCGAGCCATGCGCTCGAACATGGCGAGATCATGGGTAGGGCGGATGTGGTAGGTCGAGACGATCTCCCGGACGTAGTCCTCGGAGCGATCGAGCCGAGCGGCGGCCGCCTGGATCGAGTGGCCGCCGTCCCATAGTTCGAGCACCGCGCGTTCGGCGGGAGTCGGGCCATGACCATCGCCGCGCGAT
The DNA here is from genome assembly GCA_035776635.1 of Sphingomonas sp. GTDB lineage: Bacteria > Pseudomonadota > Alphaproteobacteria > Sphingomonadales > Sphingomonadaceae > Sphingomonas. Next base: position 41,137 of record DASTWI010000004.1, on the reverse strand, counting down.
GGCTTGATCTCCGGCCCCGCAATCACAGGATCGAGGGCAGACTGTCGACCCGGCGTATGCGCGGCGCGCAGCGAATCGGTGGTCTCCCGAAATTCAGCGTCGCTGTCGCGCCGCATGTCCGCCCGACGCAGCGCGGCATGGATCGTCGAATGGTCGCGATCGCCCAGCATGCGGCCGATCTGCGCGAGCGAGCGGCCGAGACAGATGCTGATCGTCCAGGCCGCCGCGTCGCGCGCCCGCACGACGGCAGCGCGACGCTCATCGCCGGTGAGCTGCGCAACCGAGAAACCGAAGCGCTGGGCCGCATCGGCGATGACAGCAGCGGCCGGATTGGGCCCGAGCATCAGTGGACCCTCCCGATGGCGCCCGGCGCAACGACAGGCCGATCATGGACCAGGCCGGCAAGCATCAGAGCGAGGCGGTCGAGCTGGCTGTCCGACAGCGACACGGCGAGCGTGCCGCCGTCGGCGTGGCGCAGCGCGATCGTATAGCGGCGGTCGTCGTCTTCGCCGGCGGCGCCGACCGCGATCCCGGCGTGCTGACCGACGCCCACGTCCTCGACGCGCGCGACGGCGGCGGCGAAACCGCTGAGGTGCGGGATGACGGTCATGACCGGCCCTCCGGCGCAGGCAGGAACAAGAATGGTCCCGGACCATCCAATTCGGCTGCGGCGGCGCGCGCTATGCGTTTGGCCTGCGCCGCGGATTGACGCGGGGCCGAGCGCCTGGAGACCTTGGACGCGGCCTGAGCCTCGTGCAGTTCCCTGAGAATGCGCCCCAAGCAGTAGCTGTCGACCACTTCAATTTCGATTTTGACAACCGTTGTGTCGCGCCGACTGCCTGAGCTGAAGGACCTGATCCGCGCCTCTTGCGAGGACCAATGGAGGAATACGCCGTCGGTCATTGACCAGCTCCTGCCTGAGCCTCGACCTGCGCGCGGGCGCGTCGGGCGACGGCAGCGATATCGGCGACGCCCTTTTCGACGCCGGCGCACAGATCCTCCAGCAGGAGGCGCGAGACGGTGCCGGCGCGATCGTCGCGGCGCAGCTCGGTCGCTGCGGTGGTGAGACGGCGGCGCATGGTTTCGAGGTCGGCGCGGCCGTAGGTCTTCCGTCCGGCGATCGCGGCGGAGAGGTCCGCGACGATGTTCTGCAGCTCTTCAGCAACGGTCATTCAATCCTCCTGTCGATCGGTGTTGTTGGGGCAGGTCGGGCAGGTGCGCGCGCAGGCGTGGTGCATGTGGTTCTGCGGCGGACGCTTGCGGCGGCGGAGCTGGACGCAGCTCGCGAGCGGGATCTCACCCCACAGCGGGCACATCACACGCTCGGCGCCGAACTTGGCGCGCACCTGCGTCTCGGCTTCCTCGTAGGAGCCGGCGTAGGCGCGGTTGATCAGGCGGCTGACGTAGCCGGCGGACTTGCCGAGCTGGTCGGCGACGCCGCGCTGGCTGGTACGATCGGCGGCGGTGGCGAGGAGGCGCACCCATTCGGGGAGGTCCGGTCCCCAGGCGGCGGCGGCACGGTCGAGATTGGTCGCTGCCGTGTTAAGGTTACTCGACATGGTTAACCTCTCTCTTCGGCAATTGCGGGGGCGGCCTGACGATAGGCGCGACGGCGGCTCGGGGTGCCGCGCGACACGTCGTGACGCTCGCCGGTGTTGCGATCGACGAGTTCGCGGCGGGGCTCGCCGTCGACGGTGAGGATCGTCTCGCGGGGGGCCGTGCGGCCGGTGTCGCGCGCCAATGAGTAGCGCGAGACCTCCCCGGTGCGCGGGTTGCCGAGCCGGTCGAGCCGGACGTAGCCGACGCGCTGGAGGAGTCCGACGTAGTTGAGCGTGGTCCGCCGGCCCGCGCCGGCGGCGATGGACAGGGAGGGCAGGTCGAAGCGCTTGAGAACGCGGATCGCGGTCCAGATGCGCTCGTATGCAGCGGGTTTCCGCGCGACGACTCTGCCCCCCCGGGCGATCATCGGCGGCGACGGGTGACGATCCGTGGCAGCCTCCATGTAATAGCGATGCGGGCGGCCCTCGATCCGGCCGACCAGGCCGGCGCGACGCCAGGCGTTGAGCCGGAAGTCGATCGAGCCAGGGTGAACGCCGGCGGCGACGTGCAGCTCGGCGATAGTGACGGGTCGGTCGGCCTGCTGGAGCGCGCGCCAGAGCGGCGCCTGGACGTCGGACCGAACCGGCCGGTGGAGAGCCCAAGCCATCAGCGGCGGCCCCCGATCCAGTCGCGATAGGCGAGCAGCGCATCGAGCGCGGCATCGTCGCTGTCCGCCTCGGGGACGCCGGGCACGAGCAGCGTGGCGCCGTCGTAGGCGTGGCGCGCGGTCGCATCGATCAGGCGACTGAGGCGCTTGAGCCCGCCGCGGGCGATCGGGATGGCGCCGTCGGGAACGGCCGGGCCGGTCTCGATCATGCCGGAGCGCCAGGCATAGGCGTAGCCGAGGGCCGCCATCACGCCGCCCCCCGCACCGGGATGTCACCGGTCATGAAGCGACGGTCGCCCCAACCGGCGAGATCGATATGGGCGACGCCCTCGGCAATGGCGGCCTTTTGCGCCTCGTGGAGGTTGGTCACTATCCGGCGCGTTACACCCTTGGTCGCGATGGTGATCGCCTCGACCAGGTCGTCAGCGACGCGAGCGCGGGTGCAGTAATGGTCGCGCAGAAGCAGTGCGTCTTCGACAGATGAGGGTTGCGCCGGCGTCGCGACCAGGATGCGGTTATCGAACCGCTCCCACTCCTTCAGCTTTCCCGGAAGGGCCTCTTCGCCGATCATCAGCACGGGGACGCGCGCGCCGTCGTGAATGTCGCGGATGATCTCGACCGACTGCTTTTTAACGAGATGGTCCATCTCGTCGATGATCAGCGGAACAGGGTCATAGATGAGGCGATCGACGATCTGATCGAGGATTTCAGGCCCCGTGCGCGCGAGCCGGACGACGCCGAGTTCGCGAGCAAGCGCCCTCAACAGGGAGAGCTGCGTCCAAACCGACTTCGCCTCGACATAGGCGGCGCGAAAATGAGCAGCGATGTGCGCGGCCGCGACCGACTTTCCGTAGCCTGAGGGGCCGTAGAACAGCGCGAGCCGCGGGCTACCGTCGCCGGCATCCTGACAGTCGAGCATGGTGGTCATGCCGAGCCGCATGTTGGTGAGCTGAGCGGGGCCGCCGGGCGGCTGGCTCGCGGCCGACATGGTGGCGGTGCGTTCGTGGTTCACAGGCGGTTCTCCCTGACGGTAGTGGAAGGTGCGACCGGCGCTGGCCGGGCGAAGGTGCCGCGCAGGATCTTCTCGGCGCGGTATTCGGAGGATTGGGCGTGGACGCGCGCCGCCTGGAGGTCGGCGGGATCGACGGGGCGGCCGGCCTCGTGGTCGGCGAGGACGCGATCGGTGCGGGCGATGCGCTCGGCCGCGGTGGTGGTTTTGGCCGGCGTGGCGCGAAGGATGCGGTCGGCCTGGGCGAGCTTGGCGGGTGCGGGCGCCGGCACGGCGGGCGCATTGGCGAGGCTGTCGATGGTCGGCGTCGAGGACGCGCGGGTGGCGACCGGCAGCATGGCGAGCTTGCCAGCCCGTTCGGCATCGCGGCGCAGGAGCGCGTCGCGGGCATCCTCGATGCGATATTTGCGCTGCTTGGCGCGCAGCTCGGCCTTGGCGGCGGCCATCTCTTCGGCCTGCTGGCGGCGCGCCTCGGTGGCGAACGCCAGCTCCGACATACCCGAGCGCTGGGCATTGACCGCGACGTCGATGTAGCGCCCGTCTTCGTCGAACACATAGAGCGCGCCGAGATCGTCCTCGTCGCGACGCACATGAACGGTGCGGCCCATATATTCGACGAGGCGGGGCGACCAATAGCGGCCGTGGCGGTAGCGGATGCCGCGCTTGGTGACGGTGGCTGGCCCGACGAAATCGGACAGCACGCGCTTGAGCGTGGTCTCGTCGGGCGCGGCGACGGCGGGGTGCGGCGAATTGCGGCAGCGGTCGAACGGCGTTGCGCCGGTCGTCGAATGGACGCGGAGGTGATATTCGCCGTCGAGCCAGGCGTCGATGATCGCCTGCAGCTCGGCCGCGGTAATCTCGGGCACCACGACGGCGCGACCGGTGGTCTTGCGGGCGCGGGCGCGCAGCTGCGCGGCCTCGGCGACCGAATGGCCGATATAGCCGGCGAGCAGCTCGGCGCGCTCGCGTGTGAAGGTGCCGAACAGCCGCTCGACGAACGGTTTCTTGTCGCCGGATGCCGGCGGAACGGGCCGATGCTCGATGCCGAGCATCGCCAGCGCCTCGGGGACCGTATCGTTGATGTAGCCCGAGCCGTTATCGGTGCGCAGGATCTCGGGCATGACGCCCCAGCGGCGCATGGCGCCGACGAGGGCGCGGCGGACGGACAGGCCGCTCTCGCTGTCGCAGACGAGATAGAAGGCGCGCCGCGACCAGACGTCGACGATACCGAGGATCGACTTGCGACCCTCCTTGCAGAGCACATCGGCCCTGGTGGTGTCGATCTCCCAAATCTGATGCGCGTGGGTGACGGCGGCGTCGGCGCGGCCCAGCGACACACGGTATTTGCTCTTGTAGCCGTCGGGATCGAGGACGCTGGCTAGCAGCGCCGGCTTGGTCCGTTCGAGCTCGGCGATGAAGCGCGACAGCGTGCGGCGCGAAGGCAGCTCGGCGAAACGGGTGGACAGCAGCTTGAGAATGACCGGGGCGGACAGCTTGCGCTGCGAGATATAGGCCTCGACCGCGTCGGCGACGTCGGGATGGCGGGTGAAGAAGTCCGTGCCGCGCGGCCGTCCGACGGGGCGCAGGCCCGACGGGAGCGCGGCGGCGCGATCGTGGAAGTCGCGGCGGGCCGGTTCGGGGAGATCGGCGACAGCGTAGAGGCGTCCGCCGCCGCGCCCCTTGCGCTCGACCCAGGACCAGCCCTCACGGTCCGCGACGATATTCACACCGCGCTTCGTCGCGGGCAATCCGTCGAGCTCAAGCATCGCGATTTCGTGCGCGCTGAGGTGGGTGCGATGCAGAAGCATCACTGGAGCGCCCCGGTTTGAGACGAATGCATAACATCCGCCTTGCCGAACCTCGCCGTCGACCGGTAATTATCGGCGGGCTGCGGCCGCTTCCGGCGGCCGTCGGCGTGATAGCGTGAGGGCCAGATGACCATCGGATGCACACCGAGAAAGGCGGCGATCGCCCGCTCGGCATCGCGGCGCGGAAGCGTCAGCGCGAGCCGCAGCGCGTTTCCAGCAATGCCCGCCGATCTCGCGATGTCCGCGAGAGTGACGCCGCGCTTCCGCACCTCTGCCTTGATATCTTCTGGATGCCAGTCGTGCATTGTGGGGCTGGAGCCTCTTTTATGATGCGTTGGCATCATGCTCGGCTGATTTTGAGGCGTCAAGCTCTATTTGATGCTGGAGCCTCATCGTGAGTGTGTGGACCCCTGCTGCCGCCGCGCGATTGCGCATGGCCGCGCGAGAGGCCGGGCGTCAGGATGAGCTCGTCGAGCGCTCAGGAGTGCCTAGGGCGACATTTCAACGAATTCTCGCCGGCAAAACCGATCCTGGTCCCGATCGGCTGCAACGGATTTGCGACGCAATCGGCGAATCGGTCGATTACATTCTGACCGGCCGACGCGAGGGGAGCGGGAATGTCGTCGAGGTGCCGATCAACGATATCCAGGTGAGCGCGGGTCCCGGTCGTTTCGCACTGGACGAGGATCAGCGGATCGGTTCATGGCCGCTGCCGAGCGACTGGGTCACTGAGCATTTCGGCAATGCGGCAAACCTGCGTTTCGTGCGCGTCTCCGGTGACAGTCAAGAACCGGAACTGCGCGACGGCGACATGGTGCTGATCGATCTCTCCGCCAACAAGCTGGCGGAGGGCATGCATGTGGTCGGACTCGATGATTCACTGCTGATCAAGCGAGTGCAGATCGAAGGCGCGCGGGTGCGGCTCAAGAGCGCGAACCAGAGCTATGACGACATCATCGTCGATCTGGGTGCCGACCAGGAAAGGTTCCGGGTCGTTGCCAAGGCGGCTTGGACGATGAAAGCATTGGGGGGGAAATGATGCTGCTTCCGCTAATCGCGATCGGCCTGGTCCCACAGGCCTCCTCGGTGACGAGGCCTGTGCACGTTGTCCAGCAGGCCGACGCCATGACCGATGACAAGATCATCGCGGCCGTTGCCGAAACGCTGAAGGGAGACCAGGCTATTTCGGTTGTTTGCTCGCCCGCTGACCAATACCTTCAGGTGGTTTTCCAGACGCCCGATTATCTCGGAGCTGATCCTCATTGGAACAGACAGGAAATCAGCTACCGGTTCGATAGGCGGCCGGCCGTGACCGCAACCTGGAACATGGAGCGTCACGCCGCGCATTTGGAAAATACCAAATTGGTGACGGCGTTTATCCGTGAGATGATGAGCGCCAAACGCATCCTTCTGCGCGTCACCGATTATAGCGGTGAGGATCATGACTATTCGTTCGATCTTACCCAGGCTAAGCCTGCGATCGCCGAAGTCGTCAGGGCATGCGGCGACACCAAGGTGGCGCAGGCCCTCGCGGCCGACCTCGCCGCCGATTGAGCTCCCGCCGCGCCGGGCCGATTTTAAGCCCCGCTGAGGCCGGTCGAGCGCTCCGCCGCCCCCGAATGCCCAAAGCGCCGCCGTCATGCCTCAGCGGCCGTGGGCATGGCGTACACGGCATGTTCCGGCCGGGACAGTGATCAAGACTCGCGAATCGGCCCGCGTTCCGATACATGTTCTCCCTCTGTTCCATTTTTCGAGGAGGCATGATGGTTTTCGGGGCATGGTTGCTCGGTCAGCGGCAGCGGCCGAATTGGATCGGGTCGCTGGCGGCGCAGGCGATGCGCGATCCGGGCTTCCCGCGCGAGGGCTCGCCGGAGGACGTGCGGGCGTACCTGTCGCGGCAGGAAGCGTGGGACGGGGATCTGTTCGAGGCACTGGACGACGCCGAGGCCGAATGGCGGCGGATCTCGCAGGGGGCGCCGACTCCCCGGCGGCATCCGCCAAGGCCAGAAGCCCGGCGACGGCCGGGGGCTCGCGATCCCCGAGCGGCGCTCGCCGAGCTGATCGAGACCGACCGGTCGAGCTACGCGGCGCTCTCGCGCCTCATCGGCCGCGGCCCCGGCTATCTGCGCCGCTTCGTCGCCGACGGGACACCATCGGCGCTCGCGCCTAACGACCGGCGGCTGCTCGCCGCCTATTTCGGGGTGGACGACGGGGTGCTCGGGACCGGCGCCGACTGACGACCATGGGCTATCGGCCGATCCGCACGATCGGGGATTGCCAGCGGCACGGGCTGAAGCTGCAGGTTACGTGTCGGCGATGCGGACGAGTCGCGATCTTTTCGCCGGGCGATTTTCTCTATTGGCGCACGGTCAGGCTGGACTTGCCGCTCGACCGGCTCGCGGGCCGGCTGATCTGCCAAGGCGCCTTCCAGGAGAAAGGCTGCGGAGCGCGGGGACCGACGGTCCAGGCGATCGACTGGCCGCCGGTCGAGCCGACCCTGCCTCCGCCCAAGCCGATCGCGACCAAGGTTCCGGCCGGCGTCGATCCGGCCGAATGGGCCAAGGCCGGCCCCAGCGATCGCAAGCGCCTGATCCGCCGCGCGCGCGGCTAGGCGCTTGCGCGGCGCAGCGAATTGCGCCAGTGCTGCGCGGTCGACATTGGTTCGGCGAAGGGCTTCCGATGACGGAAGCCCTTTTGCGTTCCGGGCGCCGCCTATTGCGTCGGCATGGCGCTAACGACCCCGCAAATCAGCTTTCTCCGGCCCGGCACGTTCACGGACGTCAGCGGCCGCCAGGTGACGTTCGGCGAGGCCGATCTCGCCGCGATCGCGGCTGCGTATGATCCGTCGAGCGATCCCGCGCCGCTGGTGATCGGTCATCCGAAGACCGACGATCCGGCGTTCGGCTGGGTTGGATCGGTCACGGTGGCCGGCGATCGGCTGGTCGCGACGCCATCGGACATCGAACCGGCATTCGCCGAGGCGGTGCGGGCCGGCCGGTATCGCAAAGTCTCGGCGTGCCTCTATCCGCCCGACCACAGCGGCAATCCGAAACCCGGCAGCTGGTATCTCAAGCACATCGGCTTTCTCGGCGCCAAGGCGCCGGCGATCAAGGGGCTGGGGACGGTCGCGCTTTCCGAGGACGGCGAGGACGCCGTCACCCTTTCATTCAGCCAGGAGCAAATGATGGACCCCAAGGACCAAGAGGCCGCGTTCGCCGAGCGCGACCAGGCGCTCACCGCGCGCGAGGAAGCGCTCGCCGCCAAGGAGGCCGAGTTCGCCGAGCGCGAGAAGACCGCCAAGGCCGCCGCCACGAAGGCGCGGCATGACGAGAACGTCGCGTTTGCCGAGGCGCTGATCGGGCAGGCCAAGCTCGCGCCGGCCGCCAAGGACCGAGTGGTCGGGCTGATGGACGGTCTGGACGCGGAGGCGACGGTCAGCTTCGGCGAGGGTGACGGCGCGCAGGAGCTGACGCCGCTGGCGGCGTTCAAATCCCTGTTCGACGGCGCACAGCCGGTAGTCGCGCTCGGCGAGGCGGCGCCGGCCGACAAGAAGGCTGACACCGGGGACGATCCCGAGGCGATCGCCGACAAGGCGCTGGCCTTCGCGGAGGAGAGCCGGGCCAAGGGCAAGCCGATCTCGATCCCCGCCGCCGTGCGCGCGGTGCTCGCCAACGCTGCCGGCTGACGCCGGCCGTCATCCTCTTTCAATCAGGAGCAACGTAGATGGGACACAACCCCGGCCTCACCCAGGCCTTCACTGCGTCGGGCGCGATCCCGGCCCGCAGCTTCGTCAAATTCGGGGCCGACGACGACACGGTGACGATCGCCGGCGTCGGCGACGATGCGATCGGCGTCACCACCGAGATCGATGCCGCCGACGGCGAGACCGTCGATGTGCATCTCGGCGGCGTGGTCGAGGTGATCTTCGGCGGCAACGTCGGACGCGGCAAGCTGCTCGCGTCGGGCGCCAATGGTCAAGCGATCCAGGCTGCGCCGGCCGACAACACCACCGTCAGCACGGCCGGTCGGGCGATGTGCTCCGGTGTCGCCGGCGACATCGGCCTGGTGCTGCTCGGGCCCGGCAGTCTCACCGCGGTGGCGGCGGTCTGACGTCTGCCGTTGCAGCCCCGTTTCATCAGTCCTTCATTCGGAGATCCTGAGCCATGAAATCCGCCTTCCCGATCGATCCGGCGCTGACCGCGATCGCCATCGCCTACAAGAACGCCAATTACATCGCCGACCAGGTGCTGCCGCGCATCATGGTCGCCAAGCAGGAGTTCACCTTCCTGCAGTATGCGACCGACCAGAATTTCAACATCCCCGACACCCGCGTCGGCAGGCGGTCGAAGCCCAACGAGGTGTCGCTGACCGCCGAGGAAATCACGGACTCGACCCATGACGAGGCACTCGACGGCGGTGTGCCGAACAGCGACATCGCGAATGCCGACGAGCGCTACGATCCGCTGGGCGTCGAGGTGGCGTTCCTGCAGGAGCTGATCGCGCTGAAGCGCGAGGCGCGCGCCGCCGCGCTGGTGTTCAACGTCGATACCTATGCGGCCGGCCTGAAGGCGACGCTCGCCGGCGATGCGCAGTTCAACGACCCCGACAATGTGTCGGTGATCGCGACGATCAACGACGCGCTCGATCAGCCGCTGGTGCGGCCGAACCAGATGGTGTTCGGGCAATATGGCTGGACCAAGTTCCGGCAGCTGCCCGAGATCGTCGAGGCGTGCCTGGGCACCGGCGCGAAGCGCGGCAACGCGACCCGCGAGCAGGTCGCCGCGCTGTTCGAGGTCGATGAGGTGCTGGTGGGCGCGGCGCGCGCCAATTCGGCGAAGCGCGGCCAGGCGGCCAACCTGACCCGGCTGTGGGGCAAGCACCTGGCGCTGACCCACAAGGCGCCAGTGCCCGACGCAAAGGGCGCGGTGACGTTCGGCGGCACCTTCCAGTTTGGGGGCCGCGTGGCCGGTCAGTGGGAGGACAAGAATATCGGCATGCGCGGCGGCATCGCGGTGCGCACCGGCGAGAGCGTCAAGGAGCGCATCATCGCTGCCCAGGCCGGCTACTTCTTCGAGAACGCCTTCGCCTGATCCCCTCGCCGGCGCGCCGTTGGCGGAGGCGGCGCGCCGGTCGGCGGGGAGGCAGCGCCCTGGTCCTCCCCGCCGCTTCCCTCCGTCCGGAGACCCTTCGATGCAGAGCTATCGCACTACCCGCCACGTCGGTTGCCACAGCCGGATGTACGAGCCGGGCGAGCCGATCACGTTCGGCGAGGGCGCGCGCGACGTGCGCTCGGAAACCGAGCTGCTGGAAGCGCGTGCGATCGAGCCGATCACCGATGGTGCGCCGATCGCGTCGTCGGCGCCTCCGCCGCCCTTCCCCGCGGCTCCATCTTCGCCGCCTGCGTCGGCCGAGAAACCCCTGGCAAAGATGAACAAGGCCGAGCTGCTGGCCGCCGCAGCTGCCGCGGGCGTGGAGGCAACGACGCCCGACGGCAAGCCGGTCGTGCTCGCCGACCTCACCAATAAACAGATTGCCGCCGCGATTGAGGCGAAACGCGCGGAGGTGAGCGAGTGAGGCGTGCCTTCTTCATGCCTTGGGCCATTCTGGCGACCGCGCCAGCCGCGCCGACCATGGCGCTTCCCTTGGCTCCGGCCCCGATCGCACCCGCCCCCCGCCCGGCGCGCCGGCCGAAGCGCGCGCTCGCCGCGCTCGCGCCGCGTTACCGGCGCGGCAAACGGCCACCAGCCAAGCGGCGGGCTCATACCAACCGCCTGCACATCTCGCGTCGTCGTCGTCGTCAGCATCGGCGCGCACGGAGGGCGGCATGACCGTCGCGTTCTCGGGCTGGGCCATCCTGGAGCTGATGGGCCACCGACGGCGCGCCGGCTTCGTCGAGGAGGTGGAGATCGCGGGCGGCAAGCTGCTGCGCGTCGATATCCATGGCGATGACGACCAGGTCGTCACCGAGTTCTATGGCTGCAGCTCGATCTTCAGTTTGCGGCCGGTGGCTGAGGAGATCGCGCGCGATTGGGCAAAGGGGACCGATCTGCGGCCCGTGCGGCCGGTCGAATATCGGGATCGGCCGCAACTGCCGTCGCCGTCGTCGGATTCCGATGATGACGAGGATGGGAGACCCTTCTGATGATCGCCACTCGCCTCAAGCAGCCTGGCGAGACGCTACGCTTCGCGCCGGCGTTCGCCACGACGGCCGCGCTGGTCCAGCTTGTCGACGTGACGGTCGAAGCGCGCGGGCTGGTGCCTGGCGCGCCGGCGTGCCAGGCGCAGGGGGAGATCGCCGGCGGCGTTCTTGAGCTGGTCGTCGCCGGCGGCGGTGACGGCGAGCGCTATCTCGTCACCGCGCGCGTTGACGACGCGGATGGCCAGACGCTGGAAAGCGAGCTGGAGATCGCCGTCATCGAATCGGCCTGGCAGCTGCCTGACGGCGGGACGCCGTATCTGTCGATCGGCGATTTCGTGGCGCGGTTCGGGCTCGACGAAGTGGTGCGGATGACCGATCCCGACGGGTCGGGCCGGATCGACCGCGACTTGCTGACCAACGCGCTGGCGGACGCGCAGGCCATTGCCGATGCCGAGCTCGCCGGCCGTTATGCCGTCCCGCTCGCCACCGTGCCCAAGGTGATCGAGCTGGCGATCGCCGACATCGCGCGGGCGCGGCTCTATCCGCAGGGCGCGCCCGACGGCGTCGACCGCGCGGCCAAGGCGGCGGCGCGGTCGCTGGAGCGGATCGCGTCGGGTGAGCTGACGCTCGGGCTTCCCGAGCGGCCGGCCGAGGCGGCGTCGGACACGCCGGTGCTGATCGCGCCAGGCCGGCGCGTCTATCGCGACGGCTGCGGAGACTGGTGATGGCCGACGGCTTCGCGATCGAGATCGAGATCCGCGACGACGTGACGGCTGCGCTGGACCGCGCAATCGCCGCGGCGATCGACCTGACGCCGGCGATGAAGGACATCGCCGGCGAGCTTGCCGACACGACGCGGGAGCGCTTCGAGACGCAGGAAAGCCCGGCCGGCGTGCCGTGGAAGCCCTCGCGCCGCGCGGAAGAGGAAGGCGGGCGCACGCTGACGCTGCACGGCCATCTGGTCGATTCGATCAGGGAGGATTGGGGACCCGATCATGCGGCGGCGGGGCCCGAAGCCTCGGGGCCGGCGGCGGTCTATGCCGCGATCCACCAGTTCGGCGGCACGATCCGGCCGCGGCCGCGCGGGTTCCGGCCGGGCGCCCGCGCCAAAAAGGCGTTGAGCTTCGGCGGGCGAGTGGTCGCCAAGGTGGTCATCCCGGCGCGCCCCTATCTCGGGTTCAATGATGAGAATGCGGACTATGCGGTCGATACGCTGACCGCGCATATGGCGCACGCCTTCGCGGCCGGCGCGGCGGAGGCGGGCGCATGAGGCTTGCGTTGCAGCCGATCGTCGAGCAGCTCGTCGCTGCCGGATGCCGCAACGTCGCCGGCGTCATGGAGTTCTCGGCGCAGACGGTCGAGCCGCGCGCCAAGCCGGCGCATTTCGTCGTGCCGATCGCCGAACAACCGCAGCCGAACACGCTGGCGGGCGCGCGTGATCAGAAGATCGATGTGCGCTGGTCGGTGATGGTCGTGCTCGACGGAGCGCGGCGTCACGTCGCCGGTATCAGCGAGGACGTGAAGGTCGAGACCAGCCGCGTCGCCGACGCGCTGACTGGCTGGACGCACCCCGAGGCGAGCCGCCCCACCGATTATGACGGCGGCCGCCTGGCTTCCGCGGACGGAAGCACCGTCGTGTGGGAGGTCCGCTTTAGATCCACCTGGCATCTGAGAAAGGCAAGCTGAAAATGGCGAAGACGCCGACATCCACCCAGGCAGAACCGACGCGGCCGCGGCCGCTGTCGAAGGACGGCCGCCAGCTCGACAGCTTCGGCCTGCCCTTGGCCGGCCCCGCTCGCGCCGCCGCGCTGAAGAAGGCGGGCAAGCGCGATCCGCGTCGCCACCCCGAGGATTGGGCGCCGGCGGCGCCGAAGGAGTAACCACCCATGGAAACGACCAAGATCCTGTGGCGGAAGAAGGAACTCGTCTATGGCGAGGACGCCACGCCGACGGCCGCCGCGAACGCCGCGCTGACGCGCAATTTCACCACCAAGCCGGTCGTGACCGACCGCATCCAGCGCAACCTGGATCGTGCGGTGCGCGGCCGCGCACCCGATGCGCCCTCGAACGAGCGGCAGACGTTCAGCTACGAGCTTGAGCTCGCCGGGTCGGGCGCGGCGGGCACCGCGGCGCCGTGGATGGAGGACCTGGAGGCGTGCGGCATGGCCGCGCCGGTGCTGACCGCCGAGACCGACGCGGTGCAGAAATTCGCGGCCATAGGCACGGCACTGTCGTCGATGACGGCCTATCACTGGCACGGCACGATGCGGCGCCGGGCCGTCGGCGCGCGCGGCACGTTCGGCTGGGATGTCACCGCCGGGCAGTATCCGTTCGTCAAGCTCGACATGACGGGCATGCTGCTGCTGCCGACGCCGATCGACAGCGTCGCGCCGGCCGCGCCGGATCTGTCGCGCTGGCAGGATCCGGTCGAGGTCAACACCGACAATACCGACTTCACGCTCGACGGCTTCGCATTGGTGCTCAAGTCGTTCACCGGCGACGTCAATGCGGAGATCGCCGCGCGCAACCTTGTCGGCGCGCGCTACATCCAGCGCGGGAACCACGCGATCACCGGCCGGATCGTCGGCGAGGTGCCCGATCTGGGGGCGAAGAACTATTTCGACACGCTGCGCAGCGGCGCCGAGATCGCCGTCAACCTGACGCACGGCACAGTCGCGGGCAATATCGTCGAGTTCGCCGGCGCGCACCTGCAGATCACCGACATCGACCTCAGCGAAGAGAACGACGTGCTGATGCTGACGCTGAGCTACGGCCTCAACGTCGGCACGACGCCGGACGACCTCATCATCACCGCCAAGTAATCGGTCGTCCCGCGGCGTGCTTCGCCGCGGGCGCCCTCAACCAGGGAGCTTTCGTCATGGGATATCGGATCGTCAAACAGGCGCAGGCGTGGTGGCCGGTCGAGTGGGACGGCGTCGCCGAGGACGGCACGATCGTCACCAACCGGATCGAGATGCGCTTCCGGCTGCTCAAGGTCGCCGATTCGGCGGGCATCATCCGCGACGCCGCGCAGCTGCGCGAGCGCGAGCAGGAGGCGATGAAGGCCGGCAAGGAAACCGACCTCGCCGCGCTCTATGCCGAGCTGGTCGAGCGGATCGCGACGGACTGGCGCGGGGTGGAAGCCGAGAATGGCGAGCCGCTGCCGTGGCAGGCCGCCAACGTGGCCCTGCTGATGAACGAGCCGGGGCTGTTCGGGCACGTCGTTGAGGCGTTCCGCGGGTGCCTGTCGGCGCGGCCGCAGATCCGCGCGGGAAACTGAGGGCCGTCGCGTCGCTATGGGCCAGCGGTCGCGGCGGCGCTCCGGCCCAGGACGCCGCGACCGAAGCGGCGGCGGCGGCAATCGCCGAGATCGAGGCGCGCCGCGGACGGTTTCGCGACGACACGCCGGAGATCGGCCCCGACGAGCTGGATGCGGTCGATCTGTTCCATGCGCTGGCGTCGCAGTGGCGAATGCACCCGATGGCCGGCGTGCGGCTGGGGATCGATTATGCCGCCGTCCCGGCGACTGCGGCGATGCTGGGACTGACGATGACGCCGGAGCTATTCGCTGATCTGCGGGTGATGGAGGGCGCGGCGCTCGCCGCGTTCCCGCGGCGGCGATGACCGATCTCGTTGTATCCGTAAAGCTGAAGGCCGACGGCTCGGGCCTGGTCGGGCAGGCGCGTGCGGCCAAGGCCGAGGTCGCCGGGCTCGGCAGCGCGGCGGTCGCCGCCGGCGCCGACGCGCAGCGGCTCGCCGCCGGCGCCGGGGCGGCGGAAGCCGCGACGCGTGCGCTTACCACCAGCGCGGGGCAGGTGTCGAACGCGATGGAGGTGGTTGCCACCTCCACGCGGCAGGCGGCAGCCGCGAGCGATAAGCTGGCGACCGACCAGGCGGCGCACACGCGCGCGGTTAACGACAATATCCGCTCGATCGGCCAGCAGAAGGCCGGCTATTTCGCGCTCGGACAAAACCTGCAGGATGTCGGCGTCCAGCTCTCGATGGGCACGAGCTTCATGCGGGTCATGGCGCTGCAGGGTGGGCAGCTCGCCAGCGCCATAGACATGATCGGGCCGAAGGGTGCGTTCGGCAGGCTGGCGTCGTTCCTCGCCGGCCCCGAGGGCGCAGTCGTGTTTACGGTCGGCGTGCTGTTGGCGCCGGTGATCGGTAAACTGCTCGAGGAAAACGACGCGCTCGAGCAACAGGAGAAGGACCTCGCCGCCGCGGCCAGTGCCGCCGACTCGTTCGGCGCGGCGCAGTCGCTCATCGGGAAGGTGATCGACCTTGCCACCGGCCGGTTGAAAACGCACAACCTGGTGTTGATCGAGACGATCAAGCTCCAGGCGCGGGCCGGACTGATTGCGGCGCGCGAGGACCAGAAGACGGCAACGGACGCGCTCGCGGCGGTGGGTAAACCGACGCTGAGCGAAAGTGTCTGGGACAGCATCGCGTCATTCGCCGCCGCGGATCAGGGAGGCAGCGCGCGCGACGCAGCAGCGTTGGCGAACCGGGCGCGCAATGCGCTCGGTCCGCTCAAGTCGGTGCTCGACGACTATGCTGCCGTCGTCAACCGGCCGGGCCTCAACCTCTCCGACCCCGCCACGGTCAAGCAGCTCAACGACGCGCTCGAAACCGCGATCGGCAAAGTCGATACGCTTCAGAAGAAGGGGCAGCTCGGCGGTCGCGATCCGATCGACAGCAAGAAGGCAATCCTCGCGCTCGGCACCGCGATTAATGACCAGATCGCCAACCAGGAGGCGCTAGACGCCCTGGAGGGCAAGGGAATCGCTGCGGATCTGGTGCCCTGGTCGAAACCGCACAAAAGCCGTTCCAAGAAGGCGCGATCAACCGCTGCACTCGACGAGTTCGGCCGTGATGCGGCGGACAAGATCGCCGGCATCCTCGACCAGTTCGACCAGACGCCGCCGGCGGTGAAGCAGGCGAACGCCGCGGTACGTCAGCTCGACGACCTTATCGACGATCTTCAGCGGAAGAAGCCGCCCAATTTCGAGGCGCTGATCGCCGGCGCCGAACGGGCGAAAACGGCGGTTGAGCAAGGCTTGAACCGACCGATCACCGAGTTCGTCGTATCGCAGGAACGCAGCCTCGCCATCCTGCAGCTGCAGGTTGCCGGGTTCGACGACCAGGCAGAGGCGCAGCGGACGATCAATGCGCTGGAGGCGCAGCGCGGTCCACTGACCGAGGCACAGAAGGACGCGGTGCTCGCCACCGTGCAGGCGCTCACGGCCGAGGAGCGTCAGCTCGACATCATCCACCAGAAGCAGCAGCGGCAGCTGGCGGTGATCGCCGACGTGCGAAAGGAAATTACCGACACGATCTACGGCGGGATCGATGCGCTGCAAGACCTGCCCGAACGGCTCCTCGACACATTCAAGCAATACACTGCTCAGTTTCTAACCGAGCAGATCTTCGGTCCCGAGCTGCGCAAGCTCGAAGACCAGATCACCGGCACCAAGGTCGTCGCCAGCGCCTCCGAACGCATGGCAGCCGCGATCGACGAAACGAACAAGCCGATCCTTTCGCTTGGAGAGGCGGCCGGAAAAACCGCGACTGCGCTTGCCGATATGGTCCCCAGCGCGCCTTCGGCGTCGCAGGACGTGATCCCGCAGAGCACCCTTGATGCGATCGACGCGATCTTGTCGCCGATCGGCGGTGGCACTGACGCGCTGCGCGATATCATCGTTTCGGGGAAGAGGATCGGGCGTGGCGATCTTTCGCGGCCGAAAGATCTGATCGACCACATCACTCAGACGCTTTTGAAGCCGTTGCGCCTGGACAAGGACACGGTTGAAGGGATCGGCAAATTCGCCGGCAAGGGCTTTGTGGGCGCGATGGCGGGCGAGCAGGCGGCGGGCCTCGCCAATCTGATCGGCATCCGCACGAACAATACGACCGCGACGGCGGGCGGCGCGATCGGCGGGATCGTGGGCGGCCCGATCGGCGGCGCGATCGGCGGGCTGATCGGCGGCGTGCTGGGCGGGCTGTTCCACAAGACCAAGCAGGGCGGCGCCGTCCTCACGAGCACGTCGGGTGACGCCAGCACGTTCGGCAATAGCCGCGCGCAGATCAGCGCGGCCGGCGATGCCGCCGATCAGGTCCAACAGGCGATCGCACAGATCGCCGACCAGCTCGGCGGTTCGCTGGGCAATTTCGACGTTTCGATCGGCACATACAACGGGAAGTGGCGCGTCAATCCGTCGGGCGGCACCAAGTTGGGCGGCGGCGGCGGCAAGCTGGGCAATGTCGATTTCGGTAAGGACGGCGAGGCGGACGCGGTCGCGTATGCGATCATGGACGCCATCAAGGATGGCGCCGTCACGGGGCTGTCGGCGGCGGTCCAGCAGGCGCTCCATTCGTCGACCGACATCAACAAGGCGCTGCAGGAAGCGCTGAAGGTCCAGGACCTGGAGACGCTGATCGGGGGCGTCACCGGGCAGCTCGACAAGCTGTTCAAGGACGCTGACGCGCAAGCGAAGGAACGGGTCGATCTCGCGCGCAAATACGGGCTCGACGTGCTCGCGGTCGAAAAGGCCAATGCCGACGAGCGCGCGAAGCTGATCGATCAGACGATGCAGCAGAGCGTCGGGTCGCTGCAGGACCTGCTCGACAATCTGCAATATGGCGATCTGTTTGAAGGCAGCGCGGCTGATCGGCGCCAGGCGCTGCTCGACCAGATCGACGAGCTGAAGCCGAAGGCGCAGGCGGGCGATGCCGACGCGGCGAACCAGCTGGCGGCGCTCTACAACCAGCTCGTCACGACGTCGCGCGACGCCTATGGCACGGCCGGCGACGAATATGCGGGCGATCGCAACACCGCCGTGACCGGCGCGCAGGATGTGATCCAGGCCGAGCGCGACCGCATCAATCAGGCGGCCGGAATAACGCAGGCGCAGACGGACGCGCTGCTCGCCGGCAACGACCTCGCCAATGAAGCGAATGACCTGCTGGCGGGCATCAACAGCAAGCTCGACCAGATCGCAAAGGGCATGGCCGCCGCGCGGTCCGCCCCGGCGGCATCACCGAACCTCGCGCTCACGATGCGCCGCGCCGTGCTGGGGCTCGACTGATGGCGCGCGTGCTGTTGATCGAGGCGTCCCCATTCGATCCAGCCACCGGCGCGGTCGTTCCGGTGCGGATCGCCGGCGGCGGGTCGCGCGCCTATACGCACCGCGGCTTCACCGACTGGCGCGCCGGGCTCGTTACCGAGCCGCTGTTCACCACCCTGCTCGGGTTCGACGAAAAGGGCTGGACGGGCGGGTCGCTGCCGCAGACGGGCGCGGTGGCGATCGCGCCGGCGAGCGATGACACACTGGACGAGCTCGCTGGGCTCGTCTGGACCGATGCGGCGATCGAACTCAGGTCGGGGGACGACGCGTTCGCCGAACCTGCCTGGTCGCTAGACCTCAAGGGCACGGTCGCCGGGCTGACCGTCAAGGGCGGCGTCCTCAACCTGACGATTTCCGACTTTTCGGGGGACCTCGCCAAGCCGGTCGCGCCCGACAGCTTCGCCGGCAACGGAGGGCTGGAGGGAGGCGACGATGCCGTCGGCCGGGTCAAGCGGCGCAGCTGGGGGCGGGTGTGGAACGTCGAGGGGCGGCTGCTCGACAAGGCGAACAACATCTACGAGTTCGGCGATCCGGCGCATCCGCTGGCCGCGATCGACGCGGTCAAGGATCGCGGGCGCGAGGGCGACCTGGTCGTCGTCGATTGGGCGGGGACGGTCGCGGCGACATTCGCGGCGCTGCAGGCGGCGGAAGCCCCACAGGGCGGCGCGGCGATCGCGCCGTCGATCGCGTGCGCGAAATGGTGGACGATCCCCGCCGGTCCGCTGACCGCCGATATCCGCGGTGAGAGTGCGGGCGGCTACGTCGAGACGGTCGCGGAGATCGCGGCTCGGATCATCGCGGCGCATTCGACGATCACGATCGATGGCCTCGCCGATGCGGTCGCGGCGCGGCCAGAGCCCGCCGGCCTGCATTGCGACAGCGCTTCCGAAACGGCGGGGCAGGCGCTCGACCGGCTGCTGCTCGGCGCGTCGATGATCTGGGCCATGCAGCCCGAAGGCACGATCGCGCTTTATCCGATCGGGTTTGACGATCCGGTCGAGACGGTGGCGTTTGATCGCGTCGAGCGCGAGGCGGCCTATCCGCCGGTCGCCTCGGTCAAGCTGGGCTACGCCAAGAACCAGCGTAAACAGACCGACGGCGAGATCTCGGCGGCGGTGCTGGCGGGCGATGTCGAAGGGCTGGGACCGCTCGCCACGGCCGACGAGGTCGATTGGCAAACGCAGGTCGGCGGGGCGGGCAAGCCCGAAGATGGCGCCACCGTCGGCGCGACGGTCGGCAGCGGCGACCAACCCGGCAACCTGCAGAAGCCGGGCGGCGGGACCTATACCGACGGCGATATCGAGACGAGCAAGGGCACTTCGGCCGACACGGCGAATGTCGGCGGCCGCCCGGTCGGGCAGGTGCTCGGTGACATCGACACCGCCAAGTCGGATATTCAGGACCTTATCGCCACTTACGGCGACACTGCCGCGGCCGCGGACTCGGCGGCAGCGGCCGCGGGCTACGCTTCGACCGCGCAGACGGCGAGCAACAATGCGGCGGCGGCAAAGGCCGATGCCGAGGCTGCGCGCGATGCCGGTCAGGGCTACGCTTCGACGGCGAGCAATAGCGCCTCGCTGGCCGTGTCGAGCGCCAATGCTGCGGAGGCGGCGGCAAACGTGCTGTTGCCGTTCGATTTTCAGCAGGACGGCGCCTTCTGGTCCAGCGCGTATTTCGGCGCACCGGGGCGCGGCGGTGTAAATCAGGCGCATTGGCAGTTCGTCACCGTCGCCGGCGTCGGCCGCGTTGCCGAAAGTCAACCGACCGATCCGCTCGCGCGCCACGATCTCGCATCCCAAGGCGCGGTTCGGCTCACGCCGGGGCATACGTACAAGGTCACGGCGCGGGCGCAGATTACGCAGAACTCGACGATCAACGGCGGCGATCGCGTGGGCCTCTATGGGCAGGCGCTCGACGCGGCCTACGCGCTGGCCGCAACATACAGCGCCGTTTACGACAAGGCCGCGGCCGACGGGTGGTTCGATCTCGCCGTCGTCATCCTCGCCGACACCGTGCTCGCCGCCCGCCCCGAGTCCGTCTATCTACGGCCGACCCTGATCCACGCGGGCCGCACCGCCAACCCGACGGACGGTAAGCTCCAGCTCGCCTTCCTGCGGATCGAGGACGTAACCGAGAGCACTAGCGCCGCCAGTTCCGCCTCGGCCGCGGCGAACAGTCTGAGCGCCGTCACGGCGATCCAGACGGACGTGACCCAGAAGGCGTCGACCGTCACCGAGCAAACCAACACGGCGACCACCAAGGCCGGCGAAGCATCGGCGAGCGCCGCGCAGGCCGCGACCAGCGCCAGTGATGCGCAGGGTTACGCCAACACGGCGAGCACGCAATCGTCGAACGCGGCCAACTCAGCAACGCTGGCGGGGCAGAAAGCGGACGCGGCATCGGGGAGCGCCAGCACGGCGACCACCAAGGCATCCGACGCGGCGCAGAGCGCGAGCGCGGCGCAGGCGAGCCAGGTTGCCGCATCAACCTCCGCCGCAAGCACGCTGCCGAGCACATTCGAGAACGGGTCCGAGTTCTTCCTGGGCGACGGCGGGGGAACCTTCCCCAGCAACGTGGCGCTCTATCAGAGCGATGCCGGTCCGGCCTACGAGACGACCGGCACCAGCTACGCGGTTATTACGACCAAGAACGCGATGGCCGTCACCAGCGGCCGGGTCTACCGCCTCTCCGCCAAGGTCAAGAACCAGGCGGCGAACAGCACCGCGCAACGGCCCTGGATGCGTTGTGCTATTTATTCCGCGTCCAGTTCTACGCGCTTAATCTATATGGCAAACACGTATGGATCAGGTGGTTCGGCGTGGGAAATTGTCTCGGTTGATGTCACAGCAGAGCAAATCATAGCCGTAAACAGCACGGCCGCATTCATCCGGCCGGAGATCGTGCTGAACTACCCGAGCGGCGCCGCGGCCTTCGGGTCCGTCTGTCGGCTCCAGATCGAGGACGTCACCGAGAGTTCCAAGGCGGCCAGCTCGGCCGGCGCGGCCGCCACGAGCGCGAATCAGGCCGACGCGAGCAACACGGCGGCGGGCCAGCATGCCGCCGCCGCGGCGAACAGCGCAACGGCGGCGAACACGGCCTCGGGCAACGCCCAGACCTATGCGGGCCAGGCATCGACGTCGGAGACCAATGCGGCCTCGTCGGCCTCGTCGGCCTCGGCGAGCTCGGGGACTGCCGCGACCTATTCCGGCGCGGCATTCGATGCGGCCGTCCAGACGATGCCCTCCACGTTCGAGCAAGGCGGCACGTTCTTTTTCGCCGGCTACCGGCTCGATCCGGCGACTCAGCGTCCGGCGAACAGCGGCTGGACGTTCCCCGCGGTGGCGGGCGTCGGCCCGATCGCCCAGAATGTTGTGAACGCGTCGGCAACGGTCAGCTTCGACCTCAGCAATTACGGCCTGATGAAGGTCGTTTCGGGCCGCGTCTATCGGGCGAAAATTATCGGGCGAATTTCGGCGCTCACAGGAGGGCCCGCCAGCTGCTCATTGCAAGCCTATCTGATCGGCATTCAGAGCGATGGCGTCACCTATGCGACTAGCCTGGCCGGCTCACGGACGGCGACCGTGGCCGACGGTTGGGTGACGGTTGCCGGCCCCACGCTGAGCGGCGACGAAATCCTGTCCTGGGCGGGCAACCCGACGAACATCCGCTGCCTGGCGCGCTGCGTCATCGCGCCGTCGGCAGCCGCAACCGTCACCGTTCAATGGCAGCAGATTTTGATCGAGGACGTCACCGAGAGCTACAATGCAGCGGCGAGCGCGTCGACGGCGCAGTCGCAGGCCTCCGTCGCAACGTCCCAGGCGGCCGCGGCCCAGAGCAGCGCGACCGTCGCCGCCACGGTCGCCAACGCCTCCCTTAACGCGAACCCGGTGTTCGCGCAGTGGACCGGCTCGTGGCCCGATCCGTGGGGCGCACCATCGCTCAGCGCCGGCGCGTCGATGACCCGCGTCACCGGCGTCAACAGCCCTTATGCACTTCGTGGCGTCTCGGTCGCGGGGGGGCAATGTTACCTTTCTCAAACATCCCCCGCCGGGACCGGCTTGGCCTCGATGGGGCCGGGCTATTACGTCGTCGAGGTTGACGTCCACGTCGATGCCGGCGACCTCACCGGCGCGGGGGTCATCGTCGATGGCCTCGACGCGAGCGGTGCCACTCCGCAGCGTCTGACCATCCCGTTGACCGGCATGCTCGGCTCGGCCGGCGCGGTGGGCAAGACGTACTACCTTCGCCAGCTGGTGCAGCTCACCAACGCAACGATTGTAAAGGGCCGCGTCTATGTGATGACGAGCTGGACGGGCTTCGGCACCGTCACGGCCAAGACGCTGACGTGGTATCGTTGCGCCGTTCGGCCTGCCACGGACCAGGAGATCGCGGCAAAGCAGGCGAGCGCTGACATCAGCAGCCTGACGGCGAGCGTCAGCCAGCAGGCGGGCGCGATCGCGGACCTTCAGGACAAGACGGCCACGGCATATGTCGAAACGACCGCGTCGGTGCCAGGGGCGGAGGCGACGGTGCAGATCGTCGCGACCACCTCGGATGGCTCGCCAGCGAGCGCGATCAACCTCGCGGCCGACGCGGTGACGATCGGCGGTCAACGGACGCTCGAAGTGGTCGGCGGGGAGGTGACGGTCAACGGTAATCTCTCCGCAACCAGCGGGATCGCGCTCGGCACGACGGGCAACGTGTGGCCGGTAGCCCTGCGGCCGAAGGATTATCTGGTCTCCGATGGTGATGTGGTCGCGTTCGGCGTCGACCTCGGCTCGATCCCGCAGGTCGATTTCAGCCTGCTCAATCTCGACCCGCTGAACGCCGGCGAAAGCTATCACCTCTATGCCGACGGCCTCAGCTCGACCGGGTTCACCGCCCGGCTGCGCATCGTCGTGCCGGGAACGCCGTCGAATTACGATCTGACCGTCGATGCCTCTGGCGCGTCCGGCGAGCCTAATCGCGTCATCAGCAAGGGCTCGAACCCCGATAGCTCCGATGGGTCATATCAGATCACCTTCACGGGCCAGGTGTGGGCATCGAGCAGGATCGTCAAGCCGCAGCCGCTCTTGGTTCAGCAGACGAGCACGACGGCGACCTATTCGGTCTGGGTAAAGAAGAACAACGCCTGGTCGAAAATCGCCACGCACACCGAATCGTCCGTCAGTCCGGATGCGGCCGATGGTGGCGGCACCAATTTCAACAACTTCACCTACACGAACACCTATCAGCTCGGCTCCGGCGTTCAGGCGATCGGCGTCTCGCTGGACACCTACACCAACAGCCTGGGCAACGGCACCTACGGCGCCGCCAGCCTGACAGACATCACCCATTTCAAATGGACCGCGCCGGGCACCTCGATGTCCGAGCGAACCGCGACCTCACACGGCCAGACGTCCCGCGTCACTGTGAGGCCGCAATGACGGCCGCCGACAGTTTTCAATGAAGAGGAGCTGACAATGGAGGAAACCATCACTATCCCGACGGACCCCGCCCAGATGACCGCCGAACAGGCCGCAGCTGCCCAGGAGGTGCTTGACGCCTATCAGGCGGCGCAGGCTGCCGCCCTGGCCGCCGATCGCGCCGCATTCCTGCAGCCGCTGACCGACCTGCTCGCGATGCCCGAATATGCGGCCGTGAAGACAGCGGTGCTCGCGATCGGTAGCCAGTTCGACAATGAAGCGTTTGCACCGCACCTGAACTGCCTCAAGACCGGCTTCGCGAGGCTGGTGGTCGCGTGAGCGTCGAGCAAGACTATGCCGCCTATCTCAAGGCCGACGCGCTTTACGTCACTGCCGCGGCGCCGGATGCCGGTCGCTGGCCGGCCGGCAAGCAGATCGAGGTGACGTCGTCGATGGCGACTGTGGCCGGCGGCCAGGCGGAGGCGGTCCGCCAAGCGACGTTTCAGGGCGGCCCGAAGGTGCGTGACCAGGCAGTCGTCGTCGGCCGTCGTCGCGACCTGATCGGACGGGTGATCACGGGAGTGGCTGCGGCGCTCGGTTATGACGCCGGCGTTCCCGTGTTCGTCCTGGGGGCGGCCGAGCAGCCGGACAACACCACCACCCTTACCGTGCTCAGGAGGCTTTAGATGGGCGTGCTCGCGATCGCCAATCCACTCCCGATCGTCGCCTTGGGCGGTACGCTCGAACAGGTCGCTCGGCTCGCGTCGCCGGCGCCCAAGGAGGCGGCCTCGACCGCCGGCGGCAATCGCACGATCGATATCGATCTGGGCGCGGTCGCCGCGATCGACACGGTCTTTCTGGGTTACGTGGAGGGCGGAGCCGGCGCGAGCTTCGCGATCACGGGCGGCGCGGCCGATTATACGACCACCGCGATCGGCACGTTGCAGCCGGCGCCGTCGCGGCTCGCGCAGCCGCGGCAGCATTTTCTCCTCGTGCTCGACGAACCGGTGGAGGTGCGGTTCATCCGCATCGCCGGCCTTGCCCTGCCGGCCATGAATATCGGGGTTCTTGCGGTCGGCCGCGCGATCCGTCCGAAATGGGGGCACGAATACGGGGGTGGGCGCTTCGTCACCGATACCGGTGTTGTGACGCGTCTTTCCGGCGGCGGGTTCGGCACCTCGCGCGCCGCGCGCGCTGGCGGGTGGCAGTGGACACTCGGTGATCTCGACGATGCCGAAACTGACGCGCTCTATGGTCTCCAGCTCGACGCCGGCGAGACTGCAACCGTGCTGGTGATCGAGGACCCTGATCCGACGGCGGGGCTCAACGAGCGTATCCATTGGGGCCTGCTTTCCCGGCTCGAACCTTACGAGCGGCAAGATACGACCAAGACCAAGTGGGCGCTGCGGATCGAGGACTGGTCGTGAGCTTCCGAACGCAGAAGCCGCCGCGGCGATCACGCGCGTGCGAGGGCGGTGCAATGCTGTTGCAAGGGAGCGCGTCGTGACGCGGATCACCGACTGGATCGTCGCCATAGTCGCGCATCTTTGGGCTCGCGTCACCGCGCGCCTGCTGCCCGAATGGCGGAGCTGGTGGCGCGCCTGGTCGATGCGCCTTGCGGCGGTTGCCGCCGTCATCATCACCTATCTTTCGGCGGCTCCCGACGCGCTCAGTGCCGCGCTCAATGCGTTGCCGAGCGACATCCGCGCCACGTTGCCAGCGTGGATCGGCCCGGCCGTGTTCGTGGTGTTGTTCATTGCGCGGTATTGGGATCAACGGAAGGAGGCCGGCGGTGCCTGACCGGAAGCCGCTGGCGGCGAAGGGCAAGGTCGGGCTCGGGCTGGCCAGCGCCTCGGCCATTGCGCTGACGATGGCGGTCGCGGCCCTCAAGACCGACGAGGGGAAGCGCAACGTCACCTATTTGGACATCGCGCGGGTGCCGACCTACTGCTTCGGTCACGCCGACCGCACCGCGACGCCCGGCTCTTATCATTCCGACGCCGAATGCGATGCGCTGTTGACTGCCGATGCTCGGCAAACGGAGGCGGCGGTGCTCAAGTGCACGCCCGTCCTCGCCGATCGTCCCCACCAGCTCGCGGCCGCCACGCGGCTCGCCTTCAATATCGGGAGCGGCGCCTATTGCCGTTCGACCGTGGCGCGGCGGTTCAACGCCAAGCAATGGCGCGCGGCGTGCGATGGCTTCCTGGCCTGGCGCTACGCCGGCGGGCGGGCGGTGGCGGGGCTGCTGGCCCGGCGCGAGCGTGAGCGTGCGCAATGTCTGGAGGGGCTATGACGCGGCTGCGCCTGATAGCGATGGCGGTTGAGGTGATTACCGTGGCCGCGCTGGTCGCGCTCGGGCTGCATTGGCGCGGCCAGCGCGACGATCTGCTCGCCGCCGTGAGCGCAAGCAGCCACGCCATCAACGCCAAGGGGGCGCCGCGCGACCTCGGCACCGCGGAGGCGGTGAAGACGATTCGAGGGATGGGGCTGGCGATCGACACCGCGCGCCGGGCGACCTCCGACGCGATGGCCAAGGACGCGCAATCAGCACTCACCGTCGAGCGCGCCGACGCCGGCGCATCCGAGGAGGTATCGACCGATGTTCTCGACCAGCTGGCGCGGACCCGCGCTGATCTTGCCGATGCTCGCGCTCTCGCTGACAAGCGGCTGCGTGCGCTCACCGCGGCCCGACCCGTTGACGGTGGCGGCAGCGCAACGCCAGTGCCCTACGATCCCGAGCCCGCCTGCCGTGCTTATGCGGGCTCCGATTGTGACGGACTTCTTGCCAAACTCGCGGCGGCCGATGAGCAAACCCAGCAGCTCCTCGGATGGCAGCGCTTCTACCCCGCGGTGAAGGCGAACCATGATGCAGCGAGCGCCAAGTTGCCCGAGCGAGACGGGCCTTCTGTTTCTGCCGATGATGGAGGCCTCGATGTAAGCGGCGGCGCGGGGCGCGCACGTTAGCAGAAATGTGGGGCGTGGTATCGGCCGCGCCCCTTTTGCATCATCCGGTGCAACGCTCTTTCAACGCCAATACGGCCCCGGCGCCGTCCGAATTATTGGCCTGAATTTTTGGCCCGCTACAGTCGTTGATCGGTCACCAGCTGGTCGACGCGCCCACTCCGGCGGTGCCCTATGCGATGCGGGTCATCCTCACGGTGAATGCGGCGGTGCTCGGCTGGCGGCTGGTGATGCGCACCGGCTTCACCGCTACAGCGTACGGCTGGCGCGAAGCTTGCCTGGCGCCCCTGCGCATGGTGGTCGGCAACTATATCGCGCTGCTCGCCGCGCGGCGAGCGGTGACGCGCTATGCAGCGATGCTGCGCGGCGGCCCTGCGCTGTGGGACAAGACACACCACGCCTTCCCCGCTGATCCGGACGCCGCAATCGCGCGATGACCGCGCGTGCCGGTCGGCCGCTCAGGTTCCTGGCGTTGACCCTGACGGGATGGGTCGCGGTGCGCATGGCCATGCTCTGGCCGAGCGCGGCCGATATGACGGGAGCGAGGATCGCGCCGGCCGTCGCATCGCCGCGCAACGTGTCGGTGACGACGGGCCGCGAATTTCCAGCTGGCGAGCCGACGCCGGCAGCACGATCGCGTGCTCCCGCAAGCGGCCTTGCCGGCGATCGGCACGCGCGAACCGGCAAATCCATCGCGCGGCTGCCGCCGCCTCGGCCGGTTTCACGTCCTTCGACCGATCTGCCGCCAATGAAGAACGTGCGTCAGGAGGCGCCGAATCGGCCCCTGAGTGTCGCTCCCGTCCAGCCGCGGGCCCGATCGGGCAGGCCGTCCGCGCGTCGATGGTCGGGCGATCTGTGGATGCTGGCGCGCAGCGGCGATCGAGCGGGGAACGGATTCGGCGCGCCGCAACTCGGCGGGTCTCAAGCGGGACTGCGCGTCGCTTATGCGCTTCAGCCCCGCGGCAAGCTGGCCGTGGCGGGACGCTTAACCGCGCCGCTCCACGGCCGCGGGCGCGAAGCGGCCCTGGGCCTTGAATGGCGGCCATCGCGCCTGCCGGTGCGACTCGTTGCCGAGGGACGGGTGGCGCTGGACGGCGCCGAACGGGCCGGAATGGCCGTGGGCGCGGTCGGAGGGCTCGGTCCGCGGCCCGTCGGCGCGGGATTCGCGTTCGAGGCCTATGGCCAGGCTGGCGTGATCGACCGGGGCACTTTCGAGGGTTTTGCCGACGGCTCGGCTCGGCTGGCGCATCAGTTCGCGGCGATCGGCCGGGCGAAGCTCGATCTCGGCGGCGGACTATGGGGCGGAGCGCAGCGTCACGCCGCGCGGCTCGACGTCGGACCGACGCTCGGGCTGGCGTTGCCGATCGGCGCCGCCTCGGCACGACTGTCGCTCGACTGGCGCGAACGCGTGGCCGGCGCGGCGCGGCCGGATTCGGGAGTGACGCTGACACTCGGGGCCGGCCTCTAGGCCACCGACTCATTAAACCGCAACCAGATGCGGATTGAAGCGAGTTGGACGGAGGCGAGGAAGTTGTCGTCGCGCTTGTCGTAGCGGGTGGCGATGGCCCTGAAGTGTTTGAGCTTGTTGAAGAAGCGTTCGATCAGGTTGCGATGCCGATAAAGGAAAGGGCTGAACGGCGGACGGCGGGTGCGTTGGGGCATGGGCGGGATGTTAGCAAAAGCGCCTTTGTTTGCGATGGCGTGGCGCACCTTGTCGGCATCATAGGTGCGGTCGGCGAGCAGGATCGAGCCGGGCACGAGGTTGTTGAGCAGCGGATGCGGGCTGTGCCCGTCGTAGGCCTGGCCTTCGCTGAGGCACAGGTTGATTGGCAGGCCGTTGGCGTCGACCACGGCATGGAGCTTGGTCGTCAGGCCGCCGCGCGAGCGATCCATGCAACGGGATCGGCGGGCTTTTTTTGGGCGTTGGCGGCGTGCTGATGCACCCGGATCGACGAGCTGTCGATCATCTCGATATCGCCGGCATAAGCCTCGGGCACGGCGTCCAATATCCGCTTCCACACCCCTGCCTTGCGCCACCGGTTGAAGCGGTTCACGCACGTCGTGTGCGGCCCGTAGCGCGACGGGATGTCCGCCCAGGGCGCCCCCGTGCGCAGCCGCTAGAAAATCCCGTTCAATACCCGCCGGTCGTCCACTCGCTTCACACCACGTACCTTCGTAGGCAACAGCGGCGCGATCACCGACCACTCGAAATCCGTCAGATCAAAACGTCCCATCTCAGCCTTCGCAAAACATGCGGCAACTGAATCAGAAACTACCCTCCAAAGGATTCCTGTTTATGGGTATGTGACCTAGCGTCCCGGTTCGGTCATCGCGGGCGGGTCGCTTGCCGGAAAGCTTTCCTCGAGCGCTTCGTCGAGATCGGCGTCGGTGCGGTTCCTCGCGACGCTCGCGTCCATACGGGCGAGCTGCTCGGGGGTAGCTTCGACCTGGTGCTTCGCCTTCCATTCCGAATAGGGCATGCCATAGATCGCCTGCCGCGCCGCCGCGGTGTCGAGGCGGCCGCCGCTCGCCTCGGCCAGCCAGTCGGCGAGGCAGTTGCGGCAGAAGCCGGCGAGCCCCATCAGCTCGACATTCTGCGCATCGCTGCGCTGCCGGAGGTGCCGCACCAGCGTGCGGAACGCCGCAGCCGCCACTGCGTCATCGATGTCATCGAGCCTCGGCATTTTTCGCCTCCATGGTTGATCGATGCGAGATAGGGATTAGAGCGGCCCCGGCACAAGCCACAGGATTTGATATGACCAAGGCCTCCGCCCCCCGCTCGCGCAAGGTCCGCGTGCTCGCGACGCTGGGCCCGGCGAGCAACTCGCCCGACATGATCGAGCAGCTGTTCGCCGCCGGCGCCGATGCGTTCCGCATCAACATGAGCCATGGCGACCAGGATTCGAAGGTGCCGGTGATCCAAGCGATCCGCGCGCTGGAGAAGAAATACGGACGGCCGACGACGATCCTCGCCGACCTGCAGGGACCCAAGCTGCGCGTCGGCCGGTTCGCGGGCGGCAAGGTGATGCTGGAGACGGGATCGGCGTTCGTGCTGGACCGCGATCCCGCGCCGGGCGACGCCACGCGAGTCGAACTGCCGCACCGCGAGATCTTCTCCGCGGTCGAGCCCGGCGCGCGGCTGCTACTCGACGACGGCAAGCTGGTGCTGCGCGTCACCGACCATGACGCCGAGCGGATCGAGGCTTTGGTCGAGGTCGGCGGGCCGCTATCGAACAACAAGGGCCTCAACGTCCCCGACGTGGTGGTGCCGATGGCGGCGCTGACCGACAAGGACCGCTCCGACCTCGCCTTCGCGCTCGAGCAAGGGGTCGACTGGATCGCGCTGTCGTTCGTCCAGCG
This sequence comes from Sphingomonas sp., assembly GCA_035776635.1. Taxonomy (GTDB): domain Bacteria; phylum Pseudomonadota; class Alphaproteobacteria; order Sphingomonadales; family Sphingomonadaceae; genus Sphingomonas. Next base: position 11,122 of record DASTWI010000004.1, on the reverse strand, counting down.
GCCCGACGACCTCGCCGAGGCGCGCAAGCTGATCCAGGGCAGGGCGTCGCTGCTCGCCAAGATCGAGAAGCCCGCCGCGATCGACCGGCTGGAGGAGATCGTCGAGATGTGCGACGGCGTGATGGTCGCGCGCGGCGATCTGGGCGTCGAGCTGCCGCCGCAGGACGTTCCGCCGCTGCAAAAGCGGATCGTCGAGGTGTCGCGCCGGCAGGGCAAGCCGGTGGTAGTGGCGACGCAAATGCTCGAATCGATGATCCATTCGCCGACCCCGACGCGCGCCGAGGTGTCCGACGTCGCCACCGCGATCTACGACGGCGCCGACGCGATCATGCTGTCGGCGGAGAGCGCGGCGGGCGACTGGCCGGTGCAATCGGTGGCGATGATGAACTCGATCGGCGAGGCGGTCGAGCGCGACCCGCGCCACGGCGACCGCGTCCACTTCACCGTGACGCGGCCCGACCCGACCACCGCCGACGCGATCGCCGAAGCGGCCAAGCAGATCGCGCGCACGGTGTCGGCGACTGCGATCATCTGCTTCACTACCTCGGGCTCGACCGCGCGGCGCGTCGCGCGCGAGCGTCCGTCGGTGCCGGTGATGGTGCTGACGCCGAAAATGGAGACCGCGCGGCGCACCGGGCTGCTGTGGGGCGCCTATGCCGTCCACACGCGCGACGTCGAGTCGTTCGAGGACATGGTCGCCAAGGCCAAGCGAATGGCGCTCAGGCACCATGTCGCGGCGGCGGGCGACCGGGTGATCGTGATTGCCGGCGTGCCGTTCAAGACCCCCGGATCGACCAACGTGCTCCACGTCGTCCGCATCATCGGCGACGAGCTCAAGAACCATCCAGCCTGACGATGCGTTGAGGGCGGATGACTCGCCCCCGACCGACCAGCAACGCCCGCACTGCATGGGAGGCGCTACGCGACGAGGCTGCAGGCTGCACGCGCTGTCCGCTTTACAAGGACGCGACACAGACGGTGTTCGGCGAAGGTCCGGTCACTGCGCCGATCATGCTGGTCGGCGAGCAGCCGGGCGATCAGGAGGACCTCGCCGGGCAGCCGTTCGTCGGGCCGGCGGGGCACGTGCTCGATCGTGCGCTGGGCGCGGCGGGGATCGACCGCGCGCGAGTCTATGTCACCAACGCGGTCAAGCATTTCAAGTTCGAGCGCCGCGGCAAGCGCCGCATCCATTCCAAGCCCAATGCCGGCGAAATCGCCGCGTGCCGCTGGTGGTTCGCGCAGGAGACCGCGCTGGTCCGGCCGGAGGTCACCGTGGCGCTCGGCGCCAGCGCGGCGCGCGCGCTGTTCGGCCGTGCGGTGACGATCGCGCGAGCGCGGGGACAGGCGCAGGAGCTGGCGGAGGGCGGGATCGGCTGGGTGACGGTCCACCCGAGCTATCTGCTGCGAATCCCCGACCGCGCGCGCAAGGACGAGGAATTCGCGAAGTTCGTCGCCGACCTGAAGGGAGCGAAGGCGCTGGTCGGGTAGGGACCCTTTGTGCTCCTGCGAAAGCAGGAGCCCAGTGTCACAGGCGATGCACTCGAACCTCTGGGCTCCTGCTTTCGCAGGAGCACCACATTGGTCGAGAGGTTCTCCTGGACGAAGCCGACGCGCGCAGCGCGAACGATGGCGCGCCCCCGACTACAGCTTTTCGGTCAATTCCGGCACGATTTTGAACAGATCCCCGACCAGGCCGATGTCGGCGACCTGGAAGATCGGGGCGTCCTCGTCCTTGTTGATGGCGATGATCGTCTTCGAATCCTTCATGCCGGCGAGGTGCTGGATCGCGCCCGAGATGCCGATCGCGATATAGACTTCCGGCGCGACGATCTTGCCGGTCTGGCCGACCTGATAGTCATTGGGGGCATAGCCGGCATCGACCGCGGCGCGGCTGGCGCCGACGCCGGCGCCGAGCTTTTCGGCAAGCGGATCGAGCAGCGCGTGGAATTGCTCCGACGAGCCGAATGCGCGGCCGCCCGAGACGATCACCTTGGCCGAGGTGAGTTCGGGGCGCTCCGACTTGGAGACTTCCTCGCCGGCAAAGGTCGAGAGGCCGGTGTCGCCGGTGCTCGCGACCTTCTCGATCGCGGCCGAACCGCCTTCGGCGGCGGCCTTGTCGAACGCGGTGGTGCGGACGGTGATCACCAGCTTGGCGTCGCTGGTCTTGACCGTGGCGATCGCGTTGCCGGCGTAGATCGGGCGGGTGAACGTGTCGGCGCCTTCGACCGACAGGATGTCCGAAACCTGCATGACGTCGAGCAGCGCGGCGACGCGCGGGGCGATGTTCTTGCCCGTCGTGGTGGCGGGGACGACGAAGGCGTCGTGGTGGCCCATCAGCTCGACCACCAGTGGCGCGACATTCTCGGCCAGCGCATGGGCATAAGCCGCGTCGTCGGCGACATGGACCTTGCCGACGCCGGCGATCCTGGCGGCTTCGGCGGCGACGCTATCCACGCCTTCCCCGGCGACCAGCAGGTGGACCTCGCCGAGCTTCGATGCGGCGGTGACGGCGGCGAGCGTTGCGTCCTTGACGGCGGTGCCGTCATGCTCGACCCAAACCAGCGTTTTCATATCCTCAACCTCGATTTCCTGACCCGTTCGCCCTGAGCTTGTCGAAGGGCATCTTTCGGGTCGATCGTGGAACGGGCTTCGACAGGCCCAGCCCGAACGTTTTTGCGCGCGTGCCGCTATTTCGCGATGCCCATCGCCTTCAGCCTCGTCACCAGCTCATCGACATCGGCGACCTTGACGCCGGCGGTGCGCTTGGGCGGTTCCGACACGGTGGTGATCGTCAGCCGCGGGGCGACGTCGACGCCGTAATCGGCGGGGGTCTTCTGCGCGAGCGGCTTCGACTTGGCCTTCATGATGTTGGGGAGCGACGCATAGCGCGGCTCGTTCAAACGCAGGTCGGTGGTGACGATCGCCGGGAGCTTGAGGTCGTCGGTTTCGAGGCCGCCATCGACTTCGCGCGTCACCTTGATGCGGCCGCCTGCCCCGGACCCCGATCCGGGGTCGGCGATCTCGACCTTCGAGGCGAAGGTGCCCTGGCCCCAGCCGAGCAGGCCGGCGAGCATTTGCCCGGTCTGGTTGTTGTCGTCGTCGATCGCCTGCTTGCCGAGGATCACCAGTTCGGGAGATTCCTCGGCGACGATCCTGGCGAGGATCTTGGCGACGCCGAGCGGCTCGACGCGCTCGTCGGTCTGGACGAGGATCGCGCGGTCGGCGCCCATCGCCAGGGCGGTGCGCAGCGTCTCCTGGCACTTCGCCTCGCCGATCGAGACCGCGACGATTTCGGTAACGGCGCCCTTTTCCTTGAGGCGAATCGCCTCTTCGACGGCGATCTCGTCGAACGGGTTCATGCTCATCTTGACGTTGGCGAGATCGACCCCGCTGCCGTCGGCCTTCACCCGCGGCTTGACGTTATAGTCAAGCACTCGCTTGACCGGAACCAGCACTTTCATTCGCTTGCCTCCGCTCGTCTGTCCTTCGCCTTCTCCGGCGCGGTATGGCGCCTCAATGGCGGTTTCACGTCACTTTCGCAAGTCGGGTACGGGAAACGCCGCTTGCCGTAGCGGCACCCGGCCCCGCCTTTCGTCCGACCAACGAAAAGGGGCCCGGACGGTATCCGCCCGAGCCCCATTTCATCGTTTCAGGTGAAACGATCAAGCCGCCTTGCGCACCTCGGCGACGATCTTCTTCGCCGCATCGCCGAGATCGTTGGCGGGGACGATCGCGAGTCCGGAATTGGCGAGGATTTCCTTGCCCTTGTCGACATTGGTGCCCTCCAGCCGGACGACCAGCGGGACCGAGAGGTTCACTTCCTTCGCGGCGGCGACGATGCCCTCGGCGATGATGTCGCAGCGCATGATGCCGCCGAAGATGTTGACCAGGATGCCCTTCACGGCCGGGTCCGACAGGATGATCTTGAACGCCGCGGTCACCTTCTCCTTGCTGGCGCCGCCGCCGACGTCGAGGAAGTTGGCGGGGAATTCGCCGTTCAATTTGATGATGTCCATCGTCGCCATGGCGAGGCCGGCGCCGTTGACCATGCAGCCGATATTGCCGTCGAGCTTGATATAGGCGAGGTCGTATTTCGACGCCTCGAGCTCCTGCGGGTCCTCTTCGGTCTCGTCGCGCAGCTCGGCGAGATCCTTGTGGCGGAAGCCGGCGTTCGAATCGAAGCCGACCTTGGCGTCCAAGACCATCAGCTTGTCGTCGTCGGTGACGGCGAGCGGGTTGATCTCGATCTGCGAGGCGTCGGTGCCGAGGAAGGCGGCATAGACCTTGGCGGCGAGGCTCTGCGCCTGCTTGGCGAGGTCGCCGGTGAGGCCCAGCGCCTTGGCAACGGCGCGGCCGTGGTGCGGCATGAAGCCGGTCGCGGGATCGACGTCGAAGGTGTGGATCTTCTCAGGGCTTTCGTGCGCGACGGTCTCGATGTCCATCCCACCCTCGGTCGAAACGACGAAGGCGACGCGGCCGGTGGCGCGATCGACGAGTAGCGCGAGGTAGAATTCCTTGGCGATATCGACGCCGTCGGTGACGTAGAGGCGGTTGACCTGCTTGCCGTGCTCGCCGGTCTGGACGGTGACGAGCGTGTTGCCGAGCATCTCCTGAGCGGCATGACGCACCTCATCCGCGGTTTTGGCGAGGCGGACGCCGCCCTTGGCTTCGGGCGGCAGTTCCTTGAACTTGCCCTTGCCGCGGCCGCCGGCGTGGATCTGCGCCTTGACCACGTAAAGCGGCCCGGGCAGCTTCTTCGAGGCTGCGACCGCTTCCTCGACGCTCATCGCGGCAAAACCGGCGGGCACCGGCACGCCGAACTTCGCGAGCAATTCCTTGGCCTGATATTCGTGGATGTTCATGACGGACTCGCCTTTGTGCGGGGAGAGGTTTGGGCGCGCCTAAAGCACAGTCGAGGGGCCGAATCCACCCCGAATCCCAGTTATTGCTATTGCGAACAACTCTCAATTCAGAGCGTGATCGATCTCGCACTTGAGCGCCGCCTTGCTGGTGACTCGGACGATCTCGGGATCGTCGAGCGCGCGGAGGCGGTAGAGCAATTCGTCGAAGGACTGCGCGCGCGGCGCCTTGGGCAGACGGCCGAGCTGGCGAAGCTGACCGAGCGAGAGGCGATCGACCATACGGCCCGCCATGCACTGCGCGAGGTGCGGCTTGAGCCCCGCATGTTCGAGCCCGCGGGCGACCCGTGCCTCGCGGGCCTCAGGGGTGACGCACGCCGCGAGCGCGAGCGGGAGAAGCAGGGCGAATCTGGTCTTCATCACGCGACCGCTATATCGGCGCGACGGCTCCGGCAATCGGTATCCGGCCAAGGGCTCCGCTTCCCCGGCCGCACACCGCCATTGATTCACATTAACGCGTCGGCAGGCCCGCTGGCGTAGCAGAGCGGATGTGACGGATCCGATCGAGTCTTCCGGCAACGACAGTCGCCGCGCGCTGCGCAAGGCGGTGCGGCTTACCGCGCAGCTGCGCGACCGCGGGACCACGCGCTTCCCGATCGACGTCATCGACCTTTCGACCACCGGCTTTCGCGCGGAGACCAGCTTTACGCTGTACGAAGGCGGCACGGTGTGGCTGACGCTGCCCGGCCTTGCGGGTCTCGAGGCGCGCGTCGCCTGGCGCGACGGGGTCCGCTACGGCTGCGCCTTCGCGCAACCGCTCCACCAGGCGGTGTTCGATCATATCGTCGCGCTGTCGGAGGCTTAGAAAACCCGAGTCCGGGCCGGCAAAGGCAGCAAACGCCTCCAGCGCACCGCAGCGCTTCCTACGGCGCGCCGAACGCGATAACGCTGGCCGGCATGGACGTTTATCTGCCGATCGCCAATTTGTCGGTCAATGCGCTCGTGATCGTGCTGCTCGGCGGAGGGGTCGGGCTGCTGTCGGGCATGTTCGGCGTCGGCGGCGGGTTCCTCACGACGCCGTTGCTGATCGTCTATGGCATATCGCCGACGGTCGCCGCCGCGACCTCGGCGAGCCAGGTGACGGGATCGTGCGTGTCGGGGGTGTTCGCGCATTTCCGCCGCCAGGGCGTCGATGTGAAGATGGGCCTGACGATGGTTGCCGGCGGCATGGTCGGCGCATGGCTCGGCGCCAAGCTGTTCGCGTGGCTGCAGACCACCGGACAAATCGATACGGTAATCGCGCTGATCTACGTGCTGCTGCTCGGCGCGATCGGCGCGATGATGGGGCGCGAATCGCTGAGCAGCCTCGGCGTGCTCGGCAGGGGCGGACCGGTGCCCGCGCGCAAGCGGCGCCACCATCCGCTGGTCACCGCGCTGCCGTTGCGGACGCGCTACTATCGCTCGGGCCTCTATATCTCGCCGCTCGCGCCGTTGCTGCTCGGCTGCGGGACGGGGGTGCTGACCACCTTGCTCGGCGTCGGCGGCAGCTTCGTGCTGATCCCGGCGATGCTCTACCTGCTCGGCATGTCCACGCAGGTGGTGGTCGGCACTTCGCTGTTCCAGACCTTGTTCGTCACCGCCGCGGCGACGATGGCGCACGCGACGGGGACCAAGGCGGTCGATATCGTGCTCGCCGCGCTGCTGCTGGTCGGCTCGGTCGCCGGGGCGCAGGTCGGCGCGCGGCTCTCGACCCGGATCAAGCCCGAATATCTCCGCCTGCTGCTGGCGATCATCGTCCTGATCGTCGCGGTGCGGATGGCGATCGGGCTCGGCTGGCGCCCGGTGGACCTCTATTCGGTCGAGCTGTCGTGAGCCGCGCGCGCGCTGTGCTGGCCCTGGCGCTCGCGCCGATGCTGGTCGGGGCGGCCAAGCCAAAGCTCGTTCCCGACGTCTCGAACCGCAATATCGAGATCGCCTACAGCTTCACCGGCGCGGACCTGCTGCTGTTCGGTGCGATCCTCTATCCCGGCGGCCGGACCCCCGGGGCGGGTGACGATCCCGCCGACATCATCACCGTGGTCAAGGGGCCGATGCAGTCGATCACGGTGCGCGGCAAGAAGAAGATCGCCGGCATCTGGGTCAATTCGGGCCGGATGCGCTACCGCACCGCGCCGTCCTTCTACGCGATCGCAGGGTCGCGCCCGGTCGAGACGCTGCTCGATGCGCGGACGCGGGCGATCTACGAACTGGGGCTCGACAGCCTGAACCTGTCGCCCGCCTCGACCGCGCCGATCGCCGAGCAGACGCGCTTCGCTCGCGGGCTGGTCGCGCTGCGCGAGCGCGAGGGCCTCTATGCGGCGCGTCCCGGCGCGGTCGAGATCACCGACGGCGTGCTCTATCGCGCGCGCATCCCGATCCCTGCGCGCGTGCCGGTCGGCCGTTTCACCGCAGAGACGTTCCTGGTCCGCAACGGCCATGTCCTCGCGGTCGCAGTGCGCGAGGTCGAGATCCGCAAGTCGGGATTCGAGCGGTTCGTCGCGCGCGCGGCCGAGCGGCACCCGGTCCGCTATGGCGCGACTGCGGTGGCGCTGTCGGTGCTGCTCGGCTGGGCGGCCGGCTGGGTCGCGCGGCGCAGCTGAGCCGGGCGGCCGGCAAACCCAATCTTTACGGTTTCGCGCGCATGGTCCTTCGGCAAAGGACCCGGGGGAACCGACCCGCACATGACCGAGACGATCAACATGCAGCCGCGCGGCTTCGAACCCGCCTCGACCGCCCCGCCGACCACGGTCGAAGGGCTGCCCGGCACGATCGCCGTGCGCGGGATCGGCGCGGTGGCGGATATCGCCGGGGCGAGCAGTCAGGTCATCCTGGACATCGCCGCACTGGACGAGGCGGCGCTCAGCACCGATCCGGTGGTCGCCAGCGCGGGCCAAGTCGGCAGCCAGATCAAGATGCGCGTCGGCGGAGTATGGCTGATCGCCAACATCCGCTCGCTCAAGCTGCTCGATCACAAGGACGGGCGGATCGCCGCGCAAGTCGATTTTCTCGGCGAGGGCGACGAAGAGCGGCTGACCGGCAAACTCTACAAGTTCCGCCGCGGCGTCACCCGCTATCCGCAGCCGGGCTGCGTCGTGTTTCCGGTGTCGACCGCGGACCTCAAGCAGATCTATGCCGCGGAAGACCGTGCGCATATCGAGATCGGCAGCGTCTATCCGACCAGCGACGTGCGCGCCGCGCTCTATGTCGATGCGCTGCTCGGCAAGCATTTCGCGCTGCTCGGCTCGACCGGCACCGGCAAGTCGACCGCGGCGGCGCTGCTGCTCCACCGCATCTGCGCGCTCGCGCCGCAGGGCCATGTCGTGATGATCGATCCGCACGGCGAATATTCGGCAGCGTTCAAGGACACCGGCGCGATCTACGACGTCGGCAACCTCGCCATGCCCTATTGGCTGATGAACTTCGAGGAACATTGCGAGGTGTTCCTGACCGCCAAGGGCGCCGACCGCCAGATCGACGCCGACATCCTGGCGAAGTGCCTGCTCGCCGCCCGCGCCAAGGGACGAGTCGGGCAGGAGATTTCAAAGCTTACCGTCGATGCGCCGGTGCCGTATCTGCTGTCCGACCTCACCAACATCATCCAGCTCGAAATGGGCAAGATGGACCGCGCGGGGGACACCGCGCCGTATCTCAGGCTCAAGACCAAGATCGAGGAGATCAAGGGCGATCCGCGCTACGGCTTCATGTTCTCGGGGATGCTGGTCGCCGACACGATGGCCGATTTCATCGCGCGCGTGTTCCGCTTGCCCGGCGACGGCAAGCCGATTTCCATCATCGATGTGTCGGGCGTTCCGTCGGAGATCACCTCGGTGGTGGTTTCGGTGCTGAGCCGGATGGTGTTCGATTTCGCGATCTGGTCGCGCAACGAACCCAAACGGCCGATCCTGCTGGTCTGCGAAGAGGCGCATCGCTACATTCCCAGCGGCGACATGGCCGAACGCTCGTCGGTCGGGCGAATCCTCAGCCGGATCGCCAAGGAAGGCCGCAAGTACGGGGTCTCGCTGGGCCTCATCACGCAGCGGCCGTCGGACCTGGCGGAGGGCGTGCTGTCGCAATGCGGCACGATCATCTCGATGCGCCTCAACAACGATCGCGACCAGGCGTTCGTCCGTGCGGCGATGCCCGAGGGCGCGCGCGGTTTCCTCGATGCGATCCCGGCGCTGCGCAACCGCGAATGCATCGTCTGCGGCGAGGGTGTCGCGGTGCCGATCCGCGTCGCGTTCGACACGCTCGAGGACGCGAAGCGCCCGGCATCGGGCGATCCGCTGTTCTCCGAACTGTGGCGCGACGTCGGCGACGAGGACGCGATCATCGCGCGCACGATCAAACGCTGGCGCGCGCAGGGGCGGTAAAGGCGAGTTCCCCCTCCCCGGGTTATTCCCTTTCGCCCCCACCCGCCGTTCGCCCTGAGCCTGTCGAGGGGCGAGTGAGAGCGCCGGGCAATCGTGCTTCGACAAGCTCCGCACGAACGATGCGGAAGGGAGCGCGCGCGAAGGACCCAGCTCGTCAGCGCGGGCCCGCAACTCACTCCCCCGGCAGCGCGCGGCGCGCCTGGGTGTAGATCACCTGCCATGTGCCGTCGCGCTTCGCCCAGATGTCGGCGAACCGCATCCGGAAGGCGTAGGGTTTGCCGCCGCTGGTCCCTTTCGCGTCGACCACGCCGCCGAGCACCGCGCCGGAAGCCCAGACCTTCTCGACCGGCTTCTGGATCGTGAACGGCGCGAAGCTGAATCCGGGCGCGGTATAATCGCGGATGAAGTCCGCCTTGGTCTCGGTCTGTCCCTGCGAATTGACCAGCAGGTAATCGTCGGCAAGCAGCCGCTGGAGCGCCGCGCCGTCGCCTTTCACCTGCGCCCTGTCGAACGCACGCGCCGCCTCGGCGAGGTCGGGCGGCAGATCCGGATAGCGCGGCATGTCGGCTGCAGTCGCGGAGAGCAGCATCGGCAGTATCAGCGGGATCATCGGCCGTTTTCTCCCTGGTTCGCGCCGGTTTCGGCGGGGTCCATTTTGCTTCCGTTCGGGGCTGTGAATCCCTATATGCTCGACTATGAGCGACACCCCCAAGCAGAATGACTACGGCGCCGAATCGATCAAGGTGCTGAAGGGCCTCGACGCCGTGCGCAAGCGGCCGGGCATGTATATCGGCGATACCGACGACGGATCGGGTCTCCACCATATGGTGTTCGAGGTTTCCGACAATGCGATCGACGAGGCGCTCGCCGGGCATTGCGACCGCATCCTGATCACGCTCAACCCCGACGGTTCGGTCTCGGTCGAGGATAACGGCCGCGGCATTCCGACCGGCATCCACAAGGAAGAGGGCGTTTCGGCGGCCGAGGTCATCATGACTCAGCTCCACGCCGGCGGGAAATTCGACAACACGTCGAACGACAACGCCTACAAGGTGTCGGGCGGGCTGCACGGCGTCGGCGTGTCGGTGGTCAATGCGCTCAGCGATTATCTCGACCTGACCATCTGGCGCGACGGCGAAGAGCATTACATGCGCTTCGAGCATGGCGACGCCGTGGCGCCGCTCAAGGTGGTCGGTCCGTCGGACCGGAAGGGCACGCGCGTCACCTTCCTGCCGAGCCCTGAGACGTTCAAGATCACAGAGTTCGATTTCGAGAAGCTCGAGCACCGCTATCGCGAGCTCGCCTTCCTCAATTCGGGCGTGCGGCTGATCCTGGTCGACGCACGACACGAGGAGAAGCGCGAGGTCGAGCTGTTCTACGAAGGCGGGATCGCCGCCTTCGTGAAGTGGCTCGATCGCAACAAGACGCCGCTCTTTGCCGATCCGATCGCGATCTCGGGCAGCCGCGACGACATCACGATCGACGTCGCGCTCGAATGGAACGATTCCTATTACGAGAACGTGCTCGCCTTCACCAACAACATCCCCCAGCGCGACGGCGGCACGCACATGGCGGCGTTCCGCGCCGCGCTGACGCGCACGCTCAACAATTATGCCGAGAGCTCCGGCCTGCTCAAGAAGGAGAAGGTGACGCTCACCGGCGACGACATGCGCGAAGGGCTATCGGCGATCGTCTCGGTCAAGCTGCCCGATCCCAAGTTTTCGTCGCAGACCAAAGACAAGCTCGTCTCGTCCGAGGTGCGCCAGCCGATGGAAAGCCTGATGGCAGACAAGCTCGCCGAATGGCTCGAAGAAAACCCCGCGCCCGCCAAGGCGGTGATCCAGAAGATCATCG
>DASTWI010000003.1:0-152597 GCA_035776635.1 Sphingomonas sp. | reverse complement strand
CTCGGACGAGGAAACCGGCTCCTTCTCCTCCGCCGCGCTGCTCGCACGCGCCGCGCGCGGCAAGGTCGCGGCGCTGACCTACGAGCCTGCGCTTCCCGACGGCACGCTCGCCGGCGCGCGCGGCGGCACGGGCAATTTTTCGATCGTCGTCACCGGCAAGAGCGCCCACGCCGGCCGCAACCCCGATGACGGCCGCAACGCGATCGTCGCCGCGGCGGAAATCGCGGTGCGGCTCGCCGCGACGAAGAGCCCCACCCTCTCGGTCAATCCCGCGCGGATCGAGGGCGGCGGGCCCAACAACGTGGTGCCCGAGCTCGCCGTGCTGCGCGTCAACTTCCGCCCCAAGGCCGCCGACGAAATCGCGCGCGCCAAAGCCGAGATCGACGCCGCGGTCGCCGATGTCGCCGCCAAACGCGACGTCCGCATCGAGGTCCACGGCAGCTTCAACCGCCCGCCCAAGCCGATCGACGACGGCGCCTCGCGCCTCTTTGCGCTGGCGAAGCAGGTCGGCGCCGATCTCGACCTCGCGATCGCCTGGCGCGACACGGGCGGGGTGTGCGACGGCAACAACATCGCTGCCGTCGGTGTGCCGGTGATCGACACGATGGGGGCGCGTGGCGGGGCGATCCATTCGTCCGACGAATATCTGCTCGTCGACAGCCTTCCCGAACGGGCGGCGCTGTCGGCAGTCACGATCCTGAGGATCGCAGAAAAGGGAGGGTTATGAGCTTTCGCATCCGCGCCGCGCGCGACGAGGATATCCAGCCGCTCTACGAGATGGCCAAGCTGACCGGCGGCGGCTTCACCAACCTGCCGCCCGATCGCGCTGCGCTCAAGGGCAAGCTCGACCGCAGCCACGCGAGCTTCGCGCGTACGGACGACGATGTCGGCGACGACCTGTTCGTGCTGATCCTCGAAAATGTCGAGACCGGCGAGGTGCGGGGAACCTGCCAGATCTTCACCCAGGTGGGGCAGACCTGGCCTTTCTATTCCTACCGCATCGGGACGCTGACGCAGCATTCGTCGGAGCTCGATCGCACTTTTCGGGCCGACATGCTGACACTCTCGACCGACCTCGAAGGATCGAGCGAGGTCGGCGGCCTGTTCCTCCACCCCGGCGAGCGCGCCGGCGGCCTCGGCCTGCTGCTCGCGCGCAGCCGCTACCTGTTCATCCGCGCCCATCGCGCGCGCTTCGCCGACCGCATCCTCGCCGAGCTGCGCGGCGTGATCGACGAAGCCGGCGGCTCACCCTTCTGGGACGGGCTCGCCGGCCGCTTCTTCGGGATGAACTTCCAGGACGCCGACCAGTTCAACGCCACCCACGGCAACCAGTTCATCGCCGACCTGATGCCCAAGCATCCGATCTACACCGCGATGCTGTCCGAAACCGCGCGCGCGGTGATCGGGCTTCCGCACCCCTCCGGCCGCGCGGCGATGCGGATGCTGGAGAAGGAGGGCTTCCGCTTCGAAAACTATATCGACATCTTCGACGGCGGCCCGACGATGACCGCGCGCACCGACACCGTCCGCACGATCCGCGAGGCGCGCGACGCGTCGATCGGGGCGATCGGCAACGGCGGCGAGTCCGCGCTGGTCGCGACCGGCCGGCTGCGCGACTTCCGCTCCGCCTATGGCAAGGTCCGGCTGAGCGACGGCGGCGCGACGCTCGACGCCGGCTGCGCCGCGACGCTCGGGCTTGCCGAGGGCGACCGCATCAGCATCGCGGGACGCGCCTGATGCTCCGCGAGATCAACTTCGACGGCCTCGTCGGCCCCAGCCACAATTATGCCGGGCTCAGCCCCGGCAACCTCGCCGCGACGAGCAACGCCGGCAAGCTGTCGCACCCGCGCGCCGCCGCGCTGCAGGGCATCGCCAAGATGCGCGCCAACCTTCGCCTCGGCCTCGTCCAGGGCATCCTGCTCCCCCCGCCGCGCCCCGACCACCGCTGGCTGGCGCGCCTCGCCACGACCTATGCCGAGGCCGCCCCGCACCTCCAGGCGCAGGCGCTGTCGGCTTCGTCGATGTGGGCGGCCAACGCCGCCACCGTCTCGCCCGCGCCCGACGCGATCGACGGCCGCTGCCACCTCACCGTCGCCAACCTCGTCACCATGCCGCACCGCAGCCACGAATGGCGCGACACGCTGGCGCAGCTTCGCACCATCTTCGCGCACGAGGCGTTCGCGGTCCACGCCCCCGTCCCGCCGCCGTTCGGCGACGAGGGCGCGGCCAACCACATGCGGCTCTGCGCCGAGCACGACCGGCCCGGCATCGAGGTGTTCGTCTATGGCGTCCCGGGCGGCCCCTACCCTGCCCGCCAGCATCGTGAGGCGAGCGAAACGGTCGCGCGCGCGCACCGGCTCGATCCCGACGCCACTGTGTTCGTTGAGCAGGCGCCCGACGCGATCGCCGCCGGAGCGTTCCACAACGACGTCGTCGCGGTCGCCAACGGGCGCGTGCTGTTCGCGCACGAACAGGCCTTCGCCGACAAGGCGCGCTTCTTCGCCGCGCTGCGCGAGCGGATGCCCGAGATCGAGATCGTCGAGGTCCCCGCCGCCCGCGTCAGCCTCGCCGACGCGGTCTCCTCCTATCTGTTCAACGCGCAGCTGGTGACGCTGCCCAGCGGCGCAATGGCGCTGGTCCTGCCCGGCGAGGCGCGCGACAACCCGCGCGTCTGGGGCTGGCTTCAGGAGCATGTCGCCGGCAACGGCCCGATCCGCCGGCTCGAATTGGTCGATGTCCGCGAATCGATGGCGAACGGCGGCGGTCCGGCCTGCCTGCGCCTGCGCGTCGTCGCCGACACCGCGACCATCGACTCGCGCTTCCTGGTCGACGAGGCGCGGCTCGACCAGATCGCGGCGGTCGTCGAACGGCATTGGCCAGAGGCGATCGACGCCGCCGCGATCGCCGATCCGGCGCTGATCGGCGGCATCGAGCGCGCCCATACCGCGCTGCTCGAGGCGTTGGATTGTGTCGGGTTATTTGACAGTTAACCAAGTCTCTTAATCCGGAATCACGGATTCGCGCGGCTGGCGCGACATTTGCTTAACATTCCGCATGTGGAGGAAGCTCGCCCGGCTGTTCGTCATCAAGACCAAGTTCGAGGCGTTTGTTATCATCTACGCGCTCGGCCTCGGCGCGGTCGAGCGCGGCATCCACTATCTGCACCAATATCCGGGGGTGGGCGGCAAGCTGCTGTTCGCGGTCTGCCCGATCAGCGTGTTCATGGCCGGCGCCCGCATCCTCGATTCGATCGAGCGCGGCTCACGCGACTGACCTCACAGCAGCAGGACGGCCGCTCCGCAGCACACGACGAACGCGGTCGCCAGCCCGACGTCGACGAGCCCGATCCCGTGCTGCGCCTCGACCTGGCCGCACGCGCACGGCAGCTTCACCGCGCCCGCATCCGGACAGACCACCCAGACCGAGCCGGTATCATTGCATTGCGGGCACCGCGGTGTGCCGGCAATCCTGCGCAGCACCCGCGCCGGCGCGACGCGCGCCGGCCGCCGTAGCGCGTGAACTCGTTCCGGGTGATGACCATGCGCATGCGCCATCGCCACCTCTCCTTCGGCCTATCCGATCGGCCGTCCGGGCGGCGCCGCTGACGGGCGCTCGCCCGAGTCGAATAATAGGCCGATCGCCGGTGTTCGGCAACCGAAGCGCTCGGCCCGGCAGCGTCATTGCTCCGTGTAGAGATAGGCGGCGATGTTTCGAGCATCGCGCTCGCCGATCCCCTGATCGGGCATCCCGTTGCCCGGGCTGACCTGCTGCGGGTGGCGCAACCAGCGCATCAGGCGGGACGGATCGTTCGACAGCCGGCCGGCGATTTCGGCGCGCAGCGCGAACCCGTCGAGTGATGGGCCGACGCGTCCTTGCGCGCCCGGAATACCGGGAATTTCATGACAGGCGCCGCAGCCATAGCGGAGGATCGCCGCCTTGCCGGCCGCGGCGTCGCCGCCGGTCAGTTGCTCGGCGGTCACCTTGGCCTGGTGCGTCGTCTGGTGATGCCGGACGATGATCGCCGCCACGCCCGATACGAACGCCAGGCCGGCCAGCAGCACGAGGAATCTGAGGCTAGCGGACATCGGCCATCCTCCGCCCGGCCGGCGGGGCAAGTCCCGGCGCAAGGAGCCTCAGCGCGCGCATGACGGCACGATCAGCGTCGCGAGCGTCTGGAACAGGATCGCCAGCCCGAATACCCCTGCCGACAGCAAAGCGACGCGCGCGAGCCACGGCACCGCTCCCCTGATGCCGGTCGTCTCGCCCATCGCCTGCGGCCAGGCGATCCGCGCGGCGACGGCGCACACGATCAGGCTCCCGCCTCCCCACAGCGGCCCCAGCCACGGCCGCCCTGCCGCGCAATCGACGTGGAGCGGTCCGCCGATCCCCTGCTGGAACACGAACCACGCCGCGATCGGCAGGACGAAGGCGATCCATGGCCGCGAATGATCGGGGTCGCGATTCATGCCCACCTCGGCAGCCAATAGAGCAGCACGTAGATCGGCAGCCAGGCGACCACGACGAAGGTCCAGTAATTGGCGTTGTCGATGACGTCCTCGAACTGGTCCTCGCCGATCACATGCGTGTAGAGCCACAGCGCCTGGACGCCGGTATCCCCGACGTCGGTCACGATATGGATGGTGTGGAGCACCATCAGCATCCACAGCACCGATCCATAGGCGTCATGGTCCCAGCGCACGTTGAGGTGCTGGAGCGCGAACCAGCGCACCGCGATCAGCGCGAGTCCGATCAGCGTCATCATCAGCACGCCCCGGCGTGTTTCGGCCGCCCGCCGGAAGTGCGCCTGACGGTGGACCCACCAATTGGGCAGCTCGCTCAGCAGCAGCCCCGCGGTAAAGACGGCGCTCCACAGCAGGTCGGGCGGCGCGTCGCCGGGGGGCGGCCAGACGTGCCCCAGGCTGCGGACGTAGAGATAGACGCCGATCGCCAGCACGAACCCGGTGCCCTCGATCACCATGAACCCCAGATTGCCCCACCAGACGAGGTGGCGTGCGCCGTGCTGGCTGCCGGGAAGCCCCGAAAGGTCGCCGACGACACGGACCGGGCGCGGCATCATTCGGGCTTCCGCGCAAAGGGGCCGCTCGTCGCGCGCAGGCGGGTCGGCCAGAACCAGATGGTCAGCGCGATGCCGATCGGCACCACGCCGACCACCACCGCCCAGGCGGTGAAGATGCTGCCGATGAACATCGCGCTCACCGCCAGCGCGGCGACGAACGGCCAGATCGAGGGGCCGACGCTGTTCTGCCGGTATTCGGGAATGCCCTCGACGGCCGAGGTGACGAGCAGCGCGCGGCTGTCGAGCGCCATGCCGTCCATCACCGGCAGCGCGCCCTCGCGCCACAGCGGGACAAGGCTCTCCACCACCGGCGTGTAATCGAAATTGTAGCAGGGCGGCGGCGAGGCGCAGGCCCATTCCAGCGTCGGGGCGCGCCACGGGTCCGCTCCCGCGGGCCTGCCGAACCTCAAGCTGAGCAGGCCGTTGGCGACCATCACCAGCCCGCCCGCAACCGCCGTCGCCGAACCGAGGGTCGCGATCAGGTTGAGCGTGCCCCACCCCATGTCCGGCCCATAGGTGTAGATGCGGCGCGGCATCCCCTCGAGCCCAAGGATGTGCATCGGGAAGAAGCCGAGGTTGAACCCGCCGACGATCAGGACGAAGGCGACGACGCCCCACCGCTCCGACATCATCCGCCCGGTCGCCTTGGGATACCAGTAGCAGAAGGCGCCGAGCAGCGGGAAGATCGCTCCGCCGATCAGCACGTAATGGAGGTGCGCGACGACGAAATAGGTGTCGGTCAGTTGCAGGTCGAGCGGCGCGGAGGCCGTCATCACGCCCGAGAGCCCGCCGACCACGAAGGTCATGATGAATCCGATCACCCACAGCATAGGCGTGGCGAAGCGCGGCCGCCCGCTCCAGATCGTCGCCGTCCAGCAAAAGATTTGGATGCCGACCGGCAGCGTGATCGCGAAGCTCGCGGCCGTGTAGAAATCGTTGCCCAGCCGCGGCAGCCCGACCGCGTACATGTGGTGGACCCACAGGCCGAAGCCGAGCAGCCCGACCGACAGCATCGACAGCACCATCGGCACCTGCCCGAACACCGGCCGCCGCGCGAAGGTCTGCACGATCGCGGAGACGAAGCCGGTGGCGGGGACGAAGATGATATAGACTTCGGGGTGGCCGAAGAACCAGAACAGGTGCTGGAACAGCAGCACGTCGCCGCCGCCCGAGGGCGAGAAGAAATGCGTCGAGATCATCCGGTCGGAGATCAACATGCTCGTCACCAGCATCACCGCCGGAAGCCCCAGGATCGTCATGATCGAGGCGATCAGCATCGCCCACAGGAACAGCGGCATCCGCGCCAGCGACATTCCCGGCGGACGCAGCTTGATGATCGTCGCCGCGATATTGACCGAAGCGGCGAGCGCGGCGACCTCGGTAAAGGTGATCATCTGCGCCCAGACGTCGGCGCGATGGCCGGGCGAGTAGGCGGGGCCGGACAGCGGCGGATATTCGAACCAGCCGAGATCGGGGGTGATCCCCAGCGTGTGCGGCACCCACAGCATCAGCACGCCGCCGAGGTAAAGCCAATAGCTGAACGCGGCGAGGCGCGGAAAGGCGACGTTGCGCTGTCCCAGCATCAGCGGCACCAGCCACAGCGCCATCGCCTCCATGACCGGCACCGAGACGAGGAACAGCATCGTCGAGCCGTGGAGCGAAAAGGCCTCGTCGTAGAGTTGCGGCCCCATCCGCTTCATGTCGGGCTGGATGAGCTGGAGCCGCATGTCGAGCGCGACCATGCCGGCGAGGAACAGGAGAAACAGCGTCGTGACGATGTAGCGCGCCGCGATCCGCTTGTGATCGACCGTGGTGAGGAAACCCCACAGGCCCGGCGCATCCGCCCAGGCCGCGCGGAGCCGCTCGGACCGGCTTGCTTCGGGGAGCGGGGCCGGGCTCATCGCAGCCCCGTCAGATAGGCCGCGGCGGCATCGGTGTCGGCCGGCGACAGCGAAACCGCCGGCATCAATGTCCCCGGCTTGATCGCCTCCGGCCGCGCGATCCAGCCCTGCAGCGCGCCGCGCGTCATCGGCAGCATCCCGGCGGCGAGCGAGCGGCGCGACGCGACATGGGTGAGGTCCGGCCCCGGCTTGCCGGCGGCGGGCGTGCCGCGGATGCTGTGGCAGGCCGCGCACGGCCCTTGCGTCACCACCGCCAGCCCGCGCGCCTGCTCGGGGGTGGCGGGGCTGGCGGCCGGTTCCGCCTGGCGGGCGAGCCATTGCGCGAAGGCGGCGGGACTCTCGACCTTCGCCCACAGCGCCATGTGCGCGTGCTGCGCGCCGCAGAACTCGGCGCACTGGCCGCGAAACCAGCCGAGCCGGCGCGGCGTCACGTCGAGCGCATTGGCGCGGCCGGGGATCACGTCGGTCTTGCCGGCGAGATTGGGGATCCACAGGCTATGGATGACATCGGTCGATCCGAGCTCGATCCGTGTCGTCCGGCCGATCGGCAGGTGCAGCTCGTTGGCGGTTTCGATCCATGTGCCGCTTGCAGGATCGCGATACTGGACGCGCCACCACCATTGCTGGGCGGTGACGCGCACCAGCAGCGTCTCGCGCGCCTCGGCCTGGGCGAGCGCACGGTCGACCAGGAAGGTGCCGACCGCGAGCACCGTCAGCCCGACGACGATCAGCGCCGCCCACACGATCAGCGCGCGATCGAGTCCGCGATCGGCGGGCTCGATCTCCGGCCCCTCTCCTCGCCGCCGGCGGGCGCGCAACACTCCCCAGCCGAGAAAGACGAGCACCAGCAGGTAGAAGGACCCGCATACCCACAGCATCAATCCGAACAGCGAATAAAGGTGCTGCGCCTGTTCGCCCGCGGGCCTGAGCGGCGTCTGCCAGCCGGTGCAGCCGCCGATCAGCAGCACCGGCGCAACGGCGGTCCAGCGCCTCATCGCACCGACCCCGACCAGCTGTCGCCCGTCGGCTCGCCTTTCTCATCGAGGTTTTGACGGCGCAATTTGGCGGGCGTGTGCGCATGGAGGTCGCGCACATAGGCGGTGATCTGCCACAGTTGCTGGGTCGGGATCCGCGGTCCGGCGGCATGGCCGGCGATCGAGCGATAGACCTGATCGAACTCGCCGCCCCGCGTCCAGCCGCCGTCGCTCAGCTTCAGCGGGCCTGGCGCCGTCTCGCCATGGCAGCCGCCGCACCCGTACCAGGAGAAATAGCGGCCGCCTTGCGAGATCTGATAGACATTGCCTTGGTAGAAGGCGATGCGCGGATCGCCCGGTCCTTTGGGCGGCGTCTGCGGCAGGCCCGGACCCAGGGTGCGCGCCTCGCGGCTACAGGCGGCGAGAATCGCCAGCAGAACCATCGGCAGATATCGGCAGACGCCCGTCACCCGCTGGCTTCTCCGTCGCATTTCCAGGTACAAACGCGAAAGAGGCCGTGTTGTGTTCTTGCGCGAGCAAGCGGTCGTAAAAATTGGAATTCCGACTAGGAAAAGTCGGAATGCATCAGCCCTGAAACACAAACCCCCGCCAAGCAGTTGAGCTTGGCGGGGGTTTTTGGCGCGCCCGGAACGATTCGAACGTCCGACCCTCAGATTCGTAGTCTGATGCTCTATCCAGCTGAGCTACGGGCGCGTGGGAAGCGCGGACATAGAAGCCGATTCGCGATTGCGCAACCCCGTTGCGCACATTGTTCGCGGCTCCTAGATCGCTCGCCATGCGCCGTGCCGCTTATCTCTTTCCGCTTGCCCTGATCGGCGGCTGCGCGGCCAATGGCGACTATCCCTCGCTCGCGCCGCGGCCGATCGAGCAGACCGGCGAAGCGGTTCCCATCCGGCTCGCCCCCGTCGCGACGCCCGACGCCGCGCTCGACGCGAAGATCGACGCGCTCGCCAAGCGGCTCGCCGACGCCGATGCGGCGTTCGGCCCGGCCGCCGGTCGCGCTCGGGATCTCGTCGCAGCGGCGGCATCGTCCGGCATCGGCAGCACCGCCTGGCTCGACGCGCAGACCGCGCTTGCCGAGCTCGACGGCTACCGCGCCGAATCGACCGCGGCGATGAGCGCGCTCGACGAGCTGGCGATCGCTCGCGCCGCGAAGCTGGAGCCGCCCTATCCGGCGCTCGACAACCTGCACGCGCGCGGCGGCGCGCAGGTCGATGCCGAAAGCGCGACGATCGCGGCTCTGCAAAAACAGCTCCCCGGCAGCTGACGGCGCCGGAGCTACAGGCCCAGCGACCGCACCGCCGCCCGGATCTCGGGCACCAGCTCCGCCTCGAACCAGCGGTTCCTGGCGAGCCAGGGCTGATTGCGCGGAGACGGATGCGGCAGCGGCAGCCAGCCGGACGGCAGATAGTCGGCCCACGCCCGGACCGTCTCGGTCAGCGTCGGCTTGCGGCGAGCGCCCAGATAATGCGCCAGCGCATAGTGCCCGACCAGCACGGTCAGCCCGATGTCGGGCAGCTGCGCGGCAAGCCTGGCGTGCCAGCGCGGCGCGCATTCGCGGCGCGGCGGATTGTCGCCCGAGGCCGCCTTGCCCGGATAGCAGAAGCCCATCGGAATGATCGCGACCTTCGCCGGGTCATAGAAGTGCGCCGGCGTCAGCCCGAGCCAGCTCCGCAGCCGCTCCCCCGAGGCGTCGTCCCACGGAATCCCCGTCTCGTGGACCTTCCGCCCCGGCGCTTGCCCGACGATCCGCAGCTTCGCGGAGGCCCCGGCCTGCAGCACCGGACGCGGCCCGCGCGGCAAGTCGGCGCACGACCGGCACGCGCGGATCTCATCCAGCAGCTGCTCCAGCGGATCGGGCATCGCCGCCATATCGGCACTCGCGCGCGCGACGGCAACCGCGATTCGCCGCGGCCGGCGGCGCTCGCCCGCTACTTGGGCATCACGATCGTCGGGCCGAGGTTGCGGATCACCTCATGCGCATCGAAGGCGCGCACGTCGTCTCGCGGCGGCG
Organism: Sphingomonas sp.; assembly: GCA_035776635.1. Lineage (GTDB taxonomy): Bacteria > Pseudomonadota > Alphaproteobacteria > Sphingomonadales > Sphingomonadaceae > Sphingomonas. The sequence goes on along the minus strand of DASTWI010000003.1, from coordinate 142,610 downwards.
CGCCGCGCCCCAGCACGACCTCTGCATGTGCTTCGTATTTGTCGATCGTGTCGATGTCGAAGTCGCGCTCCCACGGGTCGCCCCAGAACGGATCGTAGAACCCCCAGCCGAAGCCCGGCCGGTGGAACCGCCAGGTCACGCCCCAATAGCCCCATGGGCCGGGACGAAAGCGGTCGGTGACATAGGTGCGCGTCTTGCGGTCGGTGTCGCGATCGACCAGCTGGAACCAGTCGTAGCCGTTCTGCAGCGTCAGCTCGGCGGCGCGATAGAGCAGATAGCGCTCGACCGTATCGCGCGACGTGACGCTGTTACCGGAGAAGGTCACCATATAGCGGTTCGCCTCGATCCGTTGATCGCTATAGCCCTCGCGATAGAAGCCGTGCCCGGTCACGGGATGGTAGGTGGTCGCCGTCTGGCAGCCCGCGAGCATCAGCGTGGCGGCAGCCGCCGCGGCGAGCAGCGGCAAGCGGCGGTTCGACGGTACGGTCATATGTCTCTCCAGGTGGCGGAAACCCGTTACCCCTTACCGTTGGGGAACGCGGCCAAACCAGCGGAGTTCCGTCGAATCCGCGCCCTCAGCCGGTGGTCTCGCCCAGCCTTACGCGCCGCAGCCGCGGCTCGCGTTCGAGTTCGGCGGCCTCCTTGATCGTGCGCCTCAGCTCGTCGCGCTTCTCGTGGATCGAGGCGATCACCGGCCCCATCGCAACGCCCAGGTCGACCAGCACCGCTTCCGACAATTGCAGCGAGCTTTCCAGCGTCTCGGGCACCGCGTCGGTCGCGCCGGCGCGGTAGAGTTCGGCGGCGTGCGCGGTGTCGCGCGCGCGCGCGATGATCGGCAGCGTCGGCACCCAGCCGCGCACGCGCCGCGTGAGCCGCACGGTCAGCACCGGATCGTCCATCGTCAGGATCAGCGCCCGCGCGCGGCCGAGGTTGAGCCGATCGACCAGCTCGGACCGCGCGACGTCGCCGAACAGCACCGAATAGCCCTTTCGCCGCGCGGCGTTGACCGCATCGATATCGGCCTCCACCGCGACATATGTCTGGCCGTGCGTCGCCAGCATGTCGGCGACCAGCCGCCCGACGCGGCCGAACCCGATGATCACCGTCCCCGGCCCCTCGGCCGCGATCGCGAGGTCGGGGCCCTCGCTCCCCGCCCGCCGCTCGATCCGCCGCGCCACCGTCTGCCCCAGCCGCGCGAGCAAGGGGGTGATGGTCAGGCCGATCGCCGTCACCGTCTGCCAGAACGCGGCGGTGGCGCCGTGGATCAGCTGCGCCTCGGTCGCGACGCCGAGCACGATCAGCGTCGTCTCCGACGGGCTTGCCATCAGCACGCCCGCTTCGGCCGCGACGCCGTTGCGCGATCCCGTCACCCTCAAGAGCGCGAAGGTGACCAGCGCCTTGACCACCACCACGCCGAGCACCGCGAGCAGCAGCGATTCCCAATTCTGCGCAATCAGCCGCAGGTCGAGGCTCATTCCCACCGAAATCAGGAACACGCCGAGCGCCAGCCCCTTGAACGGCGCGGTGATCACCTCGACCTCGCTGTGATATTCGGTCTCGGCGATCAGCAGCCCGGCGAGCAGCGCGCCGACGATCGGCGACAGCCCGGCCGCCGTCGTGGCGAGGCTGGCGACGATCACCACCAGCAGCGAGGCGGCGAGGAACAGCTCGGGGCTCTTGGTCCGCGCGGCCTGCGCGAACAGGCGCGGCAGCACGATCCGCCCGCCGACGAACATCGCCACCACCGTGGCGGCGCCGGACAGCGCGACGTGCGCGAGGCCGGCCCAGCCGCCGTCGCTCGCGGTCGGCGCCATCGCGCCGAGCACGAAGATGATCGGCACCAGCGCCAGGTCCTCGAACAGCAGCATCGCGAACGCCGACCGTCCGACCGCGCTCGCCGTCCCCGCGATCGGCAGGATCAGCGCGGTCGACGACAGCGCCAGCGCCAGCCCCAGCCCGATCGCCCCCGGCCAGTTCTGCCCCATCAGGTGCAGCGCCAGCCCGATCACCAGCCCCGATCCGAACAGCTCGACGGCGCCCGCGCCGAACACAAGGCCGCGCATCGCCCACAATCGCCTCAGCGACAGCTCGAGCCCGATCGAGAACAGCAGCAGGATGATGCCGAACTCCGCGAACGGCTCGATCGCGTGCGGGTCGGTGATCGTGAGGTAATAGAGCCACGGCGCCTGCGGCACCAGCGCGCCGAGCCCCGACGGCCCGACCAGGATGCCGACCAGGATGAACCCGATCACCGGGCTGACCTTCACCCTCGCGAAGGCCGGGATCACCAGCCCCGCCGCGCCGAGGATCACCAGCGTGTCGCTGAATCCATGATTGTCGAGCCCGATCGCCATCGCGCCACTAAAGCCGATGCGCGCCGGCTTGTCAGCACCGCCCGCGTGATCCGCCCGATCGGCGGGCCGATTCCCCTCCCCTTACGGAGACGATTGGGAGGAAACCCGTTCGGGCTGAGCCCTTCGACTTCGCTCAGGAGAGCCCTGTCGAAGCCCGATGTGGCGCATCGTTCACCCTTCGACAGGCTCAGGGCGAACGGCCGAGAGTCGGTTCACCACGGCACACGCTCTCGCCCCGGTATGTGATCCGTGTTAGCCTCACTCGTTCAAAACAAGGAGAAGCGTCATGGGTTTGCTCGATGGGCTGCTCGGCCAGGTGGCCGGGAATGTCGATATCGCCAACCTTGCCGGGAAGGTCGGCTTGTCGCCCGAACAGGCCGAGCAGGCCATCGCCGCGCTCGCACATGCGCATCCGCAACCGGGCGACACCGTAAGCCAGGCGTCGGAGGCGACTGGGCTTTCCGGCGACGTGCTCCAGCAGATCGTCGGCCATATCGGCGGCGAAGGATCGCTCGGACGCTTTGCAGAGCTGCTCCAGGGCCAGGGCGGCGTGTCGGGCCTGGGCGGTCTCGCCTCCGGGCTGTTCGGAAAGGGCTGATCGCTTCGCGGCCGCCGGTCCCGTGACCGACATCACCACCGATCTCGTCATCGTCGGCGGCGGCCCGGCGGGGATGATGGCCGGGCTGCTGTTCGCGCGCGCCGGCGTTTCAACGGTCGTGCTCGAGAAGCACGCCGATTTCCTCCGCGACTTCCGCGGCGATACGATCCACCCCTCGACGCTGCAGCTGTTCCACGAATTGGGACTGCTCGACGCGCTGCTCGCACGCGATCACGTCAAGGTGCCCGAGCTCCACGGCCGCGTCGCCGGGCGCGACCTTCCGGTCGCCGATTTCCGCCATCTCCCCGTCGTCGCGCCGTACATCGCGCTGATGCCGCAATGGGACTTCCTCGATTTCGTCGCCGAGGTCGCCGGGCGCTACCCCAATTTCACGCTCGAGCGCTGCGCCGAGGCCGTCGAAGCGATCGAAGAAAGCGGCCGTGTCGTCGGGGTGCGCACCGCCGACGGCGGCATGGCGCGCGCACGCCGGCTTGTGGTCGCCGCCGACGGGCGCCACTCGACGCTGCGCGACCGTTCAGGGCTTCCGCTCGAGACGATCGGCGCGCCGATGGACGTGTTCTGGTTCCGCTTGCCCAAGAAGGCCGAGCCGGAGAACGAGACCGTCGGCGTGTTCGAGGCGGGCCGCATCTTCGTCCTGATCGACCGCCGCGATTACTGGCAATGCGCTTATGTCTTCCCCAAGGGCACTGCCGAGGCGATCCGTGCCGAGGGGATCGAGGCTTTCCGCGCGCGCGTCGCGGCGATCGGGCCGGAAACCGCGGCGGGCGCCGATGCGCTCGCCAGCTGGGACGACGTCAAGCTGCTCACCGTTACGGTCGATCGGCTGACGCGCTGGCACAAGCCGGGCCTGCTGTTCATCGGCGACGCCGCGCACGCCATGTCGCCGATCGGCGGGGTCGGCATCAATCTCGCGATCCAGGACGCGGTCGCCGCCGCCAACCTCCTCGCCGCCCCGCTCGCCGCCGGTGATCCGGTCGATCCGCTGCTCGGCGGCGTGCAGGTGCGCCGGATGCTGCCGACCCGCCTCACGCAGGGCCTCCAGAAGCTGGTCCAGGATCGCGTCATCGCGCCGCTGCTCGGCCGCGAGGCGACACTCGACCGCCCGCCTCTCGCGCTGCGGCTCCTCGCCGAATGCCCGCTGCTCCGCCGCCTGCCCGCCCGCGCCGTCGGTCTCGGCTTCCGCCCCGAGCACGTCCGCTCGCCCGAATCGCCGCCTCGCGCCTCCACGTAGGCGCCCTCAAGTTCCCCTCTTGTTCCGTCGGAACAAATGCGATACACAGGCTCCCGTTGAACGCAGCGCACGATTGCTTTAGCGACGGGAGCCTCCTCATGGCAGCGAACTTGAAGGTCATCGATACCGGCATGGCGACACCGAATTCGGACAGGCAGAAGGCGCTCGACGCCGCGTTGGCGCAAATCGACCGCGCGTTCGGCAAGGGCTCGGCGATGAAGCTCGGGCAGAAGGAGGCGATGCAGGTCGAGGCGATCTCGACCGGCAGCCTCGGGCTCGACATCGCGCTCGGCGTCGGCGGCCTGCCGCGCGGCCGCGTGATCGAGGTCTACGGCCCCGAAAGCTCGGGCAAGACGACGCTCGCGCTCCACGTCATCGCCGAGGCGCAGAAGAACGGCGGCACGGCGGCCTTCGTCGATGCCGAGCACGCGCTCGATCCGGTCTATGCCAAGAAGCTCGGCGTCGACATCGACGAGCTGATCGTCTCGCAGCCCGATACCGGCGAGCAGGCGCTCGAGATCACCGACACGCTGGTGCGCTCGAACGCGATCGACGTGCTGGTGGTCGATTCGGTCGCCGCGCTCGTCCCGCGCGCGGAGATCGAGGGCGAGATGGGCGACAGCCACGTCGGCCTTCAGGCGCGTCTCATGTCGCAGAGTTTGCGCAAGCTCACCGGCTCGATCAGCCGCTCGCGCTGCATGGTGATCTTCATCAACCAGCTGCGCATGAAGATCGGCGTGATGTACGGCAATCCGGAGACCACCACCGGCGGCAACGCGCTCAAATTCTATGCCTCGGTCCGTCTCGACATCCGCCGCACCGGGCAGATCAAGGACCGCGACGACATCATCGGCAACTCGACCCGGGTGAAGGTGGTCAAGAACAAGGTCGCTCCGCCGTTCAAGCAGGTCGAATTCGACATCATGTACGGCGAGGGCATCTCCAAGATCGGCGAAATCCTCGATCTCGGCGTCAAGGCCGGGCTGGTCGAGAAATCGGGCGCGTGGTTCAGCTACGACAGCGTCCGCATCGGTCAGGGTCGTGAGAACGCCAAGACCTATCTCAAGGAAAATCCCGAAATGGCCGAACGCCTCGAAAAGGCGATCCGCGGCCATGTCGACAAGGTCGCCGAGGAAATGATGACCGGCCCCGACGCCGAGGACGACCTCTGAGGCCCTGCCTCTTCCACTCTGACGCGGCGTTGACGCGCCGCACGCACGGAAAGGCTCGCCGGCAACGGCGAGCCTTTCGCCCATCGGCGGCGGGGCGTCCGCCGTTTTGCAATCGCCTCTCCTTGGTCATATGCGTGAGGTTCGTGAAAATCCGAGGCCATGACTGACGCGAGCGACTGGACCGGCCGGGTCGGCAGCACCTGGGCCACCGAATGGCGGCGCACCGACCGGTCGTTCGGCGCGCTCGCCGATCGCCTGAATACGGTGATCCGCGAACTCGCGCCGGAGAGCGGCACCGCGCTCGACATCGGTTGCGGCGCCGGCGCGACCAGTCTCGCACTCGCGACCGCCAGACCGGGGCTGGCGGTGACCGGCGTCGATCTCTCGCCCCCGCTTCTCGCCGCCGCGCGCGATCGCGCCGCCGGTCTCGCCAATCTTACTTTCGTCGAGGGCGACGTTCAGTCGACGGCGGCGAAGCTCGCGCCCATCGATCTGATGGTCTCGCGCCACGGCGTCATGTTCTTCGCCGATCCCGTCGCGGGGTTCGCTACCCTCCATGCCGCCGCGGCGCCCGGCGCGCCGCTCGTCTTCACCTGCTTCCGCGCGCCCGGCCTCAACCGCTGGGCGACCGACATCGCCGCCGCGGCGATCGGCGCATCGCCCGCGCCGCGCGACAATGCTCCCGGTCCGTTCGCCTTTGCCGATGAAGCGCGTGTCGCTCGTATCCTCGCCGACGCGGGCTGGTCCGAAGCCCGCGCCGAGCCGGCCGATTTCGTCTTCTGCGCCGGAGCGGGCGACGATCCGGTCGCCGACGCGGTCGGCTTCTTCAGCCGGATCGGTCCCGCCGCGCCGCTGCTGCGCGAGCTGCCGCCGTCGTCTCGCGAAGCCGCGTTGGATCGAATCGCCCGATTATGTGCCGCCCACCTACGCGGCGGCATCGTCGAATTTCCCGCTGCCGCATGGCTGTGGACAGCGCGCGCCCGAGGGGCCTCCGCATGACGATCATCGTTCATCACCTCGAAAATTCGCGCTCGCAGCGGGTGCTGTGGCTGCTCGAAGAGCTCGGCCTTCCCTATGAAATCCGCCGCTACGAGCGCGATCCGAAGACGATGCTCGCGCCGCCTGCGCTGAGGCGCATTCACCCGCTGGGCAAGTCACCGGTGATCGTCGATACCGAGGAGGATGATCGTGTCGTCGCCGAGACCGGCGCGATCGTCGAGTATCTGGTCGAAAAGGCCGATGGCCGGCTCGGCGCGCCTGCGCACCACGAATCGATGCTGCGCTACCGCCATTTCCTGCACTATGCCGAAGGCTCGCTGATGCCGCCGCTGCTCGTCAAGCTCGTGCTCGGCCGCGTGCCGCTGTTCGGCGGCCTTGCGCAGCGGCGGTTCCAGCCGATGATCGACATCCATCTCGACTATGTCGAGGCCGAGCTCGCCACTCGTCCGTGGTTCGCCGGCGACGCGATGACCGCGGCGGACATCATGATGAGCTTCCCGCTGGAGGCGGCGCGCGCCCGCGCCGGACTCGACGCGAGCCGCCCACACACGATCCGCTGGCTCGAAACGATCCACGCTCGCCCGGCCTATCAGGCCGCGCTGAAGGCCGGCGGACCGTATGTCTATGCCTGATCCGGCACGCTCTCCAGCGCCGCGCACACGGCGGCGATCGCCGCTTCGGCCCGGTCGCCGTCCGGCCCGCCGCCCTGCGCCATGTCGGGCCGCCCGCCGCCGCCCTTGCCGCCCAGCGCCGCCACCGCGCGCTGCACCAGCTCGACCGCATTGCGGCTTCCTGTCAGGTCGTCGGTCACGCCCACCGCGACCGAGGCGCGCCCGTCGTTGACCGCGACCAGCACCGCCACTCCCGAGCCGAGCCGAGCCTTCATGTCGTCGACCGCGCCGCGCAGTCCCTTGGGATCGAGGCCTTCGACCACCTGCGCCAGGAACTCGGCGCCGCCGACCTGCTCCGGACCCGCCGCCTCGACCTTGCCGCCGCCCAACGCCAGCGCTTTCTTCGCCTCGGCGAGCTCGCGCTCCAGCCGCCGCCGCTCCTCGACCAGTGCGGCGACGCGCGCGGGCACTTCGTCGGGCGATGCCTTGAGCGCGGCAGCCGCTTCGCGCAGCTTCTCGTCGCGGTCGGTGAACCAGCGCCGCGCCGCCTCGCCGGTCAGCGCCTCGATCCGCCGCACACCCGACGACACTGCGCCCTCGCTCACTACCTTGAACAGCCCGATATCGCCGGTCGCCGCGACATGCGTGCCACCGCACAATTCCAGGCTGTAGAGCGGCGCATTGTCCCCACCCCTGCGCCCCATCGAGACGACGCGGACCTCGTCGCCATATTTCTCGCCGAACAACGCCATCGCCCCCTCGGCGATCGCCTCGTCGGGGGTCATCAGCCGCGTCTCGACGCGATCGTTCTGGCGGATATAGCCGTTCACGTCGCCCTCGATATCCGACAGCGCCGCCGGCTCGACGGCGGTCGGCTGCGAGAAATCGAAGCGCAGCCGATCGGGCGCGACGAGGCTGCCCTTCTGCGCGACATGCGTCCCCAGCCGCTCGCGCAGTGCTGCGTGCAGCAGGTGCGTCGCCGAATGGTTGGCACGGATCGCGGCCCGGCGCGCGTGATCGACGTCGAGCCGAACGGTGTCGCCGACCTTGACCTCACCAGCCTCGATAACCGTGCGGTGCGACCACAGCCGCCCGACATGCTTCTGCGTGTCCTCGACGTGCCCGCGCAGCTTGTCGTTGGTCATTGCGCCGGCATCGCCCATCTGCCCGCCACTCTCGGCATAGAAAGGCGTCTGGTTGGTGACGATATCGACCGTCTCGCCCGTGCTCGCGCGCTCGACGCGCGCGCCATCCTTGACGATCGCCACGATCTCGCCTTCGCCCTCTTCGGCGCTGTAGCCGATGAACTCGGTCCCGCCCTTCTCCTCGGCGAGGTCGAACCACAATTCCTCCGACGCCTTGTCGCCCGAACCTTTCCACGCCGCACGCGCCGCGCGCTTCTGTTCGGCCATCGCCGCGTCGAAGCCGGCGCGATCGACGCCAAACGACTGCGCACGCAGCGCGTCCTCAGTGAGGTCATAGGGAAAGCCGTAGGTATCGTAGAGCTTGAACGCAGTCTCTCCCGGGAGGGTGTCGCCTGGCTTCATCCCCGCGGTCGCCTCGTCGAGCAGCTTCAGCCCCTTGTCGAGCGTCTGCCGGAAGCGCGTCTCCTCCTGGAGCAACGTCGCCTCGATCAGCGGCTGCGCGCGGACCAGCTCGGGATAGGCGACACCCATTTCCGCGACCAGCGCCGGGACGAGCCGGTGCATCAGCGGCTCCTTGGCGCCGAGCAGGTGCGCGTGGCGCATCGCGCGGCGCATGATTCGGCGGAGCACATAACCTCTGCCCTCGTTCGCCGGCAGCACGCCGTCGGCGACGAGGAAGCCCGAACAGCGCAGATGATCAGCAATGACGCGGTGGCTGGCCTGGTTGGCGCCGGTCGTCGCCGTGTGCGTCAGCGCGCCCGATTCGGCGATCAGCGCCTTGAAGGTGTCGGTGTCGTAATTGTCATGCACCCCCTGCAGCACCGCGGCGATCCGCTCGAGACCCATACCGGTGTCGATCTGCGGGTTGGGCAGATCGCCGACGATCTCGTTCGCCTCCTGCACGAATTGCATGAAAACGAGGTTCCAGATCTCGACGAAGCGGTCGCCGTCCTCATCGGGGCTGCCCGGAGGACCCCCGGGGATATGCTCGCCGTGGTCGTAGAAGATTTCCGAGCACGGGCCGCACGGCCCGTTCTCGCCCATCGCCCAGAAATTGTCCTTGGTCGGGATGCGAATGATGCGGCTCTCGGGCAGGCCCGAGATCTTGCGCCACAGGTCGAACGCCTCGTCATCGGTATGATAGACGGTCGCGGTGAGCTTCTCCGCGGGCAGCCCCCATTCCTTGGTCAGCAGATCCCAGGCGAGCGTGATCGCGCGTTCCTTGAAATAGTCGCCGAACGAGAAGTTGCCGAGCATCTCGAAGAAGGTGTGATGCCGCGCCGTGTAGCCGACATTGTCGAGATCGTTGTGCTTGCCCCCTGCGCGAACACATTTCTGCGACGAGGTCGCCGTCCTGTATGGACGCGTCTCGAGCCCGGTGAAGACGTTCTTGAACGGCACCATGCCGGCGTTGACGAACATCAGCGTCGGATCGTTCTGCGGCACCAGCGGCGCCGACGGCACCTTGGTGTGCCCTTCGGACGCGAAGAAGTCGAGGAACGAGCGGCGGATGTCGTTGGTCGAGGTCATGGCCGGCATCTAAGCGAGCCTCGCGCGACTCACAAGCGGATCGGCGGTGACACACCTCCCGTTCGCCCTGAGCTTGTCGAAGGGCGATTGGGCGACGGTTGGATAGTCGCCCTTCGACAGGCTCAGGGCGAACCGAGGTGGCGCTCAGACCGGCTCGTCCATCGACTTCGGCGGCTCGGAGAAGAACCGCGGCCCTGCGTCGGTCATGTGGAAGCAATCCTCCAGCCGCACGCCGAACTTGCCGGGGATGTAGATGCCCGGCTCGTCCGAAAAACACATACCCGCCGCGAGTGGAGTCGTCTCGCCATGGACGAGATAGACCGGCTCGTGCCCATCGAGGCCAATGCCATGACCGGTGCGGTGCGACAGGCCGGGGAGCTTATAGCCGGGACCGTAGCCGAGCTTTTCGTAGAACCGCCGCACCGCGTCATCGACTTCGCCGGCGGGCGTGCCGATCTTGGCCGCCTTAATCGCGACCTGCTGCCCCTGATGAACGTGATTCCACACCTTGCGCTGCTCGGCCGAGGCCGTGCCGTGAACCCAGGTGCGCGAAACGTCCGACTGATAGCCGTAAACGGTGCAGCCGCAGTCCATCAGCACCACCTCGCCATCGGCCACCGTACGCGGGTGCTTCGAGCCATGCGGATAGGCCGAGGATTCGCCGATCAGCACCATCGAGAACTCCGGACTGCCGCCCAGCTTGCGCGTCGCCGCATCCATTAGCGCGGAAACCTGACCTTGGCTCATCCCTTTCTCGACCCGCGGATAAACCCAGCGATAGGCGGCGATCGTCACGTCGGTCGCGGTCTGCATCAGCGCCAGTTCGGCCGCGCTCTTGGTCATCCGTGTCGCGCGCACCACCGGCGTCGCGGGCACCAAAGTCGCGTCGGGCAGCGCTTCGCCAAGGCCGTGGAAGGCGAAATAGCGCACGTTTGCCTCGATCCCGATCCGCCCTTTCGCGAGCTTGTTGTCGCGGAGGAATCCGGCAATCGTTTCCATCGGGCTCTCGTCCTCCTGCCAGACGCGGAAGGTCGCCGGCACCGCCAGCGTCTCATGGACCGACGGCTCCTCGAAAAACGGCGTGACGATGCAGGGCGTGCCTTCGGCGGGCAGGATCGCAGCGGTGAGGCGCTCGCTCTGCCACCAGTGAACGCCGGTGAAATAGACCATCGACGATCCCGCCTCGATCACCACCGCGGCGATGTTGTTGGCCTTCATCGACACCTGCGCGTTCGCGAGCCGGCGAGCATATTCGGCCGTGTCGATCGGCTTGGCGTCGCCGGTGATGTCATGGAGACCGGCGAGGTCCGGCTCCGCCGCGCGCACCACGCTCGCGCTCGCGCTCGCCGCCAGCGGCAGCAACGCCCCCGCTCCCAGCAAACCGCGTCTGCCGATCCTCAGTCCGTTCATGCCAATTCCCCTCGCGATGCGTCCACGCTTGACCGCGACGCGGCAATCCCCTTGATGGCGCCCTTGTAGCAGGGGAGAGGGAATGGCCAAGCGGCTGACACTGTGGATCGCGGTCGGGCTGGTGCTGGGGCTCGTCGTTGGCTGGGGGATCAACTTCGCGATCGACGACGGCAGCGCCGCGGCGGCGGCCGAGCTCAAGGAGATCGCCGGCTATTTCTCGATCCTGACGACGATCTTTCTGCGCCTGATCAAGATGATCATCGCGCCGCTGGTTTTCTCCACCCTCGTTGCGGGGATCGCGCATATGGGCGACAGCGGAGCGCTCGGGCGGATCGGTCTCCGCGCGCTCGCCTGGTTCATCGGCGCGAGCCTCACGTCACTGACGATCGGGCTGTTGCTCGTCCACATCCTCCAGCCGGGGGCCGCGCTGCACCTCGCGCTGCCGCCCGCGACCGCCTCGGCGGGGCTCGACGAGAGCTCGTTCAACCTCGCCAACTTCTTCACCCACATCGTGCCTGCCTCGATGGTCGAGGCGATGTCGACCAACGAGATCCTGCAGATCGTCGTCTTTTCGGTGTTCGTCGGCGTCGCGATCACCTCGGTCGGCGAAGCCGCGGCGCCGCTGGTCAGGGCGATCGACGCGCTCGTCCAGGTGATGCTCAAGATCACCGATTATGTGATGCGCTTCGCCCCCATTGCGGTGTTCGCCGCAGTGGCGAGCGCGCTAGCCGAGCGCGGTCCCGGCGTAATCGGCAACCTCGCCTATTTCATGGGCTCGGTCTATGTCGGCCTGATTGTCCTGTGGACAGTGTTGATCGGCGCGGCGTTCCTGGTGATTGGCCCCGCGGCACGGCGGCTGGTGCGCTACCTTCGCGAGCCATTGATGGTCGGATTCTCGACCGCTTCGTCGGAGGCTGCGTATCCGCGCACGCTGGAGGCACTCGAGCGGTTCGGTGTGCCCAACCGCATCGCCAGCTTCGTGCTGCCTTTGGGCTATTCGTTCAATCTCGACGGCTCGATGATGTATATGACCTTCGCGTCGATGTTCATCGCGCAAGCCTACGGCATTCATTTGAGCCTCGGCGAGCAGATCACGATGCTGCTGGTGCTGATGGTGACGTCGAAAGGGATCGCGGGCGTGCCGCGCGCCAGCCTGGTGGTGATCGCGGCGTCGCTTAGCATGTTTCACATTCCCGAGGCCGGGCTGCTGCTGATCCTCGCGGTCGATCACTTCCTCGACATGGGTCGCACCGCGACCAACGTCATCGGCAACGCGGTCGCCGCGAGCGTGATCGCGAAATGGGAAGGAGCCATCGAGACGGAATCGGTGAACGGGGTTAACGCGATGAGTTCAGATTAAACCCGTTCGTGCTGAGTAGAGGCCGAGTAGCTGCGAAGCAGCGTATCGAGGACTCGTATCGAAGCAGCTTGACCCGGTCCTTCGATACGCGGCCTTGATATGCTCTCGTTGGCCTATTCGGCCACTGCTTCGACGGAATAGAAGCGCCCCTCTCAGACCTGCTCCACCCCAAGCGCACCGTGGCAATGCTTGTATTTGCGGCCCGATCCGCACGGGCATGGCGCGTTGCGGCTGACCTTACCCGCCCAATCGGCCGGATCGCTGCCGAGCGTTTCTCCCTCGGGGCTCGCCGCCTGCATCATCGGGACGCGCGTCGTCACCACGCCGAGCGAGCCCCCATCGATATCGGCGCTATCGTCCTCGCCGGTGAACGGGTCGAAGTGCGACGTGATGAAGTCGGGCAAGTCCGGCAGCGGGGGCGGCGCCTGGAGCTGGAACTGCGCGTAGGCGACGGTGCGCGTCACGTCCTCACGGATGTTCGCCAGCATCCGCTCGAACAGCGCGAACGCCTCCGACTTATATTCATTGATGGGCGTCTTCTGCGCATAGGCGCGCAGGTGAACCACCTGCCGCAGCGCGTCGAGCGTCGACAGGTGCTCCTTCCAATGGTGGTCGAGATTCTGGAGCAGGATCGATTTTTCGATCTGCTGCCAGCTTGCAGGTTCGATCTGCGCGGCCTTCTCCGCGACCATCGCGTCGGCGATTTCCTTCGCACGCTCCTCGATCATCTCGGCCTCGACCGCATCTTCGGCCAGCCAGTCGTCGATCGGCGGCTGAATATTGAGCAATTCGAGAAAGCGCGCCTTCATGCCCTCGACGTCCCACTGTTCGGGATAGCTACCCGGCGGGCAGGCGTCGCCGACCACTGCGTTGACCGTTTCCGCGCGCATGTCGTCGACGATCTCGCCGACGTCGACAGTTTCCATGATGTCGGCGCGCTGCTCGTAGATGACCTTACGCTGATCGTTCATCACGTCGTCATATTCGACGACCTGCTTGCGGATATCGTAGTTGCGCGCCTCAACCTTCTTCTGCGCGGTCTCGATCGCCTTGGACAGCCATTTCGAGCCGATCGCCTCGCCGTCCTCGATGTTCGAGCGCATCATCTTGGCGAACAAGGTGTCGGGCCCGAAGATGCGCAGCAGGTCGTCGTCGAGGCTGAGGTAGAAGCGGCTGAGCCCCGGATCGCCCTGGCGCCCGGAGCGACCGCGCAGCTGATTGTCGATGCGCCGACTCTCGTGCCGTTCGGTGGCGAGCACGAACAGGCCGCCAGCGGCAAGCACGTCCTGCTTCTCGATCTCGATTTCCTTGCGGATGCGCTCGATCGCGGCCTCGCGCTCGGGTCCTTCGGGCATCTCCGCGAGCTCGTCGGCGACGCGGAACTCAAGATTGCCGCCCAATTGGATGTCGGTGCCGCGGCCAGCCATATTGGTGGCGATCGTCACCGCGCCCTTGCGGCCCGCCTGCGCGACGATATGCGCCTCCATCTCGTGGAAACGCGCGTTGAGCACATTGTGCTTCACGCGCTCCTGCTGGAGGAATTCGGACAGCATCTCCGATTTCTCGATCGATACGGTGCCGACCAGCACCGGCTGGCCCTTTTCGGAGTGGAGCTTGATCCGCTTGGCGATCGCTTTGAACTTGTCCTGCGTGTTCTTGTAGAACTCGTCTTCCTCGTCGACGCGGCGGACCGGCAGGTTCGTCGGAATCGTGACCACGTTCATCTTGTAGATGTCGTAGAACTCCGCCGCCTCGGTCGCAGCGGTGCCGGTCATCCCCGACAGCTTCGGATACATGCGGAAATAGTTCTGGAAGGTGATCGAGGCGAGCGTCTGGTTCTCGGGCTCGATGTTGACCGCTTCCTTGGCCTCGACCGCCTGGTGGAGGCCATCGGACCAGCGCCGTCCATCCATCATGCGGCCGGTGAACTCGTCGATGATGACGACCTTGCCGTCCTTGACGATGTAATCGATGTCGCGCTTGAACATGACGTTCGCGCGCAGCGACTGGTTGAGGTGGTGGACCACCTGCGTATTCTCGAAATCGTAGAGGTTGCTGCCCTGCAGCAGCCCGGCGGCTTCCAGCATCCGTTCGGCCTTTTCGGTGCCGTCCTCGGTCAGCACGATCGAGCGCTGCTTCTCGTCGAGCTCGTAATCGTCGGGCTCGAACTGCTTCACGACCGCATCGACCTTCATGTAGAGCTCGGATTTGTCGTCGGTCGGACCCGAGATGATCAGCGGCGTGCGCGCCTCGTCGATCAGGATCGAATCGACCTCGTCGACGATCGCGTAGTTGAACGGGCGCTGCACCATCGCCGAGCGCTCGTACTTCATATTGTCACGCAGGTAATCGAAGCCGAACTCGTTATTGGTGCCGTAGGTGATATCCGAGCCATAGGCCTCTCGCCGCTGCTGGTCGGAGAGGTTGGGAATGATCACGCCGACGGTCAGCCCGAGGAAGCGGTAGATGCGCCCCATCCATTCGGCGTCACGCGCGGCGAGATAATCGTTGACCGTCACCACGTGCGCGCCCTTCGCCGGCAGCGCATTCAAATAGGTCGCGAGCGTCGCCACCAACGTCTTGCCCTCGCCGGTGCGCATCTCGGCGATCTCGCCGCGGTGGAGGACGATGCCGCCGACCATCTGCACATCGAAATGCCTCATGCCGAGCACGCGCTTCGAAGTCTCGCGAACGGTGGCGAACGCCTCGGGGAGCAACTGGTCGAGCGTCTCGCCCTGTTCAAGCCGCTGTCGGAACAGCACCGTCTGATTGGCGAGTTCCTCGTCGCTCATCGCGACGAGCGTCGGTTCGAAGCTCGCAATGCGCGCGATGATCGGGTTGAGCGACTTGACATAACGGTCGTTGGACGAGCCGAAGATCGATTTGGCGAGACTGCCGAGCATGACGGTTTCCTGATGAATTTTGTGCGGCCGCGCGAGCCCATCGCAGCGCGGCGGAGATCGACGATATGGGAGCGCGCCAGCGTCCGGCGCGCGGCGGTCGCTATTCGAGCCGGCGCTCGGGGGCGGCGCGGCCTGCGACGAGAGTCGGTCGGGCGAGTGCGGCAACGGCGACGCGCCGTTGGTCCGGCAGGCGGGCGATCGGAGCCGCCGAGGCCGCACGCGCCGCAATCGCATCAGCGACGACCCGCGCGGGATCGGCGACCACACGTGCCTCTTCGGCGACCGCGCCCTGCTCCGCCACCGCCGCCGTTCGCGCAATCGCCGCCGGCCCCGCATTGAAGCCGGTCAGTCCCGCGATCATCGCGTAAAGAAGCAGCAGCAGGTTCACGGCTCTCCCATCATGCCCCGGCGCCGACGAACGGCGCGACCAACGCTCAGATAGGTGCGACGGACGGATTCGTCCAACGGAAATCCGCAAGCGGCCCTATTGATCGTCGCCTTGTCCCTGACTCTGGCTTTGGCTTTGGTCCTGCGCCGCGGCGGCGGCGTGCGCCTCGTCGGTCAGCGACTGGTTATAGGCCTCCGCCGGGGAAATGCCGGTTTCGGCGATCCCTTCGGGCAGTTCGGGCGCTGCGGCGGTCAGCTTCCACACCATCGCCGAGTTCCACGCGCCCGGCACCGCGTTGCCGCTCGCGTCGTGCGCCGGTGCGAACCGGGCATTGGTGACGAGCAGCGCGCAGGTCGTGCTGTCGAGCAGCGGCGATCCGCTGCTGCTGGTGATGTTGCAGCTGGTGATCCGGCCCTTCGGATCGATATCGAGCTGGAATGCGGTGCGGCCCTGCAGCCCCGCCGCCTTCGCCTCGGGCGGATAGGCGTCGGGCGGAAACCAGTCGCCCGGATTGCCGATCGGGCTGGCGAGCGGGCGGCCCCCGGCCGCGGCCGGGGCAGCCTGCGCATTGGCTGCGGCCGGCGTCAGCGCGAGCAACGCGCCGAACGAAGCGAATACGATCTTGCGTGACGGAATTGGCACGATAACACCCCTTGGCTCTTTCGACCCTTCATACCGGGAAGCTGCCCGCAATGTCATCACCCCGTTCGCCGCTCGCGCCTGCCGGTTTTCCCGATCTGCCGGAAATTCCCGGCGTGACACTGCGCATTGCGCGGGCGCGATACAAGACCTGGGATCGGTGCGACCTCACCTTCGTGACGGTGGACCCCGGTACCGCCGTTGCCGGCGTGCTGACGCAGAGCAAATGTCCTTCACCCGAAGTCGAATGGTGCCGCACCGTCCTGCCGCTCGGCACCGCGCGGGCACTGGTGGTCAATGCAGGGAATTCGAACGCCTTCACCGGCAATCGCGGCCGGGAGGCGGTCGAGGCGATCGCGGCGCGAGTCGCAGGAACGCTCGGCTGCCTGCCATCGGACGTGCTGGTCGCCTCGACCGGCGTGATCGGTGTGCCGCTGCCGGTCGACAAGGCCGAAGCCGGGCTCGACGCCGCCTTCGCCGCGACTCCCTGCGGCTGGGAGGAAGCCGCCGCGACGATCATGACCACCGACACCTTCGCCAAGGCCGCGGCGACGAGCGCCGTTGTCGATGGGCGGGCGGTCAACCTGGTCGGCATCATCAAGGGCTCGGGAATGATCGCGCCCGACATGGCGACGATGCTCGGCTTTATCTTCACCGACGCCGCGGTCGAGCCCGGCTTCCTCCAGGCGGCGCTATCCGCGGCGAATCGCGCGAGCTTCTCGTGCATCACCGTCGACGGCGACACCTCGACGAGCGACACCGTGCTCGCCTTCGCCACCGGCGCGGCGGGCAATGCGCCGCTGGCGAAGGCCGATGACCCCGGCGCCGACGCCTTCGCCGCCGCGCTCGGCGACCTCTGCCGCCAGCTCGCGCAGCTCGTCGTGCGCGATGGCGAGGGCGCGTCGAAGTTCATCGAGATCGCCGTGACCGGCGCGGAAAGCGACGCCAGCGCGCACCGTATCGCGATGTCGATCGCCAATTCGCCATTGGTCAAGACCGCGATCGCCGGCGAAGACGCCAATTGGGGCCGCGTCGTCATGGCGGTCGGCAAGGCCGGCGAGCCCGCCGAGCGCGACCGCCTCGCGATCCGCTTCGGCAATACGCAGGTCGCCGCCGGAGGGCTGGCGGTCGAGGGCTATGACGAGGCGCCGGTCGCCGCGCATCTGAAAGGCCAGGAGGTCGAGATCGGCGTCGACCTCGGCCTTGGCGACGGCCGCGCGACGGTGTGGACGTGCGACCTGACCCACGGCTATATCTCGATCAACGCGGATTACCGGTCGTGAGCGCGCTACTGGAGGGCGGCTGCGCCTGCGGCACGGTGCGCTATGCGCTGAGCGAGCCGTTCGACACCGGATGGTGTCATTGCCGCATCTGCCAGAAGACCAGCGGCGCGCCGGCGATCGCCTTCACCACCGCACGGCGCGAGAATTTCGCCTGGACCGCGGGCGAAGACGAATTGCGGACCTATGTGTCGTCGAAATTCGGCCACCGCCGCTTCTGCGGCCAGTGCGGCAGCCTGCTCGCGATCGAGGTCCAGTTCCAGCCCGACGAGATCGACATCGCCTGTGCCTCGCTCGACGATCCCGAAGCGGCGCCGCCGAGCTTCCACATCTTCTGCAAGGACGCGATCGGCTGGGCGCCGATCGACGACGCCCTGCCCCGCCACGACGAATTCCGCCCGAATACGCGCGGCCTCAAGCCGGGACAAACGCGCGCCGAATAACCGTCACCCCAGCGAAAGCTGGGGTCTCCCCGTTCACAGAGATGCCCGCCTCCGCTGGCATGACGCTCCGATCAGCCGGCCTGGCGCGCACGCTGCGCCAATTCCCCCTCGAGCCACGCCTTCAGCCGGCTCTTCGGCTCCGCGCCGACCTTGGTCGCGGCGGGCTGGCCGTTCTTGAACAGGATCATCGTCGGGATGCCGCGCACGCCGAACCGGCCGGGCACGTCGGGATTGTCGTCGATGTTGAGCTTGGTGATCGTCACCTGTCCGCCTAGCTCCTCGGAGATTTCCTCCAGGCTCGGCCCGATCATCTTGCACGGCCCGCACCATTCCGCCCAGAAATCGACCAGCACCGGCCCCTCGGCCTTGAGCACGTCGGTTTCGAAGCTGGAATCGGTGATCTTCTTGGTCGCCATGAAACGTCTCCTTCAACGGTGAGATTTAGGCGCAGGCGCGACCGGTCTCAACCGCTTGCCGCCAAGCTTTGCTGCACGTCCGCGAAGCCGGGCTTGTGCCGGTCGAGAAGGTCGGCCGGCAACGCAAACAGCGCCGCGGTGGCGGTATAGAGCAGCGCCGCCTCGATCCGCCGCCCCGGAAAGATCACGCCGAGCGCCGCCGCATAGGCCGCCATCTGACGCAGGTGATAAGCGGGAATCTCGTCGAACGAAGCCGGCGCACGGCGCCCGGTCTTGAAATCGACCAGCCGCACCGCGTCATCGGTGACGAGCAGCCGATCGATCGTGCCCGACACCACCACGCCGTCGCCGACCACCGCCGCCACCGGCGCCTCGGCCAGCGCCTCGGGCCCGAACAGCTCGGCAAATCGCGGATCGTCGAGGATACCGAGCACCGTCGAGGCGACTGCCGCCCGTTCGGCGACATCGACCACTCCGCCCGGCCCCGCGAGCCACCGGTCGGCCGCCCCGGCGCGCGCCTCGGGCGCAACCGGCGGCAGGCGCTGGAACAGCGCGTGAATAAGCCGCCCGCGCTCCGCCGCTGCCCGCATCGCCGGCGAGGGCGGCGGGTCGGCGACGTCGTCCTCGCCCAGCGCCGACGGTGCGAGCGGCCGCGGCGGCCGCGCCTCGACCGGCGCCGGCGCGCGCGTCCAGGCCGGGAGCGGTTCGGGTTCGGTTGACGCCGGCGCGGCGGACGTCTTCGCCGCGACGGGGCGCTGCGGCGTCATTCCCTCAAAAACGCGCACCGCGCCCTCGGCCACACCGAGCGCGGCGAACGCCCGATCGGCCGCGGCATACCAGCTCGTCGCCGGCGGCACGCCCTTCGCCCGCGGCCCGAGCGCCCCCGCGACGACAAGCTGCTCCTCGGCCCGCGTCGCCGCGACGTAGAACAGCCGCCAATGCTCCTCGAGCTCGCGCGTATCGCTCGCGGCGAGCACTGCATCGAGCGGCCCGCCGCGCTCGCCGGCGCGCGGGCGAAAGATCGGCAGCCCGGGCCCGCCCTCCTCGGGCGCCCATTTCAGGATGCCGCGCAGCGCCGCGCCCGGATCGGCGGTGGCGTCGGCGAGGATCACCACGGGCGCCTGCAGCCCCTTCGCGCCGTGCGCGGTCATCACCCGCACCGCGTCGAGGGGTGCCGAGGGATCGCGCACGATCTCGACATCGCCGCGGTCGAACCAGTCGAGGAACAATTGCAGCGACGGCGCCGCCAGCGTCTCGAAATCGAGCGCCGCGCTCAGCAATTCCTCGATCGGGTCGCGCGCTTCCTCGCCCAGCCGCCGGATCAGCTTGCGCCGCCCATCGAGCGGCCCTGACAGCAGCTTCTCGAAGAACTGATAGGGCGTGGTGAGGTCCGCCCGCGCCAGCATCATCTCCAGCAGCGCGAGCCGCTCGCGCGGCCCCGTCTGGCGCAGATGCCGCCACAAGCTGCCGCTCCGCTGCGGCGCGGCCGCCGCCATCAGCTCCTCCTGGCTCCAGCCGATCAGCGGCGAGACCAGCAGGCCGGCGAGCGACAGATCGTCGTCGGGCTGGAGCGCGAACCGCGCCGCGGCGAGCAGGTCCTGCACCGCCAGCGGCGCGTTGAGCCGCAGCCGATCGACGCCCGCGACCGGAACCCCCTCGGCATAGAGCCGCGCGACCAGCAGCGAGGCGAGCTCGCCGCGCCGCTTGACGAGGATCATCACGTCCTCGGGCCGGATCGCCCGTCCCTGGCTTTCGAGCATCGCACCGGAGCGCCACCAGTCGCGCACCTGTCGTGCGATCTTCGTCGCGAGGATTCGCGTCGCGTCGCCGACCCAGCCCTCCTCGTCCTCCTCGTCGCCGCCGTCGTCCGCCGTGACCGGCGGCCACAATGTCACGCGCCCCGGCCCCGGCACTTCGCTGGCATGCGCCTCGACCGCGCCGATCGCGCCCAGCCCCGGCTCGCCGATCGCGGCGACGGCGGCGTCAACGAACTCGAGCACCGGCCGTGTCGAGCGGAACGAATGCGTCAGCGACAGCCGGTTGAACGCGGTCCCTTCGCCCGTCCCCTCGTCATAAGCGTCGAACGCCTTCTGCGCGAAACGGCGCTCGGCCCAGCGGAAATAGAGCGGGTCGGTGCCCTGGAAGCCGAAGATCGCCTGCTTGAAGTCGCCGACCGTGAACAAGGTGCGCGTCGTCCGGCCGCGCGCGCCCTCGCCCGCGAAGAATTCCTCGGCGAGCGCGTCGATGATCGTCCATTGCGCGAGATTGGTGTCCTGCGCCTCGTCGATCAGGATATGCTCGGTCGCCTGGTCGAGCTTGTAGCGCACCCAGGCGCCGATCCCCGGCTGTTCGAGCAAGGCCACCGCGGCGCGGATCAAATCGTCGAAATCGACCGCGCCCAGCCGCCGCTTGGCGCGCGCATAGGCATCGGCATAGTCGCGCCCGACCACCAGCGCCTCGGCGAGCAGGTCGGCATAGGCGGCGCGCACCTGAAGCGCGATCAACTCGGCGCAGCGGCTGCCGAGCGCGGCGGCGAGCGCGGCATAATCGGGCTCGACATCGATCAGCTTGACGGAGACCTTGCGCGGTTCACCCTTCGCGGTGAACGCGACCGTCACCAGATCGGCGAGCAGGCCCACGCGCTCGGCCGCGACGGCGGCGATCCAGCGCTCGGCGATCTCGGCATGGCCGGCGCCGGTCGCAGTGCCCCAGGCGCGGTTGGCGGCGACGATCCGGCGCAGCGCGGCGACATCGAACACATCGTCGCCGCAGCAGCGCTCGATCTCGGCCTCGATGTCCCCGGCCGGCAGGCTCAGCGCGCGCCTGAGATACGACTGCACCCCGTCTCCGGCGGGCAGCGCCGCCATCGCCGCGGGCGCCTTCGCGCAGGCGGCCAGGAACGCCTCCGCCCCGCCCTCACCCAGCCGCACGCTGAGCGCGCCGATCGCCCGGATCGGCCGCTCGCGCCCCTCGCGCTCCGCCGCGACCAGCATGTCGGCCAGCGCCTCGCGCGCCAGCACCGCCTCCTCGCGCGCCTCCAGAGGACGAAATCCAGGCACCAGCCCCGCCTCCATTGGGAAGGCGGCGAGCAGGCTCTGGCAAAAGCCGTGGATCGTCGAGATGCGGATGCCGCCCCCCGGCGCGTCGAGCACCTTCGCAAACAACGTGCGGGCGTGCGCGCGCAGCTCGGGCGTCGGCCGCTCGCCGAGCGCGTCGAGATCGGCGGCGAGCGCGGCATCCTTCATCCGCACCCATGCCGCGAGCCGGCGGCTGATCCGCCCCGCCATCTCCGCCGCGCCAGCCTTGGTGAAGGTAAGGCACAGGATCGCCCCCGGATCGACCCCGCGCAGCAGCAGCCGGAACACTCGCGCCGCCAGCACCTGCGTCTTGCCCGTCCCCGCCGACGCCGACAGCCAGACATGCGCATCGGGCCGACTCGCCGCCGCCTGATTCCCGGTCAGCCGCGGGAGAGCGCTGTGCCGGGGCGCGGTCATGTCGCCCCCCCTTGGCGCAAAACACCGCTACCGGTCACGGCCATACCACTCGTCGAGCCGCATGAGCTGGTCGTATTCCGCATAAGGCGCATATTCTGGATGGAGCTTCGCCGTGAACGGCTCGCCCCCGGTCAGCCACGCCCGCGCCGCTTCGGTGAAGTGATCCACCGCCACAGCAACGAAGTCGTCCGTCCGCACCCGATCGCGCTTCCCATCCGGATCGACCGGCGTAGCGACATAGCCGAACCCGTCGCGCCCCTTGCCCAGCGACCAATATTCGAACGCCGACGCCGTCCCCTCCAGCCCCGCAAACCCGCCGCGCTCGGCAATCGCACCGATTAATCCCAGCTGCAGACTGTATCCCGCCGCCACCGCCCGCGCCGAGGGCGGTTTCCCGGTCTTGTAATCGACGATCGCAAGGCTCCCGTCCGCCAGTCGATCGATCCGGTCGGCCTTGCCGGCCAGCGTCACCCCGGCGATCGTCGCCTCTCCCGCCGCCTCGACCGCCGCGACGCGCCGCCCCTCGGCCTGCCGCGCCGCCATCTCTGCCGCAATCCAGTCGATCGCCTCCATCAGCCGCGGCTGCCATAGGGCGCGCAGCATCGGATGCGTGCGCGTGTCGGCCATCATCGCCAGCGCCCGCGCGCGCAGCTTGTCGGGCGCGCAATCGTCCTGCTTCGCCCACGCTTCCAGGATCGCATGGACCGCGGTGCCGCGCCACGCCGCGCTCGGATCGGCGTCAACTGCGTCGAGCGCCGTCAGCCCGAGCACCCGCCGCGCATAGAAAGCGAACGGATCGGCCTTGAGCCGATCGACCTCGGTCACGGAGATCCGATCGGGCCGCCATTCCGTCGGCACCACCGGCGCAGGCCGCGCGGCGGGTTCATACCCGTCCGGCGCATCGAGCCGCCGCGTCCAGCCCTCCAGCGCCGTCTCGCGCGCGAGCCCGCCCGCCATCGCTTCGAGCCGCAGCCAGAAACGCGAAGCGATCGCCGGCGCCCGCGCATCGCGCCGCGCGCGGGTCAGCAGCACCTCGGGCGCACCGAGCGCCCCGACAAGATCATGCGCGGCAAGCCCGACTCGCCGCTCCAGACCCGGCAGCCCCAGCTCGGCGCGGATGCGCGGCGCGAGCCACGGGTCGGGCGCCGGCTGACCGGGCCACACGCCCTCGTTCAACCCGCCGAGCACCATCAAATCGGCGGTCTGCAACCGCGCTTCGAGCAGGCCGTAGATCGCCAGTCGCGGATGCCCGCCCTGCGGCGGCCGCACCGCCACCTCGGCCATCAGCGTCGTCAGCAGCGCCCCGGCGGCCTCGGGCTCGACCAGCGCCGGCCCGCTCGCCGCCTCGGCTTCGAGCGCCTCGAACAGATCGGCGAGCGCGCGCCCGGCCGGCTCGGCCCACAGCGCATCGCCGCACAGCGCCCCCGCCGTCTCGCGCAGCGCCGCCAGCAAGCCCCCCAACGGCTGCGGCCCACCGGCGAACGCCGCCTCGATCGGCGCGAGCAGCGCCCGCGCCTCGCGCCACCACGCGGCCGCCGCCTTGCGCGCGCGCCGGTCGCGCCTGCCCGGCTCCGCGAGATGCGCGTCGATCCCCTCGAGCCCCGGCGCCGGGCGCGGCCCGCGCAACGCCAGGTCGAGCGCCCGCGCGCCATCGAGCCACGCCAGCCGCGCCGCCCCGAACCGCACCAGCGGATGCTTGACCAGCGCGAGCAGCGCGGTCGGCGCGAAGCGCTGCGCCGCCGCCTCGGCCAGCGCGGCGATCAGCGTCCCCGGCGGCAGGATCGCCAGCGGCCGCCCCGCCGAATCATCCACCGCGATGTTCCACCGCGCGCAATGCGCCGCCACCCGCCGCGCCAGCGCGCGATCGGGGGTGATGAGCGCCGCGGTCCGCCCCGGCGTCTCAAGCACCTCGCGCAGCGCCAGCGCGATCGCCTGCGCCTCCTCGGCCGGCGTCGCCAGCTCGGCCGCCGTCACCCCGCTCAGCCGCCGCGCCTCCGCCGGCAAGGTCGTCCATTTGCCGGTGAACGCGGCGGGCGCCAGCGCATTCTCCACCGCCCGGCCGCGCGCCGCGCCGGCGTCATGCCCACCGCCCTCGCGCCAGACCTCCACCTCGTTGCGGTTGATCCCCATCCGGTCGAGCAGCAGCTTCAGATGAAACTGCGGATGCGTTTCGATCGACCGGACGCGCGCGCTCGTCACGGGATCGGGATCGTGCGGCCCGAGCGCCTGCCACTCGGCCTCGTCCATCTCGACCGCGAGCCCCGGCAGCACGACCAGCCCCTGCGGCAGCTCGCTCACGCAGCGCAGCAGCCGCGCGACCGCCGGTGCCGAGGTGGTGATACCCGCGGCACAGGCGAACCCGGCAGGCGGCGTCCCTCGCCACCGTTTCGTCAATCGCCCGAGCAGCCGCGCCCGCCGCTCGGCAAGATCGATCGCGCCGCGCCGCGCCAGTTCCTCGGGCCAGCGGTCGAGCACAATTCCAAACAGCTCCAGCGCGCGCCGCCAGTGATCGGACAGCTCGGGCCCCAGCTCGATCGACCGCAGCCGCGCCGGCGGCACTTCCTCGACCAGCAACTGGTCGAGCGTCCGCGCCAGCTCGCCCGCCAACCGCACCGCCTCACCGCCGTCGACCGGCTGCCCGGCGCGCGCGCGCTCCTCGCTTACCAGCCGCGCCAGGATCATCCGCCGTGCGAGCGGCGCGATCGCCGGCGGCACCGGATCGGGGTCGTCGGCCGGATCGAGCGCCGCGCCGACCGCCTCGTCGAGCTCGGGATCGCCGATCGCGACCAGCCGCGGCAGCAGCAACCCGCCCTCGCTCGCACGCACGAACGCCTCGGTGACGGCGCGCCGCGCACGGTTGTTGGGCAGCAGCACCAGCCCGCGCGCCAGCCCCATCCGCTCCCTGCCGAACCGCCGGATCAGCCCTGCCGCCAGCGCATCGGCAAAGGCGCGGTGCGCGGGAATGGTAAAGACGGACGGCGCGGACACGGGGCCACCCTAAGCCGTCGATCGGACTTGTCGAGCCATCACCCCACCCCGTTCGCTCGGACTTGCCCTCACCATCCGTTCGCTCGAGCTCGTCCCCACTATCCGTTCGCTCGAACGCGTCCCCACCATCCGTTCGCCCTGAGCTTGTCGAAGGGCGATTGGCGAGCGGTGCGCAAACGTGCTTCGACAAGCTCAGCACGAACGGAATTTGGCAGCCTGCTTCCTAATCGTTCGCCAGCATCGCCTCGGTCGCCTTGATCGCCTCAGGCGTGCCGACGTCGAACCACAACCCCTGATGCACCAGTCCATAGGCCCGCCCCGCATCGATCGCCCGCTCCCAGAACAGCCGCGTCGAGAACGGCCCCTCGGGCCAGTCGGCGATCACCCGCGGCGACAGGATCTGCACGCCGGTATAGACGAACGGCGCTACCCGTCCCGGCTTGCGCCAGCCGGTGATCCGCCCCTGCGCGTCGAGGTGGAAATCGCCCTGCCCGCCATGGCAGTTCGCCCGCGCCAACGGCACCAGCAGCAGCAGCGCGTCCATCCGCGCGTCGTCCCACGCTGCGGCGAGCGCGCGGATCGCATCGGTCGGTCCGTCGAGCCACAGATTGTCGCTGTTGACGACCAGGAACGGCTTGTCCCCGATCAGCTCGCGCGCTTGGACCAATCCGCCCCCGGTCTCCATCAGCCGCCCGCGCTCGTCGGAGATCCCCACCGCGATATCACGCACATGGCTCTTCAGGTGCGCCTCGACCGCGTCGGCGAGATAATGGACGTTGACCACCGCACGCTTCACGCCGGCGGCGCGCAGCCGGTCGAACACATGGTCGATCAACGCCTTGCCCGCGACCTTGACCAGCGGCTTGGGCCGCGTCGCGGTCAACGGCCGCATCCTTTTGCCGAGCCCCGCCGCCATCACCATCGCCGTTTCGGGCACCGTGCCGCCGGGATCGGGCCGGATCGCCAGCGTGCGCTTGGTCGTCATTGCGGCGCGACCTCCATCGGATTGCCGCGCAGGGCCGGCGGCACGTTGGCATCGAACCATTCGGCGACCCGAGCCAGCTCGGGCGCGGCGAGGTCATGCTCCAGATAGCGCCAGACGCGCGGGCACATCGCCGGATAGCGCGGCTTGCCGTCGCGCTTCCACAGCCGCGTGAAGATGCCGATGATCTTGGCGTTCCGCTGCGCGCCGAGCACATGATAGGCGGCGACGAACGCCTCCCCCGCGCCGGTCGCGGCGCGATAGCGCGCCAGCATCGCCGCCTCGATCTCGGGCTCGACGTCGCGCCGCGCGTCCTGCAGCAGCGAGACGAGGTCGTAGGCACGATGCCCGGCGAGCGCGTCCTGAAAATCGAGCAGCCCCAGTCCGCCGCCGCCGAGCAGCATCAAATTCTCGGCATGATAATCGCGCAGCACCGTCACCGGCGCGGCGTGGTCGGCAACGAGGTCGAACGCGCCCTGCCACGCCGCGCGATACGCTTCCGCATCCACTTCGATCCCGACAGCGGGACAATACCATTCGACGAACAGCCCCGCCTCGCGATCGAGCTCGGCACGGTTGTACGGCCGCAGCGGCCCCGCCTCATGCTTGTGGAGCTCGACCAACAGGTCGACCGCTTCGGCATAGAGCGCCTCGGTCCGCGCCGGCTCGGCATCGACCGTCTCACGCATCCGCGCGTCGCCGAAATCCTCGATCAGCACCAGCCCACGGTCGAGATCGGCGGCAAGGATCGCCGGCGCCGCGAACCCGCGTCCGGTGAGCCAGCCGGCGATATCGACGAACGGTCGCGGGTCCTCGTGCGGCGGCGGCGCATCCATCAGCACCGCGCTCCTCCCGCCGTCGCGCACCCGGAAATAGCGCCGGAACGAAGCATCGCCCGCGAGCGGCGAAAGCGCGGCGCCCTCCCACCCGTGCGCCGCCAGGAATGCGGCCGCGTCGGCCGGGGGAGTCATATCGATCGCCATCGCGTCTCCCATGCCGGCGGCACGCGCGCTGTCAAGACGCGCGCGCCGTCCGGGTCGACTGCGAGGGTCAGCGCCAGCGCATCGCGCCAGTCGCCGCCATGCTCGGGCCATTCGACCAGCAGCAGCGACTCCCACCGCGCCTCGTCGAGCCCCAGCTCGTCGATCTCGGCCGGATCGTCGAGCCGGTAGAGATCGACATGCAGCACCGGCAGGCGCACCTCAGGCGGCTCATAGGGCTGGACGATCGCGAAGCTCGGCGACGGCGCCTCTCCCGCGAGCCCCAGCGCGGCAAGCAGCCCGCGCGCGATGCTCGTCTTTCCCGCCCCGAGCGGTCCCGACAACGTGACGACGTCGCCCGCCCGCACCACCGCCGCAAGCCGGGCCCCGAACGCCGCGCTGGCGGCGGAATCGACAAGGCGGATCATCGACGCGCCGGTGCTGCTGAGAGAGCAGGAGCCCGGGATTCCGAGCAACGACGCATACGATTCCGGATTCCCGCTTTCGCGCGAATATTGTGTTCGGGATTGCGCCAGGCCCAGTTCATCCCCGCGGCAGCTCGACCGTGATCAGCGTTCCTTCGCCCGGCTCGGAGATCAGCGCGATCGTGCCGCCGTGCGCCTCGACCAGTTGCTTGGCGCGCGACAGGCCCAGTCCCAGCGTCGGCTCGCCGGTCGCACTGAGGCCGGGCTGGGCGAACCGATCGAATGCGGCGGCCGCGGCTTCGGCGTCGAGCCCCGGCCCGTCGTCGGACACCACCAGCCGCGCCTGCGTCGGCCCGCCGTCGGCATGAAGCAGGATGCGGCCCCCTTCGGGCGTGGTTGCGACTGCGTGGCGCAACAGATTTTCGACGACGGTCTGCAGCCGCCGCGCATCGCCATGGACGATCCCCACCGACGGCGCGATCTCGACCGCAAACTCCAGTCCGTTGCGCTCGGCGAGCGGGCGCACCGCGATCGCGGCGGTGTTGGCGACCTCGGCCAGCTCGACCTCGCCAAGCTCGAGCTCGGGCGTTTCCCCCTGGCGCGTCAGCTCCAGTACCTCGTCGATCAGCGTGCCGAGCCGGCTCGCCGAATCGAGGATCGCCTCGATATAGCCGTCGGCGGTCTTGCTGAGCTTGCCCGCATAGCCGCCATGGAGCATCTCGGCGAACCCGCTGATCGAGGTCAGCGGGGTCCTCAGTTCATAGCTCATGTTGGCGACGAACGCCGTCTTGATCTTGTCGGCGGCCTCCAGCGCTTCGTTGCGGTCCCTCAATGCGCGCTCGATCCGGCGGCTGTCGGTGATGTCGAGCATCGTGAACAGCGCGTTGCCGTCGGGCAGCGGCACCGCGGCGAACTCGAAATGCCGCCCGTCGGCGAACGCCACCCGCCCTCCCCGCTGCTGCCGCTCGACCGTTGCCGACCGGACCAGCTCGCCGATCAGCTTCGCGCGCGCGGGGTTGCTGAGTTGGCGCGCCGCCTGCTCGGCCAGTGCGTCGACGCGAGGATGGCTCGCGAGGAACTCGTCGTCGAACGCCCAGGTCTTGGCGAAGCGCGTGTTCCACACCTGCAGCCGCCCGTCGGCGGCAAAGACGCCGAGCGCCTCGAACAAATTGTCGAACGTCGCGGTGCGCACGCGCAACAGCGTATCGCGCGCACTCGCCAGCTGGACCTGCTCGGTGCGGTCCTCGAACACCAGCAGCAGTCCCCCGTCGGGCAGCGGCTGCGCAACGAGGCGCAGGTGCTTGCCGCCGGCCAGATGCCAATTCTCTTCGACCGCGCCCGTTGCGGTGAACCAGTCGCGCCGCTCCGCCTTCCAGCTCGGAAAATCGCGCACCTCGGGCAAGCGATTCGCCTCGCGCATCCGTTCCAGCACGCGGTCGAACTCGGGCTTGTCGGCAATCCAGTCGCGACGCATCGCGAACAGCCGCCGGAACGCCTCGTTGCAGAACACCAGCGTCCGATCCGCGGCGAACTGCGCGACCCCCGACGACAGCCGGTCGAGCATCGTGCGCTGCGCCTCGGCGAAGCGGCGGATGCCGCCGCGCGCTTGCTCCAGTTCCTCGATATCGACCGCGAACCCGGCGATCCCGCCGCCCGGCAGCGGCACGTCATAGACGCACAGCATCCGCCGCGAGCCGCCGATCGTGGCGGGCATTGCCTGCTGGTGCATCTCGCCCGAATCGCGCGCGTTCGCCGCGCCGGCAAGCGGCCCGCCGAGCCCCGCCGCCTCGACCAGCTCGATGCCGCGCGCGATCACTTCGTCGGCATCCGCCGCCTCGACCGCTTCGACATAGGCCGAATTGACCATCGCCAGCCGAAGATCGGGCCCGCGATACCACATCGGCAGCGGCGCCGCCTCGATCAGCCCGGTCAATGCCTCGAACGCCGCGCCGAGCCGCGCCTTCTCCGCTTCCAGCCGCACGATCTCGCGCTGGCTTTCGGTGGCGTCGAATACCCAGATCAGGACCGAACCCGGCGCGTGCCCCTCTCCCGGTGCGCGCTGCCCGCGCAATACCAGCGAACGCTCCGCTCCTTGCGCCCGTACCGTCAGGCAAAAAGTCCGCCCCGACCGCTGCGTCGCGGCGACTTCGCGCGACAGCGCGTCGGCATCCTCCGCCGAAAGTCCACACCCTTCCCCCGTCGCCTCGCCGAGAAATCGCGCCGGCGCATCGAGCCCGAGCCAGTCCGCCACTTGCCGCGGCATCTCGACCCGCCCGTCGGCGCGCACGATCATCGCTTGCGCGGGTGACGCCGTTTCGAGTGCGCCGAGCCGTTCGATGGCCGACGCGGCAGCGCGCGCCCGCCCCCGCAACCGGAGCCCGACGAACAATGCCCAGCCGGCGAGGCCGACCAGCAGGGTAATCACCACGCCTATCAGCATCAGGATCAGCGTCGGGGGGTAAATCAAGTCCGGTCTTCTCCGCGCGAGGGCAGCAACTGCTTCCTATGCAACACGATCCGGTTCGGGAAGGCAGGATAACCGCTTCGGATAGTGGCAATTATGACACAGCGCGACCGATCTCTGCGGCGGGTCTATACAATCGCTTGCCCCGCGTTCGCGCTTTGCCCATCCTGAACGCAGGGAAAAATTGTTATTGGGGGTAAGACATCATGCGGAAGACCCGCCTGAATCTCTCGAGCGCCTTGTGCACTTCGGCACTCGCGGGCGCGTTCATGGCCTTCGCCGCTCCGGCTGGCGCGCAAACGACCGACGATTCGTCCGCGGCGACTCAGGATGCACAGCAACTGGATCAGCAAACGGCAGACCAAAGCAGCAACAACGATATCGTCGTGACAGGGTCACGTATCCGGCGTCCCAATCTGGAATCGCCGGTACCGGTGACCACGATCCAGGGGGAAGAATTCTTCCACACCGGAACGACCTCGGTCGGCGACGTTCTGAACGAATTGCCGGCGCTCACCAGCACCTTCAGCCAGTCGAACTCGACACGTTTCCTGGGCACTTCGGGCCTCAACCTGCTCGATCTGCGCGGTCTTGGCACGCAGCGCACCCTTGTTCTGGTCAATGGCCGTCGTCATGTCGCGGGCGACATCCTCAACGAAGCCGTTTCCCCTGACGTCAACACGATTCCGACCGACCTGATCGAGCGGGTCGACGTGGTGACCGGCGGAGATTCGGCGGTTTACGGTTCGGACGCGATCGCGGGCGTGGTCAACTTCGTTCTCAAGGACCATTACGAAGGCGTTCAGCTGCGCGGCCAGTCCGGCGTCAGCACCTATGGGGACGCGGGTTCCTATTATCTGAGCGGCCTGTTCGGGAAGAACTTTGCTGATGGCCGCGGCAACCTAGCGGTCAATCTCGAATATGCGCATCAGGAGGATTTCTACGCCTCACAGCGTCCGAACCTGCGCGTCAACAATGGCTTCGTCACGGTCGACAGCGATCCCGCCGATGCGGTGAACGGAAGCGACGGTAATCCCGACGCGGTGTTCTCCCACAATATCCGCAGCGCGACATACAGCAATGGCGGCACTTTCTTGGGTAACAACTGCGGCGGTTACTATTGCTCTTATCATTTCGACCGTAATGGTGATCTCGTTCCCACCACCGGAACGCGCGTTGGTCTGCCGCCGTTCGGCAGCTTCCTCGGTGGCAACGGCGATAACTTCCGGGATGGGGTTCAGCTTGGGCTGATGCCGAGGCAGGACCGCTATGCCGCAAACCTGATTGGCCATTTCGATATTTCGGAAGCATTGGTTCCGTTCATCGAGGCGAAGTTCGTTCGCACGCAATCGTTCGGAAGCGCCAGCGGTCCGTTCTTCTTCAACGGTGGCGTCACCGGCTCGCCCCGCGAGGTTTTCTATACGGATAATCCGTATCTTTCGAGCCAGGCGGCAGGGTTCCTCCAGGATTACTACGGTGTCGGGCCGGGTGCGCATCAGCCGTTCTATTTTGACGAGAATGCGGTCGATCTGACCAATCGCCAGGAAAAGATCAGGCGCGACACGTATCGCATCGTCGGCGGCGTCCGTGGTACCTTCAACGACGATTGGGGTTACGAAGTCTCAGCCAACTATGGCGAGATGGACGAACACAACCGGATTCTCGGCAACGTCAATCTGCAGCGCTTCCTGCTCGCGATCGATGCCGTCGATCAGGGGCAGGCAACCACGGGCGTCCCGAACGGGAATATCGTTTGCCGTGCCAGCGTGGACCCGTCGGCGAGAGTCGCTCTTGAGACGGCCGCGGATCCTGCATTCGCCGCAGCGCAACTGGCGAATGATGTCGCGGCATGCGTTCCGGTGAACTTCTTCGGCCAAGGCCACATCACCGATGCGGCTCGCGGCTACTTGCTTCAGGATTCGATTGCCCGCGGCAAGATCACGCAGTTCGTCATCAACGGCTTCATGAATGGCGATACGAGCGATTGGTTCAATCTGCCCGGCGGGCCGGTGGGATTTGCGATCGGCGGCGAGTATCGCCGCGAGACCGCCTTCTATGGGCAAGACGACTACACCAAGGCCGGTCTTACCTTCTACAATGCGATTCCGGATCTGAATCCGCCATCATTCGAGGTGAAGGAAGTCTTCGGCGAGCTCCGCTTGCCGCTCTTGAAGGACATTCCGTTTTTCCAGGAACTGTCGCTCAACGGCGCCATTCGCTATGCCGATTATAAGGGCAACACCGGTAATGTGTTGGCTTATAATGGAAACATCGAATGGGCTCCGATCCACGGCCTGCGGCTGCGTGGCAACTATTCACGTGCCGTTCGCGCGCCGACGTTGGTCGATCTGTACACGGCGCTGGGTCAGAATTTTGCTCCGGGATTCCAGGATCCCTGCGCAGCCGACAACATTGGCACCGGTTCGGATACCCGAGTGGCCAACTGCCGTGCTGACGGTGTTCAGGTGGATGGGCCGAATCCGTACAACTTCCAATATATTCAGTCTCTAGGCTTCCTGTCCGGCGGCAACCCGGACCTGCGCGAGGAGACGTCGGATTCGTACACGATCGGCGGTGTCCTTGAGCCTAGCTTCATTCCGGGCTTCTCGCTCACGGTCGATTATTTCGACATCACCGTGAACAACGTCATCAGCTCGCCGTCCGCTCAGGCGATCGTCGACAGCTGCTACGATGCCGCCGATCTGAACAATCAATTCTGCAGCCTGTTTGACCGCTACACTGGACCCACGCCTGGTCCTCGTGGAGAGGTCACCGGCCAGATCCTCGAAAATAACCTGCGCGTGGTTCCGCTGAACTACGCGAAGCTTAAAGTGAAGGGTATCGACGTCGAGGCTGCCTATCAGCATCACATCGGCAATCTCGGCGGGCTGTCTACGCGTGTCATCTACACGCACAACTTCACCAACGACTCCTATCTTGATCCGACCGATCCGGGTCGTCGCGATCAGTCGCTTGGTGAACTTGGCTTCCCGTTCGACGAATTTACCTGGAATCTCGATTTCGATACGGGTCCGATCACGTTCGGTTACAAGATGAGGTATATTGGCCGGATGACGACGGGTTCATGGGAGGATACCCATAGCATCCAGGGTAGAGATCCGGAAAATGCTGATGCTTATGACATCCAGTATTATCCGGCGGTCTTCTATCATGACATCCGGCTGCAGATCGACGTTACGAAGGATTACAACTTCTATCTTGGCGTCGATAACGTCACGAACAAAAAGCCTCCCTATGGCCTTACCGGGGTCGGCTTCGGAAGCGGCATCTACAACAATATGGGCCGCTTTATGTACGCGGGTTTCGTCGCCAAATTCTGAGAGGCTTGTTTCAATCCTATTGGCCGGGGTTTATCCCCGGCTTTTTTTGTTGATCCTGCGGTGAATTTCGGCAGGTTCGACAAATGACCTTCGACCGGCCGAATGCTGCAGTGATCAAAGCGGAGGCGTTTGCCGAAGATCAAAACCCGCAAGCGGGATATCGAATCTTGCTCGACGCCGCCGACGCCGGCGATGCGGAGGCATGTTTCAGACTGGGACTGTGGTTTTTTGTCGGGCGCCGTCTACCCCGCAAGCTGAATGAGGCACGTCACTGGTTCGAACGGGCTGGAGCGCTCGGCCATCAAGATGCCAACGTTGTCTTTAACGGCTTTCTCGCCACTGGAACCGGCGGCAGCCGAGATTGGCCGCGCGCGATGGCGCTGCTGAAAGAACGCGCCTCGACGGACACCTGGGCTGCGCGGGAATTGGCGCTAATTGATGCGATGGGACTAAGCCCCGAAGGTGATGCTGCGACCCCAATCAAGGGTGAGCAAATTGCCGAACGACCGAACGTCATCTTGTTTCGTGATTTTCTTCGGCCCGAAGAATGTGTGCTCCTCGCCCAACTCGCGGCGCCGCTTCTCAAGCCCTCCACAGTCATTGAACCCCGAACGGGATTGCTCGTACAGAATCCGATCCGAACTTCCGATGCCTGCGCTTTTCCGCTGATGTCGGAAGGTCCCTTCATCAGCATCGTCAATCGACGCATCGCTCAAGCGTCCGGTACGGCGCCCGAGCAAGGCGAGCCCTTACAGGTTCTTCGTTATCGCGCAGGACAAGAATATCGCGCTCATTTCGATGCGTTGCCCTATTCCGATAATCAGCGCATCAAAACGGTGTTGCTCTACCTCGACGATGGCTATGCGGGCGGCAAGACCACGTTCGTGCGGACGGGCTTAAGCATCAGCGGACGAACCGGCGACGCACTTATGTTTCAGAACACGTTACCCGACGGAACTATCGATCCTCTCTCTTTGCACGCGGGTGAACCGGTTCTGGACGGAGTCAAGCTCTTGGCCTCGCGCTGGATCCGGGCAAGGCCAATCGATCTCATGGCGCCGCCGAGCCGGGCATGAGCAAGCACGCGTCGACCGGCACGCTCCAAGAGGCGCTCGCGCGCGTCCGCTGGCTGTTGCCGCGCGATTCCGGGCAGGCGCTGGCCCAGATCGACGCAGTCTTAGCGATCTATCCCGACCAACCCGATGCTTCATGGCTGAAAGTTCGTGCGCTCGAGGCGTCAGGACGAACTGCCGATGCAATCATTGCTGCGCAACGGGCCACCAAGGCCTCACTGCGCATTTCCGAACTGCAAGCAGCCGCGACGGCGTTGACCCGTGGCGAGAGCGCTGTCGCCGAGCGCTATGTCCGGCCTTACCTTGGACGATCGCCCGATGATGTCCTTGCGATGCTCATTCTGGCCGATGTCGCGACGCGAGTCGGCATTTATCCCGAAGCCGAACGCCTTCTGCGTCAAGCCGGGCAACTCGCTCCCAGCTACCCGGATATCAGCGTCAATCTTGCGATGGTGCTGTTCCAACAGGCACGAATTTCAGACAGCCTGTCGCTGCTCGATCGTGCTATCGAGCTGGCGCCGGACCATCCGCGCGCACTGGCCTCAAAGGCCGACATCCTGGCGCAAACGGGCGATTACGACGCCGCTGTGCAGTCGTACCGCTTGCTTCTCGATCGGCAGCCCGAAGTTGCCGAAATATGGATATGGTATGGCAACGTTCTGAAGACGATCGGCCGGAGGGGTGAAGCGGTCCGCGCCTATCGTCGCGCGACCGAGATCGATCCCGGATTCGCGGAAGCCTGGTGGTCACTGACTGAATTGAAGGACAGCGAGCTGGGCGACGGCGATATTTCAGTCATTTCCCATGAACTCGTTACGACGCGCGATCCGCTGAAACAGGTTTTCTTTCATTTCGCCCTTGGCCGCGGCTTCGAAATTCGGGAGGATTGGAAGCAGGCGTTCGATCATTACGCCGAGGGCAACCGGCATCGTCTGGCGCTGGAACCTCACGATAGCGCCGCGATCAGTGCGGAAGTCGA
Source organism: Sphingomonas sp. (assembly GCA_035776635.1). Lineage (GTDB taxonomy): Bacteria > Pseudomonadota > Alphaproteobacteria > Sphingomonadales > Sphingomonadaceae > Sphingomonas. The sequence goes on along the minus strand of DASTWI010000003.1, from coordinate 107,384 downwards.
TTCATCCATTGCGTTGTTCGACCGGCGATTCTTTGCCGCTCGCGCGGGCTCGGGCTCACCATGCGCCGATCCGATTTTCATCGTGGGCATGCCGCGTGCCGGATCGACGCTTATCGAGCAGATTCTAGCCAGCCATTCATTGATCGAAGGCACATCCGAATTACCCGACATCCCACTGCTTGTCCGAAGCACCGTTGCAAGCAATTGGACCGACCGCACGGCATCCTATCCCGGAAGCCTGGTCCAACTCGATGGGCCGGCAATCACCAATCTCGCCGAACGCTATCTCCATGCCGCGTCGGCTCATCGTAAGACGTCAGCCCACTTCTTTATCGATAAGCTACCCAATAACTGGCGCTATATCGGGTTCATTCACCTTATTCTGCCAAACGCCAAAATCATTGACGCACGTCGCGATGCGATGGCGTGCTGCTTCTCGAACTTCAAGCAACACTTCACGCGCGGACAGACTTTCGCTTATTCACAGGCCGACCTGGCGCGCTACTACCGCGACTATGTTCGCATGGTCGCGCATTTCGATCGAGAGATGCCCGGCCTGGTTCATCGCGTTCAGCACGAAGCGCTACTTGCCGATACGGAGCGTGAAGTGCGCAGCCTTCTGAACTTCGTCGGCGTTCCTTTCGAGGAACAATGCCTGAGGCCCCACGAAAACAGACGACCGGTGCGCACCGCGAGTTCGGAACAAGTCCGAAAGCCTATTTCGACGGACGCCCTCGACCATTGGCGTCATTTCGAGGCTTGGCTGACCGAGCTTCGCGTCGAGCTGGGCGACGTTTGGAACGACGCCCAGTCTCGTTAATCGCTCTCAATACCGATAATGATCCGGCTTGAACGGCCCCGCGACCGGCACGCCGATGTAATCGGCCTGTTTCTGGCTCAGCGTGGTCAGCTTCACGCCCAGCTTCTCGAGGTGCAGCGCCGCGACCTTCTCGTCGAGGTGCTTGGGCAGGACATAGACCTCGTTCTTGTATTCGCCCGCCTTGGTGTAGAGCTCGATCTGCGCCAGCGTCTGGTTGGTGAAGCTCGACGACATGACGAAGCTCGGGTGCCCGGTCGCGCAGCCCAGGTTCACCAGGCGCCCCTTGGCGAGCACGATGATCTGCTTGCCGTCGGGGAACTCGACCAGGTCGACCTGCGGCTTGATCTCGGTCCATTTGTAGTTCGACAGGCCCGCGATCTGGATCTCGCTGTCGAAATGGCCGATGTTGCAGACGATCGCCATCGGCTTCATCGCCTTCATGTGATCGGCGGTGATGACGTCGGCATTGCCGGTCGCCGTGACGAAGATGTCGGCGCGGCCGACCGCCTCGTCCATCGTCACGACCTCGAAACCTTCCATCGCCGCCTGCAGCGCGCAGATCGGGTCGATTTCGGTGACGAGCACGCGCGCGCCGCCGTTGCGAAGCGACTGAGCAGAGCCCTTACCGACATCGCCGAAGCCCGCCACGCACGCGACCTTGCCGGCCAGCATCACGTCGGTCGCGCGGCGGATCGCGTCGACCAGCGACTCCTTGCAGCCGTAGAGATTGTCGAACTTCGACTTGGTGACGCTGTCGTTGACGTTGATCGCCGGGAACGGCAGCTTGCCCGCCTTGGCAAGGTGATAGAGGCGGTGGACGCCGGTGGTCGTCTCCTCGGACACGCCGCGGATGTTCTTGACGCTCTCGGTCAGATAGCCGGGCTTGGCCTTGATGAACGCCTTGAGCGCGCGCTGGAACTCGACCTCTTCGTCATTCTCGGGCTCGGGCAGGTCCTCGCCTGCCTCGACCCGCGCGCCCCACAAGGCGAACATGGTGGCGTCGCCGCCGTCATCGAGGATCATATTGGCGGTCTCGTCGCCCCAGTCGAAGATGCGGCCGACGTAATCCCAGTAATCGGCAAGGCTCTCGCCCTTGATCGCGAACACCGGCACGCCCGACGCGGCGATCGCGGCGGCGGCATGGTCCTGCGTCGAGAAGATGTTGCACGTCGCCCAGCGCACGTCGGCGCCCAGCGCGGTCAGCGTCTCGATCAGCACCGCGGTCTGGATCGTCATGTGCAGCGAACCGGTGATCCGCGCGCCCTTCAGCGGCTGCGACGCACCATATTCGGCGCGCAAAGCCATCAGGCCCGGCATCTCGGTCTCGGCGATGTTGATCTCGGCGCGGCCGAAATCAGCGAGGCCGATGTCCTTGATGACGTAATCGTTGCGCTCGATGGCGGGGGCGGTGGCCACAAATAGTCTCCTGAAAACCCATGCGTTGAGGCGCGCCCGACGGCGCCGCCGATGCCGCTCACATAGAGGGGCGAGCGCCCCAGATCAAATATAAAGATGTCTTTATATGTCTGCGCAGAGTGATCGGGAACGACCAACCCTCCACCATTCGTCGAGAACGGACCAATCTTCTACCGTTCGTGCTGAGTAGAGGCCGAGTAGCCGCCGAAGGCGGCGTATCGAGGACTCGTATCGAAGCACCATAGCGCCTCCGTCCTTCGATATGCCGCCTCGACACGCTGCCCCGCAGCTACTCGGCGGCTACTCAGGATGAACGGATGGGAGCGAATGCGAGCCAAAAAAATCCGCCCCCATGTCACAATCTCCCCCGCCACCTCGTCAAGCTCGTGAACCCCACCCAAGGAGACTCAACCATGACCCCTCGCCTCAACCCCTATGCCGCCGCGCCGCATCTCGTGCAGGCGTTCCTCACCCTCTCAGCCGCCGCCGAAAAGGGCACGCTCGAACCCGCGCTGCTCGAGCTGGTCAAGATGCGCTCGTCGCAGATCAACGGCTGCGCCAATTGCCTCAACATGCACTCGTTCGCCGCGCGCAAGGCGGGCGAGACCGAACAGCGCCTCTACCTGCTCAACGCCTGGGAGGAAGCGCCTTGCTATTCCGATCGCGAGCGCGCCGCGCTTGCCTGGACCGACCATTTGACCGAAATCGCCCACAAGCGCGCGCCCGACGCCGTTTACGCCGCGCTCGCCGAACAGTTCACCCCGGAGGAGCAGGTGCAGCTCACCATGCTGATCAACGTCATCAACGGCTGGAATCGCCTCGCGGTCGCCTTCCACCTGTTCGATCCCTCGCTGGCGAAATGAGCGCGGCCGACGATCCGGCGGGGAGCTTCGACCGCGAACGGCCGATGCTCGCCCGCGTCGCCTATCGGATGCTCGGCTCGATCGCCGATGCCGAGGACGTGGTGCAGGAGGCATATCTGCGCTGGGCGGCGGCCGATCGCGCCGCCGTCCGCTCGCCGGGCGCGTTCCTCCGCCGGGTCGTCACTCGCTTGTGTCTCGACCAGCTCAAGTCGGCGCGCGCCCGTCGCGAGGATTATTGGGGTCCCTGGCTCCCCGACCCGGTCGTCGAGCCGGAGGAGACCGACGACGTCACCTTGCCGCTGATGCTCGCGCTCGAACGCCTCTCGCCGCTCGAACGCGCCGCCTTCCTGCTCCACGACGTGTTCGGCCAGAGCTTCGACGAGGTCGCGGCGACGATCGGCCGCGATCCCGCCGCCTGCCGCCAGCTCGCCGCCCGCGCGCGCGACCACGTCCGCGCCGAGCGTCCGCGCTATCCGGTCGAGCGCGATCAGGGCGCGGCGATCGCCGAGGCATTCTTCGCCGCCTCGCGCTCGGGCGACATGACTCGGCTCGGCGATCTGCTTGCCGAGGGGGTCGTGCTCTATTCGGACGGCGGGGGAAAGCGCCCGGCGGCCGGCCGCCCGATGATCGGCCGCGCCGAAGTGCTGCGCGCGCAAAAGGCGATCGCGCGCCTGCTCGCCGGCACGCCGCCCGTCACCGCGCGCTTCACCTGGATCAACGGCCTGCCCGGCTTCGTCAGCATCGAGCACGACGGCCTGCCCCAGACCACCGCGCTGGCGATCGAGGACGGCCGCATCGTCGCGATCTACGTCGTGCGCAATCCCGACAAGCTCGGCCACCTCTCGACGGCGGTGCATTGAGGCACTTTCCTACAGATCGATGTTCTGCTAATGTTCCACATTGCTCTTTGACACGTCCAGAATTTCTCGTTCGACGCGAACGCTCCCGCCGTCTTCGCGCGTGTTGACGTATGACTTTTGTGACCTTTGGGCAGCCGTGCTCCTGTTTTCGCGAGGCCGCGCGAACCCCTCATCCGTCATCGAAACGAACGATCGCCCCTACGCCCGCCCGGTGCTGCTCGCCAGCAGGCGCGGGTCGATCCCGGCAGCCGCGAACCCTTGTTCCCAGCGCTCGGCGGCGCTGAAGTCATAGATCAGCCCCGGCTCGGCCGGCGTGGTGAACCAGCCGTGCCGCGTCATCTCCTCGTCGAGCTGATCCGCGCCCCAGCCGGCATAGCCGAGCGCCACCAGCCAGCGCGACGGCCCGGTGCCGCCGGCGATCGCACGCAGCACGTCGATCGTCCCCGACAGCGCCCACCGTCCGGCAACATCGATCGTGTCCTGTCCGCCCCAGTCGAGCGAGTGCAGCACGAACCCGCGCCGCGGTTCGACCGGTCCGCCGAAGTGAACAGGCGCATCGGGCACGCTGCCGGGCTCGATGTCGAATTGCCCAAGCAGATCGTGGAAGCCCAGCCCCGCGATCGTCGCGCCGATGCCGATTCCCAGCGCGCCTTCGGTATCATGCGCGCACAGCGCGATGACCGCGTGCTCGAACCGCGGATCGCCGATCCCCGGCATCGCCAGCAAAAATTGGCCGGTGAGAAAGGCGACGGACTCCATGGCTAAGGTCATAACGCGCGGACAGCCATAGGGTCCATGCTTGAAAAGCGGCCCGACACGCCCAAGCTATCGGCCACCGAAACACAGGGAGATTTCCGACATGACCATCCGCGTTGGCGACCGCTTGCCCCAGACGACCTTCGTGAAGGCGACCGACAACGGTCCCGAGCAGGTGAACTCGGAAGACTTCTTCAAGGGCCGTACCGTCGCGTTGTTCTCGGTGCCGGGCGCGTTCACTCCGACCTGTTCGGCAAAGCACTTGCCGAGCTTTCTCGACAAGGCCGACGAGCTCAAGGCCAAGGGCGTCGACGAGATCGCCTGCACTGCGGTCAACGACGCTTTCGTGATGAACGCATGGCGCAAGGCGAACGACGCCGATGCGGTGACGATGCTCGCCGACGGCAATGGCGCCTTCGCGCACGCGATCGATCTGGAGATGGACGGCAGCAAGTTCGGCCTCGGCACCCGCGGCCAGCGCTTTTCGATGCTGGTCAAGGACGGCGTCGTCGCGCAGCTCAACGTCGAGGCTCCCGGCGAATTCAAGGTCAGCTCCGCCGAGCATATGCTCGAACAGCTCTAATTGCGGGCTGACATTTTCCGTTCGTGCTGAGCGAAGTCGAAGCACCCTTCTTCTTCCAACGGAAGGAAAGCGGCCCTTCGACTTCGCTCAGGGCGAACGGAGCGGCGTGAGTGCCCCTTGCCTCCGCGCACGGCACGCTTTAGCGGCATGGGATGACAAAAGCATCCGGCATCGTCGCCGAACTCGACCGGCTCTACACTGCCTCGGTCTCGCGGCTCCAGGCGGCGCTCAACGCCTATCTCGTCGACGGCGCCGCTCCCGACCCGACGGCGCGGCAGGACGGCTCGTTCGCTTATCCCGAAATCCGCCTCACGTTCCGCGGCAACGACGCCGACCGCCCAGCGCCGATGCGCTCCTACGGCCGGCTGGTGACGCCGGGCCGCTACCGCATCAGCGTCACCAAGCCGGCATTGTTCGCCGACTATCTCACCGAGCAGCTGACGCTGCTGATCGAGGATTACGACGTCGAGGTCGATGCGGTCACCGGCCGCCAGGAGATCCCCTTTCCCTATGTCCTCGACCCCGGCCACGCGCTGAGTCTCGACGAGGTCTCCGCCGCCGAGCTCGCCCGCCATTTCCCCGCGACCGAGCTCGCGCATATCGGCGACGAGATCGCCGACGGCCTGTGGCAGGCCACCGACAGCGACCGCCCGCTGGCGCTATTCGACGGCTTGCGCACCGATTTCTCGCTCGCCCGACTGCGCCATTATATGGGCACCCCGCCCGAGCACGTTCAGCGCTACGTGCTGTTCACCAACTACCATCGCTATGTCGATGAATTCGTCCGCTGGGCCTGCGCGCAGCTCGCCGAAGACGGCAGCCGCTACACCGCGCTGTCGGGCGCCGGCGGGCTGATGATCCGCGCCGGCGACGATCCCGAGCGCGTGGTCAGCGACTCGGCCTGGCGGCGCCACCAGATGCCGGCCTATCACTTGATCGCCCCCGACCGCACCGGCATCACGCTCGTCAACATCGGCGTCGGCCCGTCGAACGCCAAGACGATCTGCGACCATCTCGCGGTGCTGCGGCCCGAAGCATGGCTGATGATCGGCCATTGCGGCGGGCTTCGCCCCAGCCAGCGCATCGGCGACTATGTTCTCGCCCACGCTTATCTGCGCGACGACCATGTCCTCGACGAGGTGCTGCCGCCCGAAATCCCCGTTCCGGCGATTGCCGAGATCCAGCAGGCGCTGGCCCGCGCCGCCGAGACCGTCTCCGGCCAGTCGGGCGACAAGCTCAAGCGCCGCTTGCGCACCGGCACGATCGTCACCACCGACGACCGCAATTGGGAGCTTCGTTTCTCGCGCTCCGCGCTGCGCTTCTCATTGAGCCGCGCGGTCGGGGTGGACATGGAATCGGCAACGATCGCTGCGCAGGGCTATCGCTTCCGGGTGCCCTACGGCACGTTGCTCTGCGTCTCGGACAAGCCGCTCCACGGCGAGCTCAAACTCCCCGGCCAGGCCAACCGCTTCTACGAACGCGCGATCAACGAGCATATGCGGATCGGCATCGAAACCTGCGAGGAACTGCGTCGCGAAGGCGCCAAGCTCCACAGCCGCAAGCTGCGCGCGTTCAGCGAGCCGCCGTTCCGCTGACGCCCGCGCAACGCCCCCGCGTTTCGCGCGTTGGGGGCACGACAGCCGCACCGACCGACAGGGACGATCCTATGGCCACACCTCCTCCGACCCCGCCCTCGCCGCCCGAGGGAGACGGCACTCCCGACGGCGGCAATCCCGCCCACGCCGCGCCGCCCGAGGTCGCGCCAAAGCCCGGCCGGCAGAGCGCCCGTGCCGCGGGCGGCGCCAAGAAGCCCACCGCGCCTCGCGCTCCGCGCGCGAAGAAGGCCGGCAAGGCTCCCACGGCTGCCGAGACCCCGAAGCCCCCGCGCGCGCCCGCCCCACGTCGCGCGGCATCGCGGCCGCGTCCTCGCCCCGCGAGCGCCGCCACCGCGCCGGCATCGCAATCCGAAACCTCTGCGACCGACCCGAGCGAGCGCAAACGCGGCCGCTGGTGGAAGGCGCTGGCTGGCGGCCTCGGCGCGCTCGCCGCCGGCGCGGCTCTGTTCTCGCTCCGCGGCAGCAGCCGCCGCAAGGCGCACCAGGCCGACGGCACCGACTCGTCCAAATCGTTCGAGGCCGGCATCGCCGACGAAGGCACGGTTCCCGATTGAGCTGTTCAGCTATTTCGCGGTCAGCGCGAAATCGACCCAAACGGTGACTCGCTGCCGCATCTCTCCCCCCGCGACCGGCGGCGGTGGAGGCGGAGGCGCCGGCGGGGCACCGACCTGGCGGGCGCTGACGACGATTTCATCGCCGACCGGCCGGGCAAAATGCCCACGCTCGCTGACCCTGAGCACGCGCGCGACCCCCATTCCCAGGCTGTCGGCATAGGTCGCCGCCTCTGCCTTGGCCCTGGCAATGGCATCACGGCGCGCCTGCTCGAGCGCCTTGCTGTCGTCGAACAGCGTCAGGTTGGGCCCGGAGACCGAATTGGCGCCCGCGCCGAATGCGGCATCGATCACTCCCGCGGCCTTGGAAAGGTCGGTCACGGTGACACTGACGCTGTTCTGCGCGACGTACCCGGTGATCTGCGCTTGTCCCTGCCAATCGTTCGCCGAAGCACGGGCGAAGCGCGGCGAGACGTTGATCTGCTGCGTGCGGATGTAGCGATCGGCAATTCCCGCCGCCTCGATGGCCTTCACGACTCGCGTCATGTCGGCGGCGTTGGCCGCGGTCGCGTCACGCGCGGTGCCGCCGGTGCTGACCACGCCGATGCTGATCAGCGCCGCATCGGGCAGCACCACGGCCTCGCCCTCGCTCTGCACCTCGAGCAGCGTTTCGCCGGGCTGCAGGACCACGTCCGCCGCGCCCGCCGCCGTTGCAGCTGCACCCGCCAGCAGCGCCGCTGCAATCATTGCCTTCGCCATCACCTGTCCTCCCTGTTGGAGAACGGAAACTATCACGAAGACAGGAACTTGGCGATCGCCGCTCCCAGCTCGGGCTTGGTCACCGCACTCATGTGATTGCCGGGGATCTCGACCAGCGTGCCCTTCGGCAGCGCCGCGGCAAGGTCGGCCGCCGAACCGTTGTCGTCGTCATCAACGCCGGAAATCACCAGCGTCGGCTGGTCGATCACCCGGATCGCCGCCTCGGGCGTATCGACAAAAGTGTCGAGGATGTTGAGCAGCGCCACCGGGTCGCCGCCGGTGGTCTTGAGGAACGCCTCGGTCAGCCATTCGGACGAGCCGCGCTCGAAACTGCCGAGATTGGTCAGCACCCGCCGGAAATAGCCGCCTCGCCCGCCGGTATCGATCAGCCCCTTGAGCCCCATGCCCGCGACCACCACGCGCCGCGGCCTCGCACCGCTGGCGAGCATCCGGACGGTCGTGCGCCCGCCGAGCGAATAGCCGCCGAGGTCATAATCGGTGAGGCCGAGGTGCTCGATCAGCGCGAAGCCGTCACGCATCAGCACATCCGGCGGATAGGCGGCGGCGACGTGCGGCCGTGCGCTGTCGCCATGGCCGCGCAAGTCGGGCATGATCACGCGCAAGCCGGCGGCAGCGATCCTTTCGGCATGACCGTATTTGAGCCAGTTGACCTCGGCGTTCGAGAAATAGCCGTGGATCAGGACAACCGGCCTGCCCTCCCCCAGCTCGCGCCAGGCGATGCGCACACCGTCGAAACTGTCGAAATATCGGGGTTCAATCTGGGAGTTTGCCAACGGTCGCCATCCATCGCTCGACGAGCGGTTCGTACTCGTCAGTGCGGTATCGAGGCAGGTCGCGCGTGTCGAGCCATGCCTCGTGAATGCTCTCCGCGCCGAAGTGATGGTGAGGCTTGAACCGCGCCGGATCATCGAAGCTGCCGACCGTCAGGTCCATATTCCCACTGCCTTCGTTGAAGGCGAAGCCGAGCGGCGTTCCGCACTCGGAGCAGAAGGGCCGCCTGGCGAATGGCGAGGAGGCATACCAATCGGGCTCGCGCCGCCACGTCACGTCGGCGCGCTTGACGTTCTTGAACGCGATCGAGACGCCGCCGGTCGCACGCTGGCACATCCGGCAGTGGCACAGATATGCCTCGTCGTCATGCACCTCGACCGCATAGCGGATGCGGCCGCACTGGCAGCCGCCGGTCATCGTCTCGCTCATTACCGCTCTCCAGCGACGATCTCCACAAAGGCCTCGGCCGGCGCGCTTTCCGCAAACGCCGGAACGCCCTCGGGCAGAACGATCCATGGCTGCTTCCGCTTCGTCCAGATGTGCAGGACAGCCTCGAGCGCGTCGCTGGCGTCGAGCGTGCCCGCGCGTGCGATCACGACGCCCGGCCGCGCGCTGTTGGTGTTGTAGAGCCGCGTATGGCAATTCCCGCAAACATATTGCCGCGAAATCGACCCGCTGGGATTCGTCAGCTCGAACAGTACCGGTTCGCCCGCCGTGACGGCGAACGAGCGCTCGCGCACCACCGCCTGCTGGCTGAACGCGGTTCCCGTCCAGGTCTGGCAATCGCGGCAATGGCAGCAATAGACCGGGGGCAACCCCTCGAGCGCGAGTTCGTAACGCACCGCCCCGCAACGGCAGCCGCCGGCAATCGAATCAGTCATTTCCCTTCTCCCGTAGCTACCGACGCCAGCGGCTCGACCAGCTCCGCGAAATGCGTGCCGTCGCATTTCGCCACAAGGCGAATGTCGGCGGTAATCAGCTTCGCGCCGATCGTCTCGGCCAACGCCAGGAAATGGCAGTCGTAGATCGAATGGCCCGCCTCCAGCCCGATCGCCAGCGCGCGCCCCGCCAGATCGGCCGACGGCGCAAAGGGCAGGATCGCGAGCACCTCCTCAAAGGCGACGACCGCGTGAGCGTCGGTGATCTCGCCACGGCGCACCTTCTTCCACAATGCATTGGCGAGCTCGGCCTTGAGCAGGTCGGGGGCAAGGATATCGTCACCGATCAAAGCCAGCGCGACGGCGCTGTCCTGTTCGGCAACGATCCATTTGATGACGACGCTGGTGTCGACGACGCGCGTCACGCCTCCCGAAATCCGTCGCGATCCTCACGGACCAACTGCTCGCTCGGCGTCTGCGGAACGTCCGGCGTCATCCTGCGGATCGCCGCCAGCCGCTCCAGCGCGGCGCTGCGGCCGGCCTGCGACATCGGTTGATAGCGCGCAAGCACGGTGCGGAGCTCGGCTTCGAGCGATCGATCGTTGCGCACCGCCTGCTCACGGTACGCAGCGATCGTCGCATCATCGAGATTGCGGATGATCACCTGACCCATGCCAAATGATAGCATATTGCTATCGCGCCGGCAAAAGAGTCCTCAAGCCGCCTTCTTGAGGTGCCGCCGGCCGAGCAATTCCGCGATCTGCACCGCATTGAGCGCGGCGCCCTTGCGGAGGTTGTCGGAAACGCACCACAGCGCGAGGCCGTTGTCGACCGTCGGATCCTCGCGGACGCGGCTGACGTAGGTGGCATATTCGCCGACGCACTCGACCGGGGTGACGTAACCGCCGTCTTCGCGCTTGTCGACGAGCATCACGCCCGGTGCCTCGCGCAGGATGTTCTGCGCCTGCTCGGCCGAAATTTCGTTCTCGAACTCGATGTTGAGCGCTTCGCTGTGCCCGACGAACACCGGCACGCGCACGCACGTCGCGTTCACCTTGATTCTGGAATCGAGGATCTTCTTGGTCTCGACCACCATCTTCCACTCCTCCTTGGTCGAGCCGTCGTCGAGGAAGGAGTCGATGTGCGGGATCACGTTGAACGCGATCTGCTTGGTGAACTTGTGCGGTTCGGCGGTGTCGCCGACGAAGATGTTGCGGCTCTGCTCGAACAGCTCGTCCATCCCCGCCTTGCCTGCGCCCGAGACCGACTGATAGGTCGCCACCACCACGCGCTTGATCGTCGCGGCATCGTGCAGCGGCTTCAACGCCACGACCATCTGCGCGGTCGAGCAGTTCGGATTGGCGATGATGTTGCGGCGGGTATAGCCGTCGATCGCCTCGGGGTTCACCTCGGGCACGATCAGCGGCACGTCGGGGTCCATGCGGTAGAGCGACGAATTGTCGATCACCGTGCAGCCGGCCTCGGCGAACTTGGGCGCATAGACCTTGGTCGCCTCCGATCCGATCGCGAACAAAGCGATATCCCAGCCCTTGGGGTCGAAATGCTCGATATTGCGGACCTTCAGCTTTCGGCCGGTCTCGCCGAACTCGATCTCGTCCCCGGTCGAGCGCGACGAAGCGACCGCCGCAATCTCGTCCGCAGGGAAGTCGCGTTCGGCGAGGATGTTGAGCATCTCGCGCCCGACATTGCCGGTCGCGCCTGCGACCACCACCCGATACCCCATGATCTTTCCGTCCTGCCTTTGAGCCGCCCGCCCTCGCGGGCCGCGCCCGCCATTTAGGACGCTGGCCGCGGAATGGAAGCAAGTTTTGCTTGTAGGGCGTGCGCGTTCACGCAGTGACGGGCACGCCGCTCGGCTCGACGGGCACGGCGGGCCGCCGCAGCGGCATCCGGCGGACATAGGCGAGGCTGCGCCACAGCCATTCCATCGGTCCATTGGTGAACCAGCGCATCCACAGATTCGCGAGCATCACCTCGCCGGCGATCATGACCAGCGCGATCGAGGTCATCGACGCCCAGCCGAACCGCCCCCATAAGTTGAAGCCGAACGGCGAAAACAGGACATACATGCCGACGAACTGCTGGAAGAAATAGAGCGAGAACGCCATCCGGCCGGCCGCCTTGAACGGCTGCAGGATCGCGCTTCCGAGCCGCGTCTTGACCGCATAGTTGATCAGCGCGACATGGCCCAACCCGATCGCCAGCCGCGCGAATTCGCTGGTGAACCATATCGTGCGCGGCTCGGGCCCGAAGCGCAGCTCCTCCGCAAGACCCATGCCCCTCAGCGTAAAGCCGATGCCATAGCCCGCGACCAGCAATATCGCGTAGAACCGCCTGTCGCGCTCGCCCTGGATTATTCCCCATTTCCACAGCGCGATGCCGATCAGCATCGTGCAGAACGCTTCGATTACGCTCCAGTAGAGCCAGCCCTGCACCAGCCCGAACCAGATCCGCCATTGATGGACCACATAGGGCACCACGCCGCCCGCATGGGCCTGTTCCTCGGCCGCGATCGCGGCGCGTGTCTCATCGGGATGGTAGATTTTCTGGAGCTGGTCCTGCCACTCGGCGAGCGTCTGACGCCCCGCTCCCGAAACCGGCAAACCGGCAGCCTGTTTCGATTCGACCGCCGCCACGTGCTCGATCAGCGTCGCGCGTCCGACATATTCGCGCACCCCGTATTCGGGGATGCCCACCGCGACCATCAGCGACCAGACCAGCCCGATCGTGACCAGCGTCTTCGGCCCGAGCTTGCGGAACGGAAACAGAAACAGCGCGGCAAGCGCATAGATATGCAGGATGTCGCCGGGCCACAGCAGGACAAGCACGTCGGCGACACCGAAGCCGAGCAGCCACAGGTTGCGCCGGGTATAGAGGTCGGCGACCGCGACCGGCCCGTCGGGCTCCATCGCCTTTTTCGCCAGCACCATCATTCCGGCGCCGAACAGGAACTGCAGCACGCAACGCTGGGTACCCGCCCACAGCAGATATTGCATCGCCCAGGCGATCGCGTCCGCATGGGTCCAGCCGATCAATCTCGGATCGTAGCTGAACTTGGCGACGGGCGCCGCCATGTACGGCACGTTGATGAACAGGATGCAGAGCACGGCCAGCCCGCGCAGCATATCGAGCACGTCGATCCGTGCCTTGCCGCGCACGGGCGCAAGCATCACGCCGTCACCTGCCGCCATCGCTCGTCCCCAGAATGCGGTCCTCGTCCGCCGGAGCGGCCGACCCGCTGCGAATAGCAGATTCCTCCGGAAAATCGCCTTTCCAGATGTGGTTAACATGCAATTGAGGTCCCGGAACGGGACTATGAGGTACGGCGCCCCGCGAGCTCGCCGTCGGTTTCGATTTCGCTCGACCGAACGGGACGCGGTTCTCGCCCTACTTGGCCGGATCGACCGGCGGCAGGCCGACGTTGCGGTTGAGGAAGTTCATCATCGTCAGATAGACATGCTCGACCACCCCCGACATGGCGTGGGTCTTGCCGGGATAGAGCATTGCTGCGAACGGCTGGTCGTTCGCTTGCATCTTCGCCATCAGGCGCGCCGAATTGTCGAATACGACATTATCGTCGGACAGGCCGTGCATCAGCAGCAACGGATCTGTGATCTTATCCGAATCCCCAAGCGCGCCCGAAGCCTTGTAGGCATCAGGAACCGCGTTGGGATCACCCATGTAGCGTTCGGTATAGTGCGTGTCGTAGAGCGTCCAGTCGGTTACCGGCGCCACAGCGACGCCCGCGGCGTACACGCCCGGCGCCTTTTCGAGCAGCTTCAGCGTCATATACCCGCCATAGGACCAGCCGAAAGTGGTGATCTTGTCGGGGTCGACGAACTGCTGGTCCTTGAGGAATGCGACCCCCTTCAGCTGGTCGGCGACCTCGACGGTGCCCATCGCATGCCAGATCGCATCCTCGAACTTCTTGCCCCGGTTGGTCGAGCCGCGATTGTCGATCTCGAAGAAGATATAGCCCTGATCGACGACATACTGCGCCAGGGACGCGCCGTTCCAGCGGTTGGTCACCTCTTGCGCGCCGGGACCGCCGTAATGCTCCATGAACACCGGGTATTTCTTGCCGGGCTCGAGCTTGGGCGTGATCATCTCGTAATAGAGCGTCGATCCGTCGTCGGCCTTGATCGTGCCGAACGTGGTCGGGCGCAGGCTGGCGAGATACGGCGCGTAGGGATGGTTCGCGTCGATGTCGTTCTGCTCGAGCCAGCGCAGCCGCTTGCCGCTAGCGTCGGCGAGATAAACCTGCGGCGGATGCTGCGTGCTCGATCGGCTGACGATCAGCCGCGTCGCCGCATCGTCCATCGTTGCGCCGTTCGACCAGCCATTCTCGGTCAACTGCGTGATCTTGCCCGGATGCGCGATATCGACCGAATAGAGCTGTTCCTCCAGCGGCGTTGTCCTGTCGCCGAGGAAGTAGAGGCGCCCTTTCGCTTCATCGACACCGGCCAGATCCTTGACGTCCCAATCGCCGCTGGTCAGCGCAGTCATCTTGCCGCGCGCGAAGTGATAGAGATGGCCGTGGCCGCTGCGCTCCGACCACCAGATCAGGCTTCCGTCGGGCATTGCATGAAACGCCGGGGGCAGGTTGAGCCAGCTCTTCGGCCCCGCCTTTTCGGTGATCAGGACACTCGATGCGCCCGTCGCCGGATCGACCTTGAGCAAGTCGAGTACCGTCTGGTCGCGTGATTCGCGCGCCACATAAAGGGTGTTGCCGTCGTCGGACCAATAGACCCGGGCAAGATAGATATCGGGATTTTTCCCCATATCGACCTTCACCTTGCCCGACCCGTCGGGCTTCATCACGTAAAGATCGACCAGCGCGTTGGGCGTTCCTGCGGCGGGGTAACGCTGGTCGTAGACCTTCGCCCCGTCCGATCCGATCGCGGTGCGGGTGACGATCTTGACCGGGCTGACGTCGGTGCGCTGCACCGCGATATATTTGTCGCCAGGCGACCACCAATAGCCGGTGCGGCGGTCCATTTCCTCCTGCGCAACGAACTCGGCGGTGCCCCAGCTCACCGTATCGCTGGCGCCCTGGGTGATCTGGTGCGGCTGCCGTGTCGCGAGCGGCTCGACCATCAGCTCGTTGTCGCTGACATAGCTCAAATAGGTGCCGTCGGGACTGATCACCGGGTTGAGCGTGCCGCCCTTCACGTTGGTTAGCTTCGTCACCGTGCCCGCCGTATCGGCAAGGTAGAGCTGCCCCTCGAGCGGCACCAGGATGTGCTTGCCGTCGGGCGACCAGTCATAGGCGACGATCCCCTTCTCCCCGCCGATCCGCATCCGCTCGCGCTGCATCTTCTCGGCTTCTGAAAGCTCTGCGCCGGTGCCGACCTTCTTCGAATCGACCAGCATTCGCTCGGCGCCGGTCGTGGTGTCGATCGCCCACAGGTCATAACGGTCGGTCTCATCGGGCCGCGCCTTGAGCAGCGTCACCAGCATGCCGTCAGGCGACAGTTTCAACCCGCGCAAGCTGGGCCCCGAAATGCTCGGGCTCTGGAACAGGGCATCCAGCGTCAGCTTCTTCGGTGCGTCCTGCGCCAGCGCAGCGCTCCCCATCGCCGACGCGAGCGTGCCCGCCACCAGCCACGATTTCCACATGCTTCCCGCTCCCGCTCGAAATTCCCGCCGGCAGGACGCCGGCACCTGCCCCGCTTATCGCGAGCGGACCCCGCGAGGTAAAGTGGCGCAAGGCCGCCCGATCGGGCATGAGCGCCGCAAAGGAGCTCATTTCATGCCCGTTTCCGAATCCGCCCACGCTTCCGCCCAGGAACTCGCCGACACGTTCGGCGGGAGCCCGACGTTCGTCGCCTGCCGGAACGAGGGCGACGCCCGCACCATCGACCTCGCCTTGTGCGCGGACAGCCCCAGCGCGGGGGTCAGCTCGCTCGGCACGGTGACGCTCGCCGACCACGACCTCGGCCATGACGAGGTGCGCCTCCAGATCATCGCAGTCTATCCGGGCACGGCGACCGACTTCTCGCGAGCGGTCGGCACTTGCGCGCTCAACGTCGTCCAGCAGGGCTGGCCGCTCAGATGGGGCGCCTGCCACCCCGACGTGCTGACGCTTTACGGCCTGTCGAAGACGCTCGCACATCTCTACTACGTGCCGCCGTTTTCCTGGCCGAACGGCCCCAAGAGGCTGACGGTCGGCGGTCGCCGCGTCGAATGGCTGCAGGCGATCCCGGTTTCCGAGGCCGAGCGCGCTTATGCCGAGGAACACGGCGCCGCCGCGCTCGAAAAGCTGCTCGCCGATACTCCGATCGACATCACCGATTTCGATCGATCGTCGATCGTGTAGGATTGCGACGAAGCAGACGATCCCCGCAGCTTTTGACGGGCTTTCGATCCAACCGCTTCGTTCGCGAGCTTAGCCCGCCGGCGAGCCCGGGTTCGGCGGCGGGACGTCGTTCGCTCCCTCGGCGGGATCGGGTTCGACCGGCGCAGCAGGCGGGGATCGATCGTCCCGCTTGGGATCCTTGCGCTCGGGGCGCTGGTCGGCGGCGGATTCGCGCTGAGTGGGGTTCATGGCGACCTCCTCTTCCTCCAACGCATGTGCGCGCGCGACGTTTCCCGCCGGAGCAACGATCAAGAGCGATTCAGTGCCAGCCGCCGCCGAGCGAGAGGAACACGTCGACCTGACGGTCGAGCATCGCCGCCCGCGCATTGGCAAGCGCCTGTTCGGAGTCCGCGAGGCTGCGTTGCGCGTCCAGCAGCTGCAGGAAATCGGCGCGGCCGTAGTGATAGAGCTTCGCGGCCTGCGCTTCCGCCTGCGCGGCCGTGTCGCGCGCACGGACCAGATCGGTGACCTGCTCGCGCTGGCGGGCATAACGCGACAGGTTCGTTTCGGTGTCGCGCAATGCCGCAAGCACCGCCGAATCGAACGCCGCGAGCGCGGCGCCGACACCCGCTTCGGCTCCGGCAATGCGCGCACGGGCGACGGCGCGATTGGGAAAAGACCAGCTGATCAGCGGGCCGAGGTTCAACCGGAAAGCATCGCCCGAACCGAGATCGCCGAGCGGACCGGTCAGCCCGACCGATCCGCCGAGGCTGACTTGCGGATAGAGCGCCGCGGTTTCCACCCCGATCTGGGCGGTGGCGGCGGCGAGCCGGCGCTCGGCCTCGCGAAGGTCAGGGCGGCGGCGCAGCAGCGCGGCGCCATCACCGATCGGCAGCGGCCGATCGATGGCGGGCGGGATAGCACAGGCCTCGACCGCGCGCGGATATGTGCCGGCGGGGCGTCCAAGCAACGCCGCGAGGGCGAAGAGCGCCGCCTGGCGATCGGCAACGATCGTCGGGCGTTGCGACAGGCTGGCATCGACCGCAGCCTGGGCCCGTGTCACGTCGAATGCCGTGCCGCGCCCGCCGCGCTGCAGCCGGCGCGTGACATCGAGCGTTTGGCGCTGCAGCCGCAGCACACGGTCGACTGCGGCGAGCCGTGCGTTGGCGCTGCACGCGTCCAGATAGGTCCGGGTGACGCCGGCGGCGACCGCGACGCGGACATAGTCGCGCGCCGCAGCAGCCGCCTCGGCATTGGCGCGCGCCGCCTCGATCCCGCGGCGGATGCGGCCGGCGAGGTCGAGCGGATAGGCAGCGCTGATGCCGATATCGTATCCGACCACGCCGGGTAGCGAGATACCGGTCGATTCGGGCCGCGACAGCGACCCCCCGCCGGAAATCGTAGTAGTGACTGTGCGCCCGGCCTCCGCCTCCTGGACCAGCGCACCCGCCTGCGCGAGATTGGCTTCTGCAACACGCAGATCGGCGTTCCGGCCCAGCGCCTCGTCGACCAGCGCGTTGAGCTGCGGATCGGAATAGAGCTGCCACCAGTGATCGGGCAGCGGCTCGAGCGAATAGGCCGCATCGTTGCCCGAAACGAACGGCGCCTGCGCACCCGGCGCCCGGGCGACCGCGCTGTCGGGCAGGCGATAGATCGGGCCAGCGACAGTGCAGCCGGCGAGGAGCGCGGCGGATGACAGGGCGGCAACCCTTCTCACCGCTTGGTCTCCTCCGCACGGGGCAGGATCGTGACGGTCGCGGTGCGCCCGACGATCAGCCGCACGCCGGCTGGAACCCGTGTCAGGCGGATGCGAACCGGAATGCGCTGCGCGAGCCGCACCCAGTTGAACGTCGGGTTGACCGCCGGAAGGTCGTTTTCGCCCGGCGCGCGTTCGCTGTCCGAAATTCCCGCCTCGATGCTCTCGACGACGCCGAAGAGCACGCGGTCATCGCCCATCAGCTGAACGCGCGCGGGATCGCCGATATGGATGCGCGGCAGCTTGGTTTCCTCGAAATAGCCTTCGACGCGCAGCGACGCGCGGTCGAGCAGCGCCAGCGCCTGTTGGCCGGTCGCAACATAGTCGCCCGGATGCAGGTTGAGATTGGTCACGATGCCCGCCACGGGCGCGCGAACGTTGGTGCGCGACAGGTTGAGTTCGGCGCCCTCGCGCTGGCTGACCGCCTGGTCAAGCGCCGCCTCGGCAGTGGCGACGGCGGCGACATCCTCTTCGCGAGTCTCGGTCGCGACGAGATCGCCGAGCGCGCGGTCTCGCGCCGCGACGCGCCGCGCCTGCGCCAGCGTGGTGCGCGCGCTGGCGATTGCCGCCTCGGCCTGGCGCAGTGCGAGTTGGTAACGCGGGCGATCGACGACGAACAGCAGGTCGCCGGCCGCGACGTCCTGATTGTCGCGCACCTTCACCTCGGTGACGAGGCCCGCGACATCGGGCGTTACCCGCACGACATCGGCACGGACGTGACCGTCGCGGGTCCAGGGCTGACGCTCGTAATGATCCCACATCCACAACGCCACCAGCACCGCCGCCGCGACAAGCAGCAGCGTGATTGTCCAGCGCGTGAGGGCAAGCGGCAGGCGTGTCATGACAGGACTCCGAGCGCGAGCGATCCATGACGATAGGTGAGCAGCACCAATCCTCCGAGCACCAGAACGAAGAGCGCGAGATCGACGACCGGACGCGAGCCGACCAAACGATAGAAGCCGGCGCGGTCGAGAAGGAACCGGATCGGCACCGCGAGCAGCAGCGCGGCGATGCCGAGCACCAGCAGCGAGGGCACGAACACGCCGGCGATCGCGATCTCTCCCCTCATGCCGCTACCCGCCGGTCGACCGGGAGCGCCGCATCGGGAAACAGGTTGCGCCGGATCCCGATCAGCGCGAGCATACGGTGCCGCTCACCGCACGAGCCGGGATCGACAAGCGCCGCATCGATGCTCGCAAGTAAGTCACCATGCGCCGGTTCGGTCCCCGCCAGCAGCGCTCGATAATGATCACCGACGCCCCGCCGTACGCGATCGAGGCCTTGGCGAGCCTCGGGCGAAATATCGTCCGCCGCCGCAACGCCGAGTTCGGCGACCGACAAGCCGACGCGAAGATCGGCGAGCATGTCCCTGGCCGCAAACCGCTCGTCCGCGCGCACTGCGCTCAATCGCGGCGTCAGCAGCCCAACCCGGTCGAGCATGCGGCTGGTCCAGCCTCCGACATCGGCGACCGTGCCGTCGGCAAGCGCCGCCACGTCGCGCCAGCCATCGCGAATCAGGCGTGTGGCGGTCCAATCGGCGCCGACCGTGCGGAGCAGGCGAGTCGTGACGAAGGCGATCCCGGCGCCGCCGAGCTGCGCGAGCGCGCCGTTGATGAAGCCGGTGAAATCGGCGCTGTAGCGCTCGCTGAATCCGATCGATCCGACGAGGCCGAGCACCATCGCCAGCGCTGGCAGCGAAGTCGCGGGACTGGCGAGCAACGCGCCGAGGATCAGCAGCGGCGGCGCCATGACCGCGACGAGCATCGGATAGCCGTCGATATGCGGCAGGATGGCGAACAGATAGATCGCCGATAAGGGCACCGAGGCCAGCGTGTAGATGAAGAACGCCCGGATCTGCGGCGTCGGATCGTCGAACGCGGCGAACAGGCTGCAGAACACCGCTGTCATCATCGCCGCGATCGCTCCTTCGGGCCAGGCGGTGCCGATCCAGATCGCGCAGCATAACAGGATTCCGGCGATCGCCGCCCCTGCCGAGCGCAACGCGAGCCCGCGGTCCCGATGCAGCGGTCGCGCGGCCGGCCCGGCAAGCAACGCTTCGATCGTCGGATCGACCGGAGCCGGGTCGGGCGAGCGCAATTGCTCGCGCAGCAGGCGGAGCTGCCGGTGAAGGCGGATCATTTCGCCCAGTCGCGCGACGAAGCTGAGCGCGAGGGCAGTCCCCCAGCCCGGCCGCGGCTCCGGCTCGAGCGCGGCGGCGCGCGCTTCCAAGGCCGCCCCTTCCGCCGGCGGCGCGCCGCGGCGCAGCCACGCATCGGCATCGGCGATGGCAGCGCGCACGGCCTCGGGAACCGCGCCCCGCTCCTGAAGCAGCGCCAGCCGGTCCTCGGCCGCCGCGGCGACCGGCAGCAGCATCGTCAATCGGCCCTGCAGCGCGCGCACGGTGCGGCGGCGCGGCAGCAGGCGCGCGGTATCGAACGGAAGATGCGTCGCCATCAGATGCAGCTCGGTGACGTCGCTCGCAAGGCGCCGCCGGTCGCGATCGAGGGAGGCGCTGCGCATACCGGTCAGCGCGTCGGCCGACCAGCGCTCGGCGTCGGCGAGAAACCGGTCCACCCGCGCCAGCAACGCGCCGGTGATCGATTGCGGCAGGACCAGGCCATGGATCAGCGTGCCAGAGATGATGCCGATCGTGATCTCCTGGACGCGCAGCGCCGCCGTGTCGAAGATCGCGCCCGGCGCCGCGACGCTGGGAAAGCCGATGATCGCCGCGGTATAGCCGGCGAGCAGCATCGTATAAGCGCGCGGCGTCCGGTCGAGCAGCGACACGTAAAGGCACAGCCCCACCCACGACGCCAAGGCGAGCGACAGCAGCTCGGGCGCGTTGACCAGCGGCGGGATCAGCAGCACCGTGACCGCGCCGCCGGCGATGGTGCCGATCACCCGATAGAGCGCCTTCGAGCGCACCGCGCCTGCCTGCGGCTGGCTGACGACGTAAGCGGTGATCACCGCCCAATAGGGGCGCGGCAGACCGATATCGAGCGCGACGTAGAGCGCCAGCATCGCGCCGGCGAAGCATTTAGCCGAATAGAGCGCGGGCTGAAGCCCGTAGCGATCGCGGCTATCCATCGACTCTTCGATTCATGCCGTGCGATAGCCACCCTCCTTCCTGCTGACAACGCGCTCGCCGCCGCCAGGGTCCGCCTAATCCGGCGCGGCGCGGGGCGGCCTCGACTCGGCGGCCGTCCAGCCCGGATCGGCCGCTTGCGACAGCTGGAGCACGCCGAGCGCGGCGATTATCGCCTGGAGCCGCACGGGCTTGTCGAATCGGGGGACGTCGCGGAATCGGTCGGGCAAGGCGTCGGCCTCGAGCCCGGTCGCGAACAGAAAAGGCACCGCATGGGCCCTCAGCGCTTCGGCCAGAGGAAAGACCGGCTGACCGTCGAGATCGATGTCGAGTACCGCAAGGTCGGGGCGGCGCTCGGCAAGCTGCGCCAGGCCCTGGGCCAAGCTCGCCGCCGGGCCCAGCACGAGTGCCCCTTCATCGCGCAACTCGCGCGAAAGATCGTCGGCAATCAGAAAATCGTCCTCGACGACCAGAATGGCGATTCCGGCCAGGGATTGATCGGTTGTCATTTCCCTCCACACCCGGGGAAATGACCCGGCCAGCCGAGGAGCCAGCCATCGACGCATTCCCGCCTAGCGGGCAAGAACCGCTGGTCGTCGAAATGGTTCCGTCGCCGCTCCGCCGATTGTCAGCTGCGATTGGTCGGCGGTGCGCGATCGGTCTCGGCGACTTCACCGCGTTCGCGATCGGAAGGCGACAAGCGCTCGTCGGACTCGGCGCGCCCGATGTCCAGCGGAGCGCCTTCGGTCAGATCTTTGCCTTCGCGCCGACGGCCGGGGCCACCCTTCCCTTCATGGTCGCGGAGCGTCGGATCGCGATGATCGCTGCCGCTGTCCCGCCGATTGCTGTTTTCACGCATCGTTGCCGTCTCCTCAGACTGCCGCCGGACCGTTCGGGGGAATTGCCGGAGTGGCGTTCAACCCTCGCGCGACCAAAGCATCCAACGTCGCCGCGCCGGCGACGAATGCGGCCGCGCCGAGGATTGCGTAGGGCTTCTTCGACGTGCGCGCTGCCAGCGCCAACGCACCGAGATCGAGCGCGTCCCCGGCCACCCTGCCCCATACACGCGCCGCGTGCGCGGGCGCCTGGAGCAGCGCCGCGCCGCTCGCGATCTCGCGTGCGCCGAACGCCTTGACGATCTTGTCGCCGCCCTCGGCACCGAGGGCGCGGGTCACGCGCCGGCTGCCGAGCAGTTCCGCCGCGCCGAGCGCCAGGCTGAACCAGCCCAATCCGCGGCTAAGGGCTTTATAATTCATCGCCTCTCCTCCTTGGGCTCTTCCGGCACCTGATCGGCTGGCGTAACCTCCAGCACGTCAGGCGCAGTTCCGCCATGGGCGCGGTCCAGATAGACGCCGGCGATCAGATAATGCGCGCGAGCCGCTTCAGGATGCTCGGCATTGCGGGCACGATGCAGTTCCGCCTCGGCACGCGATTCATAATAGTCCGCGTCATTGCGTGGCTGGAAACCGGCTGAACGGCGGCCGATCGCCTCCATGATCGCATCTCCCTTCAATCAGGGAGCAAGCGTTCGGGCAGGCGAGCCGTTCCCGATTATCTTTTTCCAGTTCGTTGACGCATGTTGTTGCGCGCGGGCAAGCCGACGCCGGCGCGATCACTTGCGGCGCTTGCTGCCCGGATCGGCGTTGAGACGGTTGTGCAGTTCCTTGCCGGTCTTGAAGAATGGCACGCGCTTGGCGTTCACGTCGACCGCGGTTCCGGTACGCGGATTGCGCCCGAGCCGGGCATCGCGCTCGCGCGTGCTGAAGGCGCCGAACCCGCGCAGTTCGACGCGTCCTCCCGCGGCGAGACGCCCGGCGATCTCATCGAAAAAGGCATCGACGACCGCCTCGACATCACGCCGGGTCAGACCCGGATTTTGGTCCGCGAGCGCCTGGATCAGTTCGGATCGAATCATGCCTTCCCCGGAAAAGCTGGGCAACCTGCATCGGTCGCGCCGCATTTACATCCATAATGGACATTTATTTGGCAAGCGAAACGTGTGGTCGCCGCCGTGCCGACGCGGGACGCCATGAACCGCGCCGACCATCGTCGATCAGGCCGGCACCCGCCCGAACGACGGTGGCCGGTCCTGTTTTTGCGAACCGAAGCGCGAGGGTCGCGACCCCATGTCGAACACCAGCTCGCCGCCCTTCGCCAGCTCGGCATGGGCGATCCAGTTCTTGCTCCACGGTTTGCCATTCCATCGCAGCGACTGGACATAGGGCCGATCCGGTCCGTTACCCTCGGCGCGGACGGTAAGCATCTTGCCGTCCCCGAGATCGACCTCTGCCACGTCGAACAATGGCGAGCCGAACACATAAACCGCGCTCACCGGATCGACCGGATAGAAACCCAATGCCGACAGGATGAACCACGCGCTCATCTGCCCGCAATCGTCGTTGCCGATCACGCCGTCGGGGTCGGCCTTATACATTTCGGTGCACAGGCGCCGGACCATCGCCTGCGTCTTATGCGGCGCGCCGCAATAAGCGTAGAGATAGGCGACATGCTGGTCCGGCTCGTTGCCATGGGCATATTGGCCGACCAGGCCGGAAATGTCGGGCGGCGCGTCCTTCGGCAGCGTCGAGGGCGCGGTGAACAGGCCATCGAGCTTCTTCTCGAACGCCGCATCGCCGCCGAAATGGTCGATCAGGCCATAGACGTCGTGCTGGTTGAGGAAGGTCGCCTGCCAGCCGTTCGCCTCGGTGTAATCGCGCCAGGTGTCGACGTCGTGGCCGATCTGGATCGGGTCGTAGTCCTTCCACCAATGGCCGTCGGCGAAACGAGGCCGCGCAAAGCCGATCTTGGGATCGATGACGTTGCGGTAGTTCTGCGAACGCTTGCGCAGCGCCGCGGCGTCGTCCTTCGCGCCGACCGCGTCGGCGAGGTGCGCCATCGCCCAGTCGTCATAGGCATATTCCTGGGTGCGGCTGACCGATTCGTTGACCTTGTCGCAGGGGATGTAGCCGAGGTCGTAATAATAGCCGCGGCCCTTGGTGCTCTCGATATCGGGGAAGTTGCGGTCGAACGCGCGGGCGCGGATGTGCGGCCAAGCAGCGGCGTAATCGGCCTCGATCCCCTTGGCGTGCGCCTCGGCGAGCACCGAGACAGCGTGCCAGCCGATCATGCACGCAGTCTCGACACCCTGGAGCGGCCAGACCGGCGGGCCGTCGGGGCTCTCGACCGTCTGACGGACGAGGTCGCCGATCAACAGCTTCGTCTGGTCGGGGCGGATCAGCGTCAGCAGCGGGTGCAGCGCACGGTAGGTGTCCCATAGCGAATAAGTGCTGAACGCCTCTTCACCCTTCGGCGCCTGATGGACCTTGCGGTCGAGCCCGACGTAGCGGCCGTCGCGATCGGTGAAGAGCGTCGGGGCGAGCTGCGCGTGGTAAAGCGCGCTTGCCATGATCGTGCGCTGCGCCTCGCTGCCGCCCGAGACGCGGACGGCGTTCAGCGCCTTGGTCCAGGTAGCCCGCGCGGCGGTGTGGGCGGCGTCGAAGTCCCACCCGGGCGCCTCCGCGGCGAGCGCGTCGCGCGCGCCCTTCACATCGACCGCCGAGATGCCGGTCTTGACGAGGATCGGCTCGCCGCCGGCGTCGTCGAAGAACAGCGCGACCTTGACGCTGTTACCCTTGACGCTCGTCGCGCCGGTGGGGGCGGGCCTGTCGCCGTCGCCGAAGAACTGGACGCGGCTCGGTTTGCGCGACAGCTGCATCGCGAAATAGATGTGCCGGCCCTTGGCCCAGCGGTTGACCTGCCGCCCCCCGGTCAACGTACCGTCGGGATCGAGGCTGAGCGTGGCGTCCTCGACGATGACCCCCTTGTCCCAATCGTCCTCGATGGCGTGGGCGAAATCGATCAGGATATGCCCCGGGCCTTGCGCGAATCGGTAGCGGTGGAGGCCGCAGCGGGTGGTGGCGGTGAGCTCGGCCTGGACGCCCGATTCGAGGCGGACGCGGTAATAGCCGGGCTCGGCGAACTCGTCCGAATAACGCTGGCGATAGCCGTCGTCGGGATTCTCGATCGAGCCGGGCTTGAGCTTGAGCGCCTGGCGCGTCGGCACGACGAGCACGTCGAGCATGTCGCCGATCCCGGTGCCCGACAGATGGGTGTGGCTGAACCCCATGATCGAGCCGTCCTTCTGGTGATAGCCCGAGCAGGCGTCCCAGCCGTGCGTGTTGGTGTCGGGGCTCAATTGCACCATGCCGAAGGGAAGCGTCGCGCCGGGATAGGTGTGGCCATGGCCGCCGGTGCCGACGAACAGGTCGGGCTTGCCCGGTGTGGGCGTGTCGGCCCAGGCGAACGCCGGCGCGGCGCTCCCGAGCGCGGCGAGCCCGGTTCCGGCGAGGAGCTGGCGGCGGCTGGCGGTGATCATTGTGTCTCTCCCTCGCAATCACCCTCACCCTTCCCACTCGCCTTCGGCTCGCGGGCCCCTTCCCTCTCCCAATGGGAGAGGGAGGGAGGCGCGAAGCGCCGGAAGGGTGAGGGTGACTGGTTCGTCAAATCGTGCCCGCCAACAGCGCGGGCCGCTTATCGGCAATCTCGACGATCAATTGCCCGAACAGCGCGTTCGCCCAAGCGAACCAGCTTCGCGTGAAGGTACTCGGATCGTCCTTGTTGAAGCTCTCATGCATGAAGCCGGTGCCGCCGTGCGTGGTCTTCAGCCAATGCAGGCATTGCCGGATCGTCGCATCGTCGTCGGCGTTCATCGCGTGGGTGATGATCGACATCGGCCAGATCATGTCGAGCCCGATATGCGGCCCCCCGATCCCTTCCGCGGCCGTTCCCTTGAAGAAATAGGGATTGCGATCCGACCATGCGAGCGCGGCGGTGTGCTTGAACAGCGGGTCGTTGCGATCGGCGGCGTCGATGATCGCGAGGCCCGAAAGGCTCGGCACGTTCGCGTCGTCCATGAAGATCCAGTTGCCGAAGCCGTCGATCTCATAGGCCCAGACCTGGCCGCCGCTACCGTCGGGGATCAGCGCGTGGCTCTTGAGCGCCGCCTCGACCTCGTTCGCCAGCGCCTCGGCATCGGCGGCCGCCTTGCCGTCGCCGCGCGCCTCGCGGTGGACCTGAGCGATCTTGCGCAGCACCGACACCGCGAACAGGTTCGACGGGATCAGGAACGGGTAGAGGCAGGCATCGTCGGATGGCCGAAACATTGAATGGATCAGCCCGATCTTCTTCGTCGGCCGGCCGTAGCCGCCGAGCATCAGGCTGTCGGTCGGGTTGAGCGCCTTGCGCTGGAAATGGTACGGCCCCGGCCCGTCCTTGCGCTGCTGGACGCGAAATGTCTCGACGGCGAGCGTCATCGCACGCGACCAGGTGTCGTCGAACGGCGCCTTGTCCTTGGTCTGCATCCAATAGGAGTGCGACAGCCGCATCGGATAGCAGAGCGAGTCGATCTCCCACTTCCGCTCGGCGACGCCGGGCTTCATGTCGGTTTGATCGCTCTGCGACCATTCGAGCTTCGACGGTGCAGTCGGATCCTTGTCGAAGGCATTGGCGTAAGGATCGATCAGGATGCAGCGCGCCTGCCGCTGGATCAGCCCTTGGAACAGCCGCTTGAGCTTCGCATCCTTGCCCGCGAGGTGGACATAAGGCTGCACCTGCGCCGAACTGTCGCGCAGCCACATCGCGTGGATATCGCCGGTGAGGACGAAGGTGTCGGGCTTACCGTCGATCATGCCGACATCGACCGTGGTGTCGAGCGTGTTCGGATAACAATTCTCGAACATCCAGGCGAGCTCGGGATCGGCGATCTTCGCCTTCACGCGCGCGATTTCGGCCTCGATCGCCGGACTGGTAAAGCGGCGATCGCCAGGCGACGGGCGCTTGCTGACGAATGACACGGCGCGCGCGGCGGCGGGCAACGCAGCGCTGAACGCGAGCGCGCCGGCACCCGCCATGATGTCGCGTCGGCGGAAGGTCATCGCGAATACTCCCTGATCAGATACGGGAGCGGACACGCCCGACGGCGTTGCGCGGATCGATCGCCGTGGCCGGTCATGTCCCCTCCTCGGTTCGCGCCGCGCCCGTTGATCGTGCGCCGGCCGGATCGACAGACCTTAGGCGGGCAGCGCAGCGAGAAACAATAGCAAATTTGCTTTTTTAATTTGACCATAGCTTGCGCGGCTGCCGATGGTAGCCGATGGAAGGCCATGAGCGCGATCCTGGAAATCTGCGTGGACAGCGCGGCCGGCCTCGCGGCGGCGCGCGCCGGCGGGGCGGACCGGATCGAACTCTGCAGCGCGCTAACGCTCGGCGGCCTCACCCCGTCGGCCGGACTGATCGCGATCGCGCGGCAGCAGCCCCTCCCCTGCTACGCGATAATCCGTCCGCGCGGCGGCGACTTCGCCTATGACGAAAGCGAAGTCGCGCAGATGGAGCGCGAGATCACACAGGTCGCCGAGGCCGACCTGGCCGGCGTAGTGTTCGGCGCGACGCGCGACGGCGCACTCGACTCAGCGGTGCTGGAGCGCCTCATCGCTTGCGCGGCGAGATATCGGCTCTCGACCACGCTCCACCGCGCGATCGACGTGGTGCGCGATCCGGTCGCGGCGATCGACGTGGCGGTCGAACTCGGCTTCGACCGGGTGCTGTCGTCGGGCGGCGCGCCAACCGCGCTCGAAGGCCGCGACACGCTGCGCGCGATGCACGCACGCGCCGACGGCAGGATCGTTGTGATGGTCGGGAGCGGGATCTCCCCCGGCAATGTCGGCGCGCTGACGGCGATCGGCATTCGCGAGATCCACGCCTCCTGCTCCGAAGCGCGGACCAGCGAGGATGCGGCGCTCGCCCGACTCGGTTTCGCCGCACCGGTCACGGTCACACAGGCCGAACGGGTCCGCGCGCTGCGGGAAGCAATCGATCACAACATCCGTTCGTGCTGAGCGAAGTGAAGTGGATTACTTGCCAGGCGCGCTCATCGAGAACGGCGCCGCCGCCGGCGCGCTTGCCCAGCTCTTGTTCGGCGTCGCGCCCATCACGAACCTGAGCGTGCCGCCCTGCTCGAGCGCGTCGTGCGTCAAATACGCCTTGTCGATCGGCCGGCCATTGAGCGTCGCCGACTGGATATAGACGTTCTCCGCGCTGTTGTTCTCCGCCTCGATCCTGAGCGTCTTGCCGCTCGGCATCGCCAGCGTGACGGTGCGGAACAGCGGGCTGCCGATCGCATATTCGCCGCTCGCCGGCGTCACCGGATAGAAGCCCAGCGCCGACCACACGTACCAGGCTGAGGTCTGCCCGTTGTCCTCGTCGCCCGGATAGCCGTCGGGCGTCGCCGAGTAGAGCTTCTTCATCACGTCGCGCACATGATATTGCGCCTTCCACGGCGCGCCGGCCCAGTCGTAGAGGTAGATCATGTGCTGGATCGGCTGGTTGCCATGGGCGTACTGGCCCATGTTCACGACCTGCATCTCGCGCGTTTCGTGGATGACCTGGCCATAATAGCTGTCGTCGAAGATCGGCGGCAGCGTGAAGATCGAATCGAGCCGATCGACGGACTTCTGCCGGCCGCCCATCAGATCGATCAAGCCCTGCACGTCCTGCATCACCGCCCAGGTGTAGTGGAGCGAATTGCCCTCGGTGAAGGCGTCGCCCCATTTGTAGGGATTGAAGGGCGTCTCCCACGACCCGTCCTGGTTGCGGCCGCGCATCCAGCCGGTCTCGGGATCGTAGAGCTTGCGGTAGTTCTGCGCGTGGCTGGCGTAGAGTTTCGCATCGTCGGCCTTGCCAAGCGCCTTGGCGAGCTGCGACAGCGAGAAATCGGCGGTCGCATATTCCAGCGTCCGCGCCGCGCTCTCGTTGATGCCGACGTCATAGGGGACGTAGCCGAGCTTGTTGTAATATTCGACGCCCTCGCGGCCGACCGCCTCGATCACGTTGCCGTGCTTGTCGGTCGGGCGGCCCTGGCTGGTCGTCGCGTTCTTGACCATCGCCTCGTAGAGCGTGTTCACGTCGAACCCGCGCACGCCGTTGATATAGGCGTCGGCGATCAGGTTCGCCGAGTTCGAGCCGATCATCACGTCGCGATAGCCGGGGCTCGCCCATTCGGGCAGCCAGCCGCCTTCCTTGTAGGTGTTGACCAACCCCTGCATGATCTCGCTGTCGCGCTCCGGATACATCAGCGCGAAGAAGGGGAAGACCGCGCGCCAGGTGTCCCAGAAGCCGTTGTCGGTATACATGAAACCGGCGTGGACCTTGCCATCATAGGGGCTGTAGTGGACCGGCTTCCCGTCCGCGCCGATCTCGTAGAACATCCGCGGGAATTGCAGCATACGATAAAGCGCCGAATAGAAGGTGCGGCGGTTATCGATGTTCGGATCCTCGACGCGCACGCGCTGCAGCTCATGCTCCCACGCCTGCTTCGCCTTCGCTTTCGTCGCGGCGAAGCTGTCGCTGCCGATCTCGCTCGCAAGGTTGCGCTCGGCCTGTTCGGGGCTGATGAACGAGGAGGCGACCTTGACATGCACCTTCTCGCCGTCGCGCGTCTTGAAGCTGACCACCGCGCCGACATGCCCGCCCTCGCGCGTCGGGTCGGCCGAAAGCTGCCAATTGTCGTCCCAGGTGCGGGTGACGGTGAAGTCGTGGTCGAACTGCGCGACGAAATAATTGTGGAAATTGTCCGGCACGCCGCCGTGATTGTTGCGGACATAGCCGATGATGCGCCGCTTCTCGGGCTCGATCCTGACCATCGAGCCGCCGTCATAGGCGTCGAGCAAGATGTGCGCGTCGTCGCTCTTGGGGAAGGTGAACTCGAATTGCGCGGCGCGTGCGGTCGGGGCGACTTCCGCGGTCACGTCATAATCGGCGAGATAGACCTTGTAATCGTAAGGATGCGCCTCCTCGGCCTTGTGGCTGTACCACGAGGCGCGGTCCTCCTCCTTGAGCTTGAGCGGTCCCGTCTCCGCGAACAGCGCGAAGGCGGCATAATCGTTCATCCACGGGCTCGGCTGGTGGGTCTGCTTGATGCCGTTGATCTTCTCTGCATCGTAAGTGTAGCCCCAGCCGCTCCCCATCTTGCCGGTCACTGGCGTCCAGAAGTTCATCCCGAACGGCACCGCGACCGCCGGATAGGTGTTGCCGTAGGACAGCGCGAAGCTGCTGTCGGTTCCCATCAGCGGATTGACCAGATCGACCAGCGCGGGCGACGGCGCCGTCTGCTCGGCGAGTGCGGGCGCCGCGGCGGCGAGCAGCGTCGTCGAGACAAGCGCGCTTGCGCCGAGCAGCGTGGCGATGGTTCTGAACACGGTCTTATTCCCCTTTGGCGGTGGTCGGCAGCGGGCGCGGCGCGACGCCCTGGTTGGTCATCACGACGGGCTTGATCGTCCCGTCGGCGTTGAACTCCATGCGGTCGATCGCGAGTTCGCGGTGATCGCCATTGTCGTCGCCCAGCGGACGGCGGTGATAGACGATGTACCAGTCGTCGGTGCCCGGCACGTTGACCACCGAATGGTGCCCCGCGCCGGTGGCGATGTGGAAGTCCTGCGCCAGGATGGTGCCCTTGGGCGTGAACGGCCCGAGCACGCTTTTGCCCATCGCATAGGCGACGCGATAGTCGGGCCCGGTCCAGCCGCCCTCGGACCACATCAGGTAATAGATGCCGTTCCGCTTGATCATGAACGAACCCTCGACATAGCCGGGGGGCGTGATTTCCTTGAAGGTGGTGCCGTCCGGGAACGGCACGACCGACCTCAAATCGGGCGCGAGCCGGACGACGTTGCAATGGCTCCAGCCGCCGTAAAAGAGATAGACCTGCCCGTCGTCGTCCCTGAACACGAACGGATCGATCGGCTGCGCGCCGTTGTGGAAGGCGGGGACCAGCGGATGGCCGAGCGCATCCTTGAACGGACCGCCGGGCGTGTCCGACACGGCAAGGCCGATACCGCCCGTCTCCTTGTCGCTCTGGATGTCGTTGGCGCCGAAGAACAGGTAGTATTTGCCGTCCACCTCGATCGCCGACGGCGCCCATACGGCATAGGCGGCCCATGTGACGCTGCCGATGTCGAGCACGTGACGGTGCTTCGTCCAATGGACGAGATCGGGCGAGGAAAAGGCGTCGAGGAAGGTCTGCTTCAGATATTCGGACCGCAGCTTCGGCGTGACGCGCATCGCCTTCTGCGCGGGCGTGAACTGCGTCAGGGTGTCGGGCTTGCCCTGCCAATCGTCCGAATAGGTCGGGTAGATCCAGTATTGCCCCGCGAAGATGCGGATTTCGGGATCGGCATACCATCCCGGCACGATCGGGTTGGACGCCAAAGCGGCGGCGGGAGCAAGCATCATCAGCGACGATGCGACGGCGAGCGCGAGTGTGCGCATGATCCTCCTGTGCCGGCGATCGCGGCGACAAAAAAATGGGGGCGGCACCGGATGATGCCG
This sequence comes from Sphingomonas sp., assembly GCA_035776635.1. Lineage (GTDB taxonomy): Bacteria > Pseudomonadota > Alphaproteobacteria > Sphingomonadales > Sphingomonadaceae > Sphingomonas. Next base: position 75,950 of record DASTWI010000003.1, on the reverse strand, counting down.
CCCCCGATGGTCAGGTTGCAACTGGGGGAGGCAACCCGTCAGAAGTTATACGACAACCCCAGATAGTAGCGGCGGCCCGAATAGACGTTGTTCGTGAACCGGGCCTTGGTGTCGTTGCCGAGGTGCGTACGCTGCTCCGACTTGGTCAGGTTGATGACCGAGGCGGTGAGTTGAAGGTTCTTGAAGATGTCGTACGAAGCGTTGAGATCGACCTGCTCGTACGGATCGTCATAGGCATTGAGCCCTGATTCGAGCCCGCGAACGACCTGACCGCGACGGTTGTACGAAGCGCGCAGCAGGATCGGGCCATGCTCGTAGAACACCGAGGCGTTGACCTGGGTCTTGGCGCTGCCGACCAGCGCCGACTTGCCGATATTCGCACCGCCCAATGTCACGTTGGCCAGCGACGTGTCGTTATAGGTGAAGTTCACCTGCGCGCCGAGCCCGAAGTCCAGCGTGTGCTGGGCATAGAGTTCGACACCCTGCGACACCGCCTTGGACCCGTTCGCGTCGGTCGAATATTGCTGTACCGTCACCGTCTGGCCGGCGACTTCCTGCGGGAAGTCGATCACGACCGGAACGATGAAGTCCGACACATCCTTGCGGAACAAGGTCGCCCCGATCACCGAACCGCGGTGGAAATACCACTCGACGCCGACATCGTACTGCCATGCGCTGAACGGCTTCAGGTCGAAGTTGCCGCCGCCGCCGAACCAGCCCGGCAACGCGCCGAACTGCGCACGGTCGAACACGAACGCGTCGGAGTTGAACGTCAGGTTGCGAGCGCCGGCAAGGCTGCCGTAGCCAGGCCGCGCGATGACCTTCGAGACTTCGCCGCGCACCAGCAGGTTCGAGGTGACGTCCCAGCTGATGTTGAAGCTCGGCAGGACGTCGGTGTAGCTCTTCGACTCGTTGTTCGGGCTGAAGACCTTCACCTCACGCTGATCCTGCGGGATCACCTGACAGTTGCCGTCGGGGCCGACCGGCACGTTCGGATCGAACGGACCGCCAGGACCGTTCACGCAATAATCGTTCTCGTAATAGAGAACGTCGGTCGAAACGCCCGACTGCTTGGTGTTCGCAACGCGCACGCCGATGTTGCCGCGAACGTTGTTGGTCTTGAAGTTCAGCTGCGCGTAACCCGCCCAGATCCGCTCTTCGATATCATAACGGTTTTCCGGCTGCGGAGTCCGAACCGGCCCGTTATAGGTCGAGTTGAGGTAATTCAGGTAGTTCGTCATGTTGAATGCCGGGAACACGCTGGTCGAGAAGCCGCCCGCGATGTTGCCGATCGGATTGCTCAGGAAGAAATCCGGGCTCGTAACCGCGGCGCCGGCCGTATCCTGATACCGCAGCGTATTGGCCGCATCCGAATACCAGTTGAACTGCCCCGTCGTCCGCTGAATGCGCCCGTCGCGCCACTTGGCGCCGACCTGGATCGAGTCGATGAAACTGTCGAAGTGGCGCGTCAGGTCGACCTGGGCGTAACGCTGCTCGATCGCGCTGTTGGTGTACCCCGAGCCGGTCGACCCCAGATCGATCTGGGAAATGCCGTTCATCAGGTTCTGCTGCAGGTCCGGCGAGAACTGCATCGCCACCGACTGGTCGGTGAACGTCCACTGGCTCAACTTGTTGCCATTGACGTTGCCCGCAGCGCCGGCCCCGGTCACCATGCGCGGCTTCGCCTGAGCATAGAATTCGAACGACGGGCCGCCGGTAGCGCGGGTCTTGCCGAGCGTGAAGGCGACGTCGAGACGGCCGACATGCCAATCACCATGCACGTCATAAGTGTTGGAGACGGTCTTCTCGCGATTGTAGTAGCTCTGCATCGCCGGCGTTTCCATGGTGCATGGATTGGGATGCGTGGTGACGTCGCGACAGGCCGTACCTTCGTCCGGCACCTGGAAGGTGGCCGACTGCAGAACGGTGCCGCTCGGATCGAATGTCGCGTCGGTGAAGAAGTTGCCATAGCCCCATTCCGGGACCTTGATCACGTTGCGAACATAGTTCCCGTCGAGCTGGAACCGGAAATAATTGGCGGTGATCTCCAGGTTGTCGAACGGCCGCATTTGCGCGGTCGCCTGGATGCCGAGTCGCTTGCGCTTCTGGATCTGGACCGACTCGTCGACCGACTGCGGCGCCCAATAGCCATTGTAATGGGTGCCGCTCTGCGTGGTCTGGCCGCCGCCTCCCCAATAGGAAATCGCGTCATCATTGGCATAGGTGTTGCCGTTGACGTCGGTCGCGGGCGTCGCGGTCGAGTCGTCGGCCCACCAATGCCAGCTCTCGGTATTCGCGCCCAGCGTACGAACGGTGCGATCCTGATAGGTCGCCCCGACCAGGAAGCCGAGCGTCTTGCTCTCGTTATGCCAGGAGATCAGGCCCGAGACGTTGGGCTCGACCTTCTTGGTGACGTCGGAATAGGTGCCCTCGGCCGAGAAGTTGCCCGACCACGGCTTCAAATCGAACGGCTTGCGCGTGTGATTGATGATGATGCCGCCGACGCCGCCTTCGTCGAGCCGCGCCTCGGGCGACTTGAACACCTCGACGCTGCCGATGAAGTTCGACGGCAGCAGCAGGTAGTTGAACGAGCGCGACGGATCGCCGTCGGTCGCCGAGGCGATGAAGTTGCCGTTGAGCTCTGTCAGCGTCAGGTCGGAGCTGAGGCCGCGGATGCTGACCCGGCTGCCCTCGCCGCCGTCGCGGTCGATGATGATGCCCGGCACGCGCTGCAGCGAATCGGCGACGTTCTTGTCGGGGAACTTGCCGACGTCCTCGGCGGTGATCACGTCGACGAAGGCGTTGGCGTTGCGCTTTTGCTGCAAGCTCGCCTCGATCGACTGGCGATAGCCGGTGACGACGATGTCCTGCCCCGCACCGGCGGTCGCCGTGTCGGTCTGGGTCAGCGCGTCCGGTGCCTGCGGGCCGGCGGCCGCGTCCTGGGCGTGCGCGACGCCGGCAAAGCCGACGATGGCGCTGGCGGTCAGCATCAGACGACGTACGGTCCTGGTGCGAGCCGAACCCGCCGTGCCAGATAGATGTCGAGAGTTCATTCGGAATACCCCTCCCTGAATCGGGGCGCGACGCCCCAAAACTGTTCTCGTCGCCTCACCGCCCTGCGATGGCGTCGTCCCACCGGCAGGCCGGCGGACGGAAGCAACTTGCGACATATTCAGAATAGAAAAAGCAATTTGTCAATTATATTCTTTGACAGGCGATCGGCGCGTGTTTCATAGCCTCAGGGGAGCCGCACAGGTGATGTTGCCGGCTGGAGAACGCGGCAAAAGAGATCGCGCCCGATCAGGGAGATAGGATGCACATCTCGCACCGAATATTATCTCGTTCGGAAAGGCCGGCGCGTTACGGCTCGGCCGATCCTGCCGTGCTCGTCGCGGAAGACTCGGGGCGCTCCCGGCAGCACCCGCGACTCTTCTGCCACACCTCGTCGAAAGGAAAGCCGTGCCCCCGATGCTGAAGCACAGTTCGATTCTCGCCTTAGCCCTCGCTGGCCCGGCGGTGGCGGCATCGACGCCGGCGGATCTCGCGGCGCTGGTCAATCCGTTCATCGGCACGACCAACGGCGGCAACGTCTTTCCCGGCGCGGTGATGCCTTATGGCATGGTGTCGTTCAGCCCCGAGGAGGTGCCCCTGCCCGGTAGCCGCGGAGTCGTGGCGGCGCCCGGCGGTTACGAATACCGATCGAACGGAGTGCGTGGCTTCGGACTCGCGCACCTGTCGGGAAGCGGCTGCGCAGGGGCAGGCGGCGACATTCCGATCATGCCGATCACGCGTGACGTCGACAGGTCACCTTCCGCCGCCGGCAGCGGAACGCTGTTCGCCGCATTGGTCGATCATGCCAAGGAACATGCCTCGCCCGGAGCCTATTCGGCGACGCTCGGCAATGGTGTTGCGGTAGCGCTGTCGGCGACCGATCGTACCGGCATCGCCCGGTTTGCCTTCCCGAAGGATCGGCCCGCCAACCTGCTGTTCCGCACCTCGGACACGGAGGTCGGGTCGAGCGCCGCGACGATCCGCATCGATGCCGCGCGCCGTACCGTCTCCGGCACCGTCACCAGCGGCAATTTCTGCGGCTATCTCTCGCCCGACAAGCGGCAGAGCTACTACACGCTGCATTTCGTCGCGGTGTTCGACCAGCCCTTCACCGTCGGCGGGACCTGGACCGACGCGACGCTCCACGCCGGCGCCACGACCGCCTCGGGCGGCACAGGGTATGGCGAGAACGGCTTTCCGCCGCCGGGCAAGGGATCGGGCGGCTGGATCAGCTTCGACCCGGCGAAGATGCCGCAAGTCACCGTGCGGATCGGCGTTTCGTATGTCGATGACGCCGGCGCGCGCGCCAATCTCGCCGGCGAAAGCCCGGCCGGCACGACGATCGACACGGTCGAGGCCGCCGCGCGCGCGGCATGGAATCGCGAGCTCGGCAAGATCCGTATCACCGGCGGCACCGCGGACGAGCGCACGGTGTTCTATACGGCGCTTTACCATGCGCTGATCCACCCCAGCATCACCAGCGACGTGGATGGGCGCTATCGCGGCATGGACGGTGCCGTGCATCGTCTGTCGCCGGGACAGGATGTGCAGTACGCCAATTATTCGGGCTGGGACATCTACCGCTCGCAAGTTCAGCTGGTCACGCTGCTCGATCCCGAACGCGGGTCGGACATGGCGCAATCGCTCTACAACCAGGCGCGGCAGAACGGCGGCGTATGGGACCGCTGGACGCATCTCACCGGCGCAACGAGCGTGATGAACGGCGATCCGTCCGCGCCGATCATCGCCGCCATCCATGCGTTCGGCGGGACCGGTTTCGACGTGAAGGGCGCCTATCGATCGCTGCTCAAGGCGGCGACGGTGCCGACCGCGCTCGACCGCGCGAAGACCGGATGCCCTGTGCTGTGCGTCGGCGAGCGGCCGGGGCTCGATCAGTGGCTCACGCTCCATTACATGCCGGCCGGCGCGCCCGGCTGGGGCTCGGCGGCCGACACGCTCGAGCTCGCGGCCGCCGACTTCGGCGTGGCGCAGCTTGCGCGCGCGGTGGGCGATTCCGCCACCGAACGCCGCTTCCTCGACCGCGCCGGCTGGTGGCGCAACTTGTTCAACCCGAAGAGCGGCTATATCCAGCCGCGCAATGCCGACGGCAGCTGGGCGAAGTTCGACCCGGCGTCCGACGAGGAATTCGTCGAGGGCAGCGGCGCCCAATATCTGTGGATGGTGCCGTTCGATCCGGCCGGGCTGTTCGCGAAGCTCGGCGGCAAGCAAAGGGCCGTAGCGCGGCTCGACGCGTTCTTCCACAACGAGGACGGCAGCTGGGCAGTAACCAAATCGGGGCCGCTGCATTCGGAACTCGACAACGAACCGTCGGTCGCTGCCCCATGGCTCTACGATTTCGCCGGTCAACCGTGGAAGACGCAGGGCGCGGTGCGCGCGGCGATGCGGCAGATCTGGACCAACCGCCCCGACGGCATTTCGGGCAACGACGATCTCGGCGAGATGTCGTCATGGTACGTCTGGTCGGCGCTGGGTCTCTATCCGCTCTATCCGGGACGTGCCGAGCTGGTGCTCGGCAGCCCGCTGTTCCCGAAGGCGGAGATCGAGCGCCCCGGCGCCACGATCACCATCACGGCCAAGGGCGCCGCAGCGGACGCGCCCTATGTCCAGAGCCTCAGCGTGAACGGCAAGCAAAGCGAACGGCTGTGGCTGCCCGAGAGCTTCGTGAAGAACGGCGGCACCCTGAACTTCACCGTCGGCGCGACGCCGAACGAGGAATGGGGCGACGCGCCGGAGGACGCGCCGCCGTCGTTCGGGCCCAGCAGCAGCGGCGACTGATCATTTGCGCTCGCGCCGAGGGCGAACGGGATCAGTGCTTGCCGTCCTCCTCCCATAACGGCGCCGCGATCCTGGCGAGCGCCTCGGGCGGCGCCTTGGATTGCGCGCGATCGTAGGTGAGCAGGCCGTTGATCTCGCCCTCGACATCCGTGGTCTGGGTATAGACCGAAGCGCTGAGGCCGTCCTCCTTCGCCTCCTTGATCACTTGGTCCATCTTGATGCGGAAGCGTGCAAGATAATCCTCGGGGCTCTTGGCGACCTGGTAGCTCCACGTCTGCCCCTCGCGCCACAGATGGCCCGAAATCGGATAGCCGATGCCGCCATATTCGCCGAGCACGATCGCACGGTCGGCGTGGAAAGCCGGCGTGTGCGGCACGTCCTCATAGGTGTGGATATCGAACACGTCCGACACGCCCGGTGCGACGTCCAGCCAGCCGGTATCGGCATCGACAAGGCGGCTCGGGTCCATGCCTTTCACGTAGCGCGCCAGCATCGCCGAATCATATTGGCCCCAGCCCTCGTTGTTGACCACCCACAGGACGATCGAGGGGAAGGCGCGCAGGTCGCCGATCATGTGCGCGAGCTCGTTCTGCTGCTCGGCCATGTCGTCGGACGAGAACACCGCTTGCGCCTTGCTGGTGCCGGTGACGAACTGGTCCTCGCTATCGCTGCCGGCCGAGGGCAAATCCTGCCAGATCAGCATACCGAGGTGGTCGGCGTCGTAATAATACCGTGCCGGCTCGATCTTGATGTGCTTGCGCAGCATGTTGAACCCGGCCTTCTTCAGGAAGACGAGATCGCTCTTCATCGCCTCCTCCGACGGCGGCGTGTAGAGGCCGTCGGGCCACCAGCCCTGATCAAGCGTGCCGTTCTCGAAATAGGGCTTGTTGTTGAGCAGCATCACCGGCTGCCCGGGCAGCTTCCCCGGACCGATCGAGATCTTGCGCATCGCGAAATAAGTGTCGACGGCATCGCTCGGCGCGCCGACCACCACGGCATCGGCATAGGCCTGCTGCTCGCCTTGCGTGAAGCGCGCGTCATAGGCGGTGTGCCGGTCGGCATAGGGGTTCTTCACCGTCACCAGCTCGGCCTTGAGGTCGTAGAGATACGGGTCCTCAGGCGACCAGAGGTGCGCGTCGGGAATTTGGAGCGTGGCGTGGCGGTTCGCACGGATGATCGTCTGGGCGACCACCTTGCCGTGATCGCTCGCGGTGAGGCGCACCGCTGCCGTTCCGTCGGTGCCGGCATTGGTCGCGACATCGACGTCGATCACGCCGCGATCGATATCGGGCGTGGCGCGCACGTCGGTGATGTGCAGCGCAGACACCGGCTCGAGCCACACCGTCTGCCAGATGCCGCTGACCGCGGTGTACCAGATGCCCGACGGATCGGCGATCTGCTTGCCGCGCGGCTGGTTGCCCTTGCTGGTCGGATCGGTGACCTCGACGACCAGTTCGTTCCGCCCGGGCTTGAGATACTCGGTGATATCGAAGCCGAACGTGTCGTAGCCGCCCTTGTGGCTGCCGACCACCGCGCCGTTCACCAGCACGGTCGCCGCATAATCGACAGCACCGAAATTGAGCATGACGTTTTGGCCGGCCCAATCCGCGGGCACGGTAAAGCTGCGGCGATACCAGATGCGGTCGTCGGGGGTGACCTTGCGCGCGACGCGCGACAGCTTCGATTCGACCGGGAACGGGACCAGAATTTGCCCGTCCATCTGCGCAGGCTGAAGCGCCGCCTTGGGCGCGATCGCATAATCCCATAGCCCGTTGAGGTTGAGCCAGCGGTCGCGCTTCATTTGCGGGCGCGGATAGCTGCGCCAGGCGTTGTCGGGCGTCACTGCCCTGCCCCAGCGCGTCGTCAGGTTGCTCGTGTAAACATGGTCGCCGGCGGTCTGCGCACTGGCCGCGCTGCTCGCCAGAAGGATCGCGAGGCTCGTCGCGATACCAGTCAGCCTGCTCATTTCTCTCTCCTGGAAAATCGATTCAGCTGGAGCCCAGGGCGGGGAGCAGGGCGGCTCTTGCCCTGGGCTCCGGCCCCCGCGCGGGGAGGAAGGGGTGCGCGGGGGCTATTCGGATAATGTCAGTGCTTGGGCGCGGACATCGACGGCGGCGCCGCGGCGGGGGCGCTGCCCCAGCTCTTGTTCGGCTGCGGCCCCATCACGAACACGAACTTCCCGCCGTTCCTGATATCGTCATGGCTGAACCACGGCTTGGTCCATGGCCGGCCGTTGAGCGTCGCCGACTGGATATACATGTTCGCGGCCGAATTGTTCTTCGCCTCGATCTCAAGCGTCTTGCCGTTGCCCATCTGGAGCTTCACGTCATCGAAGATCGGACTGCCGATGATGTAGTTCTGGCTCGACGGATCGACGGGATAGAAGCCCATCGCGCTCATCACGTACCAGGACGAGGTCGCGCCCTGGTCGTCCATCCCCGGATAGCCGTAGCCCGAGGCGTCGCTGCCGTACATCTCCTCCAGAATCTGGCGGACTCGCATCTGCGTCTTCCACGGCTGCCCGCCCCAGTCGTAATAATAGGCGGCCTGCTGGTCGGGCTGATTGCCCTGGACGTACTGCCCGATCAGGCCGGTGCAGTCGCGGCAGATGCCCTTGGGATCGTATGGCGTGGTGAAGAACTGGTCGAGCTTGGCGTCGAACTTCGCACGCCCGCCGAGCAGGTTCATCAGCCCCTGCACGTCGTGCGGCACCAGCCACAGGGTGGACCAGCCCGACGCCTCCTTCATCATGAAGTTGTAATAGGGCTCGCCGGGATCGAACGGCGAAATCCATTTGCCGTCGGCGGTGCGCCCGCGGACGAAGCCGATCGATCTGTCGAACACGTTCGCGTAGTTGTGCGCACGCTTCAGGAACATGGCGTAATCGTCCATCTTCCCAAGCTTTTTGGCGTATTGTGCCATGGCATAATCGTCCCACGCATATTCCAGCGTGGTCGCCGCGCCCGCCTTGCCGCCGGCATAAGGCGGGCTGGGGTTGTGATCGGGAACGATATCCGAAATCCAGCCCTGCTTCTCATATTCGGCGAGATAGTGGCGCGGGCCCGCCGGGTCGGTCGCGTTCTTGCGCAGATATTCATAGACGGCGGCATAGTCGAACGGGATCCCCCGCTCCCACGCGCCCAGATACATGAACACCGCATTGTCGCCGTGGAACGAGGTGTTCATGAACCCCTTCTCGCGCGCCATGTCGAGCTCGGACTGCATGATGTTCCGCATCGTCTCGGGCTCCATCAGCTCGAGCAGGACGATCTGGTTGCGCCCGGTATCCCAGAACGGCACCGGGCCGTAGCGGTCGTGCGTCGCGGTCTGCACCTGACCGTTGGTGTCGGTGAACTTCTCGCCCTTGGCGGCGATCAGCCGCGGCGAGGCGAACGACTGGAACAGCGTCGAATAGAACAGCTGGCGCTGCTTCGGCGTCCCGCCGGTGACCTGGACGCGGTCGAGCAGCTTCGCCCAGGCGCCGCGGGCCGCGGCGTGGACCTTGTCGAAATCCCAGCCGGGAAGCTCGTCCTTCAGCCGCTGCTCGGCCTGCGCATAGCTGGTGCCGTGCGCGATCTTCATCAGCACCTGCTCGCCCGCCTTGGTATGGAATGTGACGTAGCTGCCGGCGTAGCTGCCCGTGATCGCGCGCTGGCCGGGTTCGACCTGCTTGTCGCCGATCCCCCAACCCTCGCGATCGCCGGGGGCCTTGCGGAAGGTGCCGATATCGCTGAACGGCTTCGAGAATTCGGCGACGAAATAGGCGCCGTCGATCGCCCGGCTGTCCTTGGAGATGCCGCGGATCGTGTGGTCGCCGACCACTTCGATGCTGCCGCCGTGCTCAGGGAAGTTGAGCAGCACGTTCGAGCGGTCGCTCTCAGGGAAAGTGAAGCGCATCAGGCTCGCCCATTGCGTCGCCGTCAGCTCGACCTTGGTCTTGAAGGTGTTCAGATAGACCGAATAATAGCCGGGCGAGGCCTTCTCCTGGGCCTTGTCGTAATAGGCCTCGCGATATGCCGGCGCCATCGACCAGTCGCCGACCACCGGCTGGACGATCGGCTCGGCGTTGCCGCCATAGGACGATCCTCCGCCGCCCGAAAAGCCGAGCATCGTCGGATTGGTATAATAATAAGGCACCGGGACGCCGTTCGGATAGGTCAGCGCGATATTGTTGTTGATCGGCGCCGCTTCGACCGAACTGTGCGGCAGCCGCGCACCCGGCGACGTCTGCCCCGAATAGACCGGCTCTCCCGGCGGCGGCGCGTTGCCGATCAGCTTCTGGTTGTCCAGCGGCGCGGTGCCGACCAGCGGGTTGGCGAGATCGACCGGCTCGTCCGACCCGCGCGTCTGCGCATGGACCAGACCGGCGGCGGCCAGGGCGAGAATCGAGGGCGCCAGCACCCCCATCGTCCGGCGCAGCACCATTCGTGACCGCGCGACTCCATGGGTGTGTTTCATGCGTCCCCTCCTGATTTCAACGTGTCCCACGCCGTTCTCGAATCGCAACGAGTTGAGAAGCACCGGGAAACGTGGTTTTGTCTGCTCTGTCTCGATTAAATTAATTATCTTGTCAATTGAATTGCTGCCGGGCTATGCCGTAAGGGCAAGGTGCTCGCCGGCGCGGGCGGAGAACAGCGGCGCGCGGCGTTCCGGCGCGCACAGGGAGCGGGAATGGGTTTTCAGCAGTCGATCGATCACGCCACCTTCCTTTCAGCGGCGTGGTGCCGCACAACGTCAGTCCCTTCGCCCCGACCGCCGGTGTCTCTCGTCTCCGATCGAGGAGACCGCCGATGATCCGGATCGGCGTCGATTTCGGCGGGACCAAGATCGAGGCGGCGGCGCTCGACGACAAAGGCGCGTTTCTCAGCCGGCGTCGCGTCGCCAATCCCGGCAGCTACGATGCCGCGGTGGAGGCGGTCTGCGCTCTCGTTGCCGAGGCCGAGTCGCTCGCCGGCACTCGCGGCACGGTCGGCATCGGCACTCCGGGATCGATCAGCCCGCGAACCGGCCTGTTGCGCAATTCCAATTCGACCTTCCTCAATGGCCGCGCCTTCCGCGAGGATCTCGAAATCGCGCTCGACCGGCCGGTGCGGATGGCGAACGATGCCAATTGCCTCGCATTGTCGGAAACGCTCGACGGAGCGGCGGCGGGTGCCCGATCTGCCTTCGCCCTCGTGCTCGGCACCGGCTGCGGCGGCGGGTTCGTGGTCGACGGGCGCATCGTCGAGGGCGCGCACGGCATCGGCGGCGAGTGGGGGCATATCCCCCTCCCCTGGGCCGCGCCCGAGGAGCTGCCGGGTCCGGAGTGCTGGTGCGGCCAGCGCGGCTGCCTCGAATTGTGGGTGTCGGGATCGGGCCTCCATCGCGACCATGTCGCGCGCACCGGCGATCCGCTCGCCGGCGAGGCGATCGTCGAGGCGGCGCGCGCCGGCGATGCCGAGGCGCAGGTCACGCTCGACGGCTATATCGACCGGCTCGGCCGCGCGATCGCGCTGCTGGTCAACACCGTCGATCCCGACGCCTTTGTCCTCGGCGGCGGCATGTCGAACGTCGAGGAGCTTTACGAGCGCCTTCCCGGCGCCGTCCGCCGCCATGTGTTCGCCGACAGCTGGGACGGCCGCATCGTCAAGGCCAAATGGGGCGATTCCTCCGGGGTTCGCGGCGCGGCCCAGCTCTGGGCGATCGCCGAAGGCTGAGAAGCGCTCCGCTCCGGCGGCTCAGCGGAAGTCCGCGGGAACGATCCCGTAGCGCTTGAGCTTGTCGTAGAGCGTCTTGCGCGGCACGCCGAGCGCCTCCATCGCGGCCGGGATGCTGCCGCAGCTTGCGGCGAGCGCGTCGCGGATCAGCGCCTCCTCGAACGCCGCGACTCGATCGGCCAGCGAAACCGGTCCCGAGGATTCCCGCGGCGCCGCGTCGGGCCCGCCCAGGACGCAACGGATCGCAAAGCTCCGCAACTCGCGGACGTTGCCGGGCCAGTGGTGCTCGATCAGCCGCCGCCGCACGGCATCGCTCATCGTGAACGTGTCGCGACCCAGCAGGTGCTTCGCCTCATCGACGAAATGCGCGAACAGCAGCGCGATATCGCCCTGCCGTTCGCCGAGCGGCGGAACCCGCAGCCGGGCGATGTCGAGGCGATAGAACAGGTCGGCGCGGAACCAGCCGTCGCGAACCCCGTCCGCCAGGTCGCACTTGGTCGCCGCGACGACCCGGACGTCGGCATGGCTGGGGCGTTCCGCACCGACCGGCAACACCTCGCGTTCCTCGAGCAGCCGAAGCAGCTTGACTTGGACGGGCTTCGCCAGGCTGTCGATCTCGTCGAGCAGCAGCGTGCCGCGTCCCGCCGCGCCGACCAGACCGCCCGACTGCAACCGCCCGCCCGCGCCCAGCGCATGGCCGAACAGCTCGCCGTCGGCCCGCTCGGGCGACAGCGCCCCGCAATTGACCGCGACGAACGGCTGGGCGCGCCGCCGGCTCTGGCGGTGGAGCAGCGAGGCGACAAGCTCCTTGCCCGTGCCGGTTTCGCCTTCGATCAGCACGTCGAGGTCGCACGCCGCGATCTCCGCGATCGTGCGCCGCAGCGCGACCATCGCGGGGCTTTCGCCGATCAGGACCTCGTCGAGCGCGTCGCCTTCCAGAGCGGCGCTCAGCCGCCGTCCATCGAGCGTCGCGCGCCGTGCGGCGGCGGCATGGTCGATCGCCGACAGCAGCCGCTCGGTGGCGAACGGCTTGGGAATGAAATCGGCGGCGCCGCGGCGGAAGGCGGACACCGCCATCGGCACATCCGCATGGCCGGTGATCAGGATGACCGGCAGCTCGGGATCGACCGCGCGCAGCCGTTCGAACAGCTCCAGCCCGTCCATCCCCGGCAACCGCACGTCGGTGACGACGACGCCGCCGAACTCGGCGTCGATCCGCTTCAGCGCGGCGTCGGCGCGGTCGAAGGCGACCACGGTCAGCCCGGCGAGCTCGAGCGACTGGACGGTCGCGTCGCGCAGCGTCTCGTCGTCCTCGACGAAGAACACCGGCTGCGGATAATCGAGCAGGGTCATGCGCGTTTCAGCCTCAGTTGGAACGCGGCGCCGCCGAGCGGCGACGGAACGACGCTCAACTCGCCGCCGAATTCCCGGACGATGTCACGGGCAATGCCGAGCCCGAGGCCGAGGCCGGCGGGCTTGGAGGTGACGAACGGGTTGAACAGGGTCTGCGCGACGTCGGGCGCAATGCCGGGACCGTTGTCGGCAAGAGTCAGCAAGACCGCATCGCCCCTCGCTCGAACGGCGAGTTCGATGCGCGGGTCGGGCGTCCCGGCCATCGCGTCGATGGCATTCTGAAGCAGGTTGATCATCACTTGCTCGAGCCGCACGCGGTCGGCGACGACCTCGATATCGTCGCGTTCCGCCGCGCGACAGTCGAAGCCGACACCCGCGCCGCGGAGCGCGTCCCCGATCAGCAACAGCGTGCCCTCGACAAGGCGCGCCAGCGAGACGCGATCGGTCGGCGGCGTCCCGCGCCGCGCGAAGGCGCGCAACTCGGCGGTGATGCTGCCCACCCGCCCGGTCAGGGCGACGATCCGGTCGAGATTGCCGAGCGCTCCCTCGGGATGCGCGCGGTGCAGCATCAGCACGGCATTTTCGGCATAGGTGCGGATCGCGGCGACCGGCTGGTTGATTTCATGCGCAACGCTCGCGGTGATCTGCCCGAGCGAGCCGAGCCGGTTGGCTTGCGCCAATTCCTCGCGCGCGCGGCGGAAACGCCGGTCCGCTTGCTGCCGCTCGGCCGATTCGACCTTGAGCTGGGCGTTCGCCCGGCTGAGCTCGGCGGTGCGCAGCGCAACCTCGCTTTCCAGCGCGCGGCGCGTCTCGATGCGCAGCGCCTGGCGGTCGCGCCACACCACGAACAGCCCCAGCAGCAATGCCGTCAGCAGCCCTGCCGACAGCGCGATGGCGCGCGCTTCGCCGTGCGCCGCCGTCAGCACCGCGTCGAGCGGGGCGAGATAGACGAGCCGCCAGCGCCCGATCAGGACCGGCGCATCGCCGGCGACGAAGCGATCGCCGGTCTCGCTCGACACGCGCGTGAACGCCTCGTTGCCGGGGGCGAGCGGGACCTGCGCGACCGGGCTGTCGCCGAATTGCCGTGTGACCAGGAAGTGCCGGACCAGCTCTGCGGACAACGGCCGCGTCGCCCGGAAACGCCAGTCGGGCTGGCTGGTGATGACCACGATCCCCGACCCGTCGGTGACCAGCGTGGCCCCGGGCTGGTGCGTCCAGCTGCGTTCGAGCGGATCGAACTCCGCCTTGACGACGACGACGCCGATCGGCCGCGTGCCGCCGGCGCCGACAGGACGATCGACCCTGCGCGAAAAATACAGCCCCGGCCGATGGCTGATCGTGCCCAGCGCAAACATCTCCGCCTCGCCCGATTTCTCCGCGCCGCTGAAATAAGGGCGGAAGCTGTAATTCTGGCCGACGAAGCTGTTCGGCTGGCGCCAGTTGCTCGCCGCGACGGTGACGCCGCGCTGATCGACGACATAGATCACCGCCGCGCTGGTCTTGTCCGCCAGCAGCTCGAGCTTGCGGTTGAGCTTGGCGGCGGCATCGGCCGAGCCGCCGGCCAGCAGCGTCTGCACGTCGCTATATTCGGCGAGCACCGTCGGCAGCAGCCGGAATTTCTGGAGCTCGCTGTCGAGCAGCCCGGCATTGGCGCGCGCGCTCTGTTCGGCGGCGGCATGGGCCTGCGCGACCGCGCGATGGACGACCCAGCGCTCGGCGGCCCAATAGCCGGCGAGCCCCACCGCGAGCGCCAGCAGCACGCCGATCGCAAGCATCCGGGCCGACACGCGCACGAGCGGCCGGCGATGCACCGAATCGAGCGCGGAGCCGGCCGTCATCGCCTCATCGCCCGCGCATCGGCCGCACAGAAGCCTGCGTCGCGTTCACGTGTCGTCTCCTCCGCCACATCCGAACGCTAGTCCGGGCGATTCCCGGCACAAGCCATTTTCCCGATCACTGTCCGGAAAAATGCACAAACGCGATGCGCAACGAGCGAAATTTCGCCACCCGCGACGCGCGAACCGACGACATATCCACTCATTTTCAGTGCCTTGTCCAATCTTCCTCACTCCGTTGCGCCCCGCTCGATCCGCCCTAGCCTTGTCGTGCGAAAACAATGCTCCGGTTCGCCGGGAGGGGATCATCACATGCGGGCACCTGACGGTGCGAGCCGACCGGCGCAGGCGAAACGGCCGTTCTATCGCCATCTCTATGTCCAGGTGCTCGCCGCGATCGTGCTCGGCGCGGCGATCGGTCAGCTCGATCCGTCGCTCGGCGAAAGCCTGAAGCCGCTCGGCGACGGGTTCATCAAGATCGTCAAGATGGTGATCGCGCCGGTGATCTTCCTCACCGTCGTCACCGGCATCGCCGGGATGCGCGACCTCGTTTCGGTCGGCCGCGTCGCCGCCAAGGCGTTCGCCTATTTCCTGTTCTTCTCGACCCTCGCGCTGATCCTCGGGCTGATCGTCGCCAACCTGTTCCAGACCGGCGCCAGTATGCACGTCGATCCGGCGACGCTCGATCCCGGCGCGGTCGCGCAATATGCCGCGCACGCGCACGACCAGACCGTCACCGGCTTCCTGATGAACATCATCCCGACGACGCTGGCGAGCGCGCTGGTCAGCGGCGACATCCTGCAGACGCTGTTCGTCGCGATCCTGTTCGGCATCGCGCTCGCGCTGATCGGCGATGCCGGCAGGCCGGTCTTCACCGTGCTCGAATCGGCGAGCCTCGCGGTGTTCCGGCTGGTGCATATCCTGATGAAGCTCGCGCCGGTCGGCGCCTTCGGGGCCATCGCCTTCACCATCGGCAAATACGGGATCGGCAGCCTCGCCAGCCTCGCCGCGCTGGTCGGCACCTTTTACCTCACCAGCCTGCTGTTCGTGCTGGTTGTGCTCGGCGCGATGGCGCGGCTCAGCGGTTTCTCGATTCTCGGCCTGCTGCGCTACCTCAAGGAGGAGCTGCTGCTGGTGCTCGGCACTTCGTCTTCCGAAGCGGCGCTCCCCAGCCTGCTCGAAAAGCTCGAGCGCGCCGGCTGCGCCAAGTCGGTGGTCGGGCTGGTCGTGCCGACCGGCTATTCGTTCAACCTCGACGGCACCAACATCTACATGACGCTCGCCGCGCTGTTCATCGCGCAGGCGACCGGCATCCATTTGTCGCTCGGCGACCAGATCCTGCTGCTCGCGGTAGCGATGCTTAGCTCGAAGGGAGCGGCCGGCGTCACCGGCGCGGGGTTCATCACGCTCGCGGCGACGCTGTCGGTGGTGCCCTCGGTCCCCGTCGCCGGGATGGCGCTGATCCTCGGGGTCGACCGCTTCATGTCGGAATGCCGCAGCCTCACCAACTTCTGCGGCAACGCGGTGGCGACGATCGTCGTCGCCAAATGGGAAGGCGCGTTCGACCAGGCGCTGTTCGACCGCGCGATGGCCGGCGACCCGGCACCGATCGCGGAGATCGAGGCGGCGCGCACCGACGCCATAATGATCTGAGGAACAACAATTGCCGGAGTCAGCCGGCAGCGAGGACAGGGAGGATGCAATGACGATTTCCAAGGCCGCGATCCTGGCGACAACCGCGCTCACCGCGCTTGCTTCGGCGGCGCACGCGCAGACCGCGCCCGCCAACCCGCCGGCGCCGCAGGTCGGCGACGCCGCGGCTCAGCCGCCCGCCCCCGATATCGTCGTCGTCGGCAGCCAGATCCGCGGCAGCAAGGTCACCGAGGCGCTGCCGGTCAGCGTCTATGACGGCAACCAGATCGCCGCGACCGGCGCCGTATCGGGCGACGAACTTCTCCGCTCGATCCCGCAGATGGGCGACGTCGATTTCAACCCCGCGAACAATCCGCAGACCAGCAACGCGGCGCGCGGCGACGTCAGCTCGATCGACTTGCGCAACCTCGGCCCCGGCAACACGCTGGTGCTGATCAACGGCCGCCGCATGGTCCAGCATCCGGTCAGCCAGGCGGGCATCGCCAACGTCCCGGTGCTGACCTACAACGCCAACGCGCTGCCGGTCGCCGGGCTCGAGCGGCTGGAAGTGCTGCGCGACGGCGCGGCGGCGATCTATGGCGCCGACGCGGTGGCGGGCGTGGTCAACGTCGTGCTCAAGGACGATTTCGACGGCCTCAGGCTCAACGCCAAATACGGCGGCGCGGAGGGGACGCACCTGCGCGAACACACCACCAATTTCCTCGCGGGGAAGAACTTCGCCGGCGGCCGCGGCAACATCACGCTGATGGGCGAGTTCACCCACCGCACCCCGATGCTCGCCTCCGACGAGCCCTATACCGCGACCGGCAACCTGACTTCGCTGTTCGACGACGTTCCCGGCTACGAAGACAGCACCGATCCGGAGAACCGCTCGAGCTACACGCCGTTCGCCAATTTCAGCGTGCTGACCGGCAAGGCGATCAAGCGCAACGGCAAGACGATCACCTCCGGCGCCGGCGCCTTCCATATCCAGCCCGACAGCGTCGACGGCTGCACCGTCGAACTCGCCAACGGCATGTGCATCGCCAAGGGATCGATCTCCTACGGCAAGAACCCCGACCTCAGGTTCGACGACGCCGTCGGCACGACCGTCCGGTCGGGGATCAACCGCATGAACCTTTATGGGACGGGGCATTACGACCTTAGCGATCATGTCACCGCGTTCGCCGAGGTCGGCTATTATCACGCGACGTCGCACCGCGTGCAGCCGCCGGTGATCCTGCTCAATTCGCTGACCGTGCCGGCGTCGAACTATTGGAATCCGTTCGGCGCGACCACCCTGCCCGACGGCTCGCCCAATCCCAACCGCCTGTCGGGCCTTTCCGGCGTTCCGGCGGAGGGCTTGCCGATCACGCTGACGCGCTATCGCTTCGTCGACACCGGTCCGCAATATGTCGATGTGACCGGGCACCAGTCGCGCTTCGTCGGCGGGTTCAAGGGCGATCTCGCCGGGTTCGACTGGGAAACGGCGCTGACTTATTCGGAGGCGAAGTCGGTCGATCTTTCCGACGCGGTCAATTCGACTTTGCTCCAGCAGCAGCTCGCGCTGGCGACGCCCGACGCCTACAACCCGTTCAACGGCGGCGGCTGCGGCGCGAACCACAGCGTCGGCGACTGCACGCCCAGTTCGGCCGCCGGCATCGCGCCGATGATGTTCAAGCTGCGCCGCGCCGATCGCACGACGCTGACGCTCGCCGATTTGAAGGCGTCGCGCGCCGACCTGCTCGCGTTGCCCGGCGGCAACCTCGGCCTCGCGGTCGGCGTCGAGTTCCGCCACGAGACGCAGGAGGACCAGCGCGACCCCAACCTCGACGGCACCAACATCTTCACCGACGCGGTGACCGGCGAGACCAATCTCAGCAACGTCGCCGCGGTCAGTCCGACCCCCGACACGTTCGGCTCGCGCAACGTCATGTCGGCTTATGGCGAGCTTGCGGTGCCGGTGATCTCGCCCGACATGCACGTGCCGCTGGTGCGCAATATCGAGCTCCAGCTTGCCGGACGCTACGAACATTACAGCGACTTCGGCTCGATCTTCCGGCCCAAGGTCGCCGGCGCGTGGGACGTGGTCGATGGCCTGCGCCTGCGCGGTTCGTGGTCGAAGGGCTTCCGCGCGCCCAACCTCGAACAGCTCCACGCCGGCGAATACGGCCGGCTCGCGACCAACAACGATTACCTCCGCTGCGAGGCCGACGTCCGCTCGGGCCGCACCGCCAAGTTCGACGAATGTTCGGAACCGGTCGGCTATTCGATCCGCGTCGCCGGCAATCCCGATCTCCAGCCCGAGCGATCGACCGACAAGTCGGTCGGCATCGTGCTCCAGCCGCACTTCATCCCGCGCCGCTTCGGCCGCGTGACGATCACCGCCGATTATTGGGAAATCCGGCAGAAGGGCATCGTCGGCCAGTTCGGCGGCAGCAACTCGCTTGCACTCGATTATCTCCTGCGCCAGCAGGGATCGAGCAACCCCAACGTGGTGCGCAGCGCGCCCAATGCCGACGACGTCGCGTTCTTCGCCGGGACCGGAATCGACCCGGTCGGCCAGGTGCTCACGATCAACGACCAGTTCGTCAACTTGCTGCCGCAGAAGGTGCGCGGGCTCGACCTCGCGTTCATCTGGTCGCTCCACCACACCGCGATCGGCGATTTCGACTTCCACGTGAACGCCGCGCGGCTGCTCGAATTCTCGCGCTCGAACGGACCCGCGGTCGAGCAGCTCTACGCCGCGCGCCGCGCCGGAGAGATCGACGCGGCGACCCCGCTGACCAATTCGGAGGTGCTGCTCGCCAACGGCGGCCGGCCGAAATGGAAGCTGTCGACCTCGCTCACCTGGAGCAAGGGGCCGGTGCAGATCGGCGCGTTCGGCAAATATACCGGCCCGGTCTACGATCACGGCTTCCTGTCCGACGACGGCGAGCCCTTTCGCGTGGACGACCAGTTCACCGCCAACCTCTACGTCCAGTATCGCTTCAGCCGCAAAAGCGCGCTGCATGGCGCACGTTTCCGGATCGGCGCGCGCAACATCACCAATGAAAAGCCGCCGATCTCCGCCGGGGGCTATTACGGCGCGCTCTATCAGCCTTATGGGCGCTATTGGTACGCCTCGTTCGGCTTCTCGCTGTAAGGTTCGGGAGACACACGTGATCACACGCACCATCGCCCTGCTGTCGGCCGGCGCGGCCCTCCTCGCCGCCGCGCCGGCCGCGGCTCAGCCTTTGTTCGGGGATCCCGCACCGCACGATAAAAACCCCCAGACCATCCTGTTCATCGGCAACAGCTTCACCTACGGGGCGCATTCGCCGGTGTGGAAATACCGCGCCGACACCGTGACCGACCTCAATCACGACGGCGTCGGCGGCGTGCCCGCGCTGTTCAAGCTGTTCACCGAGGAGGCGGGGCTGAACTACGCCGTCAGCCTCGAAACATCGGGCGGCAAGACGCTCAAATGGCATTGGCAGCACAAGAAGGATCTGGTCGATCGCGCCTGGGACCATGTCGTGCTGCAGGATCTCAGCGTGCTCGTCCGCGACCGTCCCGGCGACCCGACCGACCTGATCGACTATGCCGGTCGCTTCGCGCGGCTGTTCACTGCGCGCAATCCGAAGGCCGACGTGCAGCTCACCGCCACCTGGTCACGCCCCGATCAGACCTTTCCCGCCGACGGCCATTGGCACGGCCAGCCGATCACCGCGATGGCGCTCGAGCTCAGGCGGGATTACGACGAGGCCAAGGCCGCCTCGCCGGCGATCGACGGCGTCAATCCGGTCGGCCAGGCGTTCAACTGCGCGATCGCCGCCGGGGTGGCCGACGCCGATCCCTATGACGGCATCGACTTCGGCAAGGTCGATCTCTGGGCCTACGACCATTACCACGCCAGCCGCTTCGGCTATTATCTCGAGGCGCTGACGGTGTTCATCGACGTGACCGGCAAGGACCCGCGCGCGTTCGGCCCGCATGAGACCGCGGCCGACGAGCTCGGCATTTCACCGGCCGACGCCGTCCGCCTCCAGCGAGTCGCCTGGGCCGCGACTCATGGCGAATCCTGCATCGATTAGGTCCTGCGGAACCCTCGGAACACGTTGCCTTCGGTCGAAAGGTAATGGTCGCGATAGTCGAAGCGCGGGCAATCGGCGAAGATCAGCCAGTAATATTTCATCTGCTCCGACCACCAATAGCCGGGGCAATCGTCGTCGAACGAGCCTGGCCTGGCGATGTCGGTCAGCCCCGAATAGCCGTGCGCCGCCTTCTGGTTCGCCTTCATCGCCTCGAAATGAACCCGCGCAGCATCCCGCCATTCTTCCGCACGATCATCGAACCAAACCGTCAACGCCGAATCGACCAGCTCGGGCCGAAGGGCGTTGGACGGCGCCGCGATCGACCAATCGCTCGGGTCGAAGCTTTCGGGGATGATCCCGAACGTCCCCTGCGCGCCGATCCAGGCGCGTAGGTTGGCGACTCCCGCGGCATGATCGCCGCTCTCCGACAGCAAGCCCGCATAGAAGGACGACAGCACCGATTGCGTGAGGTCGATTCTCCTTCCCGTCTCGAAATCGGCGTTCGCGAACCACAATTGACCTGTCGAACGATCGGCGAGTGCGCCTTCACCGCCGCGGTCAGCGTGGCATAGGCGTCGCGCAGCCGTGTGTCGCCGGTCAGGCGCCATGTATCCCACAGATATTCATAATAGGCATCGCTTGGCGGCGCGATGGTCGCGCGGCCCGACAGCCACTTGCCTGTGGTGACGTCGATCGTGTCACCGATCAGCCCGAGCGGCGAGCGCCGTTCGTAAAGCGCCAGCATCGCGTTCACCGCAGCGTCGGCGAATTTGCGGTCGCCGGTCAATCGCGACAGCGTGACGAATTCCGGCCCGCTGCCGCCGCCCACCTCGGCCGGAAACGAGTGCGTGCCGCGCGTCTTGCCAGTCTTCAGGTTGATGTAGCGCACCGGCATCCCGGTCGGCGTGTCGTAGCCGGGGAGCATCCGTTCGGCGAGGTCGTGCGCTTTTTCGAGCAGCACCGTCTCGCCCGTCGCGAGGTGGCCCGACAGCAAGCCGCCGACGAGCCGGATCGTCGCCTCGAAAATCTGCGCGTCGCCGTCGAGATCGAACCTGAGGTCGGTTTTGATCCAGCGCACCGCGTCCTCGACCTGCGCGTCGAGTCCCATCAGCCATAACGTGTCGAGTGCCTCGATCAGGCTCAATCCGACTTTCTGCCCCTCGATCAGGAAGGACCGCCCGGTGCCAGATACCGGCCGGATCTCGTCCGCGCCCCAGGCCAGCCGGCGATAGGCGTCGAACGCCCACGCCATCTCGGCGCGCACGCTTTCGGCCAGCGCCTGCCAATCGGTTCCTGTCGCGTTCGCGGCAGCGGCGCGTCCGGCGAACGCCGCCATCCCCGCCGCCGTCCCGCTCCGAAGCACCGCCCGGCGAGTCATCGTGTCGATCGTGTGCTGCATAGTGGCGGGCTAGCGGGGAAAATACGGCACCGCAATGATTTACCCGCGCCGTCTCCCGGCCGGCAGCCGCTCGCTTGACATTATGTAAGTGATCACTTACGGTAAGTCATGGCTTACGATAATCTCGCGCGCAGCTTTGCGGCCCTCGGCGAGCCGAACCGGCAGCGAATCGTCGAGCGGCTGGCGGGCGGGCCCGCTTCGGTCGGCGAGCTGGCCGATGGATTGCCGATCTCGCGCCCCGCCGTTTCGCAGCATCTCAAGGCGCTGAAGGAGGCCGGCCTGGTGTCGGACGAGGCCATGGGCACGCGACGCATCTACCGGCTCGATCCGCGCGGCATCGGCGCGATGCGCGATGCGCTCGACGCGCATTGGCGCCGCGCGCTCGGCAATTTCAGGCAGTTCGCCGATCGTCTGGCGGACGAAGAAGAAGGAAAGGACCGCACATGACCATTGCACCCGTTCGTGCCGAAATCGACGTCCGGCAGCCGCCGGAGCAGGCCTTCGCCCTTTTCACCTCCCGCATGGGCGATTGGTGGGACGGAACGCCCGGCGCAAATCCCGCGGTGGCGATCACGCTCGAGCCGTTTCCGGGCGGGCGCTGGTTCGAGGTCGACGCCGGCGGCGCCGAGACGCAATGGGGCAAGGTCGTCGAATGGCAGCCGCCCGGACGGTTGCTGCTGATCTGGGAAATGAACGGCAGCTTCCGCTATGATCCGTCGATCGTCACCGAAATCGAGATCACCTTCACCGGGACCCCGACCGGCACTCGCGTCGCGCTCGAGCACCGCAAGCTCGAGGCTTATGGCGCCGACGCCGAGCGCCTCGCCCAGAGCATCAACAAGGGCTGGCCCAAGCAGCTGCAGGGCTTCGCCCGGTTCGCCGAAGCCAACGAGGAAGAAGGAGTGCCGCAATGACCTGCTATCTTGTCCACACCGTCCCCGGCAGCCCCTATGGCCGTTCGGTGATGGCCATGCTGGAGGAAAAGGCCGCCGACTGGCGGCTCGCGCCGATCGCCCAGGCCGACGTGCATGGGCCGGCGCATGTCGCCCTCCACCCGTTCGGCAAGATGCCGGTGCTCGAATGGAACGACCGGCGGCTGTACGAGACCGACGCGATCCTGCGCTATCTCGATGAGGCGCTGCCGGGGCCAAGCCTCGTCCCGGCGGATATCGACGACCGCGCACGGATGAACCAGGTGATGGGCATCTGCGACGCCTATCTGTTTCCGGAAGGCGCACGCATCGTCGTGTTCCAGCGTGTCGTCGGCCCGGCGATCGTGCCGGGGTTCGAGGCGGACGAGGCGTCGATCAGGGCGGCCATGCCGCGCTCGCACACGATCTTCGCGGAGCTTTCCCGCTTGCTGGGTGATCGCCAATGGTTCGGCGGCGCCGGGATCAGCCTCGCCGATGTTATGATCGGGCCGCAGCTGGAACTCTACCGCCGCACCCCGGAATGGGCGGAACTCACCGGGGAACGACCAAACCTCGCGCGCTGGCTCGACCGGCTCGAAGCCCGGCCGTCGATGCAAGCGACGCTATGGGAACAGCTGATCGAACGCCTCTTCGAAGCGGCGTGAGCGACCGCTCCACGAAAGGAATCGGAAAATGGCATTGGTCCTGGGAAACCACGCGGCCGTGGTCGCGGCGCGGGCGGAACGCGAGAAAATCCGCGAATTCTATCGCGACGTGCTCGGTTGCACGGTCAGAGCACAAAGCGATGCCGTGGACCGGGTCCAACTGGGCGACATGCATTTCTGCTTCGTCTGGCAGGACAGCGCCCTGGCTCCCGACGCGTTCCTCAGGGCCACGTTCCTTGAACTCAAGACCGACCGGACAGAGGAAATGGAACGGCGGATACTCGCCTTCGGAGTGAGGAAGCTCGACGTGCCGGACCCGCACCTTTATTTCCAGGCGCCGGGCGGGCAGGTGTTCCGGCTGGTAGGCGTCGACGAAGACCTCTCGATATACGAGACTTCGCCGTCCACCATGCCGGCATCGGCTCGCGTCGGCGCGGCATAAAGAGTTTCGATTTGCCTGCCGAGCCGGTGAATGGTGCCCCTGGCCGGACTCGAACCAGCATGCCTTGCGGCACTCGATTTTGAGTCGAGCGCGTCTACCAATTTCGCCACAGGGGCAGCGACGTGGCTCGCTAGACGAAGCGCCGCGGCTCCGCAAGCGTCAGGCGCGCCGGCCCTGCCGGCGATAGCTCAGCGCCTCGGCGATATGGATGCGCCCGACGTCCGCCGCGCCGGCGAGGTCGGCGATCGTGCGCGCCACCCGCAGCACGCGGGTATAGCCGCGCGCCGACAGCCGCATCGCCGCGGCGGCCTCCGCAAGCAGCGCGCGGCCCGCGTCGTCGGGCGTCGCGACGGCATCGAGCAGCGCGCCGTCGGCTTCGGCATTGGTCCGCGCCTCATGGCCCTGGTAGCGTTCGGCCTGCACGGTGCGCGCCGCGGCGACCCGCGCTGCGACCTCGGCCGATCCCTCGGCGGGCGGCGGCAGCACGAGATCGGCGGCGCTCACCGCTTGCATTTCGACGTGGAGATCGATCCGGTCGAGCAACGGCCCCGACACCTTCGCCTGATAGTCCGCCGCGCATTTCGGCGCGCGCGAGCAGGCCAGCGCCGCATCGCCCAGATGCCCGCACCGGCACGGGTTCATCGCCGCGACCAGCTGCACCCGCGCGGGAAAGGTGACGTGCGCATTGGCGCGCGCGACGCTCACCACGCCGGTCTCCAGCGGCTGGCGCAGCGAATCGAGCACCGCACGCTGGAATTCGGGCAGCTCGTCGAGGAACAGCACTCCCAAATGCGCCAGGCTGACCTCCCCAGGCTTGACGCGCAGGCCGCCGCCGGTCAGCGCCGCCATCGAGGCCGAATGGTGCGGAGAGCGGAACGGTCGCGTCCGGGTGAGCCGTCCTCCCGACAGCGTTCCCGCGACCGACTGCACCATCGACACTTCCAGCGCCTCGCCGGCGTCGAGCGGCGGCAATATGCCCGGCAGGCACGAGGCGAGCAGCGACTTGCCCGCACCGGGAGGGCCCACCATCAGCAAATTGTGCCCGCCCGCCGCCGCGATCTCCAGCGCGCGCTTGGCGGTCTCCTGCCCCTTGACCTGGCATAGGTCGGGTCCGGCGCCCTGCTCCTCGGCCTCGCCCGGCCGCGGTGCGGCGAGCAGGCCGTGCCCCTTGAAATGGTTGATAAGGGCGAGAAGGTCGGGCGCCGCCACCACCTCGATCGAGCCCGCCCACGCCGCTTCGGCGCCTTGCCCGGCGGGGCAGACCAGCCCCTTCCCTTCCGCCGAGGCATGGAGCGCGGCGAGCAGCACCCCCGGCGACGCCGCGATCCGCCCGTCGAGCCCCAGTTCGCCGACGATCGCATACTCGGCCAGCGCCTCGGCATCGACCACGCCCATCGCCGCCAGCAGCCCGAGCGCGATAGGCAAGTCGAAATGCGAGCCTTCCTTGGGCAGGTCGGCCGGCGACAGATTGACGACGATCCGTTTGGGCGGCAGCGCCAGCCCCATCGCGGCGACTGCGCCGCGCACGCGCTCGCGGCTTTCCGCAACCGCCTTGTCGGCCAGCCCGACGACATGGAACGCGGGCAGGCCGGGGATCAGCTGCACCTGCACCTCGACCCCACGCGCCTCCAGCCCCAGATACGCGACGGTCGAGACGATGGCAGTCATGAGAATCCCCCTAAGCCGCTGTCATAACCGGTTTCGCGCATGAGAAAACCACCGGCCGCGAAATCGGCATCCTGCGGAACGCGCCCTGCGATTTTAGGAGCGTCGTGCTCCTGCGAAAGCAGGAGCCCGGAGTCGCAGGCGAATCGCTTCGTTCCCTGGACTCCAGCTTTCCCAGAAGCGCGGGTGGGGATGTCTGCGTCGACGGGGTGCGGCAAATCCCACCCCAAAGCTGTCTTGCCATTCCAAGACACTGGCCCCAGATCATGCGCGATGGACGAGCCCGCCCCCCGCCCGCAGCGCCACCCCGCGATCCGTTATCTCCTGCTCGGGATCGGCTGGCTGCTGATCGCGCTGACGCCGGTGGTCGGGCCGATCCCCGGCCCCGGCGGCATCATCGTGCTGGCGCTCGGGCTGACGCTGGTGCTCAGGAACTCGCGCTGGGCGCGGCGGGCCTTCGCGCGCGCCAAGCGGCGTTGGCCGCGGTTCGGCGACCTTGCCGACCGCGGGCTCAGGCGCAAGAGCGCCCGCCGTCGCCGCGAACGCGCGCGAAGCGGCGAAGCGCGTTGACTTCCGCATCGCTCCTGCCTATTGGCGAGCCAGCTCCGGCCGCCGCTTTCGGCGGCCTTTTGCATTCAGATTTGCAGGGAATGAACGATGAAGCGGACCTTTCAGCCGAGCAACCTGGTGCGGGCACGCCGTCACGGCTTCCGCGCGCGGATGGCGACGGTCGGCGGCCGCAAGGTGCTGCGCGCCCGCCGCGCCCGCGGCCGCAAGAAGCTGTCGGCGTAAGTGAGAACGCGCGCGGTGCGGTGACCACGATCACCGCCCGTCGCGACTTTCTTGCCGCTAACAGCGGGAAACGCGCGCCGATGCCCGGCTTCGTGCTGCTGGTGCGCGCGCGCGACGACGGCGATCCGACGATGCGCGTCGGCTTTACGGTTACCAAGAAGATCGGCAATGCGGTGATCCGCAATCGCATGAAGCGGCGCTTCCGCGCACTTGCGCGTGAGGTGTTGCCCGAACGGGGAATTGCCGGAGCCGACCACGTTCTGATCGGCCGGGCCGGCGGGGTGGAGCGCGATTTCGCGGCCTTGCGCGCCGAACTCGCCAAGGCGTTGAAGCGCATTTCGGAGCCTCAAACCCATTCGTCACCCCGGCCCATGAGCCGGGGTCCCGCTTTTTCCTCTCTGTCGCAACGCAGCGGGGCCCCGGATCAAGTCCGGGGTGACGGTGGAAGAACGTGATCGCCCGCCTGCTCATCCTCATCTGCCGCCTGTGGCAGCTCGGCCCGTCGCTGATCCTGCCGCCCAGCTGCCGTTATTCGCCGAGCTGTTCGGCCTATGCAATCGAGGCGCTTCGCCGCTATGGCGCGCTGAAGGGCGGGTGGCTCGCGGTGCGGCGCATCGCGCGGTGCCATCCCTGGGGGGGGCACGGCTACGATCCCGTCCCCGACTGCCATCATCATCGAGGCCGCTGACCTGTGAACCAAGACAATCGCAACCTGGTGATCTTCGCGTTGATCGCGGTGGTGCTGCTGTTCGGCTGGCCGCTGGTGATGAACAAGGTCGCGCCCACGACCACCGCCAATCCGCCGGTGACCAGGATCGAGGGCGGCAAGACCGAGGTGGTGCCCAACCCCGGCGCCGACCCTGCGATCGATACGCCGAAGGCGACGCAAAGCCGCGCCGCGGTGCTCGCCTCCACTCCGCGCATCGCGATCGATACGCCGACGCTCAAGGGCTCGATCAATCTGAAGGGCGCGCGGATCGACGACCTCGTGCTGACTCAATACGCGCGGACAATCGCCAAGGATTCGCCGCCGATCCGCCTCCTCTCGCCGTCGGGCGCGCCCGGCGCCTATTTCGCAAGCTTCGGCTGGCGCGGCGAAGGCCTCGTCGCCCCCGGCCCCGACACGATATGGCGCGCATCGGGCAAGGTGCTCTCGCCCGACCGTCCGGTGACGCTGGAGGCGGACAACGGCCGCGGCCAGCGCTTCCGCATCGACCTTTCGGTCGATGACCAATATATGTTCACCGTGCGCCAGAGCGTCGCCAATGCCGGCCAGGCGCCGGTTGCGGTTGCGACCTACGCGCTGGTCAACCGCTCGGCCGCGTCCGCCGATCCCTCAAGCTGGATGCTCCACACCGGCCCGATGTCGGTCCACAACGGCACGGCCGACTATGGCGTCGACTATAAGGACCTCGACAAGGCGGCGGAACACTACACTGGTCCGGGCGGCTGGTACGGCTTTTCCGACCAATATTGGCTGACGGCGCTGATCCCCGATCAGGCGCAGGCGGTGACCGCGCAGTTCCGCGCCGGCCAGCACGGCGCCTATCAGGCCGACACCACCGCCACGCCGCGCACCCTCGCTCCCGGCGCGACGCTCAGCCAGACCTCGCGCTTCTTCGCCGGCGCGAAGGAGGTGCGGCTGCTCGACCATTACCAGGACGACCTCGGCATCACCAATTTCGACAAGGCGATCGACTGGGGCTGGTTCCGCGTCGTCGAAAAGCCGATCTTCTATTATCTCGACTGGCTGTTCCGCCTGATCGGCAATTTCGGCGTCGCGATCATCATCCTGACGCTGACGATCCGCGGCCTGATGTTCCCGATCGCGCAGAAGCAGTTCGCTTCGATGGCGAAGATGCGCGCGATGCAGCCGAAGATGAAGGCGATCCAGGAACGCTACAAGGACGACAAGCCGCGCCAGCAGCAGGAAATCATGGCGCTCTACAAGTCCGAAGGCGCCAACCCGCTCGCGGGCTGCCTGCCGACGCTGCTCCAGGTCCCGGTGTTCTACGCGCTCTACAAGGTGCTGCGCCTGTCGATCGAGATGCGCCACCAGCCGTTCGTGCTGTGGATCAAGGACCTGTCCGCGCCCGACCCGCTGACCCCGCTCAACCTGTTCGGGCTGCTCAATTTCACGCCGCCCCACATGATCGCGATCGGCGTGGTGCCGATCCTGCTCGGCGTGTCGATGTATTTCCAGTTCCGCCTCAACCCGGCGCCGATGGACCCGACGCAGAAGCAGGTGTTCGCGATCATGCCCTGGGTGCTGATGTTCGTGATGGCGTCCTACGCGGTGGGCCTGCAGATCTACTGGATCACCTCCAACTGCCTCGCGATCCTGCAGCAGCAGTGGCTCTACAGCCGTCATCCCGAGCTCAAGACCAAACCGGCGTGAGCGAGGAAGCGGACGAAGACCTGATCGAGGCCGCGCGAAAGACCTTCGCCGGCCCGATCGCCTTCCTCAAATCGGCGCCTGCGCTGCAATTCCTGCCCGACCCGTCGGTGCCCGAGGTTGCGTTCGCCGGCCGCTCGAACGTCGGCAAGTCGTCGCTGCTCAACGCGCTGACCGGCCGCAAGGCGCTCGCCCGCACCTCGGTCACACCGGGCCGCACGCAGGAGCTCAACTTCTTCGACGTCGGCACTCCCCTCGCCTTCAGGCTGGTGGACATGCCCGGCTACGGCTTCGCCAGGGCGCCAAAGGACATGGTCAAGAAGTGGCGCTTCCTGGTCAACGACTTCCTGCGCGGCCGCGCGGTGCTCAAGCGCACGCTGGTGCTGATCGACGCGCGCCACGGCATCAAGCCGGTCGATCGCGAGATGCTGGACCTGCTCGACGCCGCGGCGGTCAGCTATCGCCTCGTCCTGACCAAGGCCGACAAGGTCAAGCCCACCCAACTCGCCGAAACGATCGCCGCCACCGCCGCCGACGCCCGAAAGCGCCCCGCCGCGCACCCCGACGTCCTCGCCACCTCCAGCGAGACCGGCCAGGGCATCCCCGACCTGCGCGCAGCGGTGGTCGAGGCGATCGGCTGACGCGCGAAAAAGGGCGCCCGGATCGCTCCGGACGCCCTTCATGCAGTTTGGATCGTTCGGATCAGGCCGAGTAATACATATCGTATTCGACCGGGCTCGGCGTCGTCTCGAAGCGGATCACCTCTTCCCACTTCAGATCGGCATAGGCGTCGATCTGGTCCTTGGTGAACACGTCGCCCTTCAGCAGGAACTCGTAATCCTCCTGCAGCGCGACCAGCGCCTGGCGCAGCGAGCCGCACACGGTCGGCACGTTGACCAGCTCGGCGGGCGGCAGGTCGTAGAGGTTCTTGTCCATCGCGTCGCCGGGATGGATCTTGTTCTGGATGCCGTCGAGGCCCGCCATCAGGATCGCCGCGTAGCACAGGTACGGATTGGCCATCGCGTCGGGGAAACGGAACTCGACGCGCTTCGACTTGGCGCCCGTGCCATAGGGGATGCGGCACGAGGCCGAGCGGTTGCGGCTCGAATAGGCGAGCAGCACCGGCGCCTCGAAGCCCGGCACCAGCCGCTTGTAGCTGTTGGTGGTCGGGTTGG
This sequence comes from Sphingomonas sp., assembly GCA_035776635.1. Lineage (GTDB taxonomy): Bacteria > Pseudomonadota > Alphaproteobacteria > Sphingomonadales > Sphingomonadaceae > Sphingomonas. The sequence continues at coordinate 46,067 of DASTWI010000003.1, read as the reverse complement.
TGAAGGCGTTGAGCGCGCGCGCGTGCTTGATGACGCCGCCGATGAAATAGAGGCAAGTGTCGGAAAGACCCGCATAGCCGTTGCCGGCGAACAGCGGCTTGCCCTTTTCCCAGATCGAGAAGTGCGTGTGCATCCCCGATCCGTTGTCGTCCTTGATCGGCTTGGGCATGAAGGTCGCGGTCTTCCCATAGGCATGGGCGACCTGATGCACGACATACTTGTAGATCTGCATCCGGTCGGCGGTCTGCGTCAGCGTGCCGAAGGTGAGGCCCAGCTCGTGCTGCGCGGCCGCCACCTCATGGTGATGCTTGTCGCACGGCAGGCCCATCTCGATCATCGTCGAGACCATCTCGCCGCGGATATCGACCGCGCTATCGACCGGCGCGACCGGGAAATAGCCGCCCTTGGCGCGCGGGCGATGGCCCATGTTGCCGCCCTCATAGTCGCGGCCCGAATTGCCCGGCAGCTCGATGTCGTCGATCTTGTAATAGCTGGTCGAATAGCTGTTCTCGAACTTGACGTCGTCGAACATGAAGAACTCGGCCTCGGGGCCGACATAGACGGTGTCGCCGATCCCGGTCGAGGCGACATAAGCCTCGGCGCGCTTGGCGGTGGTGCGCGGGTCGCGCGAATAGCCCTCGCCGGTCGACGGCTCGACGATGTCGCAGAACATCACCAGCATCGGCGTCGCCGAGAACGGGTCGGTATAGACCGCGTCGAGATCGGGCATCAGGATCATGTCCGATTCATTGATCGCCTTCCACCCGGCGATCGACGAGCCGTCGAACATCAGGCCGTCGGTCAGCTCGTCCTCGCCGATCAGGCCGGCGACCATGGTGAGGTGCTGCCACTTGCCCTTGGGGTCGGTGAAGCGGAGATCGATCCACTCGATCTCCTCGTCCTTGATCTTCTTCAGAATGTCCGCGGCCGTGTTCGCCATGATGTTCGGTTCCTTGACTTGAAATTTCCATTCGCCCTGAGCTTGTCGAAGGGCGGGTGGTGGGAGCGGGCTTCGACAGCCCCGGATCAGGTCCGGGGCCGAACGGGTGGTGGTGCAGTTCCTATATGGCCTCGTCGTCGCGCTCACCGGTGCGGATGCGCAGCGCCGTCTCGACGGGGAGGACGAAGATCTTGCCGTCGCCGATCCGGCCGGTCTGCGCCGCGGCCGCGATGGCTTCCACCACGCGGCTCGCCAGACCGTCCTCGACGACGACCTCCAGCTTCACCTTGGGCAGGAAATCGACGACATATTCGGCGCCGCGATAGAGCTCGGTATGGCCCTTCTGCCGGCCGAAGCCCTTCGCCTCGGTGACGGTAATGCCCGAAACTCCGACTTCGTGCAGCGCCTCCTTCACCTCATCCAGCTTGAACGGCTTGATGATCGCCTCAATCTTCTTCATCGCGTCCTTCGTGCCTCCCCGGGAGCGGTTGCGCCCTTTCAATAACCGTGCCAGCCCGAAGGCCGCAAGAACCCGCGGGTGCGCGGGTTCGCCGGCACGCCGATGTGCCGAGATTCAGGGCAGCGCCTGCCCATCTGCACGAAAAATAGGCAGCACCCCTGCCGTGCGCTCTCCCATTCGTGTCGAGCATAGTCACGACATGCCTTGGCTCGAGAAGAACGGGTCAAGGGATCTCCGCCGGCCCCTCGGCAAGCGGGCGGTCGCTGCGGCGGGCAAGGTCGGCCATCAGCGTGCGGATCGCCCACAGCACCGTCTCGGCGATCGCCGCACCGTCCATGTCCCATTGGTCGCGCATCTCGCGCCAGGCGAAGCCGCTGCCGATGAACTGCAGCGCGGCGATCGCGTGGGTGCGATCGGGCTCGGGCAGCGCGGCGGTCGTCTCGGCGTAGAGCGCGCGATAGGCGGCGACGCGCTGCGCCTTAAGGGCATTGCGCATCGCGCGGCCCTCGGCGCTGGCCATTGCCACGGTCATTGCCGAGGCGCGCGCGTCGAACTGCCGGTACAGCCGCGGAATGCCGTTCGCCAGCCAGTCGTGGCGGTCCGCCGGCATCTTGCCCTGGCTCGACAGCAGCGACCACAGCGCCTCGCGCAGGGCCTGCTGATCGGCATAGCGGCGATAGACGGTGCGCCGCGACACACCCGCGCGCGCGGCGACATTGTCGTGGTTGAGCTTCTCGCCCTCCGCCATCAGCGCGAGCAGCGCCTCGCCGATGCGTTCGTCGGTGCCGGGCTGCGGGTCTGAATCGGCCATGACGAGCGATGTAGCGGTGTGACACATTTTGTGTCAAATCCGTATTGACACATTTTGTGCCATGAGTCATCCTCGCCGGCAGAAAGGGTTCAGGAGGACTCGCATGATCTACCACGTCTCGATCGACGCCGACGATCCGCGGCACGTCGCGGAGGTGTTCGCCGAATTGTGGGGCGGCACCGCAGTGCCCTTCCCGCCGGTCAGTACCGGAAGCTGGGTCGCGCTGGCGGGCGACGACCGCAACACCACGCTCGAAATCTATCCGCGCGGCACCGAGCTGCACGAGGCCGACGGCGATGCCGATGCCTATGGCGCCACCGGCACGCTCGATCGCCGCTCGGCGACGCATGTCGCCCTGGCGACCGCGATGACCGCCGATCAGGTGTTCGCGATCGCTGCGCGCGAGGGCTGGCCCGCCAAATACCGCAAGCGCGGCGGCGTGTTCGGCGTCATCGAGCTGTGGGTCGAGGGTTGCCGCCTGATCGAGGTGCTCACCCCCGAAATGCAGGCCGAATATGTCGGCGAGGAGACGGTCGCGCTCCAGCGCCGCTTCGCCGAGATCGCGGCACGGCGCTCCGCCCAGCCGGCGATGGCGGCGGGCTGAGCGCTACACGCGCTCGCCTCGGTCAGCCGTATGGCGGCTTGTCGTAGCCCTTGGGGCTGGCGGTGAAGATCTCGCATCCGCTCTCGGTAATCCCGATCGAATGCTCGAACTGCGCCGACAGCGAGCGGTCGCGCGTCACCGCGGTCCAGCCGTCGTCGAGGATCTTCACGTCGGGCCGGCCGATGTTGATCATCGGCTCGATGGTGAAGAACATGCCGGGACGCAGCTCCGGCCCGGTGCCGGCGCGGCCGGCGTGGACCACTTCGGGCGCGTCGTGGAACAGGCGGCCCAGCCCGTGCCCGCAGAAATCGCGCACCACGCCGTAACGATGCTTCTCGGCGTGGCGCTGGATCGCGTGGCCGATGTCGCCCAGGTGGTTTCCGGGCCGCGCTTGCTCGATGCCGATCATCAGGCAGTCGTAGGTGACGTCGACCAGCCGCCGCGCCTTCACGCCGACGTCGCCGACCAGGTACATCCGGCTCGAATCGCCATGCCAGCCGTCGAGGATCGGGGTCACGTCGATATTGACGATGTCGCCGTCCTTCAGCGTGCGGCTCGACGGAATGCCGTGGCAGACGACGTGGTTGATCGAGATGCAGCACGAATGCGTGTAGCCGCGATAGCCGAGCGTGGCCGGCACGCCGTCCGCCCGGACGATGAACTCGCGCACCATGTCGTCGAGCGCCTGCGTCTCGACGCCGGGCACGACGTGCGGCGCCAGCATGTCGAGCACTTCGGCGGCGAGCCGGCCCGCGCGGCGCATCCCTTCGAAGCCGGTCTCGTCGTGCAGCTTGATGGCGCCGGTGCGGCCCAGCGGCGCGTCGGCGGCGACGGTCACATAGTCGGTCATGATCGGCGATATAGCGATCTCGGCCGGACTTTGCGAGGGGGCCGCGCCGGGCTATGCCGCTCGCATGGCCGATCGCATCTGGACCGCCGCGCTCGTCGTCATCGGCGATGAAATCCTGTCCGGCCGCACGCAGGACCGGAACATCGCGCAAGTCGCGGCGTGGCTCGACGTCCAGGGCATCCGCCTCGTCGAGGTGCGCGTGGTCGGCGACAGGACCGCGGCGATCGTCGAGGCGGTCAACACGCTCAGGGCGCGCAACGATTATCTGTTCACCACCGGCGGGATCGGTCCGACGCACGACGACATCACCGTCGATGCGATCGCCGCGGCGCTCGGGCTCGCAGTGGTGTTCCACCCGCAGGCGCTGGCCATTCTGGAACGCCATTACCGCAAACGCGGCGAGCAGCTGACCGAGGCGAGGAAGCGCATGGCGCGCGTGCCCGAAGGCGCCGAGCTCATTGAAAATCGCATGTCGGGCGCACCGGGCATCCGCATCGGCAACGTGTTCGTGATGGCGGGCGTGCCGCATATCACCGCCGGAATGCTCGACGCGCTCACCGGCACGCTCGAAGGCGGCGCGCCGCTGGTCAGCCGCACGATCGGCTGCTGGGTCGCCGAAAGCGAAGTCGCCGACTTGCTGCGCGACGCCGAGCACCGCCACCAGGGCGTTGCGATCGGCAGCTATCCCTTCTTCCGCGAGGGCCGCGTTGGCGCGAATTTCGTGGTGCGCTCGACCGACGCGGCGCTGGTCGACGCCTGCGTCGCCGATGTGGCCGCGCGGCTCGAGGCGGCGGGGCTGGCGGTGGTCGAGGGCGGCATCTGAACCGTCAGCGCCGAGAGGATTGTTGGCCAACGCGGAGACGCGGAGATGCCGAGAGATCCGCTAGCCCAACACCCCCGTGAGATCCGCTACCCCAACATCCCGTGAGATCCGCTGGCCCCCATCCCGTTCGCCCTGAGCGAAGTCGAAGGGCGAGTTGGCAATTCATCAATCGCTATCTCTCCGCGCCCGCGCGAACCCTACAGCGTCAGCCGCCAGTCCCAGCCGAGCGGGTCGCCGTCCATCACCTCGACCCCCGCAGCCGCGAGTTCATCGCGGATCGCGTCGGAGCGGGCGAAGTCCTTCGCCGCGCGCGCTTCGCGCCGGTCGGCGAGGCGCACGGCGATCTCCTCGGGCGCGATCGTCGCGCCGGCCGGCGCCACGCGCAGGTCCTCGCGAGTCAGTTCGCCGAGCTTGAGCCCGAGCACCGCATCGAAATCGGCGAGCGCACCGACCCGCTCGGCCGGCGCCAGCTTCGTGTCGGCAAGCATCGCGTCGAGCACCGGCAACGCCCGCGGCGTGTTGAGATCGTCCGACACCGCCGCATCGAGCTGCTCGCGATACGCCGCGGCATCGCCGATCGACGGCGCCTCGGGATCGGCCGCCGCGCGATCGCGCAGCGCGGAGACGGTCATCACCAGCCGCTTGAGGCGCGTCACCGCCGCGGCGAGCGCCTCGCCCGAGAACTCCAGCTCGCTGCGATAGTGCGCCTGGAGGCACATCAGACGATAGGCCAGCGGGTGGACGCCCTTGTCGATCAGCGTCTGCAGCGTCGTGAATCCTCCGGACGATTTCGACATCTTTCCAGCGCGTTCGACCAGGAAGTTGTTGTGCATCCACCAGTTGGCGCCGGTCTCCGCGCACGCGCAATACGCTTGGTTCTGCGCGATCTCGTTGGGGTGGTGGATCTCGCGATGATCGATGCCGCCGGTGTGGATGTCGAACTGCGCGCCCAGATACTTCTTGCTCATTACCGAGCATTCGAGGTGCCAGCCCGGCGCGCCCCGCCCCCAGGGCGAATCCCATTCCATCTGCCGCTTCTCACCCGATGCCGACTTGCGCCAGATCGCGAAATCCTGGGCGTGCCGCTTGCCAGAGACGGTCTCGATCCGCCCCTCGCCGGCGTCGTCCTGCCCGCCCGCGAGCGCGCCATAATTCGGCACGGTCGAGACGTCGAAATACAGGCCGGTGTCGAGCTCGTAGCAATGGTCGGGCGCGATCGCTTCCGCAAACGCGATCATGTCGCCGATATGGTCGGTGGCGACCGACCAGCGGCTCGGATCGCGGATGTTGAGATCGGCGAGGTTCTGCTTGAACGCTTGCGTGTAATGCGCGGCGATGTCCCAGATGCTGCGCGCCGCGGCGCGCGCGGCGGCCTCCATCTTGTCGTCGCCGGCGTCGGCGTCCGAGGTCAGATGGCCGACGTCGGTGATGTTGATGACATGGGTGAGCGGATAGCCCTTCCACGTCAGCACGCGGGCGAGCGTGTCGGTGAAGACATAGGCCCTGAGATTGCCGATATGCGCATAATTATAGACCGTCGGCCCGCACGAATAGATCCGCACGTTGCTCCGATCGATCGGCGTAAAGGATTCGAGCCTGCGAGTGAGGCTGTTGTAGAGGACGAGGTCGGCGGCCATCGGCTTGCCATAGCCGAGCCGGGCGGGGCTGCAAGCCCTGCGGCGGAACATTCGGCCGCGCCAATTCGCTTGATAAATCGGCACGCCGCTGTTAGGGGCCGCGCGATACGGCGCAGGCCTGGCTTGTGACGAACCCTATTCTATTGATCGGAGACGGTACGCTCTATGCAAATCATCGTTCGCGACAACAATGTCGACCAGGCGCTGCGCGCGCTCAAGAAGAAGCTGCAGCGTGAGGGCGTCTATCGCGAGATGAAGCTGCGCCGTCACTACGAGAAGCCGAGCGAGAAGCGCGCCCGTGAGCGCGCCGCCGCCGTCCGCCGCGCCCGCAAGCTGGAGCGCAAGCGGATGGAGCGCGACGGCGTCCGCTAAGGACATCTGACGGGCCGGGGCGGCGCCTCGGCCTTTTTCGTTTCGATACTCCCCACGAGGCTGCCCCTATGTCCGTCACCGCCGTTCCGCTCCAGCCGACCCGGCGGAGCTATGTCGTGCTGCTGTGGCTGGGGATTGTCGTTGCGATCGCGATCGCGGTGTGGCTCGCCTTCCACGGCACCTCGGCCGCGCGGGCGAAGGTCGGGACGAACGAGCAGTTCCTCGCCTGGAATGCGTCGCAGCCAGGGGTGAAGACCACGGCGAGCGGCCTCGAATACAAGGTGCTGACGCCGGGCAAGGGCGCCGATCATCCCACCGATCAGGACATCGCGCTGATCAACTACAGCGGCAGCTTGCGCGACGGTGCGGTGTTCGATGCGTCGAAACAACCGACGCCGCTCCCCGTCGCGGGCAGCATCAAGGGCTTTTCCGAAGGCCTCAAGCTGATGAGCAAGGGCGCCAAATACCGCTTCTGGATCAAGCCCGATCTCGCTTATGGCGCGCATTCGCCCGACCCGAGGACGATCCCGGACAATTCGCTTCTGGTGTTCGACGTCGAGCTGATCGACTTCCTCCCGCAAAGCGTCATCCAGCAGCAGATGCAAATGCAGCAAATGATGCAGGGCGGCGGCGCTCCGGGCGGCGAAGCCGGCGCTGCGCCCGGCGGGCAATAGCTCCCGGCGATCCGTTCGCCCCGAACGTGCCGAAGGGCGGCAGCGAACGCTCTTCACAAGCTCAAGTCAGCTCACCCCACGACCGGCACCAGCACCTCGTTATGCCTGAGCGGCGGCGGGACGAAGGGCGAATTGTAATAGGCGTGCTCGGCCGGGCCATCGGCGGCATAGCCATGTTCCGCCAGCCAGAGGCGCAGCGATCGCTCATGGTCCGCCAGCGCCTCGTCGCCGGCGCTTCCTGAAAAGCGGATCGCGGCCGCGCGGCGCGCGGGCAGTTCGGTGACGCGGACGCCGCCGTCGGGCGTCGGCAGCGCATCGATCGCGACGGCGGCCGGCATGACGAAGCGGGTGCGCCACTGGCCGCGCTCGGTCCGGTCGGCGAGGACGGGCGCAGTCATCGCGATCTTCTCGTCGGACCGCGGATCGCCGGGGCCCCGATGGCGGCCGGAGATATAATCGGCAAGGCGGTCGAAACCCGCATTGAGCGCGCTCAGGCGATCGCCGGGCGCAACCGTTTCGGCGACGACCAGCGCGGGATAGTCGCGCACTTCGATGCCGTCGTCGCTGTCGATCAGCTTGTAGCCGGGCTGCTCGGCCTTGCGCTCGCGATACGCGAGGAGCGCGGCGCCCGCGCCGGCCAGCGCCATCAGCCCCCCGCCGATCGCCGCAATCCTGCCGAGCTTCGCCATGACTCGCTCCGTCGTTTTGCCGGACCGTATCGCGGCCGCCGGACGGCAGGCAACCGCCTTGTTGCGTGCCCCTTCCAAAACCGGAGTCGCGGCTCGACCGTCAGCCATGGCATCCGGCGCACGTCGTGCTATATTCCTCTAACACAGTAATGAGGAGCTCCTGCATGACACCGCCCAGCCCGTGGTCGCACACTCGCAGCGCCGGCGTCGCCGACGACATCGACTTCGAGATCAAGGGCCAGGAGCTGCAGTTCGTCGAGATCGAGCTCGACCCCGGCGAGAGCGCGGTGGCGGAGGCCGGCGCGATGGTCTGGAAGGACGCAGGCATCGAGATGACCACCGTGTTCGGCGACGGCCGCACCGGCAGCCAAAGCGGCGGCTTCATGGACAAGCTGCTCGGCGCGGGCAAGCGCCTCGTCACCGGCGAAAGCCTGTTCACCACCGTCTTCACCCATCGCGGCTCCGGCAAGGCCCGCGTCGCCTTCGCCGCCCCCGTCCCCGGCGCGATCGTGCCGTTGAAGCTCACCGACGTCGGCGGCACGCTGATTTGCCAGAAGGACGCGTTCCTGTGCGCCGCGCGCGGCGTCGCGCTCGGCATCTATTTCCAGCAGCGGATCATGACCGGACTGTTCGGCGGCGAAGGCTTCATCATGCAGAAGCTGGAGGGCGACGGCTGGATCTTCGCGCAGATGGGCGGCGCGATCGTCGAGCGCGACTTGCGCGCCGGCGAGGAGCTCCATGTCGATACCGGCTGCCTCGCCGCCTTCACGCCGAGCGTCGAGTTCGACCTCGTCCGCGCCGGCAGCGTCAAGAGCATGATCTTCGGCGGCGAAGGGGTGTTCTTCGCGCGCCTGCGCGGGCCCGGCCGAGTCTGGATCCAGTCCCTCCCCTTCGCCCGCCTCGCCGGCCGGATGCTGGCGGCGGCGGGCAGCACCGGCGGCCCCAACCGCGGCGAAGGCTCGGTCCTCGGTCCGCTGGGCGATTTGATCAGCGGGAATTGAGATCGACCACGCCGCGAACCAAAACCCGTGCTCCTGCTTCCGCAGGAGCCCAACGGCGGCTCACCCCGTCACCACCCGCGCTCCTAGCGCGAGCACCAGCGCCGGCGGCATCGTCACCGCGCCGACCTTGAGGAACGTCCAGAACGTCACCTCCTCGCCCTCACGCCGGATCGCCGCCAGCCACAGGATCGTCGCCAGGCTCCCGGTGATCGACAGGTTGGGGCCCAGATCGACCCCGATCAGCGCCGCGTCGGCGACGAGCTGCCCGACATGCGCCTGCGCCAAGGCCCCGCTCGCGATCAACCCCGCCGGCAGGTTGTTGATCACGTTCGACGCCAGCGCCACCCCGCCGCCGAACGCCGCCGCGCCCGCCGCGCCCGGCCGCAGCAGCGCGGCGAGTCCCGCGATCAGTCCCAGCCGCTCGAGCGCCGCGACCAGCACGAACAGGCCGGCGACCAGCGGCAGCACGCCCCACGACACCGACCGGATCGCGGTCCACCCGCCGCTCCGGTCGCGCAGCAGCAGGATCGCCGCCGTCGCGACCCCGGCAAGCGCGGTCGGCAACCCCAGCGGCCGGTCGAGCGCCGACACGACGAGCAGCAGCACCGCGGTCGCACCGATCCCGCCCAGCGCGATCCCAGCCCCCGCGCCGAGCCGCGCCTCCGCAACTTCGGCCCGGCACGCCCCCGCCAGCCGCGCGCGCATCGTCCAGCGCAGCGCAGCATAGGTCGCTCCGATCGCCAGTACCGACGGCAATCCGAACGCCGCCAGCCAGCTTCCCAGCGGCGGCATCGCCCCGCCATAGAGCACCAGGTTCGCCGGATTGGAGATCGGCAACACGAAACTCGCCGCATTGGCGACCAGCGCGCAGGCGAACAGCGCCGGCAGCGGATCGGCCTCGGCCTTGCGGGCGGCGGCGAACACCGCGGGCGTCAGCACCACCGCGGTCGCATCGTTCGACAGGAACGCCGTCACCACCACCCCGATGGCATAGACCAGCGCGAACAGCCGCGCGCGCGATCCCCGCGCCCAGCGCACGGCATGTCCCGCAAGCCAGTCGAACAGCCCCTCGCGCCGCGCCATCTCCGACAGCAGCATCATCCCGACAAGGAACAGATAGACGTCCGCGCCCCTGGCCACCGCCGCCCCGGCGACCCGCACCGGCAGCAACCCGAACGCGACCAACAGCACCGCCCCCAGGCACGGCCACACCGCCTCGGGCAATCGCCACGGCCGCGCCAGCACGCCGGCGGTCGCGGCGAGGCAAATGACGATGGTGGCGGCGCTCGCGGCGGTCATGGTCGCGCGGACCTTCGCCGCCGCGGTGTGGATCGGCAAGGCGTTTCTGACCCGTGGTTCACTCCGTACCTTCGGCATTCCCATTTCGCGGAAAAAAGCTGAACCTCACCTTCCAGCCGCGTTCAGCCTCCCCCCATCACGCCCGTCGTAAATCCCTCCCATCGGCCCCAGCCGATTTGGAGGTGTAACATGCGTAAAATCCTGATGTTCGGCCTCGCCGGGATCGCCGGCATGGCGATGCTGCCGAGCGCCGCCGCAGCCCAGAGCTACGGTTACTACGGTCACGGCTATCATCATTATGACCGCCACCACGGCGACCGCTATCGCCGTTATCGCCATTGGCGGCACGAACGCTGGGAGCGCGAGCGCGCCCGCCGCCGCTGGGAACGCGAACAGCGCCGCCGCTGGTATCGGCATCATTATTACCGGTATTACGGCTATTGAGCGATGGGGGGGCGAGCCCGTCTCCCCCACCCGTTCGTCCTGAGTAGCCATTGAGCGAAGCCCGTCCCGAGCGAAGTCGAGGGATCGAAATGGCGTATCGAAGGACAGGTAGGAAGCGCTCCCCAATTGTCCTTCGATACGGGGCTTCGACTTCGCTCAGCCCCTACTCAGGACGAACGGTAGATTGGGGGCGCCGCCCCCCTCACGGCACCAGCACCGTCGCGCCTTCGGTCTCGCCCGCCTCGAGCCGGCGGTGCGCTTCGGCGACGTCCTCCAGGGCGAAGGTCTGGCCGATCCCCGGCCGGATCGCGCCGTGCGCCAGCATCGCGAACACGCGGTCGAGCGTCGCCTGCCGCTCCTCGTGCGTCACCGCATAGTCGAACAGCGTCGGCCGCGTCACGAACAGCGAGCCCTTGGCCGACAGCGTCCCGAGGTTCACCCCCTCGACCGGCCCCGACGCGCTGCCGTAGCTGACGATCAGCCCGCGCCGCGCCGCGCAGTCGAGCGACTGTTGCCACGTCGCCTTGCCGACGCCGTCGAACACCACCGGCACCCCCGTGCCGCCGGTGATCGCGCGCACCCGTTCGACCACGTCCTCGCGGCGGTGGAGGATGACGTGATCGGCCCCGGCCTTCTCGGCGCGTTCGGCCTTGTCTTCGCTGCCGACCGTGCCGATCACGCTCGCGCCGACCGCCTTCAGCCAGCCGACCAGCAAATGCCCCACGCCGCCCGCGGCGGCATGGACCAGCACCGTCCAGCCCGGCTGCACCTTCGCGCAGCGCTCGACCAGGAACTCTGCGGTCGCGCCTTTGAGCAGCAGCGCCGCGGCGGTGGTGTCATCGACACTGTCAGGCAGCTTGACCAGCCGCTCGGCCGTGAGGTTGCGGTGCGTCGCATAGGCGCCGAGCTCGGGCCCGAACGTCCCCACCCGGTCGCCTTCGCTGAAGTCGCGCACCCCCGGCCCGACCGCCTCGACCACGCCGACGCTTTCGCCGCCCAGCCCGCTCGGCAGCGGGATCGTGTAGCTGCCGCGCCGGTGGTAGATGTCGATGAAATTGAGCCCCACCGCCGTCGATCGGATGCGCACTTCGCCCTCGCCCGGTGCGGGCAGGTCGCGCTCGACCCAGCGGATCACCTCGGGGCCGCCGGTCTCGCTGATCTGGGCAATTCTCGCCATCGTCGTCTCCCTTGCGCGGGCTCAACGTAGGCCGCGCGTTTCGGGTTGCAACCGATCGCGCGCCGCGCCATCTTGGCCACCAGCATACCGCAGGTTCAAAAATCCGGAGACGGGGATGAAAAGCTACCTCAAGCATTATATCGACGGCCGCTGGGTGGCGAGCGACGGCGGCACCCGGCACGAGGTGATCAACCCCGCCACCGAACAGCCCTGCACCGAAATCACGCTCGGCTCCGCCGCCGATGTCGATGCCGCGGTCGCCGCCGCGCGCCGCGCGTTCGACAGCTTCTCGCGCACATCGGTCGAGGACCGCATCGCGCTGCTCGAGGCGATCCTCACCGAATACAAGGCCCGCGCCGCCGACATGGCCGAGGCGATCGCCACCGAAATGGGCTGCCCGATCTCGATGGCGCAGACCGCGCAGGTCGGCAGCGGCATCGGCCACCTGACCGCCGCGATCGCGGCGCTGCGCGACTTCCCGTTCGAAGAGCAGATCGGCGCCAACCGCGTCGTCCATGAACCGATCGGCGTCGTCGCGCTGATCACCCCGTGGAACTGGCCGCTCAACCAGATCGTCGCCAAGGTCGCCCCCGCGCTCGCCGCCGGCAACACGATGATCCTCAAGCCCTCGGAGGAAGCGCCCGGCTGCGCCGCGATCTTCGCCGAGGTGATCGACGCCGCCGGCGTGCCGCCGGGCGTGTTCAACCTCGTCCAGGGCGACGGCCCCGGCGTCGGCACCGCGCTCGCGGCGCATCCCGGCATCGACATGGTGAGCTTCACCGGCTCGACCCGCGCCGGCATCCTGGTCGCGAAGAACGCCGCCGACACGGTCAAGCGCGTCCACCAGGAGCTCGGCGGCAAGTCGCCCAACATCATCCTCGAAGGCGCCCCGCTCGATCGCGCGGTGCCCGCCGGGCTGATGGGCGTGCTGCTCAACTCGGGGCAAAGCTGCATCGCCCCGACGCGGATGCTGGTCCACAAGAGCCAGGCCGAGGAAGCGGCGGCGATCGCCAAGCAGGTAATGGCGGCGACCGAGACCGGCGATCCGCTGACCGAGGGCCGCCACATCGGCCCGGTGGTCAACAAGGCGCAATGGGACAAGATCCAGGGCCTGATCCGCAAGGGCCTTGAGGACGGCGCCCGCCTCGAGACCGGCGGCCCCGGCCTGCCCGACGGCGTGGAGGCGGGCTATTACGTCAAGCCGACCCTGTTCTCGAACGTGACCAACGACATGACGATCGCGCGCGAGGAAATCTTCGGCCCGGTCGTGACGATCATCGCTTACGAGGACGACGAGGACGCGATCCGCATCGCCAACGACACCAACTACGGCCTTTCCGCGGTGGTCTCGGGCGACCCGGCGAAGGCGCGCGCGTTCGTCCCGCGGCTGCGCGCCGGGATGGTCTATGTCAACGCCGGGAATCCCGATCCCAACGTGCCGTTCGGCGGCTACAAGCAATCGGGCAACGGCCGCGAATACGGCAAATACGGCCTCGCCGAATTCATGGAGGTGAAATCGGTGATCGGCGCATTGGGCTGAGGGAAGCGCACCTCCGAACAGCACTCCCACCGCTCGTGTCGAGTAGGAGCCGGGTAGCGGCGAAGCCGCATATCGAGGCTCCCACTCGCGACGAACGGGGGCGATCGAATCACTCCGCCCGCTTCGCCAGCGGATAGGCGATCAGCAGCACCAGGTCGTCTTTCCCCGTCTGCCGGATGCCGACGGTGTTGCCATCGTAGAAATAGGCGGCATCCCCCGCCCCCACCGCAATGACCTTCCCGTCCGCCGTCACCTCGCCGGTGCCGGAGACCACGTAATAGACTTCGTCATGGGCGATCGGGTGCAGGCCGATGCTGCTCCCCGGATGCATCACGCGCTTCCTGAACTCCATCGAGCGGTTCGGCATGACGTCGCTGATGCGATAGGCGGTGCTCATGCCGGTGCCGTCGTGCGGCGGCGCCTGCTCGACGCGCGTATCGCCCTCATGCACCACCCGCGCAGTCCCGGCGGCCGGCGAAGCCGGCACGGCCTGCGCCAGCGCCAGCGGTATCAACGAAGCCGCGATCATATCGTCCTCCTTCGATGCTGACACCGGTTGTACCACATCCTCGGGAGATCGGGGAGGCACGCGCGCTACCGCCCCGTCCACGCCGCGCTGGCCACCGCCCCCTCGGCCGGCGCGCCCGCGGTCCGCTCCTCGAACCGCCGCTTGGCGTTGAGCACCAGGATCAGCGTCGCGACGCTCATCATCCCAGGCGATTCCCACACCACCACGCCGCCGATCCGCTGGTCGGTCAGCGGATCGAGTCCGTCGTAGAGCCGCCCGCACCAGGTATAGAAAGGATAGAGATCGCGGTTCGCGAAGCACAGGAACGCGCCCATCGCGATCTGCGGGAACATCACGACCACCCCCGTCACCGCGCGCGCGACGAAGCTGATCCTCGCCTCCTCGGGCGGCCGCGGGTCGAGCACCAAGCTCCAGAACAGCAGGCCCCCGACCACCATCGACCAGTTCATCACCGGATAGAGCAGCGGGTCGAGCATCGCGGTGAAATGCACCGACGGCACCAGCCACAGCGCGAGCAGCCCGACGAACAGGAACCCCGCAACCTCGGGCTGGCGCGACACGGCGATCGCGCGCCGCACCCAGCGATGCTCGACCGCCGCCCGCGCCCACCCCGGCATCCCCGCGAGGATCGTCTCCCACGGCCAGGCGAGCGCAATCAGGAACGGCCCCAGATGGTGCATCACCATATGCTGGAGCCGGTTGTAGAAGAACTGGTGCAGCGCGAGATATTCGAACCGCGTCTGGATCACGATCCAGATCGCCGCCAGGCCGATCGCGAACAGCGCGATCCGCCACCCCGCCGGCCGCGCCACCCGGCACCCGCGCACATAGCAGAATCCGGTAAAGGCGGCCGCCCCGTACCACAGCGGCGAGAAATCCCACGGCAGCCAGAACGGCACCGCCGCCGGCCGGAACCGGCACATCCACCACAGCGCCCCGCCGACCGCGACGAGCGCCCACGCGGCCTTCCCATCCCGTCCCGCGAGCGATTGCGCCAGGCGATCCCGCCAGTTCAGGGCAATGGTTCCGATCATTCCGCGACGCATAGGCCACCGCCGCGTCCCGGACAATTCGGCGCGCGCCGCGGCGCGACCGATCTCAGGCCGGCTCGCGGCCGGACATCGCTTCGGCCTCCATCCCCGGCGGCTCGGGTCTCAAATAAACGATCAGGCAAAGGACGCAGATGCCGAGCCCGACCAGCGGGAATCGCAACGCCACCAGCGCGGCCAAGCCGAACAGGCACAGGGTCGCGATCGCACGGATCGACATGATCCGACGCACCGCCGCCGGAACCGCGCCGCCCGCGTCGATCAGCTCCCGGATCAGGCAGAGGTAGGTCGCGTTCACCAGGAAGAACACCGCCGCGTAGAAGGCGACCGGCTGCGGCGCCAATTCGCTCACCGCCATCCACGCGGTCGAGAGCGGCAGCAGCGACATCGAGAACAGGTGCGCGAAATTGAACCACAGCAGCCGCGGCTTCGCCTCGGTCGCGTAGCGCAGGAGATAATGGTGGTTGCTCCACACGATGGCGATGAAAAGATAGCTCACCGCATAGCTGAGCCATGACGGCCAGAGCGCCAGCAGCGCCGCGAACGTGGGATGCGCGGGCGGCCGCAGCTCCAGGACCAGCACGGTGATCAGCACGGCGAACACGCCGTCGGAAAAGGCGCTCAACCGTTCCGGCGTCGCCTTCTGGAGTATGCGCACCTCTCGTCCTCCGCTCGGGCAGGCTGCATCCGCGACCGATATCACCAAAGGGCCCCGCTGTCCGCTCCCGCCCCGCATTCGGCCGGCCGGCCCGCCTCACTCCCCCGCAAAGCTGAACGGCGACAGCCCGCGCTCCAGGTCGTTGACCAGCAGCGGCCGCGCCGCCGGCGGGGCGGAGCGTTGCGGGCAGGCGGCGCGCGTGCAGGCGCGGCAGCCGAGGCCGATCGGCGTCGCCTCGCCGGCAAGGTCGATCCCGCGCGCCGCCGCCAGCGGGGCGGCGAGCGACGCCTCGACGCCCAGCCCGACCGAGAACATCGCCTCGACCCCGCCCTGCCGCCGCCCCTGCGGCCGCACCGTCCGCGCCATCGTCAGCCAGCGCGCGCCCGATTCGAGCTCGACCAGCTGCACCGCTAGGCTCCCTGGCCGGTCGAAGGCATGGGTCAGCCGCCACAAGGGGCAGCGCCCCGGTGCCTCGACCAGCGCCGCCCCGCTCGCCCCGGCATAGCGTTTCGACACCTGCCCGGCGCGATCGATGCGGATCATGAAGAACGGCAGGCCGCGCGCGCCCACCCGGCTCAGCGTCGTCAGCCGGTGCGCGACCTGCTCGAACCCCGCGCCGAACCTGCGCTGCAGCAGCTCGAGATCGTATCCGGTCGCCTCGCACGCGCGCACGAACCGGGCATAGGGCATCATCACCGCCGCCGCGAAATAGCTCGCGAGGTGCCGGCGATAGAGCCGCTCGGCGATGCGGTCGGCGAACGCCGCGGCGCGGGCAAGCGCATCGATCCCGCCGCGCGCCTCGATCAGCGCGAGCTGATACGCCGCCGCGAAGGTCCGCGACGCCGGATCGAGCATCTCCGACAATTGCAACTGCCGCGCATGAAGGTCGAGCCGCCGGGTCAGGTCGGGCATGACCTCGGCAGGCAGGATGCGGATGCCGAGCTGGTGCTTGACTCGCAGCCGCTCGGCGATCGCGCCGTAAAGGTCGCCGGCACCGAGCCGCAATTCGTCCGCCAGCGCCTCGGCCGCTGCGTCGAGGTCGGCGAAATGGTTGCGCCACCGCTCGATCTCGCGCCGCACGAGATCGGCGGGCTCGGCCGCCGCGCCGGCGGGCGCCGCGCCCTGCCCGATCCGGTCGTAGGCGCGCGCGAACGCCTCCGCCCCGCCCGGCGCGCCGGCGAGCCATTCCTCCATCTCGGCGCGATCGATCTCGAGGTCCGCGAACATCGGATCGGCGAGCCGTCGCCTGAGCCCCTCCGCCCCGCCGCCCGGCTCCTCGGCCGCCAGACGCCGCGGATCGAAGTCGAACCGCTCGGCGAGCCGCAACAGCAGCGTCGCCGACAACGGCCGCTGGTTGCGCTCGACGAGATTGAGGTAGCTCGGGCTCACCCCCAGCACCTCGGCCATCGCCGCCTGCGTCATCCCCGCCTGCCGCCGCAGCCGCCGTACCGCGTGCCCGGCGAACAGCTTGTGATCGGGCATTTTCTCCCTTCCCTGTCCTATTCGATCCTCACCTCACCGATCGTGTCGAGTAGGGTTCGAGCGAAGTCGAACCCGTATCGAGACACCTCCATCGGACAGTCCCTCGATACGCCATCTCGGCTTCGCTCGATGGCTACTCGGGACGAACGGAGGCGGGTCCGAGGGTGGAATCGCTTTCCTACAAGGCGATGTTCTGCTAATGTTCCTTAAAACACCGCACGAGGGCAGTTATGTCAACATCTTTACAAAATTACCAACCAAATCCGCCGATCTACAACCGCGCGACCCTCAAGGGCAGCGAATTTGACTCCCGCTGAGCGTGAACTTGCTCAAATTCGGCTCGGTTTCCGGTGTCGATTCTGCCGGATTTTGTAAAGGACGCGACAGATGACCTTCGACGATCTCGTCCCCGCCCCGCCCGGCCGTTTCGACGGCATCGCTCGCCCCTATGCCCCGGCCGAGGTGGCGGCGCTGCGCGGCTCGGTCGCGATCGAGCACACGCTCGCCCGCCGCGGCGCCAACCGCCTGTGGCAGCTGCTCGCCGCGGAGGAGTATGTCCCCGCGCTCGGCGCGCTGACCGGCAACCAGGCGATGCAGATGGTCCGCGCCGGCCTCAAGGCGATCTACCTGTCCGGCTGGCAAGTCGCCGCCGACGCCAACACCGCGGGTGCGATGTATCCCGACCAGTCGCTCTATCCCGCCGACGCCGGCCCGGCGCTCGCCCGCCGCATCAACGCCACGCTGCAACGCGCCGACCAGATCGAACATGCCGAGGGCGGCGCGGCCCGCGACTGGTTCGCCCCGATCGTCGCCGATGCCGAGGCCGGGTTCGGTGGCCCGCTCAACTGCTTCGAGATCATGAAGGCGTACATCGCCGCCGGCGCTGCGGGCGTCCATTTCGAGGACCAGCTCGCCGCCGAAAAGAAGTGCGGCCATCTCGGCGGCAAGGTGCTGATCCCGACGCAGGCGCATATCCGCAACCTCGACGCCGCGCGCCTCGCCGCCGACGTATCGGGCGTCCCGACCGTCCTCATCGCCCGCACCGACGCGGAATCGGCGAAGCTCATCACTTCGGACGTCGACGAGCGCGACCACGCCTTCCTGACCGGCGAGCGCACGCCCGAAGGCTTTTTCCGGCTCAAGCCCGGCACCGGCCTCGACCATTGCATCAGCCGCGGGCTCGCCTTCGCGCCCCACGCCGACCTTTTGTGGTGGGAGACCTCGAAGCCCAACCTCGCCGACGCCCGACGCTTCGCCGAGGCGATCCGCCGCGAGCATCCCGGTAAACTGCTCGCCTATAATTGCTCACCGAGCTTCAACTGGCAGGCCAATCTCGACAAGGACGACATTGCACGCTTCCAGCGCGAGTTGGGCGCGATGGGCTACGCATTCCAGTTCGTGACGCTGGCAGGCTTCCACAGCCTCAACCACGCGATGTTCGAGCTGGCGAGCGGCTATCGCGACCGCGGGATGGCCGCCTATTCCGAGCTCCAGCAGGCCGAGTTCGCCGGCGAGGCGACCGGCTACACCGCCACCCGCCATCAGCGCGAGGTCGGCACCGGCTATTTCGACCGCGTCGCCGAGGCGATCGCCGGCGGGACGAGCTCGACCACCGCGCTCGGCGACTCGACCGAGGCGGCGCAGTTCGCCCGTCAGGCCGCATAAGGAGAAGCACGATGCCCCCAGAACCCGCCCGCACCCGAGCCGTTTTCTCCACCGAGGACTTCGCACTCCTCAAGGAGGCCGTCGCCGATTACGTCCGCAGACTCGCCGACGACCCGCGCTCGGCCAAATTCAGCAACCTCTACCATCGCCTCGGCCGCCTCGGCTGAGGCCCCCTCTTCCTGGGGAGGAAGGCGCCCGTCGGGGAAACCCGGCGGGCGTTTGCGCCGAAGCCTTTTCGGCGATTCGGCGTTACACGACGAGAATGATCAAGGTCGCGAGCTACAACATGCGCAAGGGGATCGGCACCGACCGCCGCCGCCGCCCCGACCGCATCCTGGAGGTGCTGCGCGAGATCGATGCCGATGTCATCTGCCTGCAGGAGGCCGACCGCCGCTTCGGCGCGCGCGCGCAGGTCATTACGCATTCGCTGCTCGACGACAGTCCCTGGCGGGCGGTTCCCTTCGGCACCAGGGCCGCGTCGATGGGCTGGCACGGCAATGCCATCCTCGTTCGCCGCGGCGCCGAGATCGTCGATTGCGAACCGATCCACCTCCCCGCGCTCGAACCCCGCGGCGCGGTGATGGCGGACCTCCGGCTCGACTGCGGACCGATCCGCGTGGTCGGGATGCATCTCGACCTCTCCGGCCTGTGGCGCCGCCGCCAGGCGCACGCCATCATGACGCATGTCGAGGTCTCGACCGACCGCTATCCGACGGTGATGATGGGCGATCTCAACGAATGGAACGCCGCGACCGGCGCGATGCGCGACTTCCTCGGCGCGTACGCCGTCGCCGACACCGGCCCCAGCTTCCACGCCCGCCGGCCGATCGCGCGCCTCGACAAGATCATGGTCTCGCCGGAGCTCCGGATTGTCGCTTGCGGTGTCCATGACACCCTGACCGCCCGCACCGCCTCCGACCACTTGCCGATCTGGGCCGAGCTCGAACGACAATAACCGCCCCGCCCCGTTCGGGCTGAGCTTGTCGAAGCGCCGTCCTTCTCCCTACCATGGCTCAAATTCAACGCGAACGACTGGAGAGGCACTGAACCATGCGCGAGAAGGAAATCCGCCTCGCGCTGGTCTGCTACGGCGGGATCAGCCTCGCCGTCTACATGCACGGGATCACCAAGGAGATCTGGCGCTTCGCCCGCGCCAGCCGCGCGTTCCACGCCGGCGAACCCGCCGCGAGCGGAAGCCAGGGCATCTACCGCGCGATGCTGGAGGAGATCCAGGAGGTCGCCTCCGTCCGCCTGCGCCTGCTGGTCGACATCATCGCCGGCGCCAGCGCGGGCGGGATCAACGGAGTGTTTCTTGCCCAGGCGATCACCACCGGCCAGTCGCTGGAGCCGCTCACCGACCTCTGGCTCACTTCAGCCGATATCGAGGCGCTGATCGACCCCGAGGCCGCGCCCTCCTCGCGCTTCGCCAAGGCCTGGGCGCTGCCGATCGCCTGGATGGCGGCGAAGCGCAACGGCGGCGACATCGACGCCGAGATCGACCCTGCCACCCGCGACGAGGTCCGCTCCAAGCTGTCGCACTTCGTCCGCTCGCGCTGGTTCGAGCCCCCGTTCGGCGGCGCGCGGTTCACCGGACTGCTGCTCGATGCGGTGGAGGCGATGGCGGCCGCCCCGCGCGAGGCGCGCCTGCTCCCCGACGGCCAGCCGCTCGACCTCTACGTCACCGTCACCGACTTCCGCGGCCATCCCGAGCGCTTGCGCCTCAACTCACCCCCGGAAGTCGTCGAGACGGAGCACCGCCTCGTCGTCCCGTTCAGCGACCATGGCGAGCCGCTCGACACGCTCGCCCACCCCGCCGAGCTCGCCTTCGCCGCGCGCGCCACCTCGAGCTTCCCCGGCGCCTTCCCGCCCTTCATGGTCGGCGAGCTCGACGGAGTCCTTGCCGAGCGCGGCGCCTCCTGGCCTGCCCGCAACGCGTTCCTTGCGCGCGTGCTGCCGCGCCATGCCGCCGCCAATGCCGCCGACAAGGCGGTGCTGATCGACGGTTCGGTGCTCGCCAACGCTCCGTTCCGCCCGGCCATCGACGCCCTGCACGAGCGTCCCGCGCACCGCCAGATCGACCGCCGGTTCATCTATATCGACCCCTCGCCGGGCCTGAAGATCCACTTCGGCGGCGAAATCGAGGAAGCACCCGGCTTCTTCCAGACGATCATCGGCGCGGTCTCCGAGCTGCCGCGCCAGCAGCCGATCCGCGACAATCTGGAGGACATCGCCGAGCGTTCCGCCCGGATCGAACGGATGCGCGATATCGTCGCCGAGATCCGTCCCGAGGTGGAGGCGGAGATCGAATCGCTGTTCGGCCACACGCTGTTTCTCGACCGCCCGACGCCCGCACGCCTCGCCGGCTGGCGCCGCCGCGCCCAGAACGCCGCTGCCGCCAAGGCGGGCTACGCCTACGCCGCCTACGGCAACCTCAAGATCGACGGCGTCATCCAGCTCATTTCATCGCTGCTCTATCAGGTCGGCGGGGAACCCGGCCCGACTCGCCGCCGCCATATCCACGACACGATCGCCGCGACGGTCCGCGCGCACGGTTTCCATGACGAAACTCCGATCTTCGCCGGCGGTGCGAGCATGGCGGCAATCGACTTTCTGCGCCGGTACGATCTCGGCTTCCGCATTCGCCGGCTGCGGCTGCTCGCGCGTCATCTGACGCAGATCGAGATGGAGCACGAGGAGGCCGAGCTCGCCCCGATTCGCGCGGCGATCTACGATTCGCTCGCCGCCTATCTCGACTGCAAGCGCACCGATCCGCATATCCGCCTGCGCCGCGAGGTCCGCCGGCTGAAGGATGATGCGAGCGTCCTGCTCGAGCGAATGTCGGATTCGATGGACCTCACCCGCCTCGACGCCGAAACCGACGCGCGCATGGCCGAGGCGCTCGCGCTCCTGTCGCGCGATATCCGCCGGACGATGCTGCTCTCCTATCTCGGCTTCCCCTATTTCGACGTCGCCACGCTGCCGCTGCTGCAGGGCGAGGGGCTCGACGAGTTCGACCCGATCAAGGTCGACCGCATCGCCCCCGACGATGCCCGCACGATCCGCGCCGGCGGGGCCGAGGCGACGCTGAAGGGCATTCAGTTCAACAGCTTCGGCGCATTCTTCAGCCGCGCCTATCGCGAGAACGACTATCTCTGGGGCCGCCTCCACGGTGCCGAGCGGATGATCGACATCGTCCTCTCCACGCTGCCCGAAACGGTGCGCCTCAAGCCCGGCCGCGTCGCCGGCATCAAGCGCGCCGCCTTCCTCGCCATCCTCGACGAAGAGGAACCGCGCCTGACCGCGATCGCCTCCCTCATCGCTTCGCTCCGCCAGGAGATCGGCGCGCCATAATGGGTCCCTCTGGTCAAATCGCTCCTCGCATAATAGGCTCCGCGCCCATGCGGCCACGACACGAGCGAGCTTGATGCAATTTCTGAAGGGCCTGTTCTGGTTCCTGCTGGCGGTGCTGATCGTCGTCTTCGCCTTCGCCAACTGGACGACGGTGCCGATCCATCTGTGGGGCGGCCTGATCGCCGACGTCAACCTGCCGCTGCTGCTGCTGGTCATGTTCCTGATCGGGTTGGTGCCGACCTGGCTCTTCCACCGTGCGGTGCGCTGGCGCCTGCGCAACCGGATGGTTGCGATGGACCGCACGATCACCGAACTGCGGGCCGCCGCGATGGCGCCGACCGCTGCGGCCGAGAACGCCGCGCCGATCGGCACGGCGGCCGAACCCGCCGCGATGCCTCCGGGGGCTGCATGACGACGCGGGTCTTCGTCGCGCTCGACACGCCGTCGCTCGACCGGGCGAAGGCGATCGCGACGCGCGTCCGCCATCATGTCGGCGGCATCAAGCTCGGCCTCGAGTTCTTCATGGGCAACGGCCGCCACGGCGTGCTGGAAATGGCCGCGCTCGGCCTGCCGATCTTTCTCGATCTCAAGCTCCACGACATCCCCAACACTGTCGCGAAGGCGATCCAGGCGCTCTGCCCGATCGAGCCGGCGATCCTCACCGTCCACGCTGCCGGCGGCCGCGCGATGCTGGAGGATGCCAAGGCCGCCGCGCCCGTCGGGACGAAGGTCGTCGCCGTAACGACGCTCACCAGCCTCGACGGCCGCGACCTCGCTTCGATCGGTGTCGAGCGCGAGCCGCGCGATCAGGTCCTCCACTTGACCGAGCTGGCGATGACGTCGGGGATCGACGGCATCGTCTGCTCGGGCGCCGAGGTGAAGGCGGCGCGAGCGCTGTGGCCCAAGGGCTTTTTCGTGGTTCCCGGCGTGCGCCCGGCGAACGGGTCGATGGGCGACCAGAAGCGCGTCGTCACGCCGCGCGATGCGATCGATGCCGGCGCCTCGATCATCGTCGTCGGCCGTCCGATCACTCAGGCCGACAACCCGGACGACGCCGCTCGCGCGATCGAAGCGACGCTGTAGCGGTCAATAGCCGTTCAGCCGCGCGAACCGCTCGCGATGCCAGGCGGCGCTGCCCCACATCGTCTCGAGCACCTGCGCGCGCTTCAGGTAGAAACCTGCGTCGTGCTCGTCGGTCATGCCGATGCCGCCGTGGAGCTGGATCATCTCGCGGCTGACGAGGTGGAGCGTATCGCCCGCAATCGCCTTGGCTAGGCTCGCGACCTCCGCGACGTCCGAGTGCCCGGCATCGATCGCCTCGAGCGCGCCCTCCACCGCGGAGCGCATCAGCTCCAATTCGGTGAACATCTTGGCCATGCGGTGCTGCAACGCCTGGAAGGTCGCGAGCGGATGGCCGAACTGCACGCGCTGCTTGAGATAGGCGTTGGTCGTCTCGAACGCCTGCCCGGCCAGCCCGAGCATCTCGGCGGTAGTGGCCGCGGCGGCAAGGTCGCACACGCGATCGACAAGGCTCGTATCGCCCAGCCGCTCGGCCGGCGCGCGGTCGAACCGCACCTCGGCATGGCTACGCGAATCGACCATGCGCCGTGACGACCGCGCCACCCCTTCGGCATCGCCCTCGACCAGATAGAGGCCGTCGCCTGCCGCGACGACGAACAGCCCCGCGGCATCGCCTTCCGCCACGAATGCCTTGGTTCCGGTCAGCCGCCCGTCGCTGACGCTCGCCGCGAACACGCGGTCGTGCGTCGGCCTTTCGTCGATCGCCAGCGTCGCGACCAGCTCGCCCGAGGCGATCTTCGGAAGCCATGTCCGAGCCGCGTCCGATTCGCCTTCGGCGATCGCCGTCGCGGCGACCGCAGTGGAGGCGAGCGGCGAAGCGGCGAGGTTGCGCCCCAATTGCTCGAGCACCAGCCCGAGCGACAGGTAGCCGAACGCCGAGCCGCCGAACGCCTCGGGAATGACAATCCCCGCCCAGCCCATCCCGGCGATCTCGGCCCACGCCGCGGCGTCGTAACCCTCGCTCGCGCCGGCGTCGCGCAGCCGGCGGAAAGCGCTGACCGGCGCCTCGTTGTCCGCCCATCCGCGCGCCATGTCGCGCAGCATCGCCTGTTCGTCGTTGAGTACGGCCATGAACTTCCTTTCCCCACCTCGCCGCCATGCCCGCAGGCTGCATCCATGTCCGGTTCGATCGACGATACCGCTGCCGTCGTCAGGCAGCCATGGACTCACGCCTTCGCTGAATAACGAGACTATTGATGATCCAGCATCCCCAGCATCCGCTTGGCGATGATGTTGTTCTGGATCTCGCTCGACCCGCCGTAGATCGACACCGCCTTGCCCCATAGCCAGGTGCGGGTCTGCGCCAGCTCGTCTCCGGTGAACCCCTCGCCTTCCCAGCCGAGCCCGGCCATCCCCATGATCTCGATCGCCAGTTCGGCGCGGTCCTGGGTGATCCGCGCGCCAACGTTCTTCATGATCGAGCTCGCCGCCGATGGGCCCTTGCTCGCCTTGGCCTCGAGCGCTGCGCGGCGCAGCGTGGCGAGGAAGGCGCGGACGTCCATCTCGTGCCGAACGATCCGCATTCGCAAATCCTGATCGGCGATCCGTCCCTGCTCGTCGACGCCGCGATACTCCTTCGCCAGATCGTGCAGGCTCTTGCCCGCGAAGAACCGGCTGGCGCTCGATCCGCCGCCCGACAAATTCTGCCGCTCGTGCTGAAGCAAGCGCTTCCCGATCGTCCAGCCCTGCCCCTCTTCGCCGATCAGGTTGGCCTTGGGCACCCTCACGTCGGTGAAGAAGGTCTCGCAGAACGGCGAGCTGCCGGAGATGAGGCGGATCGGCCGCGTCTCGACTCCCGCCGAGTCCATATCGATCAGCAGGAAGCTGATGCCTTCGTGCTTCTTCGTCTTGTCGGTACGCACCAGCGCGAAGCACTTGTCGGCCCATTGCCCGCCCGACGTCCACGTCTTCTGCCCGTTGACGAGATAATGGTCGCCGCGATCCTCGGCGAAGGTCTGGAGCGACGCCAGGTCGGAACCCGCGCCCGGCTCCGAATAGCCCTGGCACCAGCGCACCTGGCCTTTGGCGATCGCCGGAATGTGCTCGCGCTTCTGCGCTTCCGAGCCATATTCGAGCAGCGTCGGCCCGAACATCATCACGCCCATCCCGCCGATCGGGTTCCACGCGCCGATCCGGTCCATTTCCTGCTGCAGCACGCGCGCCTCCGCGCGGCTCAGCCCGCCGCCGCCATAATCCTTCGGCCAGGTCGGCACGCCCCAGCCTTTGTCGCCCATCGCCTTCTTCCACGCGGCCTCGTCGGACGACAACTCTGTCGGCCCCTCGACCGCCGACAGGGCATTGTCCTTGCCCTTCAGGCTCGGCGGGAAGTTCGCCGCCAGCCAGGCGCGCACCTCGGCACGGAACGCCTCCAGCGGGTCGGCGCGGGTCTCGGCATCTGCCGCGGTCGCCATCGTCATCACTCTCCATTCCGCGAATCGAATATCGGGTATGGGCACGGCATCGCACGGATCACGTCCGGGGAAAAGGGTGTCGCGCCATTTCCGTTCGCCGGATTCGCTCTTTCCTACACGCGCGAAACATATCATGTTCGCCTAATGTTCCTTTCGGTCCAATCCGTTCCCGAGCCGTTGTCAGGTCGCCACGGGCTTGACTGAAATTGCGCGACACTCTCCACTTTCTCCACTTCACCTCTGCCAATCCGGCCTGAACGAGAGCGAATCCGATGCATTTCGAACACCGCGCCGTGCCGATCGTGCTGCTGGCCGTGACGATCGACGTGATCGGATTCGGCATCATCATGCCCGTGCTGCCCGCGCTGATCACGCGCCTGGGGCATATGGATCTCGCCTCGGCGACGCGGGTCGCCGGCTGGCTCCTCGCCGTGTTCGCCGTCGCGCAGTTCTTCGCCGGGCCGGTGGTCGGCAATCTCGGCGACCGCTTCGGCCGGCGGCCGGTGCTGATCCTGGCGATGCTCGCCTTCGCGATCGACTACGGCATCACCGCCTGGGCGCCGACGCTGGCGTGGCTGTTCCTGGGCCGGATCATCGCCGGCGTCACCGGCGCGATCTATGGCCCCGCCGGCGCCGTAATCGCCGACGTCAGCCCGCCGGAGCGGCGCGCGGCGAGCTTCGGCCTGCTCGGCGCCGCGTTCGGCATCGGGTTCATCGTCGGCCCGGCGATCGGCGGGCTGGTCGCCCATTGGGGCCCGCGCGCACCGTTCATCGCCGCCGCTTGTCTCGCTGCGCTCAACGCCCTCGCGATGCTGTTCTTCCTGCCCGAGACGCTGACGCCGGAGCATCGCCGGCCGTTCCGCTGGCGCGATGCGCATGTCATCGGCGCGTTCAAGCCGCTGTTCCACGCCGGGCGCGCGGGGCCGCTGCTCCTCGCCTGGTTCCTCTGGCAATTGGGCGGCGTGGTCTATCCGGCCACCTGGTCGTTCTGGGCGGCGATCCGCTTCGGCTGGGACGCGGGCGCGATCGGCTGGAGCCTCGCCTGGGTCGGCTTTCTCCAGTTCCTCGTCCAGGTGCTGCTGACCGGCCGGCTCGTCGGGCGGCTGGGCGAGCGCGGGACGGCGATCCTCGGCCTGGGCTGCGGCGCCGCGTGCCTGTTCGCCTACGCCTTCGTCACGCAAGGCTGGCAGGTCTATGCCTTCTTCCTGGTCGGCTGCCTCGGCGCGGTCGCCTGGCCGGCGCTGAACGGGATGCTGTCGCGGATGGTCGATGCGACGCGGCAGGGCGCGCTGCAGGGCGGGATCGGCAGCATGAACAGCGTCGCCGCGATCCTCGGTCCGCTGATCGCCGCGCAGTCGCTGGCCTGGGGCACGCGCGCCGGGTTCGACGGCGCCGCCTTCGTGGTCGCCGCGGCGCTGATCGGCGGCGCGATGCTTATAATCTGGATGATGGTGCCCCATGTGGCAGCGGCAACGACCACAACAACGGGAGCGCCCGCATGATCGACCTGCATTACTGGCCGACGCCGAACGGCCACAAGATCACGCTGTTTCTGGAGGAAACCGGCCTCGACTATCGCATCCTGCCGGTCAACATCGGCACGGGCGACCAGTTCAAGCCCGAATTCCTCGCCATCGCCCCCAACAACCGGATGCCGGCGATCGTCGATCACGACCCGGCCGACGGCGGCGAGCCGATCAGCGTGTTCGAATCGGGCGCAATCCTCGTTTACCTCGCCAACAAGACCGGCCGTTTCTTCGGCGATACGCAGCGGCAGAAGATCGAAACGATGCAATGGCTGATGTGGCAGATGGGCGGCCTTGGCCCCATGGCCGGGCAGAACCACCATTTCAGCCGCTACGCCCCTGAAAAGCTGCGTCAAGGAGACCAACCGGCTCTACGGCGTGCTCGACCGGCGGCTGGCGGGACGCGACTTCATCACCGGCGACTATTCGATCGCCGACATGGCCGCCTATCCCTGGATCGTCCCGCACGAGGCGCAGGGGCAGAACCTCGACGATTTTCCCGATCTCAAGCGCTGGTTCGAGGCGATCGAGGCCCGACCCGCAACGATCGAGGCCTATCGCAAGGGCGAGGAGATCCGCCCCAGCGACGCGCCGATGACCGACGAGCACAAGAAGATCCTGTTCGGCCAGACCGCGGCGAGCGTCCGGTAGCGCTTTCGAACATCGCGTATGGCAGCGCGCTTGCGACAAATTGCGACACTTTCGCCGCGCGCTGACACACGCTGACGACACGACACTGTCAGAAGGGCGACGACGACGGGATGGTCCCGTTCGCTCCCAAGGACAATTCCATGACGAAGACGCTCCTTCTCGCCGTCGCTCTCGCCGGCACGGCGATCGGCGGCGCGGCCTATGCCGCCCAGGACACCGCGCCCGCTCCGGCCCCCGCCCCGGCCGCGCCGCACATGCATCACCGCGGCCATGGCGACATGCTTGCGCGGCTCGACGCGAACCATGACGGCGTCATCACTCGCGAGGAAGCGACCGCCGCCGCGCTCGCCCGCTTCGACCGCGCCGACACCAATCACGACGGCAAGATCGATCAGTCCGAAATCGCCGCGATGAAGGCCAAGGCCCAGTCGCGGACAGCCGACCGCCGCGCCAGGTGGCAGGCACGCCGCGCCGCTCAATCCCCGACGGCGCCGGCGGATCAGCCCGCCGACCAGTAAGCCCGGCGCCGGCATCCGGGCGGGCGGCCCCCTCCCCGCCCGCCCGGACTTTTCTCGGAGACGCGATCATGGCAATCGACGAGCCGATGGCCGACACCCCGCACCTGCTGCTCGTCGACGACGAACGCTCGATTCGCGAGCCGCTCGCCAAATATCTCGAGAAGCAGGGCTTCCGCGTGACGCAGGCGGGCGACGCGGAAGCGGCGCGGACGCGGCTCGCCGCCTATGCCATCGACCTCGTCATCCTCGACATCATGATGCCCGGCGAGGACGGCCTCAGCCTCACCCGGCATATCCGCGAGACCGGCGACCTGCCGGTCATCCTCCTCACCGCGCGCAGCGAGAAGACCGACCGCATCGTCGGGCTGGAGATGGGCGCCGACGATTATGTCGTGAAGCCGTTCTCCCCCCGCGAGCTCGCTGCACGCGTCAAGGTGATCCTGCGCCGCGCCGTCAGCGGCAATCGTCAACACGCGCCGGAGACCGGAAGCTTCGGCTTTGCCGGCTGGGTGCTCAAGACCGGCGAACGCGCGCTTGTCGATCGCGAGGGCGTGTCGGTGCCGCTGTCGACCGGGGAATACAACCTCCTGCTCGCGCTGGTGCAACGTCCGCGACAGGTGCTGACGCGCGACCAGCTGCTCGACCTCACGCAGGGCCGCGAGGCCAATGCCTTCGACCGCGCGATCGACAATCAAGTCAGCCGTCTGCGCAAGAAGATCGAGGCTGATCCCAGAACCCCCGAGCTCATCAAGACGGTCTGGGGCGGCGGCTACACGCTGGCGGCCGAGGTGACCCGGCTGTGAGACGGCTTTCGTTCTGGCCGCGCAGCCTCGCCGGCCAGACGGCGCTGCTCGTCGCACTCGCGCTGTTCGTCGCTCAGGCGATCAACTTCGGCCTGCTGTTGCGCGAGCGGCGCCAGCTGCGCTTCGAACAGATCATCACCCCGACGGTCACTCGCCTGATCGACGCCGAGGACCGGATCAACAGCGGTGCCGCAAGTGATTCGGGGCGCAGCCACGTCCGACTGGTGCCGAGCAACCCGGTCAGTCCGCTGCGGCCGCGCGAACCCAATGTCGAGAAGGCGATCCGGCAGTCGCTGACCGAGGCGGGCCTCGCGCCGGGCGCGGTGCTTGCCGCGGTGCGCCCGGTCAAGCGCGCCGAATGGATGTTCCGTCACTTGAGCGCCCGGCGCGCCGCGCGGCTGGCACGATATCGGACCGTACTCGACGTTGCGGTCGAGGTGCCCGGCCGCGGCTGGCTGGTGCTCCATGCACCCTGGCCGCAGACCGACGAGGGCCTGATCTGGCGTCTCATTGCCCAGACGTTGGTGCTCTACGTCATCGTGCTGGCGCCGGTGCTGTGGATCGGACGGCGCATCTCGTTGCCGCTCCGCTCGCTCGCGGCGGAAGCCCACGGCTTCACCCCCGGCGACGACCGCCCGCCGCTCGCCGAGACCGGGCCGCGCGACGTGCGCGAGGTGACCGCCGCGTTCAACGCCCTGCGGCTGCGGGTGACTGCGATGCTCGACGAAAAGGATCGAATGCTCGGCGCGATCGGGCACGACCTGCGGACGCCGCTCGCGGCGCTACGCGTTCGCATCGAATCGGTCGAGGACGAGACCGACCGCGCGCGGATGGCCGACATCATCGGCGAAATGAACCGAACGCTCGACGATATCCTGTCTCTCGCACGGCTGGGACGGCCAAGCGAGCCGCCGATCGACGTCGACCTCACCGCGCTGGTCGATGCCGTCGTCGAGGATTTCCGCGATCTCGACCACGACGTCACGTTCGAGGACGGCGAGCGCCTGCCGATGCGGCTGCGCCCCGCGCTGATGCGCCGCGCAGTGCGCAACCTGATCGAGAACGCGGTCAAATACGGCGAGGCCGCCGCCGTGCGGATCGAGCGCGCGGACAATCGTGTGCGGATTGTCGTTTCCGATCGCGGACCCGGCATTCCGCCCGATCGGCTGGCCGATGTGTTCGATCCGTTCACCCGGCTCGAATCGTCGCGCAACCGCGAGACCGGCGGTATCGGCCTCGGCCTCGCGCTCGCTCGCGCGATCGTCGCCGACGCGGCCGGAACGGTCCGGCTCGAGAACCGGCCCGAAGGCGGTCTCGACGCGATCATCGATCTGCCGGCGTGATCGTCAGGCCAGCGTCGATTCGAGCAGCCACCAATCGGGCCGGCTTTCCCGAAGGCCGGCCGCCGCCGCCGAGCGCGCCGCCTCCGTCTTGAACAGCGCGAAGCAGGTCGCGCCGGAGCCCGACATGCGGACGAGTTTCGCTCCCGGCGCGTCGGCGAGACGCTCGAGCACCGCATCGATTGCTGGAACCAGCCGCCGCGCCGGCGGCTCGAGATCGTTCCGGCCCGTGCGCGCAACGGCAAGCGGGTCTCCACTGCCCAGCGCCCCGCGGTCCACGCCGTCCCAGTCACGAAACGCCGCAGCGGTGGACACAGCCACACCGGGATTGACCAGCAACACCGGCGTTCCGCCAATCCCGTCGGCAAAGGTCAATTCGATTCCCGTTCCGCGGCCGAATGCCGTGCGGCCGTGGAGGCAAGCGGGCACGTCCGCTCCCAAAGCGGCAGCGCAGGCGGCGAGCCTCGGATCGTCCGCTCCCAATCCCGCGATCCGCGCCGCGACGCGCAGCATCGCCGCGGCATCCGCCGAGCCGCCGCCGATTCCCGACGCGACCGGCAGGCGCTTGTCGAGCGTGATCGCGAGCGGCGGCAGCGGCGCGATCTCCCGCGCGAACGCGGCGCGCGCGGCGAGCACCAGGTTGTCATTCTGTCCCGCCAAAGCCGAAGCGAACGGGCCGGTCACAGCAAAGCGGTCGCGCTCGGCCAGTTCGACGCTCAGCACGTCGCCGTCTCGCAGGAAGGCGAACAGCGTCTCGATGGCATGATAGCCGTCCGGCCGCCGCCGCCGGACATGGAGCGCAAGGTTGATCTTGGCCGGCGCGGCCTCGACGACGGCGGCCACGTCAGTTCGCGACGGGGCCGGGGCCGAGGCCGTTCTCGATCTTCGCCAGCAGCCGCGTCTTGTCCGCGCCTTCCGCCGTTACCGCAGCGGCGCGCCAGGCGTAGCGCGCCTCGAACCGGCGTCCGGTCTTCCAATAAGCGTCGCCGAGATGCTCGTTGATCGTCTCGTCGGCGGGCTGACCCTTGACCGCGCGCTCGAACAGCGGCAGCGCCTTGGCCGCATCGCCGCGCTTGAAATAGGCCCAGCCGAGCGAATCGGTAATCGCCGGATCGCCCGGCTTCAGCGCGTTCGCCTTCTCCAGGAGCTTCTGCGCAGCCGCGAGATCACCGCCATGCTCGATCTCGGCATAGCCCAGATAGTTGAGCGCGAGCGGCTCGTCGGGCGCCATCGCCACCGCCTTGGCCAACGCCGCGCGCGCTTCGGGCCAGTTGCCGGCCTGCTCGAGCGCGCCGCCCTTCTGGAGATAGAGCGTCCAATCGGCGGCCGCCCCTGCTCGCTGGATCGCCTGATCATAAGCCTTTGCCGCTTCCGCATAACGCTCGAGCGCAATCAATGCATCGCCGTAGCGCTGCGCGTCGGCTGCGGTCGCGCCCGACCCGGCGTTGAGCCGCGCGGCGGCGTCGAGGGCCTTCTGCTCCTCGCCCGCATCGTCGAGTACCGCGACCCGCGCCGCCCGGGCGATCGCGGCGAACGGGCCCTGGGGATCGATCCCGTCAAGCGCGGCAAGTGCCAGCGGCGTCTCGTCACGGCCCTCGAGTGCCTGCGCAAGCAGCAGCCGGGCGCGGTCGTCGCGCGGGTCCATCCGGAGCGCACTGCGCGCCAGCACCACCGTCAGCGGACTGGTGTCGTCGTGCGACAAATCGGACGCGAGCCGGTCGAACAGCCGCGATGCACCGAATGCCAGCCCCGCCTTCACGCCTTGCCCCAGACTTTCGCGAAACGCGCTCAGCACGGGATCGTCGCCGGCGAGCAGCGAGCGTCCGAGCTCGGCGTTGCCCTTTGCTGCGAGCAGCTGCGCCGCGGCGATGCGGAAGTCGAAGCTGCCCTGGTCGGGCGCGAGCAGCGCGCGCGCGGCGGCAACACCATCGTCCGTGTGCCCGGTCGCGATCAGCAGCAGCGCGCGATTTTCGGCATAATAGCGCCGCCCGATCGGGTTGTTCCCCGCCGTCAGCTTCGCGATCGGGTCGGCATCGCCCCTCTCATAGGCGTGCCACGCGCGCAGCACGGGGGTCAGGAACGCGAGCGGCGTGCCGTCGAGTCGATCGATCGCCGCGTCGGCGCCACGCGCATCGCCCACCTGAACCGCCGCGGCGAGCGCGACGAGGCCGCTGTCGGCCGGTGCCGCCCCGGCGCGGCTCAGCACTGACGCCGCGCGATCGGTCAGCGTGTCGTCGCCGGCATCGAGGGCGGCGCGATACGCACGCAGCGCGATCACCGGGTTGTTCGGCGCGGCTTCGAGCGCGACGGCATAGCTCGCCACTGCGACCGCCGCATTGCCGTCTGCGTCGGCGGCGCGCGCCTTCAGATAGGCGGCAAGGTCGGCCGGCTGCGCCGCCGCCCAGGCCGGCGCGGCGACGACGAGCGCCGCAGCGCCGGCCAGCAGGATACGCTTACATGTTGGGATAATTGGGGCCTCCACCACCTTCTGGGGCGACCCAGGTGATATTCTGGGTCGGGTCCTTGATGTCACACGTCTTGCAATGGACGCAGTTCTGCGCGTTGATCACGAATCTCGGCTCGCCGGTCTCTTCGCCCACCACCTCGTAAACGCCCGCCGGGCAATAACGCTGCGCCGGCTCGTCGTACATCGGCAGATCGTAGTCGATCGGAATCGCTGGGTCCTTCAGCGTCAGATGGCATGGCTGGTCCTCCTCGTGGTTGGTGTTCGACAGGAAGACCGAGGAGAGGCGGTCGAAGGTGATCACGCCGTCGGGCTTGGGATAATCGATCTTGCGGACGAGGTCCTTGCGCCACAGGCTTTCGTGGTCGGGATGGTGCCGCATCGTGAAAGGCATACGGATACCGAAATGCTCGAGCCACATCGTCGCGCCCGCGAGCCAGGAGCCGAGCCCGTCGCCATATTTCTTGACCAGCGGAGCGACGTTGCGGACGCGGCGGAGCTCTTTCTCGATCCAGCTCCCGCGATAGCTCTCGGGATAAGCGGCGAGTTCGTCATGCTGGCGGCCGGCGGCAATCGCCTCGAACGCCGCCTCGGCCGCCATCATGCCCGACTTCATCGAACTATGTGTGCCCTTGATCCGCGGCACGTTGAGAAACCCGGCACAATCGCCGATCAGCGCGCCGCCGGGGAACACCAGCTTCGGCACCGACTGCCAGCCGCCGTCGCTGATCGCGCGCGCGCCGTAGGAAACGCGCTTGCCGCCTTCCAGCACTTCGCGGATCGCCGGGTGCGTCTTCCACCGCTGCATTTCATGGAACGGCGAGAGGTGGGGATTGCTGTAGCTGAGCCACGTTACGAACCCGAGCGCAACTTGCCCGTTCGCCTGGTGATAAAGAAAGCCGCCGCCGTTCGAGCCTGCAGTTTCGCTCAGCGGCCAGCCTTGGGTATGGATGACGCGGCCCGGCACGTGCTTGTCCGGCGCGACGTCCCACAATTCCTTGATACCGATGCCGTAGATCTGCGGATCGCAGTCGGCACGCAGATCGAACAGCCGGATCAGTTCCTTGGTCAGCTGACCCCGCGCGCCCTCGGCGAACAAGGTGTATTTGGCGTGCAGTTCAAGGCCCGGCTGGTAATCGGGCTTGTGCGTCCCGTCGCGCGCCACGCCCATGTCGCCGGTCGCGACCCCGCGCACCACCTCGCGACCCTCGTCGAACAGGATTTCGGCCGCGGCAAAACCGGGGAAGATTTCGACACCCAGCGCCTCTGCCTGCCCGGCAAGCCAGCGGCAGAGAGTGCCGAGGCTTCCGGTGTAGGTCCCACGGTTGCGCATGAACGGTGGGATCAGGGCGTGGGGCATCGACCACTTGCCCTTGCGCGTCAGCGTCCAATGGTGGTTTTCCGTCACCGGCACTTCGGCAAGCGGGCATCCCTGTTCGCGCCAGTCAGGGATCAGCTCGTCGAGCGCCTTTGGGTCGATCACCGCGCCCGACAGGATATGTGCGCCGACCTCCGACCCTTTTTCGAGCACGCAGACCGACAGTTCCGCTCCCTTCCCGGCCGCCAGCTGCTTGAGGCGGATCGCCGCAGCCAGCCCCGCCGGCCCGGCGCCCACGATCACCACGTCGTACGGCATCGACTCGCGGTCGCTCATCATCATCTCTCCAGTCGCCGTCCCGAATGCCGCGCTCGTCGCGCGCCGACAACGGCTTGTCCTAACCCGCGTGCCCGCGAATTGACCGGTTCGTCAACCGATGACTCTATAGGCAGATCATGGGGGCGGATCAGCACATCGACTGGAAACACGCGGCAGCAAGCGCGCTCGACTGGTGGCACGACGCCGGGGTTGACACGCTGGTCGACGAAACGCCGCGGCGCTGGCTGGAGGCGGCCCCGCAATCGCGTCCGGCACAGGCTGTTCCGACCGAGTCTGCTCCTGCCCTGCCCACTACACTGGCCGATTTCGAGGCGTGGCGCGTCAGCGCGGCCGCGCCCGATGCCGGCTGGGGCGCACCGATCGGGCCTCAAGGTAGCGCTGAATCGCGGCTGATGATCCTGCTCGACATGCCCGAGCGCGGCGACGCGGCGTCAGGCCAGTTGCTGAGCGGCGAGGCCGGGCGGTTGTTCGACAATATGCTCGCCGCGATCGGACGCGACCGGCAGTCGATCTATCTCGCATCGCTCGCCGTGGCGCGGCCGGCCTCGGGGCGCATCGCCGCCGAACGGATCGGCTCGCTGGCGGATGTTGCCCGTCATCATATCGCGCTCGCGCAGCCCAAGCGGCTGCTGCTGCTCGGCGATGCGGCGAATCGTGCCCTGCTCGGGGTAAGCGCCGCTGCGACCCGTCCGATTTTACACGTACTTAACCACGGTGCCGGACAAACGGAGGCGGTCGCGAGCTTCCATCCGCGCTTTCTGCTGGACAACCCTGCGCAGAAGGCCCGGGCATGGAGGGATTTGCAAGTGCTGATCGGGGGGATCGACGCATGAAGGCACGTTGGCTGGCCGCCGCCGCGCTGATCGCCGCCACCCCGGCGCTTGCCGCCGCGCCGAGCGATGTCGACATCAAGCCGCTATCGGCGGGAACGACGACGGCCGCAGCGACCGGAGCAATTCCGCCGCAGCTCGATGCCGCGCAGCGCACCGGATATCGTCAGGTGTTCGCCAGCATCCGCGCCGGCGACTGGACCGACGCGCAGATCGAGCTCGACGCGATGAAGCCGGGCCCGCTCCATGCCATCGCGCGCGCGGAGCTCTACACCGCCAAGGGTTCGCCCAAGGTCGATCGCGCCTCGCTGGTTGCGCTGCTCGACCAAGCGCCCGAGCTGCCCGAAGCGGACCAGCTCGCCGATCTCGCACGCCGCCGCGGCGCCAGCAGCGACGATCTGCCGACGATCCCGGAAGAACAGAGGCTCAACTGGATCCCGGGCGCGCCGACCCGCACTCATCTGCGGCCGAGCGTGAGCGATGCGGTCGCGGCACAGCTCGCCGCGTCGATGCGGCCCTATATCAAGGACGACAACGGCGTCGCCGCGCAGGCGCTGCTCGAATCGACCCAGGGGCTAAGCTCCGATGCGCTGACCGAGTGGCAAGCGCGCGTCGCCTGGATCTATTACCTTGCCGGCGACGATACCAACGCGCGCGCGATGGCGGCGAAGAGCGCGGGCGACCCCGGCGACTGGGGCGTGCAGGCCAATTGGACGATCGGCCTCGCTTCGTGGCGGCAGCACGATTGCGCGGGCGCGGCCTCCTCCTTCCTGACCGTCGCCAGCCGCGCGACCGATATCGATCTCCGCGCCGCCGGACTTTATTGGGCGAGCCGCGCCAACATGATGTGCGGCCGCCCCGACCTGATCCAGGGCGAACTGACCAGCGCGGCGCAATACAAGGAGACCTTCTACGGGCTACTCGCGCGTCAGGCGCTGGGCCTCGCGCCGCCTCCGCCGCCGTCTGCCGAGGCGGGAGACGAATGGAAACAGCTGTCGCGCCTGCCCAATGTTCAGGTCGCGGCAGCGCTCGCCGAGATCGGCGAGACCGATCTCGCCGACGAGGTCATCCGGCATCAGGCGGCGATCGGCGATCCTCGCGATTATCACGCGTTGGTCCACATTGCCGCCGATCTTAACCTGCCCGAGACGCAATTGTGGCTGGCGCACAACGGCCCGGCCGGCGCCGAGCCGTCGGTTGCGGCGCGCTATCCGACGCCCGACTGGACGCCAGACGGCGGCTGGCGAGTCGACAAGGCGCTGGTCTTTGCCCACACCTTGCAGGAATCGCGCTTCCGCCGCGACGTGGTGAGCCCGGCCGGAGCCTATGGGTTGATGCAGATCCGCCCCGCCGCTGCGACCGATATCGCGCGTGCGAAGGGCCAGGGCGACCAGACCTATGACCGCGTGGCGCTGACTCGGCCCTCGACCAATATCGAGATCGGCCAGTCGTACCTCGAACAGCTGCGCGACCAGCCCGCGACAGGCGGCCTGCTGCCCAAGGTGATCGCCGCCTATAACGCCGGGCCGGTGCCGGTCGCCGAGTGGAATTCCGATCCGCGCGACAATGCCGATCCGCTGCTCTACATCGAATCGATCCCCTACTGGGAAACGCGCGGCTATGTCGTCTCGGTGCTGCGCAACTATTGGATGTACGAAACCGAAGAGGGCAAGAAATCGCCCAGCCGCGCTGCGCTGGCGCAGGATTTGTGGCCGCGCTTCCCCGGCCTGAAGGGCCCCGCCGCCGTTCGCATGAACCCGCCGATCGACAGCCACGCGCTCGCCAGTGCCGATTGACGAGGGCGCGGCGTTCGTGCCGGTGCGCATCGCGGTGCTCACCGTCTCCGACACGCGCGGACTTGCCGAGGACCGTTCGGGCGATGCGCTGGTCGCGCGGCTGAGCGAAGCCGGGCACCTCCTCGCCGCCCGGGCGATCGTGAAGGACGACACGCAAGCGATCGTCGCGCAGCTCCACGCCTGGATCGACGATCCGAACATCGACTGCGTGATCTCCACCGGCGGCACCGGTGTGACGGGACGCGACGTCACGCCCGAGGCGGTCGGCCAAGTCGCCGACAAGATGATCCCCGGTTTCGGCGAGCTGTTCCGGTGGCTGAGCTACGCCACGATCGGAACGTCGACGATCCAGTCACGCGCCTGCGCCTGCGTCGCGCGCGGCACCTACATCTTCGCGTTCCCCGGCTCGACCGGCGCGGTCAGGGACGGCTGGGACGGCATTCTCGCCAGCCAGCTCGACAGTCGGCACAAGCCCTGCAACTTCGTCGAACTGATGCCGCGGCTCACGGAGCGGCGTTGACGAGTAACGCTCAATAGCCGACGTTCGACTGAGCAATCAGTGGCTTGGCGTCGATGTTGGTCCAAAAGCTCGCACGCGGCCGAAGCCGTTTCCACCGAATCTTCATTTCTTGCTCACGCCCTGCTCATCCGGCGTATCCCTATCCGTGCTAAAGGCTGCGATTGCCACAGGAGGCGCGCATATGACTGGATCGAGTAATCGGGGCGAACGGGCAAGCGGGCGGCGTGCCTACCGTGTGGGTGTCGCCGTCGTGTTCTTGACGTCGTTCCTGACGGTGTGGACCACGATTGTCCGCGACGATGGCACTGGCATTGGCTTCTTCCTGCTGATCATGGCCGCAGCGGTAGGGGCGTTCTCCGCCTGGTTTCGACCCGCGGGCATGGCGCGGACCATGTTTGGCGTGGCGATCATGCAGGCACTGCTCGGTATCGCCATAGCAACCGCACCGTCGACGGCGAGCGTGGCGGATGGCCCATCGAAGGCATTGGTGTTCAGCGGTTTCTTTTCGGCGATGTGGCTGATAGCGGCGAGTCTTTTCCGTATCGCGGCAAAAGCGGATCGCAAGACGGTTGCGGCGCATTAGGAGGCCCCGCCTGCCGTGCCTCCCCTATCCTCGACTAGCGGCGCCCGCGCCAATGCGGAGCCGAGGCGCAGTTTGGCCGCTCTTCCGCCCAAACATGGTTCTACTTGTCCGGCTTCACCGCGGCCAGTTCGTGCCCGTCCGGGTCGCGGAAGTGGAAACGCCGGCCACCGGGAAAGGCGAAAACCGGCCGGGTGATCGTGCCGCCCGCCGACCAC
The DNA here is from genome assembly GCA_035776635.1 of Sphingomonas sp. GTDB lineage: Bacteria > Pseudomonadota > Alphaproteobacteria > Sphingomonadales > Sphingomonadaceae > Sphingomonas. The sequence continues at coordinate 7,618 of DASTWI010000003.1, read as the reverse complement.
ACCGCCGCCTCCGCCGCCTCGAGATCGTCGACCTCGATTACCGGCAGCGCCGCCGCGGTTTTCTCCGCCGCGTCGGCCTGAAAGCCAATATCCGTATCGCCGCTGGTCGTAGCGGCATAGGTCGGACCGAAATCGGCGAAGACCCAGCCGAACGCCGCGGCATAGAATGCCTTGGCCCGGCCGGTGTCGGCGACCGGCAATTCGAGATAATTGAGGCGCGCCGTCATCGTTCGTCTCCATCAAACAGCTTCGGGTCGATTCGCGGGTCCCGCCCAGCGGGAACGTTCTTGATATGTTCTGACGGATCGGCTAAATCCTGTCAATGGCCGCCCGCCCTCGCCCCGTCCGCGGCGCGACGCTCAATGCCGAGAGTACGCGCTTCAACCTGCCTCAGACTGAGGCCGACGGCGATTGGCTCGATTCGCGCGAGGTGCTCGATGGAGCGCCGCCGCCGCTCCGGACGACGGTGGCGGTCGAACAGCCGCGCACGATCCTCACGTACAACGGCTCGCCCGATGTCGGATTCGACCGTTCGGTCAATCCGTATCGCGGCTGTGAGCATGGCTGCATCTATTGCTTCGCGCGGCCGACACATGCCTATCACGACCTTTCACCGGGGCTCGATTTCGAGAGCCGGCTGTTCGCCAAACCGACTGCGCCCGCGCTGCTGCGCGAGGAGATCGCCAGGCCCGGTTATGTCGTGCGGCCGATTGCGTTCGGCACCAACACCGATCCCTATCAGCCGATCGAAGCGACGTGGCGGATCACGCGCGGATGCCTGGAGGTGCTCGCGGAGACCAGCCATCCGCTGACCATCACCACAAAATCCGATCGCGTGGTGCGCGACCTCGACCTGCTCGCGCCGATGGCGGCAAAGCGGCTCGCGGCTGTCGCTATTTCGGTGACCTCACTCGATCCCAGGATCGCGATGACACTGGAGCCGCGCGCCCCTGCGCCCGAGCGGCGACTGACCGCGGTACGCCGGCTCGCTGATTCCGGAGTGCCCACCTGGGTGTCGATCGCGCCGGTCGTCCCGGCGATCACCGATCACGAGATCGAACATATCATCGAGCACGCCGCCGAATCGGGTGCGCGCGGGGCATTTTTCCTTCCGGTGCGGCTGCCGCACGAAGTGGCTCCGCTGTTTCGGGCGTGGCTGGACGAGCATTTCCCCGACCGCGCCGGCAAAGTGATGGCGACGATTCGATCGCTGCGCGGCGGGCGCGACAACGACCCCGAGTTCTTCAGCCGAATGCGCGGACAAGGGCCATGGGCCGAGCTGCTGCGCCGCCGCTTCGAGATCGCATGCCGCCGCTACGGTTTCTCCGGCGAGCGGATCAGCTTGCGAACCGACCTGTTCCGCCGCCCGCGCGGAGCGCAAGGCGAGCTGTTCGACTGACCGCACGAGGCGCGCGCGCTCGCTTGCGTCGCCCCGACACGCCCGATAATGACAGATTCTTGACTAACGGGGTGGCGGCAGACGGATCCCGAGACCGCCGGATAGAGGATCCAACCAATTTGTGGCTCGTCCACCCGGCGGCGCGCGCGCTGCTGCCGGTGGCGTTGCGGCTCGGCATTTCGGCCAATGTCGTGTCGATGCTGGGGTTCGCGGTCGGCGCCGCGGCGGCGTTCGCGTTCGCCGGATGGCGCATGCCCGGAATGGCGCTGCTCGGCCTCGTGCTGGGCATCTGCTGGCTGATCTGCGATGGGCTCGACGGCATGGTCGCGCGTGCGACCGGCACGGCGAGCGCCTTCGGCCGGGTCATGGACGGTATTTGCGACCACGGCGTATTCGTCTTGATTTATGTGTCGCTCGCCGCCTCAATCGGGACGCCGACGGCATGGATCGTCGCCAGCATCGCCGGCGCCGCACATGCCGTGCAATCGAGTCTTTACGAGGGCGAGCGCGCGCGTTTCCATCGTCGAATCAGGGGCAATGCCGCCCCGGTCAGCCACCCGCATCTCGGCAGCGCATTGGTGCGCGCCTATGACACGGTGGCAGGCAGCATCGATCGGCTTGCCGGCCGATTCGACGCAGCGATGCGATCGGCGCGCGATCCGTTTCAGTTCGGCCGCGACTACGGCCGCGCCGCCGCCCCCGCGATGAAGACGATGAGCCTGCTCAGCGCCAATGTCCGCCTGTTGCTCGTCACCCTCGCTTGCCTCGGCGGCACGCCGATGCTGTTCTGGTGGTGCGAGATTCTGCCGCTGACGCTGCTCGCGGCGGTGACGATCATCTGGCATCGCCGCGTCGAGCGCCGTATCGCCGAAGGGCACACTTTGTCACCGGAGCTGCACGCCGGCGCCTGAACAGGCTATTTTTCACCAATTTCCTCAAACATGAAAGACAAGACGCAATGAGTTCGATCAAGGTCGCAATCGTGGGCATCGGCAATTGCGCGAGTTCGCTGGTCCAGGGGCTGGCTTATTACCGCGAGGGCGCGAACGACACGGTGGGTCTGATGCACCACGACCTCGGCGGATATCGCCCGAGCGATATCAAGGTGGTCGCGGCGTGGGACGTGGACAAGCGCAAGGTCGGCAAGGACGTGGCGGAGGCGATCTTCGCGCGTCCCAATTGCACCGCGGTATTTGCGGAAAACATGCCAGCGACGGGCGCGGTGGTGAAGATGGGTCGGGTGCTCGACGGCGTTGCCGAGCATATGGCGAACGCCCCCGATGAACGCACCTTCGTCGTTGCGGGTGCGGCGGAGCCGAACAAGGCCGACGTGGTCGAAGTGCTCAGGGAAACCGGCGCAGATGTGCTGATGAACTATTTGCCTGTCGGCAGCCAGGAGGCGACCGAATTCTACGCCGAATGCGCGCTCGAGGCGGGCGTGGCGTTCGTCAACAACATCCCGGTGTTCATCGCCAGTGACCCTGAATGGGCGAAGAAGTTCGAGGCGGCGGGCGTGCCGATCATCGGCGATGACATCAAGGCGCAGATGGGCGCGACGATCGTCCACCGCGTATTGACGGACCTGTTCAAGAAGCGGGGGGTCAAGCTCGACCGCACCTACCAGCTCAACACCGGCGGCAATACCGATTTCCTCAACATGTCGAACCGGACTCGGCTCGCCTCGAAGAAGGTGTCCAAGACCGAGGCGGTGCAATCGGCGGCGGCGGCGCGGCTGGAGGACGAGAACATCCACGTCGGGCCGTCCGATTACGTCGCCTGGCAGAACGACAACAAGGTGTGCTTCCTGAGGATGGAGGGCCAGTTGTTCGGCGGCGTGCCGATGAACCTCGAGCTCCGGCTCTCGGTCGAGGACAGCCCCAATTCCGCTGGCGTTGCGATCGACATGATCCGCTGCGCCAAGCTGGCGCGCGACCGCGGGCTCGCCGGTGCGATTCTCCCGCCGTCGGCCTATTTCTGTAAGCATCCGCCCGAGCAGATGTCCGACGACCTCGCCGCCCAGGCGGTCGAGGACTTCATCGCCGCCTGAGTCTTTCGTGATCGACACCGCCGTCGTGCTGGCTGCCGGACAGGGCAGCCGGTTGCGCGCCTCCGCGCCGCTCAAGCCGCTTTGCCCGGCCGCCGGCGTGCCGTTGATCGACCGCGCGCTGGAATCGCTGGCGGCGGCGGGGATCGAGCGCGCCGTCGTGGTCACCGGTTACGGCGCCGACACGATCGAGGCGCATCTCGCCGCGCGCGACTGGCCGCTTGCCGTCGAGACGGTGCGGACCGCCGATTGGATGCAGCCCAACGGCGTTTCGGTGCTCGCGGCGGCAGATCGCGTCGCCGACCAGGCGTTGCTCGCGATGTGCGACCATGTCGTCGAGCCGGCGCTTTATGCCCGCGTGCGCGAGGCGGGCGCGGGGGACGGGTTGCGGCTCGGGGTCGATCGCCGGCTCGGCCATGGCTGGATCGATCCCGACGACGTCACCTGCGTTGCGACTGAAGGCGAGCGTATCGTTGCGATCGGCAAGGGACTCGAACCGCACGATTGCTACGATGTCGGCGTCTTCGCGATCGGCCAGCCGCTGTTCGCGGCGCTGGGGCAGTTGCCCTCGCCGTCGCTGACGGAGGGCGTGCGGTTGCTGGCGGCGGAAGGCCGCGCTCGGGTGGTCGACTGCAGCGATCTCGCCTGGATCGACGTCGACGACGCGAGCGCGCTTGCCACAGCCGAAGCGTGGCTCGCGCCGCCCGCGCTCAGATCATCGCCATTCCGCCGTTGACGTGCAGCGTCTGGCCGGTGACGTAGCCGGCCTCGCGACTCGCCAGATAGACCACCGCCGCGCCGATGTCCTCGCCGCTACCGAGGTCGCCTGCGGGAATGCGGGCGGTGAGCGCGGCCTTCTGCGCTTCGGGCAGCACGTCGGTCATCGCCGAGCGAATGAAGCCCGGCGCGACGCAGTTGACGGTGATGCCGCGCGAGGCAAGCTCCTGCGCGAGCGCCTTCGACATGCCGACGAGGCCCGCTTTCGACGCGGCATAGTTCGCCTGACCGGGATTTCCCGTCGCGCCCACCACCGACGTGATCGAAACAATCCGCCCGAACCGCGCCTTCATCATCGGCCGGGCAGCGGCGCGCGCGAGCCGGAAAGCAGCCTCCAGGTTGACGCGGATCACTTGGTCCCACTCCTCGTCCTTCATCCGCATCACCAGATTGTCGCGCGTGACGCCGGCGTTGTTGACGAGGATGTCGAGGGTCCCCAACGCCTCGACCGCGCGCGGCACGAGCTGATCGACCGCAGCGGGATCGGCGAGATCGCAGACCAGCGTGACGTGATCGCCGCCCAATTCCTTTGCGAACGCCTCGAGCTTGCCGGCATTGGAACCCGAGAGCGCCAGCCGCGCTCCCTGCCCGGCCAGCGCCTTGGCGACCGCCGAACCGATCCCCCCCGAAGCACCTGTGACGAGCGCGGTCATGCCTGTAAGGTCGAACATGTGTCGTGAACCTTTCCGTTAGAGCGCCTTCGCCAGCGCTTCGATGTCATCCATCGTCACCACGCTCAGCGTTTCCGCCTCTGGTGCCGTACGCTTGACCATCGGGGCGAGGACCTTGCCGCCGAATTCGACGAACTGCACGACGCCCGCCCTATGCATTGCCAGCACCGATTCGCGCCAGCGGACGCGGCCGGTGACCTGCTCGACCAAGCGCTCGCGGATCGCTGCGGGGTCGCTCACCGGGGCGGCGGTGACATTGGCATAGACCGGGACGAGCGGCGCGGTGATCGCCGCGTCCGCCAGCGCCTTGGCCATCGCATCGGCCGCGGGTTTCATCAGCGGGCAATGGAACGGAGCGGAGACCGGCAACATTACCGCGCGCTTGACACCCCGATCCTTGGCGACCGCGGCAGCCCGCTCCACTGCCTCGCGATGGCCGGAGATGACCACCTGACTCGGATCGTTGTCATTGGCAACGGTACAGATTTGGCCTTCGGCAGCCTCGTCGGCGAGTGCCTGCGCCTTGGCGCAATCGGCACCGAGCAACGCGGCCATCGCGCCCTCGCCGACCGGCACTGCGGCCTGCATCGCTTGTCCGCGCAGCTTGAGCAGCTTCGCTGTGGTGGCGAGGTCGATCGCGCCCGCTGCGCACAAGGCGCTGTATTCGCCGAGGCTGTGGCCAGCGACGAAATCGCACTTGTCGGCAAGCGCGATCCGGCCTTCTTTCTCGAGCACGCGCAAGGTCGCCATCGCATTGGCCATGATCGCCGGCTGCGCGTTCTCGGTCAGCGTCAACTCATCGGCGGGGCCGTCGCGCATCAGTCGGAACAGATGCTGGCCGAGCGCCTCGTCGACCTCCTGGAACGTTTCCAGCGCGACGCGGCTCGCCTCGGCAAGCGCCGTCCCCATGCCGACCGCCTGGCTGCCCTGCCCCGGAAAGATGAATGCGCGCATGATGCTCTCCCTGATTGGCCGCCCGGTTAGAAAGCCCGGCCCGGCAACGCAAGCCTGCGACACCTTGCGACCATTTCGCGAGGCGCCCGACACATCGTCGCGACACCCCATGCCTAGATTGCCCATGACGCCGATGAGGGCGCCGACACAGTGGAGTAGAGTGATGAAAAAGTTTCTGTTGAGCGCCGCCGCCGCCACGATGGTCGCGGCTCCGATCATCGCCGCCGCGCCGGCCGAGGCCGCGCCGCACCGCCAGACTACGGTGATCAAGCACAAGGCCAACGGCCGCACCGTGATCAAGCAGCGTCGGGTAGTCAACAACCGGCCGGTCTATCGGACCAGCTACCGCACCACCTATCGCCCGCACTATCGCAACTGGGCGCGCGGCGAGCGGTTCGATTATCGCTATGCGCCGAATTACCGGGTGGTGAACGACTATCGCTACAACCACCGCCTTTATGCGCCGCCCCGCGGCTACCACTGGGTGCAGTCGGGCAACGATGCGGTGCTGGTGGCGCTGACCAGCGGATTGATCGGTGCCGTCATTGGCGGAGCGTTCAATTAAGGACGGGACCGGCACAACGAAGACTCCGGCTTGCGTTCCGCCCGGATTCCGCTAAGGGAACGCCAATCGAGGTGGGAAGCATCCGCTTTCCGCCTCGGTTTGCATTGTGAGACGACAGCCGGAGGGGCGCCGCACGGGGCGTGCGTCAGCGATCGGCCAACACGAAGGTAGCGACATGGCTCTGTACGAGCACGTGTTCCTTGCGCGCCAGGATCTGGCACAGGCGCAAGTCGACGCACTGGCGGAAACCGCCACCAAGATCATCGAGGATATGCAGGGCAAGGTCGTCAAGACCGAAACCTGGGGCCTCAGGAGCCTCGCCTACAAGATCGCCAAGAACCGCAAGGCGCATTATGTGATGCTCGAGATCGACGGCCCGGGCGCCGTGGTCGCCGAGTTGGAGCGTCAGAACGCGATCAACGAGGATATCATCCGCTACATGACCGTCCGCGTCGACGAACATGAGAACGGCCCGTCGGTGATGATGCGCAAGGGCGACCGCGACGGCCGCCGCCGCGACCGCGACCGCAGCTAAGGAGCACGCACTATGGCACGCCCGTTTTTCCGCCGCCGCAAGAGCTGCCCCTTCTCCGGCAAGGACGCTCCCAAGATCGATTACAAGGACGTCCGGCTGCTCCAGGGCTTCGTCTCGGAGCGCGGCAAGATCGTCCCCTCGCGCATCACCTCGGTGAGCGCGAAGAAGCAGCGCGAGCTCGCCCAGGCGATCAAGCGCGCCCGTCACCTGGGCCTGCTGCCCTACCTCGTGAAGTAAGGAGCACAAGCACATGGACGTGATTCTGCTCGAACGAGTCGAGAAGCTCGGCGGCATCGGCGATGTCGTGAAGGTGAAGGACGGCTTCGCCCGCAACTTCCTGCTGCCGCGCAAGAAGGCGCTGCGCGCCAACGAGGCCAACCGCAAGGTCTTCGAGGCCAATCGCGAGCGCCTGGAGGCCGAGAACGCCGCCAAGCGCACCGATGCCGAGAAGGAAGGCAAGGGCCTGGAGGGCACGCAGCTCACCCTCATCCGCCAGTCGTCGAACACCGGTCAGCTCTACGGCTCGGTCGCGGTGCGTGACCTGGTCGAGGCGCTCGAGGCCGACGGCCACAAGATCGCCAAGAGCCAGATCGTTCTCGACAAGCCGATCAAGTCGATCGGCGTGCACGAGGTGAAGGTCGCGCTTCACCCCGAGGTCGCGGTGACGATCAAG
>DASTWI010000002.1:0-2051 GCA_035776635.1 Sphingomonas sp. | reverse complement strand
CGGCCAAGCTGTGCCGCATCTCGATCTACGCGGCGCGCCCGGGCGTCATCATCGGCAAGAAGGGCTCGGACATCGAGAAGCTGCGCAAGACGCTCGGCTCGATGACCGCGTCGGACGTGTCGCTGAACATCGTCGAGATCCGCAAGCCCGAGGTCGACGCCAAGCTCGTCGCGCAGGGCGTCGCCGACCAGCTCGAGCGCCGCATCGCCTTCCGTCGTGCGATGAAGCGCGCGGTGCAGTCGGCGCTGCGTCTCGGCGCGGAGGGCATCCGGATCACCTGCGGCGGTCGTCTCGGCGGCGCCGAGATCGCGCGCACCGAATGGTATCGCGAGGGCCGCGTTCCGCTGCACACGCTGCGCGCGAACGTCGATTATGCCGAGGCCGAGGCGCACACCGCTTATGGCGTGTGCGGCGTCAAGGTCTGGATCTTCAAGGGTGAGATCCTCGGCCACGATCCGATGGCGCAGGACCGGCTGATGATGGAGGCTCAGACCTCGGGCGTGCGCCCCGCGCGCGACGATCGCCGCTAAGGAGTAAGAGACGTGCTGCAACCCAAGCGCACCAAGTTCCGCAAGGCCTTCAAGGGCCGCATCCACGGCGACGCCAAGGGCGGCACCGCGCTCAACTTCGGCTCGTACGGGCTGAAGGCGATGGAGCCCGATCGGCTCACCGCGCGTCAGATCGAGGCGGCTCGCCGCGCGATCACGCGTCACATCAAGCGCCAGGGGCGTTTGTGGATTCGCATTTTCCCGGATGTGCCGGTTTCGTCGAAGCCCGCCGAGGTCCGCATGGGCTCGGGCAAGGGCAGCCCCGAATATTGGGCGGCGCGCGTCAAGCCCGGCCGCATCCTGTTCGAGCTCGACGGCGTTCCCGGCCCGCTCGCGGCGGAAGCGTTCGAGCGCGCGGCGATGAAGCTGCCGATCAAGACCAAGGTGGTGGCGCGTCTCGGCGACACCTCGCATCTCGAAGGATAAATCATGGCCCGGATCGACGATCTCAAGGCGATGACCGACGACCAGCTCGGCGACGAGCTCGGCACCCTGAAGCGCGAGGCGTTCAACCTGCGTTTCCAGGCCGCCACGAACCAGCTCGAAAAGCCGAGCCGGGTTCGCGAAGTCCGTCGCGACATCGCCCGTATCAAGACGCTGCAGGGTGCCCGCACCCGCGCGGCAGCGAAGTAAGGAACACACGATGCCGAAGCGCGTGCTGACGGGGCGTATCGTCTCCGACAAGACCGACAAGACGGTGGTGGTGAGCGTCGAGCGCAAGGTGAAGCACCCGCTCTACGGCAAGATCATCCGCCGCTCGAAGAAATATCACGCCCATGACGAGGCGAACGAGTTCAAGGCTGGCGAAACGGTGCGCATCGAGGAGACCGCGCCGATATCCAAGCTCAAGACCTGGAAGGTGATCGAGCGGGTCAACACCCACGCGACGCCCGAGCGGGTCGACGTCGACGCGTAAGACCGCCTCCGCTCGCCCTGACCCCGGACTTGATCCGGGGGAAGGGCGGGGAAGCGGGCTTCGACAAGCTCAGCCCGAACGGGGTGGGTGGAACGAGATAGCAAGTGGAACCGCCGGGCTTTCCCGGTAGGCCGAATGAGAAGGAAACGGATCGATGATCCAGATGCAATCCAATCTCGACGTCGCGGACAACAGCGGCGCCAAGCGGGTGCAGTGCATCAAGGTGCTGGGCGGCTCGAAGCGCCGCTTTGCCGGCGTCGGCGACATCATCGTCGTCAGCGTCAAGGAAGCGCAGCCGCGCGGTCGCGTGAAGAAGGGCGACGTGCATCGCGCCGTCATCGTGCGCACCGCGAAGGACATTCGCCGCGCCGACGGTTCGGTGATCCGCTTCGACAGCAATGCCGCAGTGCTCGTCAACAAGAACGAGGAGCCGATCGGCACCCGTATCTTCGGCCCGGTGGTCCGCGAGCTCCGCGCCAAGAAGCACATGAAGATCATCTCGCTCGCGCCGGAGGTGCTGTGATGGCTGCGGCCAAGATCAAGAAGGGCGATCGCGTGATCGTCCTCAGCGGCAAGGACAAGGGCCG
>DASTWI010000001.1:0-20326 GCA_035776635.1 Sphingomonas sp. | reverse complement strand
GGCGCGCGGCAACAGCGGCCTGTTCCTCGCTTCGACCGGCAAGGGCGACAAGGGTTACGAGTTGCAGATCCTCGATAGTTATCAGAACAATACCTATGTCAACGGGCAGGCGGGCGCGATCTACAAGCAATATCCGCCGCTGGCCAATCCGGTGCGCAAACCGGGCGAATGGCAGACGATCGACGTCGTCTGGAACAAGCCGATCTTCGCGGCCGACGGCAGCGTGAAGACGCCGGCGCACGTCACCGCCTTCATCAACGGCGTGCTGGTGCAGGACGACGCAAAGCTGCACGGCGAGACGCTCTATATCGGCAAACCGAGCTATTCGGCCTACGACCGCGCGCCGATCAAACTGCAGGCGCATGGCGACGACAGCGCGCCGATCAGCTTCCGCAACATCTGGGTGCGCGAAATCCGCGATGCAGGCGGGTGACGGGTCCCTTCGGCTAGCGCCTCGCGGGGCCGTCGGAGCGGTCGCCTTAGTGCGACCCTGACTTGGCGTCCCCGGCTAGGCTCGGCATCCCCATTCGAACGTGCTGCAACTCGGCTCATCTTTGCGACGTGTGCGTTATTCGCGCGTCAGCCCAGGAGTCGACGATGGCGGAACTCAAGAGCGAAGATCGCAAAAAACTCGATAAGACGTCGTTCGCGTTCCCCGAGCAGCGGAAGGAGCCGCTTGAGAACGCAAGTCACGTTCGCAACGCAATCGCACGCTTCAACCAGGTCAAGGGCGTGAGCGATGACGAGCGCGATGCCGCGTGGAAGCGGATCACAGCGGCAGCCAAGAAGTTCGGCGTCGAAGTGAGCGAGAAGAGCTGGCGCGAAATCGGCGACTAGACGTTCGCAATCGCCAAGCGTCTCGCCGTGGACACGCAAACAGCCATGGGGTTGTTGCGGTTGGCCCTCGATCTCTGAAATGCTAGGCTGATGTCCATCGGGCCAATGTGTCGAGAAACGCCGAACGCCGCCCGAGATAGCGGTCGCGCCGCCGCCGCATCGCCCGTGCCGTGCGTCGATCCACCGCCAGCGAAGCGCCCGATTTCGGATCACGCCCGTCGCTGAAGATGCGCGCGCCGATGTCGACGACACGCGCGTCGTCTTCGATCAGGCACCAGCCGATGCTGTTGGTGCCGATGTCGAGCCCAAGTCGCCGCATGATCCGTCCCCCGATGATGACTTTGCTTGCAGGCGCTTATGCACGCCCTCGCAAAACAGCAATTGACATCAGGTCGGTTTTGAAGGCAAGTCATCGGCTCAGAGATCGCAGGGCCAGCTGTTAACAAGCAGCTTGACTGCACCAAATAAGGGCGGGGCTACGGCCTCGCCTTTTTCGTCAGCCAATCCCGCTTGCGCCCATCCGATCGTCGGCAGTGCATCCTTCGAGTGAAGTTGGCGCGCCCGGCTGGATTCGAACCAGCGGCCTCAAGATTAGAAGTCTCGTGCTCTATCCAACTGAGCTACGGGCGCGCGATGGCGCCCGCGTTAGCGCGGATTGCGCGGGCGGGGAACCTCGATCATAGAACGCGCATGGGGGACGCATCCACGCCTCGGGCGGTCGACGCCGGCACGGTCGCGACGCGGCAGTTCCGCTTCTACGACCTCGTCATGGTCGCGTTCGTCGTCGTGCTGCTGCTGTCGAACGTGATCGGCGCGGAGAAGCGATCGGTGATCGACCTGCCGGGGATTGGGCCCTGGCCGTTCGGCGCGGGCATCCTGTTCTTCCCGATCTCCTACGTCATCGACGACGTGCTGACCGAGGTTTACGGCTATGCCCGTGCGCGGCGGGTGATCTGGGCCGGATTCGCCGCACTCGCCTTCATGGCGGTGATGGAATGGACCGTCGTGCGGCTGCCCGTCGCCGAGGGCTGGACCGGCCAGGCCGCTTACGAACGCGTGTTCGGCGGCGGGTGGCGGATCATCCTCGCGTCGCTTTGCGCGTTCTGGGCGGGGGATTTCCTTAACTCGCTGGTGCTCGCCAAGATGAAGATCTGGACCGAGGGACGCTGGCTGTGGACGCGGACGATCGGCAGCACGATCGTCGGCGAGGGCGCCGACAGCCTGATCTTTTATCCGCTCGCCTTCTACGGCTTGCCCGACTGGCCAGTGCAGGCGATGCTGATGGTGATGGTGAGCCAGTTCGTCCTCAAGGTCAGCTGGGAGGTGGTGCTGACGCCGGTAACCTATGCGGTGGTCGGCTGGCTCAAGCGCGCCGAGGGAGTCGACGTGTTCGACCGCGGCACCGACTTCTCGCCATTCCACGCGCGGGTCTGATGGCGCCCATCCCGTTCGCCCTGGAGCTTGTCGAAGGGCGTTTGGGCGCATCCGCAAGATCGTGCTTCGACTTCGCTCAGCACGAACGGAGCGAGGCGTTGTCCTTGAAGGCGCTCGCGCCTATCCCGCGGCCATGAGCTTGCCCGAAATCATCGCCGGCGGCGGCGACGTGCTGCTGCTGTGCGACCATGCCTCGAACGTCGTCCCCGAAGGAATCGAGCTGGGCATCACGCCCGACCTGCTCGATCTCCACATCGCGGTCGATATCGGCGCCGAGCCGCTGACTCGCGCGCTCGCCGCGGCACTCGATGCGCCGGCGATCCTCGCCACCGTGTCGCGGCTGGTGATCGACCTTCATCGCGAGCCCGACCATCCCCAACTGATTCCGACGACGAGCGACGGCCGCGTCATCCCCGGCAATGCGCTGCCAGAGTGCGAGGAGCGGATCGAGCGGTTCCACCGGCCGTACCACGAGGCACTGGCGGCGCTGATCGAGCGCAGCCGGCCGCGGCTGCTCGCCTCGATTCACAGCTTTACCCCGCGGCTCGAGAGCGGCGGCGCCGATCGGCCGTGGGAGGTGGGAATCCTCTATAACGAGGATGATCGCGCCGCGCGGATCGCCATCGAGCTGCTGCGCGCCGAGGGGCTCGAGACCGGCGACAACCAGCCCTATTCGGGCAAGCTGCTCAACGCCACGCTCAACCGTCATGGCGAGGCGCGGGGGCTGCCCTATGTCGCGATCGAGGTGCGCAACGACCTTATCGCGGACCCGGCCGGGGTTGCGCGTTGGACGACTATTCTCGGTCGCGTGATTGGCGAGACGCGTAACAGGGTTGCGTAAACCGGCGGAAACGGGAAATAGCCTGTCGCGATGACCAACCGCTTCGACAAATCCCGCCTGCCCAGCCGCCACGTCTCCGTCGGTCCCGAGCGCGCCCCGCACCGTAGCTATTACTACGCCATGGGAATCCCCGAGGAGGATATCGCCAAGCCGTTCGTGGGCCTTGCCAGCGCGGGCAACGATTCGGCGCCGTGCAATATCACCCTCGACATGCAGGCCGATGCCGCGCGCGCCGGGGTGATCGCGGGCGGGGGGATGCCGCGGCGGTTCAACACGATCACAGTCACCGACGGCATCGCGATGGGCCATCAGGGAATGAAGTCGAGCCTCGTCAGCCGCGAGGTGATCGCCGATTCGGTCGAGCTGTCGGTGCGCGGGCATTGCTACGATGCGCTCGTGACCTTCGCCGGGTGCGACAAGTCGCTGCCGGGCATGATGATGGCGATGCTCCGCCTCAACATCCCCTCGATCTTCGTCTACGGCGGCTCGATCCTGCCCGGCCGTTTCCATGATCGGGACGTGACCGTTGTCGATGTGTTCGAAGCCGTCGGCCAGCACGCCGCCGGCGGGTGTCCGCTGCACGAATTGATCGCGCTGGAGAAGGTCGCGTGCCCCGGCGCGGGGGCGTGCGGGGGGCAATATACCGCCAACACCATGGCGTGCGTCGGCGAGGCGATCGGGCTCAGCTTGCCCAATTCGAACATGATGCCGGCACCCTATCCCGACCGCGCCAGTCTGGCGGTCGCGGCGGGTGAGCAAGTAATGGAGCTGCTCGCGCGCAACATCCGCCCGCGCGACATTTGCACCCGCGCCGCGTTCGAGAACGCCGCGCGTGTCGTCGCGGCGACCGGCGGCTCCACCAATGCCGGGCTGCACTTGCCGGCGATGGCCAATGAAGCGGGGATCGATTTCGACCTGTTCGACGTGGCGGAGATTTTCAAGTCAACACCTTACATCGCTGACCTCAAGCCAGGCGGAAAGTATGTCGCCAAGGACATGTACGAGGCGGGCGGCGTCTATATGCTGATGAAGACGATGCTGGCGGGCGGCTTGCTCGACGGCAATTGCCTGACCGTCACCGGCAAGACGCTGGGCGAGAATATCGACGAAGTGACGTGGAACCCCGACCAGAAGGTCATCTACGACGTGAAGACGCCGCTGTCCCCGACCGGCGGGGTGGTGGGGCTGCGCGGGAGCCTCGCGCCCGACGGGGCGATCGTGAAGGTCGCGGGCATGAAGCGACTCAAGTTCGAAGGGCCGGCGCGGGTGTTCGATTGCGAGGAGGATGCCTTCGCCGCGGTCGAAGCGCGCGAGATCGCCGAGGGCGCGGTCATCATCATCCGCTACGAAGGGCCCAAGGGCGGGCCCGGTATGCGCGAGATGCTGTCGACCACCGCCGCGCTCTACGGCCAGGGAATGGGCGAGAAGGTTGCGCTGATCACCGACGGGCGCTTCTCTGGCGGTACACGCGGCTTTTGTATCGGCCACGTCGGGCCCGAAGCGGCCGAGGGCGGGCCGATCGCGCTGGTCGAGGACGGCGACGTCATCCGCATCGACGCCGAGGCCGGGACGATCGACCTCGATGTGGCGGAGGACGTGCTCGCCGCACGCAAGGCGAAATGGCGGACGCGGCAGTCCGATTACGGAGCCGGGGCGCTGTGGCGCTATGCCGGGAACGTCGGTCCTGCCTATAAGGGCGCGGTCACCCATCCGGGAGCCCGAGCCGAACGCCATGTCTACGCGGATATCTGATCGATCGATTGTTCGACAGGCGCGACGCGGACGATTGTGTTGGGGCGCATTTACGCTGATCCTGGCGCTGTCCGCGTGCGGCACGGGTGCGGACCGGAACAGGGCCGCCGCCGGGGACGCGCAGCACGCCGCTGATAGCGATCGTATCGAGTGCGCGCCTCAGGGCGCCACGGAGTTCGAACGCGAGTGCGCGCTGGACTCAATCGCGGACGAGGATGGGGAGATGCTGGTCGTCCGCAATCCCGACGGCGGCTTTCATCGACTGCAGGTCACGCACGACGGCCGGGGCGTGATCGCGGCCGATGGCGCCGAGTCGGCCAAGGTGACGATCGTCGAAGCCGGCACGATCGAGGTGGCGATCGGCGGCGATCGCTATCGCCTGCCCGCCGTCGTGAAGGGGCAATCGGGGAGATGATGCCAATCTCCGGCCATCCCATTGTCACCGCAGCGGAAATGCGAGCTGCCGAAGAGCGCGCGATCGCTGGTGGAACCAGTGTCGAGGTGTTGATGGACCGCGCCGGCAAGGGTGTCGCCACGGCGGTCCGGCGGCTTGCCTCGGGGCATTCGGTGTTGGTGTTGTGCGGGCCGGGCAACAACGGCGGCGACGGCTATGTCGCGGCGGCTGCGCTGGCGGAGGCCGGGCTGAAGGTGCGGATCGCGGCGACGGGCGAGCCGGTGACACCGGCAGCGCGGCGGGCCCGCGCGGGCTGGACAGGGGCGGTCGAGGAGATCGGGAGCGCCGAACCGGCGGCGGTTGTGGTCGATGCGCTGTTCGGGACGGGGCTGGCGCGGCCGCTCGAGGGTGCGCTTTCCGTGCGGCTTCGCGCACTGGTCGAGGCTGCGCGGCTGGCGGTTGCCGTTGATTTTCCTAGCGGAATTTCGGCCGATGACGGGGCGGTGCTGAGTTCGGTACCGAGATTCGACGTCACGCTGGCGTTGGGCGCAGTGAAGCCGGGGCATCTGTTGCAGCCCGCAGCGCGCTATTGCGGTGCGGTGCGGGTGATCGACATCGGAATTTCTGTCAACAGCTCAGTTGAAGTACTTGAGAAACCTTGCCTTCCTGTTCCGGGTCCGGACTCGTATAAATATACTCGCGGGATGGTCGCGGTGGTTGCCGGGCCGATGCGGGGGGCGAGTTTGCTTGCTGCGACGGCCGCGATGCGGGCGGGCGCGGGCTATGTCGAACGGCTGGGAAATGACGATTCGGGGGGACCCTGTTCGCTGGTCGATCGGAAGTTCGATGAGCACAGCCTGGGCGATGCGCGGATCGGGGCGCTGCTGATCGGGCCGGGGCTGGGGCGCGATGGCGAGGCCGCCGCGAAGCTCGATCGGGTGCTCGCGACCGGGCATCCGCTGGTCATCGACGGCGACGCGCTGCATTTGCTCAAGAGCCGGCTCGACGTGCTGCGGCAGCGGGAGGCGCCGGCGATCCTCACCCCCCATGCCGGCGAGTTCGCGGCGCTGTTCGGCAAAGGCGAGGGGAGCAAGATCGACCAAGCGCGCGCGGCGGCGGCCGAAGCCGATGCGGTGGTGGTCTTCAAGGGCCCCGATACGGTCATCGCTGCGCCCGACGGCCGCGCGCGAGTGGCCGGCGAGGCGAATGCCTGGCTCTCGACCGCGGGTACCGGCGACGTGCTCGCCGGAACGATCGCGGCAATGCTGGCGGCGAAGCTGGAGCCGATAGAGGCAGCCGCCGCCGGGGTCTGGCTGCACGGCGAAGCGGCGCGTCGGCTCGGCGCATCGTTCATCGCCGACGACTTGGCGGATGCGCTGACCGCGGTACGGGCGTCGGCATGACCCAGGATACCGAGATCATCCGCGTCGCCGCACGCGGGGAGGGGATGACCGCCGGCGGCCGCTATGCGCCGCTCGCCGCGCCGGGCGACACGCTGCTGCCGTCGGGCGAAGTGGTGCGCGGGCCGCATCACCAGACGCCGCCGTGCCGGCATTTCCCGCGCTGTGGCGGGTGCCAGCTGCAGCACCTCGACGATGCGGCCTATGCCGGGTTCATCACCGACCGCGTCGCCACCGCGCTCGCCGCGCAGGGGATCGAGAGCGCGATTCGGATGCCGATCCTGTCGCCGCCCAACACCCGGCGCCGCGCGACGCTGCACGCCGAGCGGCGGGGGCGGCAAGTGCATCTGGGCTTCACCGAGCAGAACAGCCATGCGCTGGTCGATCTGCAGGAATGCTGGATCCTGACACCCGAGCTGTTCGCGCTGTTGCAGCCGCTGCGCGGACTGCTGTCGGTGCTGCTGCCCGGCACGCGCCGTGCGGGCGTGACGCTGACGCAGGTCGACCAAGGCGTCGACGTGCTGATCGACGGAGTCGAGGGGCACGGGCTCGCCGCAGCGGAAGGGATCACCGCGTTCGCCGAGCGGCATGGCCTTGCGCGGCTGTCGCTCGACAACGGCTTCGGAGCCGAGACGCGGTGGGAGCCCGAGCCGGTGACGATCACCTTGGGCGGCGTGCCGGTGCCGTTCCCGGCCGGCGCGTTCCTTCAGGCGACGGCGGAAGGCGAGGCCGCGCTGGTCGATGCGGTGCGCGAGGCAGTCGGGCGCGCCGGGGCGGTCGCCGATCTGTTCGCGGGGCTCGGCACCTTCGCGTTCGGCCTGCCCAATGCGCGAGTCTATGCCGCCGAGGCGGCGCGCGAGGCGGTGCTGGCGCTCAAGGCGGCGGCGGGGCGCGCGCAGCGGCACGTCGCCGCCGATCATCGCGACCTCTATCGCCGGCCGCTGGCGCCCGAGGAACTCGAGCGGTTCGCCGCGATCGTGCTTGACCCGCCGCGCGCCGGCGCGCGCGACCAGATCGCGGCGCTGGCGGCATCGCGGGTGCCGGTGGCGGCGTATGTTTCGTGCAATCCCAGCAGCTTTGCGCGCGATGCGAAGATGTTGTGCGAAGGCGGGTTCGTGCTCGATTGGGTGCAACCGGTGGGGCAATTCCTGTGGTCCACGCATGTCGAGCTGGCGGCGCGGTTCAGCCGGTGAGCGCTGCCCCCCAACTCCGTTCGTGCTGAGCTTGTCGAAGCACGGCTCTCCATCCGCCCTTCGACAAGCTCAGGGCGAACGGGATTTTCGGGTGCGTCGAGCTACGCCTCGCCCGGATAGTCGGCGCGGAGAAAATAAAGGCCTTCGGGGGGCGCGTTGAGGCCGAGGGCGGCGCGGTCGCGGGCTTCGAGCGCGGCGCGCATGTCGTCGGGAGTCCATTTACCGTGGCCGACCAGCGTCAGGCAGCCGACCATCGAGCGGACCTGGTGATGGAGGAACGAGCGCGCGGAGGCGTGGATCAGGATCGTGCCGTCGGCGCCCGCGCTGACGTCGAGCCGGTCGAGCGTCCGCATCGGATTGTCGGCCTGGCAATGCGCTGAGCGGAAGGTAGTGAAGTCGTGCCGGCCGAGCAGCTTGGCGGCGCCTTCTGCCATGGCGTCGAGGTCGAGCGGCGTGGGGATGCGCCAGGCGTAACCGCGCGCGAAGGTCAGCGGCGCTCGGCGGACGACGATGCGGTATTCGTAATGCCGCGCGATGCAGGAGAAACGCGCGTGCCAGTCGTCCGCGACCTCGCGGCAGGCGAGGATCGCGACCGGATCGGGGCGTAGCCGGGCGTTGAGCGCCTCCATCAGACGGAAGGCGGTAATCGGCCGATTCACCTCGACATGCGCGCGCATGGCGAGCGCGTGAACGCCGGCGTCGGTGCGGCCGGCGGCATGGACTGCCGTCTGTTCGCCGGTGATCGCGGTGACGGCGCGCTCGATCGCTTCCTGCACGCTGGGGCCGTGCGCCTGCCGCTGCCAGCCCATGAACGGACCGCCGTCATATTCGACCGTCAGCGCGAATCGAGTCACAGCCGCGTGCCCGGCGGGATCGCGAAGCCGCGCAGCAGTTCGTCGGCGCTCATCACGGCGCGGCCGGCGCGCTGCACCACGACCGGCTGGATCGCGCCCGAGCCGCAGGCGATGGTCAGCTCGTGGTCGATGACCGTTCCGGGCGCGCCCGGCCCGTCGGCCATCGCCGCCTCGAGCACGCGGACGCGCTCGCCATTGGCCTCAAACCACGCGCCGGGCGGGTTGAAGGCGCGGACCTGGCGCTCGACCGCTTCGGCTGCCTGGGTGAAATCGAGACGGGTTTCGGCCTTGTCGATCTTGGCTGCGTAGGTGACGCCGTCCTCCGGCTGAGCGATGGGCGGGTGCGCGTCGAGGCCGGCGAGCACCGTCGTCATCAGCCGCGCGCCCATCGCGCTCAGTTCGGCGGTGAGCGCGCCGGCGGTCTTGCCGTCGATCGGGGTGCGGTCGGCAAGGCGCACCGGGCCGGTATCGAGCCCCGCCTCCATCTGCATGATGCACACGCCGGTCTCTTCGTCGCCGGCGAGGATAGCGCGCTGGATCGGCGCGGCGCCGCGCCAGCGCGGCAGGAGGGAGGCGTGGACGTTGAGGCAGCCGTGCGCGGGCGCGTCGAGGATCGCGCGCGGCAGGATCAGGCCGTAAGCGGTGACGACCGCGGCGCCGGCCCGGAGCGCGGCGAAGGCGGCCTGTTCGTCGGCGTTCCTGAGCGAGATCGGGGCGCGGACCGGCAGGCCGAGCGCGTCGGCGCGGGCGTGGACGGGGGAGGGGATCAGCTTCTTGCCGCGTCCGGCGGGGCGCGGGGGCTGGGTATAGACGGCGGCGACCTCGTGGCCCGCCTCAGCGAGCGCGTCGAGCACCGGGACGGCGAACTCGGGAGTTCCCATGAAGACGATCCGCATGGGTTCGGCTGTGGCCGGTCGGCGGGAAGCGGGCAAGAGGGTAGTTGTGGAGGCGGACGGGTTCGGGATGAACACGCTCGTGCTCCTGCGAAAGCAGGAGCCCAGGATCAGGTGTGGCCACCTGAGTTCCTGCTCTCGCGAGACGTTGGCCAATGCGCCCGTCACCCCGGACTTGTCCGGAGGGGCACCCTGGGCCAAGCTATGGATCATTGAATCTGCAACTGCCGTGGATGCCGGAACAAGTCCGGCATGACGACGAGAAGAAGTGATCGGCGGCTTTCGCAAAGCTCCTGCTTGCGCGGGAGCGCGAGGTTTCCTTTCCGCCCTGACCTCCTTAACAGGAAGGCATGGCATCCTCTGAAATCGAGGCGCTGACGCAGGCGCTGGCGCGGCTTCCGGGTCTGGGGCCGCGGTCGGCGCGGCGCGCGGTGCTGCATCTTCTCAAGAAGCGCGAGAGCGCGCTCGAGCCGCTGCGCGCGGCGCTCGAGCAAGTGAGCGCGCGGCTGGCGACCTGCTCGGTGTGCGGCAATGTCGACACCACCGATCCGTGCGGCATTTGCGCCGATCCGCGCCGCGACGCGCGCGCTCTGTGCGTCGTCGAGGAAGTGGCGGACCTGTGGGCGCTCGACCGGTCGCGGCTGTTTCCGGGGCGGTTCCATGTGCTGGGCGGGCGGCTGTCGGCGCTGGAGGGCGTGCGGCCGGAGGATCTGGCGATCGATGCGCTGATCGCGCGGATCGAAGCGGGCGGAATCGACGAGGTGGTGCTGGCGATGAACGCCACGCTCGAAGGCCAGACCACCGCGCATTACATCGCCGAGCGGATCGAGCGGTTTCCGGTGCGGGTGACGCAGCTTGCGCACGGGCTGCCGGTCGGGGGCGAGCTTGATTATCTCGACGAGGGGACCCTGGCGCAGGCGCTGCGGGCGCGGCGGCCGGTCGCTTGAGTGTTTGTTGAAGCGGCACCAGCCCGCTCCCCCACCCGACGTCCCATAGACGTCCTGATTGGAAGGCCGGGTGGGGGAGCGGGCGGAAGCGCCCAGGGTTCCGGCGATGCGCAGCATCGCTGGAATGGCGCTGAAAGGGCGGGGCCGTCCCTTTACAAAGACACCCTTGCTGCCTAGCTGAACGCCCATGGCCGTGCTGCAGATTCTCGAGATTCCCGACCCGCGTTTGCGTGACGTCGCCAAGCCCATCGCCGAGGTGAACGATGCCGTCCGGCAGCTTGCCGACGACATGCTGGAGACGATGTATGCGGCGAGCGGCATCGGGCTTGCCGCGACGCAGGTCGGGATCGACCAGCGCATTCTGGTGATCGACCTGCAGGAGCGCGCGAGCGAGGATGTGGAGGGCGAGGAACAGGGCGAGCCGGTCCGCAACCCCCATGTCGTGATCAATCCCGAGATCCTGTGGGTGAGCGACGAGCTGGCGGTCTACAACGAAGGCTGCCTGTCGATCCCCGAGCAATATGCCGAGGTCGAGCGCCCGGCGCGCTGCCGCGTGCGCTGGCTCGACCGGAACGGCGATGCCCATGAGGAGGAACTCGACGGGCTGATGGCGACGTGTATGCAGCACGAGATCGACCATCTGAACGGAGTGCTGTTCATCGACCATATCTCGCGGCTGAAGCGCAACATGGTGCTGAAGAAGCTCGAGAAGCTTCGCAAGAAAGCGGCGTAAGAGGTTAAGGCTCCATCGCCGTTCGCGCTGAGCGTGTCGAAGGGGCGCCCTTTTGCTGGTCCAAGAACGGTGTTTCGACAAGCTCGGCACGAACGGTTTTATGGAATGGCGGGCGCTATCCGAGCGGGCCGCAATAGGTCAGGCCGACGGACTTGAAGGTCTTCGAGTCGACCAGCATCGCCTGCGCCGATTCGGCGAAGCGCAGTTTGATCGTGTCGGGGGCGGGCGGGGCTTCGGCGGTGCAGGTCGCGTGGATGTCGTAGCCGCCGGGCACCGTGTCCACCTTGCCGAAGGTGCAGGAGACTTCGCCGGCTGTCTCGAGATGCGTGGCGTAGAAGCGCCAGGCGCCGCCCTCGCAAAGCTGGCGCGTCGCTGCCCAGCGGCCGATGTAGCGGGGCTGCGCGCCGGTGGCGGCCGGCAGCCTTCCGGGCTTTGTCGTCGGAGCGGGCGCCGGGGAGGGCGTCGACGTCGTGCTGGGCGAGGGGGACGGTGGAATGGCCTCGTTTGCCGCGGGCGGCGTCGCGTTTTCGGCGGTGTCCTGAGGTTGCGAGCAGGCGGCGAGCAGCAGAACGGGCGCAAGGCCCGGCATCTTCGTCATCATTGTCCCTCCTTTTCGGAAGGCAACGGATCGGCC
This sequence comes from Sphingomonas sp., assembly GCA_035776635.1. Taxonomy (GTDB): domain Bacteria; phylum Pseudomonadota; class Alphaproteobacteria; order Sphingomonadales; family Sphingomonadaceae; genus Sphingomonas. The sequence continues at coordinate 8,414 of DASTWI010000001.1, read as the reverse complement.
TTGAGCGAGGTTCCGCTTGTCGCGACGGCGCGCGCGCGTTAGGTTCCCGCTTCGTTCCGCCGAGGGGAGCCCGATGTCGCCTGCCGCCGTCCTTATCGCCATCGTGGCGCTCGTCGTCGGCGTGATCGTCGGCTGGTTCGCGGGCGGGCGCGGTGCGGCGGCGGCGCGCGCCGAACGCGACGCACGCACCGAGGAGTTCAAGCGCGCGGTCGCCGAGCTCGCCCAGTCGCGTGAGGAGGTGTCGGCGGTTCGCGGCGAACTGGAGGCGGCGCGGATCGAGGGCGCGCGGCTGGGGGCCGAGCTGCGCGCGCTCGGCGAGGGCAAGGACGTGATGGCCGCGCAATTCGCCGAGGTGGCGCACACGCTGCTCGGCCAGGCGCAGGCGAGCTTCCTCGAACGCGCGCAGCAGCGCTTCACCCAGGCGGGCGAGACCAACGAGGCGAAGCTCAAGGCGTTGCTGCAGCCGGTCGAGACGACGCTGAAGCGGTACGAGGAGAATCTCGGACGGATCGAGAAGGAGCGCGAGGGCAGCTATCGCGAGCTGAGCCAGGCCGTGACGCAGCTCGTGCAGGGCAACGCCAGCGTGGTGCGCGAGACGCAGCGGCTTGCCAACGTCATGCGCTCGAGCCCCAAGGCGCGGGGGCGGTGGGGCGAGGAGCAACTGCGCACGATCCTCGAATCGGCGGGGCTGGCCGAGAATGTCGATTTCACGCTGCAGACCACCGTCAGCGACGGTGAGCGGCAGATGAGGCCCGATTGCGTCGTCAACCTGCCGGGCGGGCGCTGCATCGTGATCGACGTCAAGTGTCCGCTGGTCGCATTCGAGCAGGCGTTCGACGAGGAGGACGAGGGGCGGCGCGCCGACCTGCTGCTCCAGCACGCCAACGCGCTCAAGGCCTATGCCGCCGATCTCGGGCGCAAGAGCTATTGGCGGCAGTTCGAGCGCTCGCCCGATTTCGTCATCATGTTCGTGCCCGGCGAGCATTTCCTGTCCGCCGCCGCCGAGCGCGCGCCCGACCTGATCGAGAGCGCGTTCCGCAACGGCGTGGTGGTTGCCTCGACGATCAACATGCTCGCGCTGGCCAAGATCATGGCGGGGATCTGGCGGCAGGAGGCGCTGCGCGAACAAGCGCAGGAGATCGCCGAGGCAGGCAAGGAGCTCTATCGCCGGCTGGCGACGATGAGCGGGCATGTCGCCAAGCTCGGCCGCAACCTGGGGATCGCGGCGGGGGCGTATAACGACATGGTCGGCAGTCTGGAGAGCCAGGTCTATACCCAGGCGAAGCGGTTCGAGGCGCTGGGGGTCGAGACCGGCGGCAAGGCGATCGACGCGCCGCCGGTGGTCGAGACCGGGATCCGGCCGCTCACCAAGCTGACGCCGCCGCGCGACGAGGCTGCGGCCGAGGCGGCGGAATAGGCCTAGCGTTCCGCCGGCGTCAGCGTGAGTGCGCCGGCGTTGTCGGTGAGGGTGATCGAACCGTCGGACTGCCGCGCGATCGTCATCGGCTGGCCGAGGATTTTGAACACGGCGGTTTCCTGGTCCATGCCGGGGCCGATGCACGCCATCTTGGTCGAGATGAGCTGCGTCGCCGTCAGCGTGCCGTCCGCGACGGTATAGCCGCCGCCGAAGCTGTTGCAGCCGGCATTGCCCGAGATGCGGTCGGCGGTGAAGCGGAGCTCGGCCTTGCGCTGGGCGGCGGGGGCGGCGCCGTTGATGCTGGCGATCGTCCAGTCGGTGTTCGCGAGCGACGGCGGCGCGGTGGCCGTATCCGGATGGACGCCGTCGTGTGCGCAGCCGGCGAGCAGGGCTGCGCCGATGATCGTCAGGGCCAATCGCATGGGGTGTGCAGCCCTTTTCGTCTCGGCGGTGGAACGATCGGGAGCGATATTCGCTCCCGGGGAACGAATAGAGCGCCATACCCGCTCGTGCTGAGCGAAGTCGAAGCACGTGGTGTAACCCGCCCTTCGACTTCGCTCAGGGCGAACGGAACGGGACGCTAAGCCGAGGAACGCTAGGCCGCGTAGCGTTGCGCGGTGGCGCGGATCAGGGCGATCATGTTGGGGATGCCCTGGGTGCGGTTCGAGCTCAGCTGATTCTTGAGGTCGAACGGGGCGAGCGCGGCTTCGATGTCGGTGGCGAGGATGTCGGCGGGCGAGCGGTCCTGTACCGTCAGCAGGACGAGCGCGATGATGCCCTTGGTGATCGCGGCGTTCGAATCGGCGAGGAAGTGGAGCGCGCCGTCGTCGCGAACGGTGGGATAGACCCACACCGCCGCCGAACAGCCGCGGACCAGCGTCGCGTCGGTCTTGAGCGGCTCGGGCATCGGCTCGAGCGCGCGGCCGAGGTCGATCAGCAGGCGATAGCGGTCGTCGGGGTCGAGGAAGGAATATTCGTCCTGGAGGTCGGAGAGGCGGGTCATGCCGCGCCTATACACAGCCCATCCGCTTCAGGGGAGGGGGGCGGGGAGTGCGGCACGCATCTCGTTCGCGGCCATGTCCCACCCCCGGCCCCTCCCCCGAAGCGGAGGGGAGAGTGGTTACAGGTCCACCCCCGCGGCGATCGCCTCCAGCTTGCGGATGCGTTCCTTGAGGTCGGCGATCTCGATGCGCTGGCTGGCGCTGGGCACGGCGGATTCGGCCCCGGCGCGGTGGCGGTCGAGCTCCTGCTGCTTGAGCTGGAGCCAGCCGCGCCAGCCCGTCAGCGCCGCGACCGAGAGCATCGCGAGGCCGGCGAGGCCGGCGATGGCCATGGTCAGATAGAAGGTCGGGTCGTTCATGACACGGTTCCTCTGGGTAAATCAGCTTCGATCGCGCAGCCGCTCGATCTCGCGATCGAGGTCGCTCGACGAATGGCCGTCGGTGATGACGCGCTCGAGCACCTGGACGCGCTCGCGGAGCGCCTGAACCTCCTGGCGAAGCTGTTGGTTCTCGGCGCTGTCGACGCGATCCGCCCGCTCGGTGCGGTGCTGATAGCGATAGCGCGATTGCAGCACGCGGCCGATGGTCACGACGATGATGATCGCGACGACCATTTCAAACGGGTTCATGGGTCCAGTTCCTCCTGAATTCTCTTTATGCGTTCGTCAGTTGAGCGATTCGTCCCTGAGCTTTTCGATCTCGTCCGAAAGCGCGATGCCCTTGTCGGTGACGATCCGTTCGAGCACACGGACGCGCTGTTCGAGCCGTTCGGAATGCGCCGCATATTGCGCCGCCTTTTCGGCGACCATCTGCGCCTCGAGCGCCATCTGCTTCTCGCGGTGGGCGAGCCAGGGCTTGACGATCTGGTTGCCGATCAGCGCGACGATCGGAATGCTCAGTGCGAAGATCGGGATCAGCAAAGGGTCAACCATCGCACGCTCTCCTCAATTGTTCGGCTTGCGCAGCCGCTCGATTTCCTCGTCGAGCATGTGGCTGCTGTCGGTGACGATCCGCTCGACATTGGCGAGGCGGTCCTTGATCGAGCCCAGTTCGGCGCGCAGCTGCGCATTTTCCTGGCTGAGCAACTTGACGCGCTCAGTCGTTTCGCTGGTCGCCTTGGGATAGATCGCCTGTCCCCATGCGCCGTCCAGCGGGTAGCCGTTCTTGATCCGCATCCAGATCGTCAGCACCCATCCGACGACGCCGATCAGCGTGATCATCACGATCAGCGGCCCGAGGCGCATCAAGATGTCGGCGGCGTTCATGATATTTCTCCCCTTCCTCAGTTCAGTCGGCGTCGCGCAGCGCGTCGATCTCGCGTGCGGTGCGTTCGGCGGGATCGGTGGCGATCCGTTCGAGGACGCGCAGACGTTCCTCCAGGCGGCCGATCTGGCCGGTCAGGCGCTCGTTTTCGGTCGACAGCAATTCGATCTTGCGTTGCGCCGCGGGGCTTTCATCGTCCTGGTCCTCTTCACGGTTATTCCAACCGTGCGCCATGAAGGCGAACGGATGCCGCGGGCGGCGCATCGCGCGGCGGCGATTGCGGTCATGAAGCGGGATACCGTGCTTGGCCATGATCGCGACCCGCATCACTTGCGTGCCCATGACAATGGCGACGAGGGCGAGGACGAAAATCTGTCCATGGTCCATCACTCGAACTCCTGTGGCTTTGCCGTGTCAGCGCAGACTGTCGATCTCGTCGGCGAGGCGCGTGTTGCGGCTGGTATACATCAGCTCGATGTCGGCGAGGCGACGGTCGATGTCGCGGAACTTCGAGCGGACCTCGGCGGTCGAGCGGCGCGGGTTGGTGCGCACGCCCTGCCAGAATTTGGCGTTGTCCTCAGACTGGTAGAGCCCGACCGGCTTCTTCGGCGCGAGCCACGCGGCGATAAGATAGGCCGCGCCGACCGTGCCTTGGGTGATGACCGTGAGGACGGCGACGCCGATCCGCACGAAGGTCACGTCGATGCCGGTGTAATCAGCGATGCCGGCGCAGACCCCGAGCCATTTGGCGTTCTGCTTGTCGAGATAGAATTGGGTGCGGCTGGCGGACATCAGTTCCTCCTGTTGCGTTCGAAGGTCTCGAATGACTGGTAGGTCTCGACCGGCTCGCCGGCCGGCGGCAACGGCTTCCAGCCGGGGTGGTCGGCGGCGACGATCCGCTCGACGGTGTTGAGGCGGTCCTCCAGACGGCGGGCGAGATTATACATCTCGTCGAGCAGCTTTTCGTCCTCGTCGGTCATCTTGGGCGCCTGCTTCCACTTGGTGATGTAGTGGAAGATGACCCACGGCAGCCCGACGAACAGGATCAGGCAGATCAGGACAGGCATCATATCGTCCACCTCAGCCCTCCTTGCTCATCTTCGCCTTCAAGGCGGCGAGGTCGGCCTCGACCTTCTCGCTCGATTTCAGCTCGGCGATTTCCTCGTCGAGCGTCTTCTGCGAACCGCCGAGCGACAGTGCGTCGGCATGACCCTCAGCCATGTCCACGCGGCGCTCGAGCACGTCGAACCGCGAGAAGGCGTCCTGCGTCTTCGAACCGGCATAGACTTCGCGCATCCGCACGCGGTTGTGCGCGGTCTCCAGCCGGGTCATGATCGAATTCTGGCGATTGCGCGCCTCGCGCAGCTTGTTCTGCAGCTTGGCGATGTCCTCTTCCGACGCGCGCAGCGCATCGTCGAGCACGGCGATCTCGCCCTGCAGCTGCTCGCTCATGTCGGCGGCCTTCTGGCGCTCCAGCAGCGCAGCCTTGGCGAGGTCCTCGCGATCCTTCGACAGCGCCAGCTCGGCCTTCTCGGTCCAGTTTTCCTGGAGCTTGTCGAGCTTGGCGATGTGGCGGCGCATCTCCTTCTGGTCGGCGATGGTACGCGCGGCGGACGCGCGGACCTCGACCAGCGTCTCCTCCATCTCGAGGATGATCATGCGGATCATCTTGGCGGGGTCTTCCGCCTTGTCGAGCAGGTCGGTGACGTTGGCGGCGATGATGTCTCGGGTTCGCGAAAAGATGCCCATTATGTGCTCCTGGGTCAGAAAGGGGTGCCGGGGCGGGGCAAGGGATTCCCGCCCCGGCCGCCGATCAGGCGATCGCGCCTGCGGCAATATGCCCGACGGCGGGACCCAATGCACCCAGCATGAACACCGAGCTCATCAGCGCGGTGCAGGCGAGGGCGGCGAGGGTGCGGCCGGCGGTTTCGATCTTGAACATGGGGTCCTCCCTGAAAAATCCGTTGTCCGCCGCATCGGCGGGGTCGGTTACGTGTTTCGCAGGAAGCGTGCCAATTTTGAAAACGGCGGAAATCCGCGGTGTTTATCCGAGTAATACAGTTTGCACTTGCCAATTATTGGTGAAATGCGCCAAGGCTTGGGGATGGAACGAACGACGCAGGTCATCGGACAATCGACCGCCTTTCTCGACGCGCTGGAACGCGCCAGCCGTGCCGCCGCGCTCGACCGGCCGGTGCTGGTGATCGGCGAGCGCGGGACGGGCAAGGAACTGGTCGCCGAACGCCTGCACCGCCTGAGCCCGCGGTGGGACCAGCCGCTGGTCATCATGAACTGCGCGGCGCTCCCCGAAACGCTGATCGAGGCCGAACTGTTCGGACACGAAGCGGGCGCGTTCACCGGGGCGACCAAGGCCCGCGCCGGGCGATTCGAGGAAGCGGACGGGGGGACGCTGTTCCTCGATGAACTGGGAACCCTGTCGATGGCGGCTCAGGACCGGCTGCTGCGCGCGGTCGAATATGGCGAGATCACGCGGATCGGCTCGTCGCGGCCGGTCACTGTCGATGTCCGGATCGTCGCCGCGACCAACGAAAGCCTGCCCGACAAGGTCGAGCGGAACGAGTTTCGCGCCGACCTGCTCGACCGGCTGAGCTTCGAGGTGGTGACGTTGCCGCCGCTCCGCGCGCGCAGGGGGGACGTGCTGGTGCTCGCCGATCATTTCGGGCGGCGGATGGCGTCGGAAATGGGGCGGCACGAATGGCCGGGATTCGGCGCGGCGGCGGTCGATGCGCTGACCGAATATGCCTGGCCGGGCAACGTGCGCGAATTGCGCAACGTGGTCGAGCGCGCGGTCTATCGCTGGGAGCGTGAGGGGCCGATCGACGGAATCGAGTTCGATCCGTTCCGCTCGCCATGGCAGCCGGCGGGAGACAATGCGCGGCCCGTCGCGGCGGAGACGAGCGCGGAGGAGACCGAGGAGGATCCCGTCGCGGCGTGCGAGGACGGACCGTCGGACTTCAAGTCGCGGGTGTCGCGGTTCGAGCGCGAGCTGCTGAGGTCGGCGCTGGCCGAGCATCGCTACAACCAGCGTGCGACGGCGGATGCGCTGGGGCTGAGCTACGACCAGCTCCGCCATGCGCTCAGGCGGCACGATCTGCTGGGGGCGGGGCGTTAGGGCCTTGCTTGGGATGTTATCGGCAGGAATTTCTCCAGATAAGCCGGTTGCGTAACGATCCGCGCGGACCCATTTGCGAACCGCTGCGTTGCGTGAAGCAACCCCCAGAACCGAACCAGGAGGAAGAGCCATGGCTTTCGAACTGCCGCCGCTGCCCTATGCCTACAATGCGCTGGAGCCGACCATCAACGAAGAGACGATGAAGCTCCACCACGACAAGCACCACGCGGCCTATACCAACAATCTTAACGCCGGCGTCAGCGAAGGCGGGCTCGAGGGCAAGTCGATCGAGGAGATCCTCGCGCAGGCGTCCAAGGTCTCGGCCAAGGTGCGCAACAACGGCGGCGGTTATTGGAACCACGATTTCTTCTGGAAAATCATGGCGCCGAACGGCGGCCAGCCGTCGGGCAAGCTGGCCGATGCGATCGCCGAGTTCGGCGGGCTCGACAAGCTCAAGGAAGAGTTCAACGCCAAGGGCGCGGGCCAGTTCGGCTCGGGCTGGGCGTGGCTGATCGCCGACGCGGGCGGCAAGCTCAAGGTCACGAGCACCCCCAACCAGGACAATCCGCTGATGGACGTCGTCGCCGACAAGGGCACGCCGATCCTCGGCAACGACGTGTGGGAGCACGCGTATTACCTCACCTACCGCAACGACCGCGGCGCCTATCTCAAGGCATGGTGGGACGTGGTGAACTGGGACGAGGCTGGCAAAAGGTTCGACTCGCGGGGGTGAGCTAACACCCAAGGCCGTCATGCCAGCGAAGGCTGGCATCTCTTTATAACGGAGAGACCCCAGCCTTCGCTGGGGTGACGGCGTAGCGGTTAGCCCTCCGGCGGAGCCTCGGTCACGGCGTCGCTCTCGACCAGCAACCCATGCTTCAACAGCATCGGCACGTTGGCGACCGCGAACACCAGCGTGATGATCACGCAGCCCGGAAACTTGAACAGCACCCAGGCGTTCCACGCCGCGTCCTTGGCCATGTACGCCGCGGTCAGCCGCCACACCGCTTCGTTGAGCGCGGCCATGCCAGCGAAAAACAGCGCCCAGTTGCGCGTCAGCTTGCGCCAGCCGGCGGCGTCGAGCCCGGCATAGGCGGTGCCGAGCAATTGCTGGAGCAGCGGCCGTCCGGTGACGAGGCCGAAGGTCAGCACGCCGGCGAACAGCGCATAGACGAAGGTCGGCTTCATCTGGATGAACTTCTGATCGTGGAACCAGAGCGTCAGCCCGCCGAACACGATCACCAGCATCGCGGTCAGCCACAGCATCGGCGAGACGTGCCGCGTCTTCACCCACGACACGATCACCGCGACCACCATCGCGGCCATGAACGCCGCGGTCGCGGCGAGCACGCGAACGATCGGCGCCCCCGGGATCAGGAAATTGACCGCGAAGAAGACCAGCAGCGGCCCGTAATCGAGCGCCATGCGCAGGCCGGGCGAGGCGGGTCGGGATTTGGGCGGGGAGGACTCGGTCAACTCAATCTCCGTTCGCCCCGAGCTTGTCGAAGGGCGATTGCTCACGATCGGCCGGGCTTTGACAGGCTCAGCCCGAACGGGGTTAATGGCGTCAAGGCTTTCGCACGCTATCCACCCCCGCGAT